>JABRVZ010000094.1:0-42533 GCA_039961775.1 Chloroflexota bacterium
CCGTCACGCCGCCCGCCACCCCCACCCCGCAGGCTGGCACCGCCTATGACTTTGCCGCCAACGCCTGCGCCGCCTCCTGGTTCAGCGGCGCCCAGACCGGCGCCCTCCCCTGCCCCGGCACCGACGGCGACGCCAAAGGCTTCGTCCTCAAAGTGACCAGCCCCAAACTCGAAAACGGCGCCACCGACCCGCGCCAGGGACTCATCACCTTCCCCCAAAACAAACAGGACGGCTACATTCAGGGCATCTACCCCGCCTTCAGCGTCCAAAGCGGAGACCGCTTCCAGGCGACCATCAACTGCGCCTACGGCGCAACAAACTGCTACGTCGTCTTCCGCCTCGACTATCAAACCGGCTCCGACCCCATCAAAACCTTCTGGGGTCCCTTCCTCGAACGCTATGAAGGCGGCGTCTACAACGTGGACGTGGACCTCACCCCCCTGGCAGGCAAAGACGTAAAATTTATCCTCACCGCCCTTGCCTACGGCTCCCCCACCGGCGACCGCGCCCTGTGGGTCGGACCGCGCATCTTCCGCGCCGCCAGCGGCTCGGCATCCTCCACCGCCACCCAAAGTTCCAGCGGCGGCATGGAACGCTACTTCAACAGCAAATACGGCTTCGAATTCCGCTATCCTTCCGGCGCACCCCTCTCCGACCAGTCCGATAACCACGTCCGCATTGCCCTGCCCATCGTCACCGCCGGCACCAACCTGGGCGAAAAATACCTCGATGTAACCGTCAGCGAAAATCTCGCCGTCTGCCGCTCGCCCGACATCGGCGGCGAACCCACCACCACCGAAACCGTCACCATCAACGGTATCCAATTCTTCAAAGAAAGCGGAGCCGGCGCCGGCGCAGGCAACATCTACGAATTCGTCGCCTACTCCACCGAATCCAACAACAACTGCGTCAGCCTCACCTTCATCCTGCACTCCACCAACCCCGGCAACTACCCCACCCCCCCGCCGGTCTTCGACAAGGCAACCGAATCCGCCATCTTCGAACAAATCATCAACACCTTCGACTGGACCGGCTGACGCCCGCCTCCACCCCGACCGAAAGCCTGGTCCCCGCGACCAGGCTTTTCTCACCCTCAAAAATTCCCTCTCCTTGCGAAGCATCCCCGAAGGGGGCTGGGAGAGGGTCAGGGTGAGGGAAACACCATGCCCCACGACCGTCCCACCCTCCTCCTCGCCGACGACGACCCCACCATCGCCGACAGCCTCGCGCCCTTCCTCGAACGCGCCGGCTTCCACGTGCTGGTCGTCTCCGACGGCGCGAGCGCCCTCGACAAAGCCCAAAAACACCACCCCGACCTCATCATCCTCGACGTGCTCATGCCCCGCATGGACGGGCGCGAAACCCTGCGCCGTCTGCGCAAAGCCGGGCTCTGGACCCCCACCATCCTGCTCACCCAGGTCGGCGAGGCGTCCGAACGGGCGCTTGCCCTCGAAGAAGGCGCGGACGACTACCTCAACAAACCCTTCGACCCTCACGAACTGCTGGCGCGCGTGCGGGCTGTGCTGAGGCGCGCCCGTCCCGGAGAACGCTCACTCTCCACCGCCTGGCTGTTGACCGCCGGGAACCTCGTCCTCGACCGGCGCGCCCGCCGCGCCACGCTCGACGGCAAACCGCTGGAACTCACCCCCAAGGCGCTCGCAGTCCTCGAACACCTGATGACCCACCCCGAGGAAGCCGTCACCCGCGAACGCCTGCTGGAAGTGGTGTGGGGCTGGGAATACCCCGCCGGCACCCGCACTGTGGACACCCGCGTGGCAGAACTTCGCCGCGCCCTGAACGACGACCCCGCCGAACCGCGCTTCATCGAAACCATCTCCGGCGAAGGCTACCGCTTCATCGCCGCCGTCCACGGAGAAGGCTGACATGTACCGGCTCAAAGACTGGCGCTGGTGGGTCACCTGGCTGGGCATTCCGCTCGGAAGCGGTTTGCTCCTCGCCATTCTTGCACGTCTCTTCCTCCCGCCTGAGTTTCCCTTCCTGCTCTCGGTGGATTTGGGCTTTACCGGCATCGTCTTCGGCATGAGCGTCCGCAATGCGGCGCTGGTTGCCTTTCTGCTTGGGTTTTTTACCGCGCTTATCCTCCTTGCCATCCGCGCCTGGGATCAGCGTCACCTTGCTCAAAGCCGCACCCTCTACGCCGATTACGTTCAGGCGGAGCGGGACAACCGCCGCAACTTCATGCGCCGGCTCGACCACGAAATCAAGAATCCGCTCACAGGTTTGCGCGCGGCGCTGGTGAACCTCAAGGAAGGAAAGACCGAGGAGGAGCGCCAGCAGGCAGTGGGGAACGCCAACCGCGCCGTCGAACGCCTCATCCGGTTGTTGAACGACCTGCGGAAGTTATCCGAACTCGAAGAGCGCGTCATCGAGCGCTATCCGGTCAACGTCCCCGAACTGCTGGAAGACGTGGTGACCGCCGCGCATGTCAATCCCGCCTACGAGAAACGCGAGATCAGCCTGCTGATTCCCAAAGTCCCCTCGCCGTTTCCGCTCGTCACCGGCGACCCCGACCTTTTGCTTCTGGCGGTGTACAACCTCGTCGAAAACGCGCTCAAGTTCACGTCGGCGGAGGATTCGATCGAAGTCCGCGCAATGGAGGACGGGCGGGCAATCGTCATCGAAGTGGCAGATACGGGGCCGGGCATCCCGCCCGAAGACCTGCCCAAAATTTTCGAAGAGTTATATCGCGGCTCGAACGCGCGCAGCACCGAGGGGAGCGGGCTGGGGCTGGCGCTGGTCAACCGCATTGCGGCTTTGCACGGCGGCGGCGTGGGCGTGCGTTCCAGTCAGACCGACCCGCGCGGCACAGTGTTTACGCTCAGACTGCCCAGGCGGTAGGTTTTAATCGTCGAGCAGGCAGGTCTCGATATGTCCTTGGGGGCTATTCAACCGGCGCCGCCGTATCAAGACCATGTTACTCTGTTGCAAGGATTTTTTTGAAGCATACTGGGCGTTCTCTAACGCCCGAAGTTGCGCTAGAGAGCGCAAAATACGCAAGATTTTTGAATGATTGCAACAGAGCAAGACCATGTTACAAAACTGTAACATCTCCGGGACAGGCTTGTAACAGCGGGGAAGTATGATTAGAGTATGAAAACATCGGAAAACTCCCTGATTCTTTCAGCCCAACGGGGCGATTTGGATGCTTTCAATGCCCTTGTACGGATGTATCAAGATATGCTCTACCGCATCGCCCTGCGCATCGTCCACGATGAATGTCTGGCGGAAGACGCTGTGCAGGAGGCGGTCATCCATGCTTTTCGGCACATCCGTTCGTTTCGCGGCGGGAACTTCAAGAGCTGGCTGGCGCGGGTGACCGTCAACGCCAGTTACGATGAACTGCGGCGCGGCAAACGTCACCGGGGAATGCCCCTCGAGCAGTTCACGAACGAAGGCGAGGAGATTGAGTCGCCGGAATGGATGCGGGACTCCGCCCCAGGTCCAGAGGAAAGAACCGAGTCGTCCGAGTTGCAGAGAGCGCTGCATCAGTGCATCAAGTCGCTGACACCCGATTACCGTCTGATGGTCATTTTGGTGGATATGGAGGGGATGTCGTATGAGGAGGCGGCGCAGACGGCGCGGGTGCCGGTGGGGACGGTGAAGAGCCGCCTGGCGCGGGCGCGGATGCAGATTCGCCAGTCGCTGCGCTCGTACCAGAGCCTGCTGCCCTCGTTCTACCAGCGGGAGTTGATGCCTGTCATTTCCTGATACGCAGGTTTGAACCTTGAAGCGCGCGGAAATTACTTCCACGCGCTTTTATTTTGGCGGCTATAATCCAGACAAAGTTTATCCTGTTCGCCAAGGAGACTCCCATGAAACGCTGGCAGGGTTCCTGTATTGGCGCATTTCTCGCATTGCTGTTGGGAGGAAGCGCGTTGTTTTTCCTTGTGCCGTTTGGCGGAGCGATGATTACCGCCACACCGCCCCTCTTTGACCGCCTGACTGCGTATGTTCTCTGCCCCGACGCGGTGGATTATTCGTATCGTGATTACGGCTTCGGTCAGCCCACCACCTCCAGCCCGAATCGCGGCACGGGTCACTATACCGAGTTGACCTGCACCTATGCCGACGGTTCGCAGAAGGTCTTCCCGAATGAAGAAGTAGGCTTGAAGGGCATCGCCGCCTCCTTCACTGCAGCAGGGATTTGCGGCGGGGCGGGCGTGCTCCTCTTCATGTTCCTCGCCGCGATCATCGGCGGACGGCTGGTGAAACCGAAGGCAACCTGAAAAAAAGTAGGACAAGTCCAGGGACTTGTCCTACTCGTTGCTGTATCCTGCCCGCGTCCTACTTTCCGAGCCTCTTCTTGAATTCCGCCGTCAACGCGGGGACAATCTGAAACAGGTCGCCGACCACTCCATAACGCGCCTGCGTAAAGATGGGCGCGTCGGGGTCTTTGTTGATGGCAACCACCACTTTCGAGTTACGCATCCCCACCAGGTGCTGAATCGCGCCGGAGATACCGCAAGCGATGTACAAATCCGGCGTGACCACCTTGCCCGTCTGCCCGACCTGATGCGAATAGGGGATGTACCCGCCGTCAACTGCCGCGCGCGAGGCGCCCACTGCGCCGCCAAGAACGTTTGCCAACTCGGTGATGAGCGCGAACCCCTGCTGGGCGCGCCAAATCTCGGCTTGCTTTTCGTCCAGGCCGGCAGGCGGCACCAGAGACGGATTGTTCGAAACGCCGCGCCCGCCGGAGACGATGACCGGCGCATCGCCCAAATTGACCGCGCTCTCCGAAGCGGAATACCCCTCCACCTTCGTCAGCGCCTCGCCCCTGACCTCAACCCTGACCGGCGTCCCGGAGCGGCTCTCATCCCTCGGCGGCTTGGGGAAGAAGCGCGGGCGAATGCTTGCCATCACGGGCTTGGCAGAACAGACCGCCTTCTCCAGCACCTTGCCTTCGTAGATGGGGCGCGTCGCCACCAGCGCGCCGTCCACCACCTCCAGCGCCGAGATGTCGGTCAGCACGCCCGTGTTCAAATCCACGGCGCTCATGGCGGCAAGTTCGCGGGTGCGGGCAGTGATGGGGAACAGAATCAGGTCCGGGCTTTGAGCAGAAGCGAGCGCCGAAAGCGTGGAGGCATACAGTTCGGCGCGGAAATCTTCCAAAGCCGGGTCGTCCGCCACGAAGACTTCGTCGGCGCCATATTCAAAAGCGGCTTTCGCCACCGCATCCACACCGGAGCCGAACACCACCGCGCTCACCGTGCCGAGCGTCTTGCCCAGCCCAATCGCCTCCCACGAGGCGGGCTGAATTTCACCCTTGAAATGATCAACATAAACAAAGGTTTTCATAGCACCTTCTCCGCAATGATTTTATCCACGAGCGCTTTGGCAATTTCCTCGGGCGTCTCACCCGTAATCATCTCAATCTTCACTTCGTTCACGGGCGGGTTCATCAACTCGATGCGCTTCACCACCGCCGCAGGCGCGCCGATGCCCAAATCAGCCAGCGACCAGACGGGGATGTTTGCCTTCGACGCTTTGCGGATACCCATGAACGACGGATAGCGCGGCTCGCCGATGCTCTGCACGACGCTCAACACGACGGGCATCTTCGCGCTGACAGTGACCCTGCCCTCCTCGACCACCCGCTCGATTGTCACCGCTTCATCCTGGACCTTGATCTGACCAGCCAGCCCAAGCAGTGACCACCCGAGGACTCTCGCCACCTGCGCGCTGGTGAGACCGGAGCCGTTATCGAGCGTCTGCCGCCCGAAGATGACCATGTCGGCGCCGCCAATCTTTTGAATCGCCGCAGCAAGGACACGCGCCGCGCCGAGCGAGTCAATCTCGTTCAGCGCAGGGTCCGAGACGAGAACCGCTTCGTCTGCGCCCATGGCAAGGGCGTGCTTGAGCGCTTCCTTGGCAGATTCGGGTCCGATGCACAGCGCGGTGACCGTCCCTCCGTGCGCTTCCTTCTGCTGAAGCGCGCCTTCGACGGCGTATTCGTCGAACGGGTTGATGACCAGCGGCGCGTCCCCCCACGTCACCTGCCCGCCCTCGGCGCGTACTTTCGCCTCCGAGTCCGGGACTTGTTTGATACATGCGATGATTTTCAAGGCTACCTCCGTGAAGTTGCAATAGTCCTGACAAACAAGTTTGGATGATTTGACGCTGGAGAGCGTCTATTACACATATTCTACGCGCCTGCTTCGCGCTGCGCTGTTAATTCTCTTCGGTTTTCGGCGCGTTGGCTAGTGGAATCATTCCACAATTTTGACCCAAAAGTCATCGTTATTTTCCGCTCACAAAAGTCATCACCACCAGCACATCCACCGCGAGGACCGCCGCCACCCCAAACAGACTGAAAATCTTCTGCCAGAGCACCCATTTTTGCTTGTTCTTCAGCCGCTTAAGGAAAAAATCCCTGAAGGGGTAAATGGAAGGTTCACGGATCAGGCTGTCGTAGAGCGACTGGTAATATTCGTCCGTTTTGAACCAGAGGCGGTAGGTGTTGAAAAAGAACAGTACGCTGAACAACAGAAAGATGACGACGAAGCCGAGGGAGGGTTCATTCAGGCTGAACATGATTTTCAAGAGAGGGGCGTCTCAACCCTGGCAGAGACCCGTACAGGTGTTGGTACTGCTGAAGGAGAATCCACAGGATCGAACCTTGGACAAAGAGATGGATGAGAAAACCGGTGGTGAGAAAATAATAATCCAACTGGACAACCAGCAGCCCGATGATAACCCATAAGACCACCTTCTGCTCCATTTTCCGCCATCCCATCCAAACGAACAAGGGCATGAGCAGAAAAACGTAATGGTGGTACCACATCACGTTTGGCGAAACGGCTGTTGCCAAACCCAGCGTCACAAACACAGGTACGGCATCGCGCGTTCTGGAAGCGATGATACTGCTTACCAGAACGAGGCTCCCCAGATACAGGATGTAAATTCTCTGAATGAGAACCGGCGGCACGTCCGGCGAAAAATTCACCCACACCTTGGAAACAAAGGACTGGGAATTCTGTGAAATGGGAAACGTATTCAAAAGTTGTGTGAAGACCTCAACGTACGTCAGATGCGGCTGCAAACCGTACCGCCCTATGCTCACCCCCACAGCAAGCGTCAGAATAATCAATGAAAGCAGGATGGCCTTGATATCCCTTTTCACAAGGCTGTACACCAGAAATACCGCCGGCGTGACTTTGGTCACCATCCCAAGCGTCAAACCGACCGCCGAGAGGATCGGACTCGTTGAGATAAAAAACAGAAGAATCCCCAATGCAGTCACAAGATTGATCTGTCCCAATTCCAGCGTCTGGAGCGCGGGAGCATAGAAAAACGCCAGCGGGAACCAGAACCAAATTGCCCGCGCCGAATAGCCGAAATATCCCCCCACCCCAAGGATGATCAACAGCAGAATCACAACATTCACCGTTGTAAATATTAATCTTCTGACGAAAAGCTCGCGCAGGAGGTCGAACGCTTCAACAATAAAAAGCGCTGGCGGCGGATAAAGGAAGGCCGGTCCGATTTCACGCACGTCATAGGGATCGGAAGCGGACAGGGCTTTTTTGAGCGCAGTTTCGTAAAAGGCAAAATCATACTCAGGGTTTGTATTTCTGAATATCCAATGGGTCTGAAGCCCCGCAATAACGTAAATCCCCAACAGAACGCTAATCGCAATCTGGCTGGATTCTTTCAGGAGGAATAGACGGCGGAAACTTTGCATCATTTCACCACAAGGCTGCGCCGCTCTCCCTACGCACCCGGCGCAACGCCAATGCGTTCATTGAATGCTGGTCTTGTTCAGGATTTTGCCAGTCTCCAGATCGAGGTCGCAGGCGTGACCGTGGGTGGTGTAAGTGGAAAGCGTCCAGCCGTCTTCGTTGAAGCGCAGACGCGAGTAAAGCGTGTAGGGGTCGGGTTTTTCGGCAAACCACAGGATTCTGCCGCCGGGGTCAACGCAGTAAATGTTGGATTCACCGCGCGGGAACCCGGAATAATGCTCCATAACTACCGTGCCATACGAGGTCTGGATGGTCTTTTCGATTTTTGTGTGCAGAGGCTGAATGTCCATCACGGTTCTCCCTGCCAGAAATCGGCGTCGTAGGCGGGCGCTTCGCAGCGCAGGGGTTTATCCATCCGTTCGCCGAGGGCGTACCCCGCCTGAATCAAGGTTTGAATCTCGCTGGAGCCTTCGTAAATCATCGCGCCGCGGGCATTACGCAGGTAACGCTCCACGTCGTACTCATCGCTGTAGCCGTACGCGCCGTGAATTTGGATTGCCTCATTCGCCGCGCTGAAGGAGGCTTCGGTAGCAAACTTTTTCGCAAAAGAAGTCTCCCGCGTACAGCGTTTACCCTGATTCTTCAGCCACCCCACCTGATAATAAAGCAGGCGCGCAATCTCATAATCCTGCGACATCCTGGCGATTTTTTCCTGAATGAGTTGATGTTCTGCAATCGGTTTGCCAAAAGTCGTGCGCGTCCTGGCATATTTTACGCTCGCTTCGAGCGCGGCGCGGATGATGCCCGTCGCGCCCGAAGCCACCGTGTAGCGCCCGTGGTCAAAGGCAGACATGGTGATTTTGAAACCCTCCCCCTCCTCGCCGAGGCGGTTGGCGGCAGGGACGCGTACATCCGTGAACGAGATCCAGCCTGTCGAGCCTGCCCGCACGCCCAGTTTGCCGTGAATGTCGCCGCGCCGCACCCCCTCGCTGTGCAGGTCAACGATGAAGGTGGAAAGAGCAGAAGAAGGTTTCGGGGAGGAAAGGTCTGTTTTGACGGTCACCAGCGCCAGGTCGGCTTTGGATGCGAGCGAAATCCACATCTTTTCGCCGTTCAGGATGTAGTAGTCGCCATCCCGTTTTGCCGAAGTCCGCATTGCCGCCACGTCCGACCCCATGCCGGGTTCGGTAAAAGCGCCGCAGCCGATCTTCTCGCCTCGTGCCAGCGGCACAAGGAATTTGCGCTTCTGCTCCTCCGTCCCCCACTGAAAGATGCTCATCGCGCACAAGCCCGTATGCACCGACATGACCACCCGCAGGGAGGTATCTCCCGCTTCGAGTTCTTCGCACGCCAGCCCCCAGGCGAGGTAATCCATGCCCTGCCCGCCATAGCGGACGGGAAAAGGCAGCCCCAGAATCCCCAATTCGCCCATGCGCTTGAGCATAAAAGGGATGGGTTCCTGTTTGCGGTCATATTCCTTGATGACGGGCGCGATTTCTTTTTGGACAAAGTCGCGCACCATTTTTCGGGTCATTTCGTGTTCGGGGGAGAGGGAAAAGTCCATGGCAGTTTCCTGTGAAATTTTTCCTGATTATACCCTTACAGACTGCCCGCCCCATCCTCAACCGACGGTTGATTCTGCTCGAACAACCGTTTCTCCCCGCTTCCTTTTCCTCCCCAAAAAAAATGCCCGACGCTGTTTTGCCACAGCATCGGGCTAGGGAATGTGGGTGTCCTCGGTCATGATTTCCTCTCGACACCCATGTTGCTCAACTCGTCCGAATTGATGTTCGAGACGAGCAAGTCCGCCCCGGCAATGACGGCGAACACGAGCAAGCAGACTATGACGGCAACGACGAACATAGGGCGCCTCCTTTCTTTTGCTGATTCTATTAACCTCGTTTCAAGCAGACTGTTGTATCCCCTAACGGTACTGTTTTTCTTCCGTCCAGGCGGATATTGCAAAACTGCAAAGGTCATAGTCATGACGAACAACTTTGAATTTTGTTCCACAATTTCATACGATGTTCACGCGCCGATGTTGCAAACTGCCGGTAAGGGTGGGGTAACTGTAAAACTTCCCTATAAAAGTAATGTCTGACAAACCTTTGAACCGCCAAGCCTACAAAGAACGCAAAGAAAATCGCGTTTTTCATAACCATGCGAACGCTCATCAGCTTGAGAAAGCCATGATCACCAGCGCTCCTCAGGTTGACAAAAACGACCTTTGGGATAAAATTCAGTGCGCCAAACGATTGCCGAAGTGGCGGAATTGGCAGACGCGCTACGTTCAGGGCGTAGTGAGGGTTCCCTCATGTGGGTTCAAGTCCCACCTTCGGCACAGCAAATTCCTCAACAAAAGAGACCCGCTCAAACGGGTCTTTTTGTTTCCCTGCACTCTGACGGCGCACAAAACGGCGGTATGCCTGCCTGGGAGAATGGCTGGAGACCAGCATACGCAAGGAAAAATAAGAGAGCGAAAGTGGTATAATTAGAGCAAATCAGGCAAATTCTTCTTTAATTAAGACGCGGAGTCGCGGAATCCCTCACATCCGTGTCTTTTTTATGCCGAATCCCCATTGCAGAGAGAAAGAATGGCAGAAGAAACCACTCTCCAAACCGGAAACATCCAACAAGTTGATATTGACGCTCAAATGCGTGAAGCCTACCTGGATTACGCCATGAGCGTGATTGTGGCGCGCGCCCTGCCCGACGCGCGCGACGGTTTGAAGCCCGTCCACCGCCGCATTTTGTACGCCATGCAGGAGTTGGGCATCCGCTCGAACTCGGCGTACAAAAAATCTGCCCGTATCGTGGGCGAGGTGCTGGGCAAATATCATCCACACGGCGACTCGGCAGTTTATGAGACCATGGCGCGCATGGCGCAGGATTTTTCCATGCGCTACCCCCTCGTGGATGGACAGGGCAACTTCGGCTCGATTGACGGCGACGCCCCCGCGGCGATGCGTTACACCGAAGCCCGCCTCCAGCGGCTTGCCGAAGAACTGCTGGCAGACCTCGACAAAGATACCGTAGACTTCGGTCCCAATTTCGACGACACGCTCCAAGAGCCGCTTGTCCTGCCTGCCCGCGTGCCAAACATGCTCCTTAACGGAACATCGGGCATTGCGGTCGGTATGGCGACGAACATCCCGCCGCACAACCTGCGCGAACTGACCGATGCCATCATCTTCCTGATTGACAACTACGAGCGGATGGACGACATCGCCCTGGACGAGTTGATGAAGCATATCCACGGACCCGACTTCCCCACCGGCGGCGTCATCATCGGGCGGGAGGGCATCGAAGCCGCCTACGGCACGGGCAGGGGCAGGCTGGTGGTGCGCGGCATGGCGCACATCGAAGAGACCAAAGGCGGCAGGTACAACATCGTCGTCACGGAGATACCCTACCAGGTCAACAAAGCCTCGCTCATCGAACGCATCGCCGAATTGGTACGCGACGACAAGATTGACCAAATCGCCGACCTGCGCGACGAGTCGGACCGCCGCGGTATGAGCATCGTCATCGAACTCAAACGCGGCGCCCAGCCGAAGAAAGTTCTCAACCAACTTTACAAATACACCAACCTGCAGACCACCTTCGGCGTGCAAATGCTTGCGCTGGTGGATGGTGAGCCCCGCACCCTGCCGCTCAAACGCGCCCTGCAAATCTTCATCGAACATCGGCAGACGGTCATCGTCCGCCGTACGAACTATGACCTGGCAAAGGCGCGGGCGCGCCAGCACATTCTGGACGGCTTGCTTATTGCGCTGGCAAACCTCGATGCCGTCATCAAGACCATCCGCGAATCGCAGGATGCCGACGCTGCCAAGTCCAACCTGATGAGCCGCTTCAAACTGACCGAGGTGCAGGCGCAGGCAATCCTCGATATGCAGTTGCGCCGTCTCGCCGCCCTCGAACGCTGGAAGATCGAAGAAGAACACAAACAGGTCACGGAACAGATTGCCTACTTTGAAGACCTGCTTGCCCACCCCAAAAAGATTCTCGCCCTCATTCAGGACGACATGCGCGACCTCGCCGAAAAATACGGCGACGACCGCCGCACGCGCATCGCCGCCGACGCCACCGAGGAACTGAGCGAGGAGGACCTCGTCCCCGACGAGGCGGTGCTCATCAGTCTGACTGAGCGTGGGTACATCAAACGGGTGGCGGCGAAAGCCTTCAAGTCCCAGAGCCGAGGCGGGCGCGGCGTGAAGGGTCACGAAACGAAGGAGGAGGATGAAGTCGTGGCGCTCATCCCCGCCCGCAGTCTCGATTCGATGCTGTTCTTCTCGGATAAGGGCAAGGTCTATTCCGAGAAGGTGTACCAAATCCCCGATGCGGATCGAACCGCCAAGGGCATTCCGCTGGTGAACATCCTTGCGCTGGGACCGAACGAACGCATCACCGCCGCCATCGCCGTCTCGGATTTTTCGGCGCACGGATACTGTATGCTGGCGACGGCGCGCGGCAAGGTCAAACGCGTGCTGATGGAGGAGTTCGCTTCTGTCCGCCCCTCGGGCTTGATTGCCATGAATTTGGAGGAAGGCGACACTCTCGGCTGGGCGCGTCTCACCAGCGGCAACGACGAGGTGATTTTCGTGACGCAGAACGGGCAGGCGCTGCGCTTCCATGAGACCAAAGTCCGCGCGATGGGACGGCAGGCGGCGGGCGTGCAGGCAATCAAACTACGGAAGGATGATCTGGTCACGAGCATGGATGTGGTCGAAAAAGACGGTTCGCTTCTGGTTGTGACCTCGGGCGGCTACGGCAAACAGACGCCGCTCAAGGAATACACTCCCAAAGGACGCGCCACCAGCGGCATCGCCACCA
Organism: Chloroflexota bacterium; assembly: GCA_039961775.1. Classification (GTDB taxonomy): domain Bacteria; phylum Chloroflexota; class Anaerolineae; order Anaerolineales; family Villigracilaceae; genus Defluviilinea. The sequence goes on from JABRVZ010000094.1 coordinate 12,540, forward strand.
TTGACCAGAAGGCATTGAAGGAGATCGGCAAGATTGTGGCAGCGCGCGTGGTGCAAAAGGACGACGACCTGACCATCATCACCGCCAACGGCGTTGCCATCCGCATCAAGAACAAGACCGTCAAACAGGCGGGACGTGCCACGAAGGGCGTGCATCTCATCAAGCCTCAGCCGGGCGACAGCGTGGCTTCGGTGGCGCGCATTTCAGCCGAGGATTTGAAAAAGGCGGGGGCGGAGCCGCTGGACGAAAAGACGGAGGCGCAACCGGCTTTGATACAGGAAAGTCTCTAACAGCCTTGCGGGATTCTGCAACCTCTTTCAAAAGCCTGCGTATGTACTCCTAGAAATCACGGAAAGGAGTGCATCATGAACACCCCCTACAAGCAACTGACCCGCAGTACGTCCAATCGCATGATTGCGGGCGTGTGCGCAGGCTTGGGCGAATACCTCGGCATTGACCCGACCATCGTCCGCCTGTTGACCCTGCTGGCGTTCTTCACCGGCTTCGGCGGGATCGCGTTGGTCTATCTGATCATGGCGCTGGTCATCCCTGAGCAGACCAATGTCCAGTCACAGTAACCCAAAAGACCAGGTTGAAAGGCCTGGTCTTTTTTGTCTGACGATTATTTAGAGGAGGATGGAAATATCCAGGGACCCTGCACGATAAACGCCTCAACGCTTTCTTTGGAGACCAGCGTTTCAGCCTCGCTTTGAGTCATATTTGCGGGTTTCCGAGCAATAACCACTTGGGCTCCTCCCTCCTGGCTAACACAGTCCAGTTTGATGCCAATCCCTTTGGCGTCCAGCCGGCTTTGAACTGTTTCGAGATAGAAGGCGCATTCCTGTCCTTCTCTTGGAAGCGCCCCGATTGACTGAATCACAAGACTTACCTGTGTCAGATCTATTTCCTGCAGGTCAATTTCCGCTGTGGGCGAAAAGAAAGCAAGGGTCTCACAAAGATAATCCGGTTGACCATCATGAAGAATATCGTTCCATGAAATGCCATTCCCGTAGGTGGTGACCCGTCGTTTTCCGTCCGCAAGGGTCTCCGTCAGTTCACGCGGGGCAATAGTTGACAAGAGAAGGTTTCCACTTTTGGTTTGTAAGGTGGCATCCCACACCCGCCAGTCGGCAGTACTGGGCAATTGAAAACAGACATCCACTTTGATTTCTTCGTTTTCATATCGAAAGTTGGCAGCGCTGATGTCGAAACCAGATTTTTGCCGGGTAATGACTTTGCCGCCCTGCGCATATTTCTGTATCGCCAAAACGGATACGCCAGGGATTGCGGTTGGCAAAGGTGCGGGGGTTGCAATTTTTCCTCTGGAAAGTTCCACTGCTTGAACATTAGAAGCGGCAGGCGGCACACCCAGAGTAACAAGTATCAACCCTGCTACAAGTGCAATCGCTATCAGCGAAAAGACAATTCTCGTTTTCATCAACTTAACTCCTTCAATTTGCCTGGCAATTGTTGGTTTTATAGATTCCAGAGACGTACCCGGGTGGAGGGTTGGGAGGATAGATGGGTCCACTCAGGGAAAGGCTTCCACAATTCAAAGATGCACCAATGCCTGAATTCGTTCCGTACATGGGAGTGTACACCGTTGCTCCATAGCCAATCACCCATGGAGAACTGACCGTTTGCCAGCCAGAATTATAGTTAATCCCGCCCCATCGAATACTTCCTTCCGCATACTGATTATTCGACAAATTTAGAGTTCGTTCCCATTGTGCCAAACACCCATTGGAACCAGAGTAGCGATTGTGAACCTCGCCAATTTTGACTCCATTGCGTTAAAGGTTTTTTATCAGCGCGCCATAGTATGCTGTAGATCCACAACCCATAGTGTTAGGATTTTTACCATAACAACTGCTTCCATAACAAAGCGCAGCTGCCAAAACTTTATGAGAGCTGGGGAATCTGCCAAAGATTGTTGCCATAAGTAACAGAGCCATAAATATAGGCATTATCAACAACTTGATTTTCATGTACATTATCTCCTTTTCAAAACAGGATTTGTATGAGCGCTCAGGGTAATAATACAGTTCTCTTATAAGTGTTTCAATACGGAAAATCCCCCACATGTTCTTTTCCCCACAAAGCAGCCTCTGTCCGTGAAGTTACTTCAAGTTTTTGGTAAATCTTCTCAAAATGTTTATCGAGCGTCTTGATAGTAACACCCAGCCTTGAGGCAATATCCTTGTTGTTCAGCCCTTCCGCCAACAGTCTCAACACCTGCCGTTCTCGTTCGGACAGGTCGTTCCACTTCTTCTCCACTTCCTCGCGCCATTTGCGTGCCCTATTTTGCTGCCACTCGTCATAAAGACTTTCCCCTGAAGACGCGCGGCGAATTGCCTCGATCAACTGCTCCGCCCGCGCCTCTTTATCCAAAAATCCGACCGCGCCAGCCTCCATCATGCCTGCAAGGTAGGCGTCGCGGTCATGCGCGGTTAGGACCAAAGTGACCGTTTCAGGGTACTTTTCACGCGCCCATTTCTCAAAAGCCGATGGAGAAAAATTAGGCATTTTCAAATCGAGCAGAATAATGCTGGGGCGTAATTCATCGAGCAATTTTTCGGCTTCCTCACCGCTCCCTGCTTCGCCGATAACATAAATATCAGGTGTTTTCTCCAAGATTGCCCGCACCCCCGCCCGTAATGGCGGATGATCGTCCAGGATCAATACAGAAATTTTCTTTTCAGGGTGTTTCAACATAGGTTACCTCCATCGTCTTGTCTATACACTATGGAGTAATTTTATACCCTCCCCCCCATGAATCTGTCAATCCAACTTTCCTACCTCGCCAGCGTCGGCGTAAATACGCACCGAAGTAGATGCAATTGCACTTTGCCATCTAAAAGGCTTTATCCAAACCAGCAAAAAATGCATTGCCGACCATGTGAGGTGTACCAAAAAGACCAGGTGGAGAAGCCTGGTCTTTTTTATATAGTCAAAATCCTACATGATAAGAATTTCAACCGTTATTTCACATTGCCTTCAAAAATCCAAGGTCCTCGAATTCCATATAGGTCTATTATCATTTCATTACCGTTTATTATAGACATGGCTTCCTCGAATGACATGTCTTCAGGTTTTTGCGTAATTTCAAAGCCACATACGCCTCCACCATCTGACGTTTCCGTTTTCATCTTTACTTTTATCCCGATTTGTCCATCGTTCAATTTCTTTTGAATTTTCAAAAGCAAAGCCTCAGAGCATTGAGTATTTTCATCAGGATATGCAACGATGCTGTCAACAGTAACCGTGAAATTAGACAGATCGAACTTTTGTGGAAGATTGTAGGTCATTGTAACGCAGCGTTGACCAATTCGCTGGTTCGGATCGGCATCAATATAATAATCTTTCAATTCGCTGGCAGTTTCGCCTCGGAAATCCATAATTTGCTGTTTGGGCTTACCATCAATGAGTATCGGAGGAAAACGGATTTCAAGAAGTTCTCCTCCGGAGGGAGCAGCGGATAATCCCTGCTTATCAGTAATACTTGAAACCCATATCATCCAGTCACCGGTATCAATTTGGTCAAAGCAGAAATCAATTGCCAGTTTACCATTAGTATCCAGCCGGTAATTTCCGGCGAAAAAATTGATACCATTCGCTACCGAAATCGCAAACGAAGAATCGGGAATTTCATCAGCCTGGAAAGGACCTAAAGCAGAAGTTTTGTCGGCTATATCTTGTGCGCTCAAATTTGATTGCCCGATAATGCTTTCTGCCTGAACAACCGACCCAGTCTCCCAAGAACGCGCCAATATGCCTATCAACAAAACACTTATGAACGGTACAATAAGCACGCCCCAATTCTCAACAGATTGAAAAAGTCTTACAGTTTGTTTTTTGGTTAATTTCATTATTATCTCCAGTTATATAAACCTACAATCAGCCTACCACCATCCTGTACAATACCAACTATTATTCATTGGAAGTGGCACCGAAATAGGTGATGTATTCATCGCTCCACAGGCTTGCGCGCTGTAAGCAGGACCTAACATTTTTGTATAAACTGTCTCATTCGGAAATGTACCGCCAGAATACGAATAACCAAAAGGTGGAGAGAAATACCACCAATCTGTTGCAGCCGTATAATACCAAAAACCACTTGTATTTAATGTCCGTGCCCATTTGGCATTGCATGTGGACGAAAAGCGGAGTTGGGCTTGTCCCAACCCGGGATAAACATTGTTAGGTATATATATCCATTTTTTCGTTTGTGCCCCCGTCCCACATCCTTGTTCAGTCGGATCTTTTCCAACGCATCCGTTCCCCGTACATGCAGCCAAAGCATTTTGCGGAAATAATCCAAGCAACATGGTAAGCATCAGCGCCAAAAGTACACCATACAACACCTTCCCAACTTTAGGTAACCGTTTCATTTGAGCATCCTTTTGAAATACTATTTTGCTTTTTAGCAACCAGGGCAAAGATACCCAACCTCGCCAAATATTTCAATACGGAAAATCCCCCAGATGCTCCTTTCCCCGCCACATTGTCTTCCCCTGCTCACCTCGCCAGCGAAATGAACACATCTTCCAGCGTCGGCTCACCGACCGCGACATCTTTCACATTCACGTTCCTCCCCCTCAACGCCCGTAACAGGTCTTCTTTCCTCTTTCCTCTTTCCGTGATCGTCCGCAAATGATCGCCAGCCAGCCCCACGCGTAACACTCCCTCAATTTCAGGCAGTACTTCCAACCCCGCCTCCAGCGGTTCGGCATACACCTCCCACACATCGCCAGGGATAATGTTGCGTTTCAGGTTCGAGGGCGTGTCCATCGCCAGCAGTTTGCCGTCGCGCATGATGCCGACGCGTTCGCAGTACTCGGCTTCGTCCATGTAGTGGGTGGTGACGAGGATCGTCACGCCGTTGTCGGCGAGTTCGTAGATCAGGTCCCAGAAGGCGCGGCGCGCGGTCGGGTCAACGCCTGAGGTGGGTTCATCGAGGAAGAGCAGTTTCGGTTCGTGCACCAAGGCGATGCCCAGCGCCAGCCGCTGACGCCAGCCTGCGGAGAGGGAATGTGTCAGCGTGGATTCATGTCCACGAAGCCCGACCAGTTCGAGGGTCCGTGCGATGCGGGTTTTGTCCGTGATGCCATACACGCCGCCGTAAAACGTCAGGTTTTCGAGCACAGTCAGGTCGTCGTAGATCGCAAACTTCTGCGACATGTATCCCACACGGGTGCGCACCTGTTCGCTTTGTTCGAACGCATCGAATCCCAGCACGGTCGCTTTGCCCTCATCGGGTTTGAGCAGCCCAAGCAGCATGCGGATGGTGGTCGTCTTGCCTGAACCGTTCGGACCGAGATAGCCAACCACCTCGCCCGCGCGCACTTCGAACGAGACGTTGTCCACTGCGACGAAGTCGCCGAACTTTCTGGTCAGGTTGGTGACAGAGATAACAGGTTCCATAGAAATCTCGTGAAAACGTTCAAACGTTCGAACGTTCAAACGTTGAATGCTCGGCGAGAGCAATGAACACATCTTCGAGGACGGGCGGCACGGAGCGAAGTTCATCCACGCGGCCGCCCGCGCTTCGTATCTTCGACTTGAGCCTGCTCAACACATCCTGAGCCTTTCCCTCCCCGACGCGGATGTGCAGACGGTCGCCGAACGCCTGCACGTCTTCGACATCTTCATCCTGATGCGCAATGTGACGGAGGAGATTCAGCGGCGAGCCGCGCAATTCGAGCACGCGTCCGTTGAGGCGGGCGCGGAGGTTGGAGGGTGTATCTTCTGCGATGATTTTTCCTTCCTTCATAAAGCCGACACGGTGACAGCGCGAGGCTTCGTCCATGTAGGGGGTACTGATCAATACGGCAACGCCTGATGACTCTTCACCGCGAAGACGCGAAGTACGCAAAGTTTCTTCCCTTATAAATCCCTTCGTGTCCTTTGTGCCTTCGCGGTTTAAGGTCGGTTGTGAGACCAACTTGATAACCAACTGCCAGAAATCCTGCCGCGTGACGGGGTCAACGCCGGTGGTGGGTTCGTCGAGGAGGAGAACTTTGGGGCGCGTGACCAACGCAGAAGCCAAGCCCAATTTCTGTTTCATGCCGCCTGAAAGTTGACCTGCGCGCCTCTCGGTGAATTTTTCAAGCCCGACAAATTCGAGAATCTCCATACAGCGCGGAAGCCACTCGTCGGGTTTCAGTCCGCGCACTTCGGCAAAGAAGCGGATATTTTCGAGAACGGTCAGGTCTTCGTAGAGGGAGAAGCGCTGCGAGAGATAGCCGAACTGTGAGCGCGCCCTTTCGGTCTGCTTGTTGATGTCGTAGCCGCAGATGTTCACTTCGCCCGCGTCCGCTTTGAGCGCACCGACAAGGAGGCGGATGGTCGTGGTTTTCCCTGCGCCGTCCGCGCCGACGAGCCCGTAAATCTCGCCTGGTTTGATGTGCAGGGAAACGCCATCCACGGCGCGGATGGAGCCGAAGTGTTTTTTGAGGTTGGAGGCGGAGACAAGAAGGTTATTCATTTTTGGATGGAAAATCACTCCGTCGAACGTTGAACGTCAAACGTCGGTGTTATAGTCGGCAGAGTCTTCGCCAAGGCGGCGACCTTTGCGGGGATGTGCCTCCAGATAATCTATGAAGCGGCTGACTTGGCGTGACGTTTTGTCAGCAAACTCATATGCTTCTGCAAATTGCTCTAGCGAGATATATTTCAGATCAAGAGCAACATACAATTGCGAACGAACCTCGCCAGATGAGCCTTTTGCATGCCCAAGGTAATTGATGAACTGCGTATCTGTTCGACTCTCAAATCCTTCTGCGATGTTGCTCATTACAGAGACAGATGCGCGGCGGATTTGGTCCTTCAAGCCATAATCCTTCGCAAAAGAACCCTGCTCGGACAATCGGTAAATCAAATTTGCCAACTGGCGGACAGTCTTCCATGCTTCGATTTCTTCAAAACGGGTGATTCCAGCCATCTCGTCTCCTGCAAATTTCGAATGTTTGAAATGATATCTGACGTTCGACCTTCGACCTGTGACCGTTGACGTTCAACGAAACGTCACATCCGCCGGCATCCCAATCTTCAACTTCCCTTCGGGGTCGGTCACTTTCAACTTCACTGCGAACACGGTCGAACTGCGTCCTTCGACGGTTTGGACATTACGCGGCGTGAATTCGGCGTTATCGGCGATGTGGACGATTTCGGCGTCGAAGATAGGGCTTTCGCCCGAGGCGACGTCAATGGTGACGGAGGCTGGTTGTCCGAGTCTGATCTCGTTCAAGCGCGGTTCGGGAACATAGACGGTAATCGTCAATTCGCTGAGGTTTGCCATCGTCAGCGCCACTGCGCCAGGCTGGACGAATTCGCCAGGTTCGACGTTACGCGTGAGGATGACGCCGTCCATCGGAGCATAGACGGTGAGTTTGGACATCTGCGTGTCGAGCAGGGCGAGGTTCGCTTCGGCGGTCTTGACGGCGGCTTGCGCCTGCTCCATGGCGGCTTTTGCCTGCTCGAGGGCTTTTTCGGCAGCAAGGACGGCAGGCGAGTTCAGCCCTGTTTGCAGGGCGCGGAGGTTATCTGCGGCGGTGTCGTAAATCTCCTGTGCGATGGCGAGGTTGGAGCGGGCTTCGAGGAGGTCGGCGGCTGCGTCGGTGGTCAGCGCGTCGTCGTACGCTTTTTGCGCGTCTTTGAGGGCGAGTTCGGCGTCGTCGAGGACGATTTGCGCGGCGTCGCGTAACTTCTGGCTGTCGGAAGCGCCCGAAGTTTTATCGTAAACCGATTTCGCGTTCTGGTAGGCGAGGCGCGCCTGATCCAGCGCCGCTTCGATTTCGAGGAATTGCGCGCCGCCTGCGGTCTTTTGCAGGTCAGCCAGTTTCTTCTTTGCCTCCTCCAGTTTTGCGGAGGCGGCGTCCACTGCGGCTTGCGCGGCGGTGAGACGCTCCGCTTTGGAGAAGTACCAGACGGGCTGGTCGAATGGACTGGGTTGGGGCGCGCGCCAGATGGCGGTACGCACGCTGGCTTCCTGCGCGATGGCGTTGGTGAGGGTCACGTCGTATTGTTGCTGGGCAGCCGCGTAGGCGGCGGAGGCGGTGTTGAGGGCGGCTTTGGCAGAGTCAACCTGGGCGGAGGCGACGACGCGTTGGGCAGCCAGCAGGCTGTCGTCGAGGGAAAGAAGCGGGTCTCCCTTCCGAACGGTTTGTCCCTCCACGACGAAGACATCCTTCACTCTGCCAGCCAGTTCGGGCGCAATGTTGACCTGGGTCGCTTCGATGACGCCGGAGGCTTTGAGCGCGCCGTTTTCGTCAGCAGTGAGCGAACGGAAGGCGTAATAAAGGATCGTCGAGAGAACGAGCAGGATGACAACAATACGGAGGGCGAGAGGCGGTTTGTGCATGGTGAACTCCTTTATTGCGTAATGAGCATTCTCTAATGCTCCGCATGGCGTTAGAGAACGTCATCTACGCATGGGTTATTAATCGAGTCGTTTTCGAAAGCGCAACGCGGCGAGGGTCATGATGCCGACCGCAAAGAGGGTCATGGCGAGGACGTCGGTCTGGATAGTTGCGAGACCGACGCCTTTGAGCAGGAGCGACCGGATGATGACGAGGTAATAGCGCAAGGGCATGAGGTAGGAAATCCATTGCAGGATTTTGGGCATGGCTTCGAGCGGAAAGAAAAAGCCGGAGAGGAAAATGCTCGGCAGAAGGGTCATCCAGACCGTGAGCATGGCTTCCTGCTGGGTGTTGGCGATGGTGGAGGCAAGCAGACCGATGCCCAGCCCCGTGACCATGAACACGCCCGAAAGCAGGATGATGAGTCCGAGGTCGCCGCGGATGGGCACGCCGAACCACCAATGTCCTACCGCGAGGACTTCGATGGTGTTGAAGAAGCCGAGAATGACATAAGGCATGAGTTTGCCGACGATGAGTTCCCACGGGCGGATGGGGGTGACGATGAGTTGTTCGATGGTGCCGCGCTCGCGTTCGCGCACCACCGAGGTGGCGGTGAGGATGGCGGCGATGGCGTAGAGAATCATGCCAATTACGCCGGGAATCATGAAGTGCGCGCTGATGAGGTCGGGGTTGAACCAGACGCTCGTGCGCACTTCAACGGGCGGCTGGACGCGCAGGCTCATGCCGCTGCGCTCGAACCGTTGCAGGAGGATGTTCAGGGCGTGCGCCTGCCCGATGAGTTGCGAGGCAGAAAGCGCGGTGGAGGCGCTGGTTGGGTCGGAGCCGTCGAGGAGGAAAGCGATCTGCGCGTCGCCGTCGGCGAGGCGTTGGGCGTAATCGGGCGGGATGATGACGGCGGCGCGCGCCTCCCCCGACATGATCAGGTCTTCGATCTCGGCTTCGGAATCGACTACGTAGGCGATGCGGAAGTAGTCTGCGGCGCGGTAGGACTCGAGCAGGGCGCGCGATTCCACGCTTCGGCTTCGATCCAGAACCGCCAGCGGCACGTTGCGCACGTCGTTGGTGGCGGAGTAGCCGAGCAGGAACAACTGCATGATGGGAATGACCAGAATCAGGATCAGCGTGCGCGTATCGCGGAAGATCTGGATGAATTCCTTGCGGATGATGGAGAGGAGACGGGAGTTCATGGGGGCTCCGAGAGGGTGGGGAAGGAATCAGTGGTCAGTAAGTGGAAAGCGGGTTCAAGATTCAGAGGGCTTGAGGATGCCGTGCAGGAAGATATCCACGTAGGCGTCGGCGGCATCCTGAGGCATGAGTTTGCTGATGATGGAATTGGAGATGACCATTTCGGTGATGAAGTAGGAAATGATCATGCCGAAAAACGCACGCAGGAACATAGCGGGGTTGGAAATGCGCAGCCCCTTGCGGACCTTCAACATCTGCTCGAACATAGGCAGAACTTTGGGAGCGATTTCCTTCAACATGACCGCGCCGTGCCTGCCGTTGAACTCCACCATTTCAATCAGCATGAGTTTGATATAGACGGGGTTTTTGCCAAGTTCGGTCACGGTGATTTTGAAGGCGTTCCGCAAAAACTCTTCGGCGGTTTCGCCCGGAACATCCATCACCAGCGGCAGGATGCGCTTGTAGGGATGTTTATCCACGATGATGGCTTCGAAGATTTCATCCTTGCCGGCAAAGTGATTGTAGATTCCTCCCAGCGCCAGCCCAGCCCGCTCGGCGATCTGCCGCATGGATGTGGCGTGGTAGCCCTGTTCCATGAACAGTTCAATCGCCGCGTCTTCAATGGCGAGGCGGGTACGTTCCCCTTTTGTAAGCGTTTCTTCGGGCATATCGTTTCTCGAAATAAAAAATGAACGAACGTTCGTTTTTTATTTTATCCAAATCAAGCAACACGTCAAGGGGCAATTTTCGGAATGGTAGAATCAAGTCATGCTTCCCCTTACCCAAGTCGAACAATTCACACGCAAGCACTTGCGGCACAACGTCATCGTCAATTTGACCGATGGCGGTTTTTTTGGCATCGCCCTGGGATTCGCCTCCTTCGGGACCATCCTGCCGCTCTTCGTGGACACCATGACCGACTCAGCCACCCTGATCGGACTCGTCCCCGCCATTCATGCGGCGGGGTGGCTCCTGCCGCAATTGTTCACGGCAGGTTTCACGTCGCGCCTGCGCCGCTACAAACGGACCGTTTTGCTTACCACCATCCACGAACGCATCCCATTTTTGGGACTTGCCGCCGTAGCGTTTTTTCTCCCCAAAATCGGAGCGCAAGCAGGGCTGATCCTCACCTTCATCCTCCTCGCCTGGCAGGGATTGGGCGGCGGCTTCACCGCCAACGCCTGGACGAGCATGATCTCGAAGATCATCCCCTCCGACTATCGCGGCACGTTCTTCGGCACGCAAGCCGCGGTGGCAAATCTGTTCATCAGCGGCGCGGCGGTGGGCGCAGGGTATTTGCTGGATTGGTACGACACGCCCATGAACTTCGTGTATTGCTTCCTGATTGCCACGCTTTTCTTCACCATTTCATGGTTTGCGCTTGCGCTCACCCGCGAACCGACAGACTACGAAAAAATAATCGAAGAGAAGCCCTCCCCCTTCTGGCAGGGAGCCGCCAGAATCCTGCGCGGCAATCCCAACTTCCGCTGGTTCCTCGCGGCGCGCTTTCTCTCGCAATTCGCAACAATGGGCTTCTCGTTCTACATCATCTACGCCCTGCGGCGTTTCAACGCCGACGCGGTTATCCTCGGCTACCTCACCGCCACCCTCACCATCACGCAGACCGCCGCCAACGTGGGCATGGGCTGGCTGGGCGACCGCATCGGTCACCGCGCCATGCTCATTGTAGGTGCAGCGGCGGCAATGCTGAGTTCCATACTTGCCTGGTTCACGCCATCGCTCGCCTGGTTTTTCCCCGTCTTCATCCTCGCCGCCCTTGCCAACGTCTCCATCTGGACGAACGGCATGACGATGGCAACCACCTTCAGCAATGAAGCCGAGCGTCCCTTCTACATCGGGCTGGCGCAAACGCTCACCGCCCCCGCCACCATGCTCGCCCCCCTGCTCGGCGGCTGGATCGCCGACACGCTGGGGTTTACGTCCACCTTTGGGCTTTCAGCGCTTCTGTCGGCGGCAATGGTGGCGATACTATTTTTCCTCGTCAGAGACCCGCATAATATCCCGACCACAGTCCCCCGACCATAGACTGCTTCACCGCCCGCCGTCTATCGTCCACAGTCCTATCAAGGAGCCCCCCATGACCCTCATTCAAGAAAAAGCGCAACAAGCCATTGCCATCCTCAAAGAACAAAACACTGACCTGTGGCTCACCTTCGTCCGCGAGACGAGCGGCGTGCGCGACCCCGTCCTCGACCTGCTCATCGGTCCCAACGACCTCACCTGGCAGTCGGCGCTCATCTTCACACGTCACGGCGACAAGATTGCCGTCATTGGCAACCTCGAAAAGGATGCGATTGCCCGACTCGGCGTCTTCGACGAAATCATCGGATACGACACTGCCATCAGCCAACCCTTACGGGAGACCCTCGCCCGCCTCAACCCCGACCGAATTGCCGTCAACACCTCGAGGAACAACGTCCACGCTGACGGCTTGACCCACGCCATGTACGAAATCCTGCGCGGATATTTGGAAGGCACGCCCTATGCCAACCGCCTCGTCAGCGCGGAACCGGTCGTCAACGCCCTGCGCGGACGCAAAACCCCCGCCGAACTGGCGCGCATCCGCCGCGCCATCGAAATCACGGACGAGATTTACCAAAAGACTTTCGACTTCCTCAAAGTCGGCATGACCGAAATCGAAGTCGGCGCATACATGCAGGCACTCGCAAGAGAATACGGCGTTGGGCTGGCATGGTCGGCGGAGAACTGCCCGGCGGTGAATTCAGGTCCCAACTCCCCCGTCGGGCACAGCGGACCGACCGAAATCAAAATCGAACGCGGGCATATCATTCACTTCGACTTCGGCGTGAAGTATGAGGAATACTGCTCCGACATCCAGCGTGTGTGCTACGTCCTGCTTGACGGAGAAACCGAAGCCCCGCCAGAAGTCCAGCGCGGATTCATCACCATCCGCACTGCCATCGAAAAATCGCGCGAAGCGATGAAGGCAGGAGTGACGGGCAACTCGATTGATGTCATTGCGCGCGAAACGGTCACGGACGCTGGTTATCCTGAATACCGCTACGCTCTCGGTCACCAACTGGGACGCGTGGCGCACGACGGCGGCGCGCTGCTCGGTCCGCTGTGGGAGAAATACGGCGAGTCGCCAAAACAGAAATTGGAAATCGGTCAGGTGTTCACGATCGAACCCGGGCTGGCAGTGGCAGGCTATGGCTACATCGGTTTGGAGGAGGATGTGGTCATCACTGAGAACGGGGCGGAATACTTCACCGCGCCGCAGAGGGAGATTGTGCTGATCAAATAATTCGAGCGCCGACGATGGGCGGCGGGCTGCGATCAGCCGTCCATCGTCCGATCATAAACGGGGGAAATGCCGCGGGGAGATAAAAGTCATTGAATCAGAAACAGGCGTCGGCTAAAGAGGAGGCGGATTGTCCCCTTCGCCGTGTGCCTTCCATCACTGGCTTGTCTTATAATGCCTCACTATACTCGTCTGCGTGAGGTGAATCCATGTCCAACGAAGACCCCAGAATTCTCGAACTGCGCAGGATGCGCGCGAAGGCGCTGGAAGGCGGCGGCGCGGAACGGGTGGCGAAGCAAAAAGCCAGAGGCAAGTTGACCGCGCGCGAGCGCATCGAATTGCTGCTCGACCCCGGCACGTTCAACGAAATCGAGCCGTTCATCACGCATCAGGGCGACGAGATGGGCTTGCTGAAAGAGAAGTTCTACGGCGACGGCGTGATTACGGGCTACGGTCAGATTGACGGGCGGACGGTATATTTGTATTCGCAGGATTTCACCATTTACGGCGGCACGTTGAGCGAGATGCAATCGCATAAGATTTGCCGCGTGATGGACCTGGCGGTGCGCAACGGTGTGCCGTTCATCGCGCTGATCGATTCGGGCGGCGCGCGCATTCAGGAGGGAGTGCGCTCGATGGGCGGCTACGCGGAAATCTTTCGGCGCAACGCGCAATACTCCGGCGTGGTGCCGCAGATCAGCGTCATGCTCGGACCGTGCGCCGGCGGCGCGGCGTATTCGCCCGCCCTCACCGACCTGGTCATCATGGTCGAGAAGCAGTCGTTCATGTTCCTGACGGGACCCGAAGTCATCAAGGCGGTGACGGGCGAAGTGATTGACGCCGAATCGCTGGGCGGCGCGAACGTGCACATGTCGGTCAGCGGGGTGGCGCATTTGAGCGTGAAGAGCGAACGCGAGGCGCTCGACATGGCGCGCCGATTCCTTTCGTATTTGCCCTCGAACAACGTGGAGAATCCGCCCTTCGTCACGCCCACAGACGACCCGCTGCGCATGGACGAGTCGCTCAACAGCGTCATTCCGCTCGACCCCGCCGAGCCGTACATCATGCATCAGGTCATCGAAAAAATCATTGATAAAGGCACGTTCCTCGAGATCCAGCCTGATTGGGCGCGCAATGCCATCGCGGGCTTGGCGCGCATCGGCGGTCACAGCGTGGGGATTGTGGGGCAGGAACCCGCCATCATGGCGGGCGTGATTGACATTGACGCGGCAGACAAGATGACCCGCTTCGTCCGCATGTGCGACTGCTTCAACATCCCGCTCGTGACCTTTGTGGACTCGCCCGGCTTCCTGCCTGGCATCGCGCAGGAACACGGCGGCATCATCCGTCACGGCGCAAAACTGCTCTACGCCTACTCCGAAGCGACCGTGCCGAAGATTTGCATCATCACGCGCAAGGCGTACGGCGGCGCGTATGTGGTCATGTCCAGCAAGTACCTCGGCACCGACGTGACCTATGCGTGGCCCTCGGCAGAAATCGCCGTGCTGGGCGCGGAGGGCGCGGCAAACATTTTGTTCAAGAAGCAAATCGAATCCGCGCCCGACCCCGCCGCCGAACGCAAGCGGCTCGCCGATGAATACCGCGCCAAATTCAACAACCCCTACTACGCTGCCTCCACAGGTTACGTGGATGACATCATCGAGCCGCGCGAGTCGCGTCCGAAGATCATCGCCGCACTCTCGGCATTGCGCGACAAGTACGCCCCCGCGCCGCCGAGAAAGCACGGGAATATTCCGGTCTAAAGACTATTGACCGCAGACCGTGGTCAATGGTTTGCGGTCAAACTTAATCAACATGAACTCAAGCCTTCTCCTCGCCCTCCAGATTACCGCCCTCGGCATGGGACTCGTCTTCGGCGCAATTATTTTGCTCTGGGGAATGATGACCCTGCTGACGAAATTAACCGCCGACAAAGACTCCGCTTCGGACTCACCCAAACCTGTCTCTGCTTCGGAGACCGAGACCCTCGCCCGAGCCGCCGCGGTGGCGGTGGCGCTGGCAATAGCAGAACAGCAACTCTCCTCCGCGCACCCGCTCAAGGACCCGCCCACGGCAATCGTCAGCGCGTGGCAGTTGGGCATGCGGACAAGACAGATGAGTGAAAAAGGCAGGCATCGGTAAATTCAACCGCCGACCAGTAACCGCAGACCGCAGTCAGCCGTCAACGGTCTGTGGTCAAAAAGGTACACCATGAAATACAACGTCACCATTCAAGATAAATCCTACGTCGTCGAAATCGAAGACATCAACGCGCGCCCTGTCGTCGCCTACGTGGAGGGGATTCGGGTGGAGGTCATTCCAGACACGAATCCGCTTGGGGTGGAGGGAGTCAGGCAGGAGGTCCAGAAAGAGGCGAAGGAAGTCCACTCCATTGACCTGCGAACGTCTGCCCAGCAAAACGTCAACGAACTAACCGCTCCCCTGCCAGGCACGGTGGTGGAGGTCTTTGTCAAGGCGGGCGATGTCCTCGAGGCGGGACAGGTGGTGCTGGTCATCGAGGCGATGAAGATGAAGAACAGCATCCGCTCGACGCGGGCGGGCAAGGTGGCGGAGGTGCTGGTGAACGCGGGGCAAACGGTGGCGCACAAACAACCGCTGGTGAGGTTCGAATGAGCCTGACCGAATTGCTTCCAGAATTGCTCAAGGGGCTGGGGAATTTCACCCTCGGCAATGCGGTGATGATCGCCGCCGCCCTGATTTTGATGTATCTTGCGGTGTTCAAGGAAATCGAGCCTGTGTTGCTGCTTCCCATCGGGTTCGGGTGTTTGCTGGCGAACATTCCGCTGGCAGGCATGACCGCCGCCGAAGGCATCACGGGCGTGCTGTACGATGCAGGCATCAAAACGGAATTGTTCCCGCTGTTGATCTTTATCGGCGTGGGCGCAATGATTGATTTCAGCCCGCTTCTGGCGCAGCCGCGCATGGTGCTGCTCGGCGCGGCGGGGCAGTTCGGAATCTTCGGCACGTTACTGCTGGCGATTGCGCTGGGGTTTCCGCTCAATCAGGCGGCTTCGATCGGCGTCATCGGCGCGATTGACGGACCGACTTCTATCTTTGTGGCGACCAAACTCGCCCCCGAACTGCTCGCGCCGATTGCGGTGGCGGCGTATTCGTATATGAGCCTGATTCCCATCATCCAGCCGCCGCTGATGCGCCTGCTGACCACCAAACGCGAGCGGCTGGTGCAAATGGAATACACGCCCAAGCCGATTTCGCAGCGGACGCTCGTCGTCTTTCCCATTGCGCTGACCGTTGTAGTCGGTCTGCTCGTACCCGAAGCGACGCCGCTCATCTCGATGCTGATGCTCGGCAACCTGCTCAAGGTTTCGGGGGTGGTGGAGCGGTTGAGCAAGGCGGCGCAAAACGAGATTATCAACATTTCGACCCTGTTTCTCGGTCTTGCCATCGGTGCGACGATGACCGCCAAAGATTTCCTCAATCTCGACACGGGCAAGATCATGCTGTTGGGGCTGATCGCCTTTGCGCTCGATACGGTAGCGGGACTGCTCTTCGGCAAGTTGATGTGCGTGTTGAGCGGCTACAGGATCAATCCGCTCATCGGCGCGGCGGGCATTTCGGCTTTCCCCATGGCAGGACGCCTCGCCGCAAAGACCGCCAACGACGAGAACCCGCATAACTTCATTCTCATGCACGCCATGGGCGCGAACACGGCGGGGCAGTTGGGGTCGGTCATTGCAGGCGGGGTGCTGCTGGCGATTGTGAGCAAGTTGATATAACTCACAAACTGTTTCTTGAGCGCTCTGTTGCAAGGATATGCTTTGAAGCGTACTGGGTGTTCTCTAACGCCCGAAGTTGCGCTAGAGAGCGCAAAATACGCAAGATTTTTGAATAATTGCAACAGAGCATTTCTTAAGCGCAATTCACCACAGAAAACGCAGATGAAAGGATAAGAGCATTTTCACCGCTGTTTTCATCGAGAATCTGCGTTTATGCTATTCATCTGTGGTTGTAAGATGAGTTAAGAAACACTCCCTCACGCCTTTACGAAATAACTTTCTTCCACCCCCTGCCAGGTTTCCTCGGGCAACTTCATATACTTCGTCAACAGCGGATGGACGCGCGCCATCTCCTCATACATCCTCTGCGCCACACGGCGGATAGAAAAATGCGCGTTGGCGGCGGAACGCAACTGACAGAACGCATACGCCTCCCGCAGATTGAACTGCGCCAGCACGCGGCGGTTATATCCGTTGGGGACGACATACTGCGCAACGACGGGGCTAAACTCGTACAACTTCTCGTACATCTTCGCCGCCGCGTCCATCGCCGCCTCATACCTGGACCCGAAGCCTGCCTCCGCCATCAGGCGCGGAGTCGCGTACCCCAGCCGCGTCGTCAGCCGCTGCGGCGTCTGCGTCATCATGCGGTGACGTTTGAATTCGGCGTACGCGCCCTGATCCATGACGAGGTCGAAAGTGTAGGTGCAGTATTCCAGTTCGCGCAGCGGCGTGTCGTACCTGCCGAGTCTGCCCAGCAACGCCTCGGCGAGTTTGGATTTGGCATCCCCGCTCAACGCTTCGACGTAAGCCAGCGCATCCGCATACGGCATTTCGTCAAAGCGATAGAGCGCCGCCGCGAGGATTTTGTTTTCGCCGTTTTTGTCGTAATCTATTAACTGACACCAATCCCCGCTGCCCAGTCTCCGATCTGTAATCTCTAATTCTCCCAATTCTCTTATCGTTTCCACCAAATACGGCACTGCATCGGCATATTTCACCAGCGTGGGCGTTTCGGCTTTGGAAACTTCCTTGACCTTTGCGCCAATCTCCCGCACTTCCGCCAGTTCGTGTGAGAGCATCTTGCGGATCATGTTTTCGATGACGCGGGCGTTGGCGGTCATGCCCACGTTGGCGAGCGCAGCGGCGGGCAGGAGGAAGCGGCATACATCCACGTATTTGGAGCGGATGCGGCGGTCCCAGGCTTCGTCCGATTCGTTGTCGCGGCGGGGGAATCGCTCAAAGACGAGATTCCGCACAGGGTCCAGCGAGTCGGCATAGGTCTGGAAGAGGAAGCGGATGGTCTCCACGTAGTCGGCGCGAAGCGGATGTCCGTCGAGTTCGGCGGGAATCCAGAAGTCGTCCAGCCCCCAGCGCTGGTAACGGGTGGATTTTTCGGTGTAGGAGGCGAGGCGGTTGCTTTCGATGCTTTCGATGGCAAGGCGGGAAACGTTCTCGAAGGCGAGGTGCAACACGGCGTGTTCCGCCACCGAGGCGTGACCGTACCCCACCACCCACTTCTCATGGAATTTGGCGGAGGATTCGTCGCTCAACTCGGCGGCAATTTCGCGGAAGGATTCGGGCGAGCGTGAGGTCTTGGCGAAGGCGACGGCAATGGTCTCGGGGCTGAGGGCGCGCGGGGAAAGCAGGTAAATATCACGTTCGGGCATGGGGGTCTCTCCTCGTCGAAGTCTGGCGCATTATATCTTGCGGCGGGGGCGCTTCAACGACAAAAAAGGGAACGGGCTATGCCGTTCCCAAAATTTGGCGGGTATGCTCCACATCGAGCCTGATCTGCCTGATGAGCGCCTCCACCGAGTCGTACTTCAACTCGTCGCGCAGGCGGGCGATGAATTCCAGCCGCAACATTTCGCCGTAAATGTCGCGGTCGAAGTCGAGCAGATATGCTTCCACGTTCAGGGTTTGTTTGTCGGGCGTGAAGGTGGGGTTTGTTCCGAGGTTCACCGCCGCCATGTGACGCTCGCTGCCGAGGTATGCCCAGCAGGCGTAGATGCCTCCCGCAGGCAGGACTTTCTCGCGGGCGTAGTCGAGATTGGCGGTGGGGAATCCGATGGTCTTGCCGCGCTGGTCGCCGTGGGTGACGAGTCCCTGCAGTTGGTAGGGATGTCCCATCAGGCGGGCGGCTTCCTCCACCTTGCCGACGGTCACCAGTTTGCGGATTTCGGTGGACGAGACGACGCCGCTTTCGTCGCCCAGGGCGGATACGGTTTCGACGGCATACCCCAACTCCAAGCCGATTTCGGTCAGGCGCGCGGCGTTGCCTTCGCGGTCCTTTCCCAGGGTGGAGTCGTAGCCGAGGATGAGGCGCACAAGCCCCAGTCGAGTCTTGAGGCGGGTCATGAAGTCGTAGGCGGTGGTGTTGGCAAGGTCGCGGTCGAAGGTCTGTGTGATGACCACGTCCACGCCAAATTCGCCGAGGAGACGGGCGCGTTCGCCGGGCAGGGTGAGCAGTTTGATGTCGCCGCGCCCGAAGATTTTGGCGGGGTGCGGGTCGAAGGTTAAAACGACGGCAGGCAGCCCATCGGCATGAGCGCCTGCCACAAGTTTGTTGATGATTTGTTGATGCCCGCGATGGACGCCGTCGAACACACCGACGGTCAACCATGAAGCGGAGAGGGTGACTTCCTCGAGGGAGCGGTAATGCAGCATGGGAGAGTTCGCTCTCAGCGTTTCAGGCGGCTGGAGCGGAATGTCCGTTAATCGCTGGTGAAGAAGACTTTTTTGGGCTGCCAGGCGGGAGCGCCGTCTTCGCCGATGACGCATTCGAGCAGGGCAACCAGTTCACCCTGGGTGCTGACGCCGCGCACGCGTTTGCCGACGGGGGTGTCGGGTTCGGCTTTGACGCGGTGACCGTGGCGCACGCCTTCGACTTCATCGGGGTTGAGTTCAATGGCGGGCCAGTCGCCCAGCGCTTCGGCGGCGGGGATCAGGTATTGATACCAGTTGCCCGCCTGGAAGGCTTCCTGCAGTTTGCGCAGGGGCACGGCGTCGCGCAGGGAGAAGCGCCCGCTCTTGGTGCGGCGCAAGCCGACGAGGTAGGCGCCGCAGCCGAGTTTCTCGCCGAGGTCGTTTGCCAGCGAGCGGACGTAGGTGCCGGACGAGCAATGCACGTCTATGACAACTTCGGGCGGCGCCCATTCGAGCACTTCGAGGTGATGGACGGTGATTTTGCGCGGTTCCAACTCGACCTCTTCGCCTTTGCGCGCCATTTCGTAGGCTTTGCGTCCCTGCACTTTGACGGCGGAATAGGGCGGCGGCGTCTGTTCGATTTCGCCGATAAAGGTTTTGAGCACTTCTTCGAATTGCTGTTCGGTAATGTTGATGGGCTGGCTGCTTTGGGTAAATTTCCCGTCCGCGTCGAAGGTATCGGTCTTGGCGCCAAGGCGGATGATGGCTTGATAGCGTTTATCCGAGGCGGAGACGTATTCGCTCAGGCGCACGGCTGGTCCCACAAGGATGACCAGCACGCCGGAAGCGCGCGGGTCGAGGGTGCCGGTGTGACCTGCCCGGCGCAAGCCCGTGCCGTTGCGGATTGCCTGTACGACATCGTGGGATGTCATGCCAACGGGCTTGTCCACAACCAGCACGCCCGAGATGGCGTTCTTTACATCCTGACTATTCATTTTTCCTCCTGAATTAATCATGCTTCCAATTATGACACAATTATCCGATTTACGGTTAGAGTCCCAGCATTTCGCGTGTGGTTTTTAGTACCAACGGTTGAATTTCTTCGAGTTTTCCCGGTATATCCGCCCCTGCCGCGGCGGCATGCCCCCCGCCGTTGAAATGCTTCGCCACTTGTGAGACATCTATGCCCGGCTCCAAGGCGCGCCAGGAAATCTTTACGTGATTGTCGCTTTGTTCGACGAAAATCATACCCACTTTGTTCCCGTCAATGGCGGAGATCATGTTGATGAGGTCGGCGTCGTCGTTGCCGCCGTAGCCTGCGCGTTTGCGGTCTTCGAGCGTCAGCGTGCCCCAGACGATGCCGTTGTCGCGCTGCATGCTGGAGAGACCCGCGCCCCAGTATTTTGCCGCAGGGAAGGATTTTTTGACCAGTGAGCGCATGTACAGGTCTGGCATGTTTACGCCGGTTTCCATCAGCATGGCGCACTGACGAAGCGCTTCGGGGGTGGTGTTCGAGGTGCGGAAGCCGAGCGTGTCGGTGATGATGCCGGTCAGGAGCGCGGCGGCGATGGGCTGGGTGATGGGGAAACCCCATTCCGGCAGGTGATTGGTGAGGATGGCGGCGGTTGCCACTTCTTCCGCTTCGATGAGGTTGATTTTTCCGTATCGTTCGTTGGTGACGTGGTGGTCAATGTTGATGTCGGGCTGACCGAAGTTTTCGAACACTTTCCCCGTGCGTTTGAAGTCGGCGCAGTCCACAGTGATGAAGGTGTCGTATTCTCCGCTGGGTGCTTTGACGACAAGGTCGCTGCCTTCTAGGTGCCTGAAGGAGGCGGGGACGCCGTCTGCCAGCACCATCTGCACCGACTTGCCGGCGTCCATCAATGCCAGCCCCAGCCCCAACAGTGAACCAATCGCATCGCCATCCGGGCGAACATGCGATGCCACAACCACTTTGTTTGCTCTGGCGAGCCGTTCTTTGATTGCCCCTGTTGTTTCTTTGTCCATGCCTGTTTTATCTCTCCGTCATGGCTCTGTTGCAATCATTCAAAAATCTTGCGTATTTTGCGCTCTCTAGCGCAACTTTGGGCGTTAGAGAACGCCCAGTACGCTTCAAAAAAATCCTTGCAACAGAGCGCTTCGTCATTTTTATCACAGAAGTAACGTTGCAACGGTTAAGAACTTCGTAAGAGTTCTATCGTTTTTTGTTTCTCAATTCCGCCAGCAGTTTTTCGATATGGTCGGCGTTTTCGGGGGTCATATCCCAGTGAAAGCGCAGGCGGGGGAAGGTGCGCAGTTCGATGCGCGAGGCGAGAGTCCGCCGGATGAAACCGGAGGCAGACTCCAGCCCGGCGAGAACGTCCTTGGAACGCGAGACGCCCTCCACAGCGGAGACAAAAATATCCGCATATGCCAGTTCCTTATCCACTTTCACATCGGTGACGTAGATGAGGTGCAGGCGCGGGTCGCTGATCTCGCGGATGAGCATTTCCGAGAGTTCCTCGCGGATACGGTCGGCAATGCGTTGAAGTCGTACACCGGAAGGCATGTCGTCGCTCCTTATTCAAGGACATAACAGACCAGTTGATCGCCGACCTGAATATCCTTGAAGTTCTTGAAGCCGACACCGCACTCGAAGCCCTGGCGGATTTCCCTGACGTCTTCTTTTTCGTGACGCAGAGATGCCATGTCGCCCTCATAGACGAGGTCGCTGCCGCGGTACAACCTGACCTTGGCGTTGCGGCGCAGTTCCCCCTCGGTCACCCGACACCCCGCCACTTTGCCGAACTTGGAAGCGTTGAAGACCGCCAGCACCTGGGCGCGCCCGATGATTTTTTCCTTGACCACCGGTTCGAGCATGCCTTTGAGCGCCTTTTCGATATCTTCGGTCATGCGGTAGATGATGTCGTAGAGACGGATGTCCACGCCTTCCTTTTCGGCGAGGCGGCGGGCGGAAACATCCGCCTGCACGTTGAAGCCAATCACGATGGCGTTGGACGCGGCGGCAAGCATGATGTCGTTATCGGTGATGTTGCCGGTTTCAGAGTAGATGATTTTGATGCCGATCTCGCCGCCGCCCAGTTTGTTCAGTTCCGAGACGATAGGATCGAGCGAACCCTGCACGTCCGCCTTGACGATGAGATTGAGTTCCTTCGCTTCGCCAGACTGAACGTTGGCGAACAAATCCTCCAGCGAAATCTTTTTCTTCGCCTGCGCCTGCTCCTTTGCGGCGTTCAGCCGTTCGGTGACGATGACGCGCGCATCCTTCTCCGAAGGCACCACCTGGAACAAATCGCCGGCGGAGGGGACTTCGTTCAACCCCATCACCTGCACCGGCGTGGACGGACCCGCCTTTTTGACAGGCTTGCCGCGATAATCGGAAAGCGCGCGCAATTTGCCGTAGGCTGTCCCTGCCACGACCACATCGCCCACCGAAAGCGTTCCGTTTTGGACAAGGAGGGTGGCGATGACGCCCTTGCTTTTATCCAACTGCGCTTCGATGACCGTTCCAATCACCTTGCCGGCAGGGTTGGCGTTGATTTGCATGTTATCCGCCACCAGCAGAATGGCTTCGAGCAGGTCATCCACGCCCTGTTTCAGTTTGGCAGAGACCGGAATGACCATGGTGTTGCCGCCCCACTCATCCGGCACGAGTTCCTGCTCGGCTAGCTGCTTTTTGACCAGTTCCGGGTTGGCGTTGTCCTTGTCCACCTTGTTCAGCGCCACAATGATCGGCACACGCGCCGCTTTGGCATGGGCAATCGCTTCCTTCGTCTGCGGCATGACGCCGTCGTCCGCCGCCACGACGAGGATAACGATGTCGGCGCCCTGTGCGCCGCGCGCCCGCATCTGCGTAAAGGCGGCGTGACCGGGCGTATCCAGAAACGTAATCAGACGCCCCTTCATTTCCACCTGATACGCGCCAATGTGCTGGGTAATTCCACCCGCTTCGCCCGCCGCCACGTTCGTCTGGCGGATGGCGTCCAGCAGGCTGGTCTTGCCGTGATCCACATGCCCCAAAATGGTCACGACCGGCGGACGGGGCTTCAATTTGGACTTGTCTTCGTCTGCGATCATGCGCCGCCAGAGCGGAATTTCGCCGGTCTCGACTATCGCTTCTTCCACGACCTCCGGAACCGCCTCAAACCCATACTCCCCCACCACAATCGCAGCGGTATCGAAATCCACCGACTGGTTGATGGTTGCCATCACCCCGTTTGCCATCAGCTTTTTGATTAAATCAATCGGGCTTTTGCCGATCTTCTGCGCCAAATCGCGCACAACGATACTGCCTGGTAGTTCGATCTTGTTTCCGTTATTGCTCATAGGACCACCTCCACAAAAGTACAAACTGAATACCGCAGACGGGTCCCATGAACAATCAAACGGTTACATGGTTACCCGCCGTCCCCCGCCGGCTCTGCCTCAGCAGGCAAAGCCTTCATAAAGTTTTCCAGCGCGGCGCGCTCCTGCGGTGAAATGGTTGTTTTCAACGCATGGGCGAGCGCGCCCTTCAAGCCGCGTTCCCAGCAATCGCGGCGGTCATGCAGGTAGGCGCCGCGCCCGGCGAGTTTACCGGTCGGGTCAATCTGCACACCCTGGGCTGTCCGCACAATGCGGATCATCGTCCGTTTGGGCAGGATTTCGCGGCAGCCCACGCACGTCCGCTGGGGCACATGCTTCACACGCTGGACAGGTTTCTTTTTAGGCACCTTCGGTCTCGCGCAAAGGTTTACCAGTCCTCGCCGAAGTCATCGCCGCCGCGCTTATGCTTCTTGCGGCTGACCACTTCGCCAAGTTCCTCGTCAAACTCGAGCGCCACGCCCTTCTTCTTGCCTTTCTTGCCTTTTTTCTTGTCCTTCGACTCGTCGTCATCGTCTGCGGCGGCGGTTTGGAAGATCTCCGGCTTGATGGAGAAGAGTTCGTCGAGCGAGACGCCGTCTTTGTGACCTTCGTCTTCTTCCTCTTCGAGGGCTTTCTTCGCCTCTTTCTTTGCCGGAGCCTGCTTCTCGGCAACGGGCATTTCTGCCGCCGGGGGTTCAGCCGCCGCTTCTGCTGCCGGGGCAGATTCTGCCTCGGGTGCAGGAGCAGGTTCCGGTTCGGCAGGAGGCGGTTCAGGGAAGGTCAGCGCGGCAAGGGCTTCTTCGATGTTCTGAATGGCTTTCGGTCCGATGCCGGGCAGTCCAAGCACGCTGTTCGGGTCGAGTTTCATTTTGACCATCAAGTTGCCGACGGTTTCGATGCCGGCTTCGGTCAGAATGTTATAGACGTGTTCCTTGATGCCGGCCTGGTCGAGCGGCATGGAGAACGCCGCTGCCGGCACGCCCGCCTGTTCGGCAAGCGAGATGTTGCCTTCCGCCACGCGCACCGCTTCGGCTTTCATTTCGCTGGTGCGGCGCTCCACGCGGTCAATGAACTTGGCAAGCATGTCGTACTCTTCGGGCGTGACGGGTTTGCCTTCCGCCTTTTTGGCAAGGATTTCTTCGACAGCAGGGATGGATTCGACTGCGCTGGGCAGGAGGGCGGCAAGTTCGGGGTCGTTTTGCAGTTTGACGAGGGTATCTGCCGCGGCTTCGACGATGGATTTGATGTCAATGCGCCAGCCGGTCAGTTTGGCGGCGAGACGCGCGTTTTGTCCGTCGCGCCCGATTGCCAGGCTCAACTGGTCTTCGCCCACCACAACGGTGGCAGTGCGCGCGCCTTCTGAGTCGGCGAGATAGACGCCGGTCACGCGCGCCGGGCTGATGGCTTTGGTAATGTACACCATCGGGTCGGGGTGCCATTCGATGATGTCAATTTTTTCATCGTGCAGTTCTTTGACGATGGCTTGAATGCGCACGCCTTTGATGCCCACACACGCGCCGACCGGGTCAATGCCCGGCTGGGTGGCAGAGACCGCCACTTTGGCGCGGGCGCCCGGTTCGCGGGCAATCGCGCGGATTTCCACCACGCCGTGATAGATTTCCGGCACTTCGTTTTCGAGCAGACGGCGCAGGAAGTTACGGTGCGCCCGCGAGAGGATGATTTGCGGACCGCGCGGTCCGTCTTTTACTTCCAAAACCACAGCGCGGACGCGGTCATGCACTTTGAAGCGTTCACCGGGGATGCGCTGGCTGGCGGGCAGGGTGCCCTCCGCTTTCATATCCAGCCCCACGGTGGTGCTTTGGGCGTTCGTCGCCTGCACCACTCCGCTGACGATTTCGCCGACCTGGCGCTCGAAGTATTGCATCTGATTGGCGCGTTCTGCTTCGCGGATGCGCTGTTGAATGACCTGACGCGCCGTCTGCGCGGCGACGCGCCCGAAATCGGCAGGCGTGGATTCGACGATGACCATGTCGCCTACTTGCGCGTCCGGTTTGACTTTGCGCGCCTCTTCCAGCAAGACCTCGGTCTTGGGTTCGATGACGTCTTCCACCACTTCCTTTTCGGCGTAGACGGTCACTTTGCCGGTTTCGGGGTCAATCCTGGCTTCCACGTGCTGGGCGGCAGACGCGCCCACAGCCCGCCGATAGGCTGATACCATCGCGGACTCGATTGCGGAAATGATGACTTCCTTTGAAAGTTGTTTGTCTTCCAACACATCGTTGAAAGCCAGGGTAAATTCGTTCTTCGCCATGCCGGTTGCTCCGTATACTCCTTATTACAAGCAGAAAAGTGGGGGGCGCCCACTTCTCGGTGTGTTCGATCATCGGTTCGACGTGCGCCCGTATTTTAGCACGGGGCAAAAAAAGATGCAAGGATATAATTACCCGTATGATTCAACGCAACTTCGACAAAGCCGCCCTGCGCGGTGAACCCTCCTACGTCTGGCGGGCGGGGCAGCAGCGCCGGCTCGAGATGATTCTCAAGGCGGCAGGTGAACGCATTCAAGGGCGCATTCTCGAAAACGGATGCGGCGTCGGCATGTATGTGGAACGGCTCGCTTCCTTCGGCGGGACGGTCATCGGCTTGGAATACGACTTCGAGCGCGCCGCCGAAGCGCGCCTTCGCTCGCCGTACATCCTCAACGCCGCCGGCGAAGACCTCCCGCTTCCCTCTTCGACCTTCGACCTGATTCTCAGCCACGAGGTGATCGAACACGTCCAGGATGACCGCGCCGCCGTCCGCGAAATGATCCGCGTACTGCGTCCGGGCGGGCGCGCCGTCATCTTTTGCCCCAACCGCGGCTATCCCTTCGAGACGCACGGCATCTACTGGAAGGGACAATACCGCTTCGGCAACAAACTGTTCGTCAATTACCTGCCGCGCCCTCTGCGCGACAGACTCGCCCCGCACGTGCGCGTCTACTCGGCAAAAGACCTGGAAAGGCTGTTCGCCGATTTGCCCATTCGCATCGTCGAGAAAACCGTCATCTTCGGCGCCTACGACAACATCATCGCCCGCTTCGGCGCATTCGGCAAACTCCTGCGGAGCGCTTTGCAGTTTCTGGAAAAAACGCCCCTGAAGGTCTTCGGCTTGTCTCACTTTTGGGTCGTGGAAAAAATACCGGCGCACACGAAAAGCGCGTAATCGGCGTTCTCAAACGCCGTGCCTGCGCTGGGGAATACAGCCAGTGAACACAGATGGAGACTCGACATGCTCGATAAAACCCAATTCGAACGAATCGCCTTCGCCATGCCCTTCCTGCAAAAAGCGGATGAACCCCTCAAACGTGAACTCATGCGGCACGCCCGGTTTGCCAAAATTCCGGCGGGGCACGACGTCTTCGTGGACGGCGACCGCGTGGATGGCATTGCTCTTCTGCTTTCGGGGGTGGTGCGCGTGTACAAGATCGGCGAAACGGGGCGCGAAATCACCCTCTACCGCTTCGGCTTGGGGCAGAGTTGCATCCTGAGCGCCAACGCCATCCTCAGCCAGAAATCCTTCCCCGCCATCGCCACCGTGGAAGAGGATGCCGAGGCGGTCATCATCCCTGCCGAGGTGTTCCGTGAGTGGGTCAACAAATACGACCTGTGGCGCGAGTTCGTCTTCGACCTGCTTTCCGAGCGTCTCTCCACGGTGCTGGCGGTGGTGGACGAGGTGGTCTTCAAACGCATGGATCGCCGAGTCGCTTCCTTTTTGTTGAATCAGGCTCGGGTCCAGAACCCGATGCGCATCACCCATCAGGAAATCGCCGCGGAGCTGGGAAGTTCCCGCGAGGTGATCAGCCGCATCCTCGAGGATTTCTCCCGTGAAGGCTTGATCGAATCGGGGCGGGGAACCATCGAGGCGCTCGATTTCGACGGGCTGGAATCCCGCGCGCTTGTGTGACTTTGTCACAGACGAAAGAGAGTAAATCCCCTACAATGTGAGCATCGTAACCAATCCAACCAAACCCAAAGGAGATTTACCATGAAACGCAATATGTCCAACACCGACCGCATTGTCCGCACCATCGTCGCCGCCTTGTTCGCCTACCTGTACTTCAGCGGCGCAGTGACGGGCGCTTTTGGCATCGTTTTGCTTGTAGTGGCGGCAGTGTTCCTGCTGACAGCCATCGTAGCGTTCTGCCCGCTGTACGCGCCCTTCAAGTTCAGCACCTACAAGGGATAATTCCACAACACGGAAAACGTCCCGAAGGTTTTTGAAGTCCTTCGGGACGTTTCCGCTTCTTTTCCGACCATGAACCTGACTCAATTTCAACAAACCGTTTCCACCTCTGACAAGCCCCTCATCGTGGATTTTTGGGCGCCCTGGTGCGCGCCGTGTCGGGTGACCAAGCCCATCCTCGAAAAACTTGCCGCGGAATACAAGGACAGGGTCGCCTTTCTGCCCATCAATGCGGATGAGTCGCGCGAGGTGCTCGAAAAATTCCAAATCATCGGCATCCCCACCGTGCTGGCGCTGCGCAACGGCGAGGTGGCGGGACGCGTGACCGGCGCACAGAACGAGGCGGGCTACCGCGCCATGTTCGAGGCGCTGGCGGCAGGGACGGAAGTCAAAGTCCCCATGTCGGCGTTCGACCGCATGCTGCGGCTCGGCGCGGGCGCATTGCTCGTCATGGTCGGCATTTCCACCGGCAACTGGGTGGCGCTGGGCATCGGCGCGTTCGTCGCCTTTTTGGGCATCTATGACCGCTGCCCCATCTGGCAAGCCGTGACCCGGCTGGTCGCTTCGCGCTTCAACACCCGCAAAGCGTAACGCCAGCCGCGCTCATTCAGGCAGGCTGAGCAACTGACGTTACGCAGTTCATTCGTGCTGCGACTGCAAAAATGGCGGGCGGATGCTCTCCGCCCGCTTTCTCTTCAAATGCTTTATCGTTTAGAAACCGGTGGCTGCGAACCATGCTCCGCCCGGGCTGGTGACGAACAGAATGGGCGCAATGCAGGGCTGAGGCAGGACAACGGTATCCTTGATGTGCGCGTTGCCAGCCGCATCCGCCGGGAAGAGACCCGTCGAAACATTGACCGTGATGGGATTCCCATCCGCATCCTTGCTCAGGCAACTGATGATTGCCTTGAAACTCGGCACGGTGTTGATCCCCGCCAGACCGCGGTCAATCACTGCCTGATCGTTGGGATCGAACACCAGCCCCTTCACCTTCACATCTACCCTGCCTTCGGGGCTGACCTTGCCCTTTCCGAATTCAATGACCCAGGGCAAACCGCCGCCCGGCACGCCGCGGATGGCATTCGCCGCGCCGGTGTACGGACGCGGCACGCCGACCATCGAGTTGAATTCCAGCAACTTCGATTCATCAGCGCTTGCCGCAGGCGCCGACCCTGCAAACAGGAAGGCGCTCAGCGCCAATACCAGTGTCAGGGTAACAAGCATAAACTTTTTCATTTTGTTCCTCCGTGAGTGGTTGGGGATTGATGACCTTGTGGTCTTCACCCTTAATACGCCGCCGCGCCCCCTTTTGGATTTCGACGCACGGCTTTCTCACAGAAAATTCGCTGCATTCGTGTCATTCGATGCAAATTGGCGATAACAAAGACGACGGTTTTCTACGCCCCACAGTGACCAAACAAAACAAATTCGGTACAATCAACCCGTGCCAGATCCCAACGAAAGTAAACTGATTGCCAGAATTGCGCTCGGAGACCAACGCGCCTTTCTGGAAATCTACGACCGCCACGCCAGCCGCGTTTACGGTCTCACCCTGCGCATCCTCGGCGACCCCATGCTGGCGGAAGAAGCCACACAGGATACCTTCCTCAAACTTTGGAGCCGCGCCCGTGAATACCTCGCAGAACGCGGACCCTTCCTCCCCTGGCTGTTGACCATCGCCCGCCGCGTCGCACTCGACCGCCTGCGCCTCGAAGCGCGCCGCCCGCCGCTGTCCAACTCAACCGACCCTGAAGACATCTGGCAGAGCATCCCCGACCTAGATACCAACACCGACGAAGCCCGCTGGCGCAGCCTTTACTTTGCCGTCCAAAACCTGCACCCCGACCAGCGCGCAGTCATCGAGCTAGCCTACTATCAGGGCATGAGCCAGAGCGAAATTGCTGAAGTCCTCGGCTTGCCGCTTGGCACGGTCAAAACCCGCCTGCGCGCCGCCATGCAAAACCTGCGTGAAATCTGGAACAAAATCTAAATCCAAACCTGGAACCGCTGGCGTATATCTACTTGGAGTATAAGCACATGACGCACGACCCGCACGCTCCCTACCGTGAAAACATCCCTGCCTACGCGCTCGGCGCGCTCGAAGCGGACGAAGCCGCCGCGCTTGAAACGCATCTTCAAACCTGCGCCTCCTGCCAGACCGAACTGGCTGAATACCGCGCCCTGAGCGATTCCCTGCTGACGGCTGTCC
>JABRVZ010000095.1:0-15629 GCA_039961775.1 Chloroflexota bacterium
ATCTGCTTTGCGGCGTGATAGCGTATTGTCGTCAGCCCAAGAAACCTTCTCTCGGCTTGGGCACCCTGCCCGCTTTGGTTGCCTAACCCGAACTCACGTAAATACATTTTCATCTTTCGAGCCATCAGGGGCTGTTTCTTTTTTGTTGGAATTTCCGTGCAAATCTAATAAATAGGTTTTGTCAAAGTGTTGCATGAGTTGTTGTCTCATGCCACGAAACGTTGGGTTATCCAAGTACCCGTGATTGGTAATCATGGCAAGAATGCCAATTTTTGGTTGTTGAATATTCCACTGCCCGAATCGTAGGAATTTCACATAATCATCTTGTAGCCATTTTGGGTTTCTTTCACCCAAAGGCTTGCCATCTACTTTGTAGTAATCCTGCAATAACTTGCCAATAAAATTCCAAGAGCCGTCTTCGTTTTTGCTGGCATTGGC
This sequence comes from Chloroflexota bacterium, assembly GCA_039961775.1. Lineage (GTDB taxonomy): Bacteria > Chloroflexota > Anaerolineae > Anaerolineales > Villigracilaceae > Defluviilinea. The sequence goes on from JABRVZ010000095.1 coordinate 439, forward strand.
TGAATGACCAGAATAAGGCGGATTCCCAATCACCACCGTAAAACGCACATCGCGCTTCACGGCGTTCACCGCCTGCGCCTCATGCCCCAGCGCCTCGAACAGGCTGGCGGCGCTGCCTTCCGCCAGCGGCGAAGGTTCTTCCAGCGCGTTGGTCAGGTAAATATTCGCGCGCTGATTGCTGGCAAAGCGGTAGCCCGTCTCGAACAACTTCAGCCCGATTTTCATGTGGGCAATCGCATACGGCGCCATCATCAACTCGTAGCCGTACAGGCGCGGCAAAAGCGCCTGCGGCACGTACTCGTTCCATGCCGCTTGAATCTGCGCCGCGTTCTTGCCCTCCCGCTTCCATTTGGCGCTCATCGTTTTGTAAATCACGTCAATCACTTCCACCAAAAAGGTCGCCGTGCCTGTGGCGGGGTCGAGAATGGTCACAAAGAACGAATCGGGCGAAACGCCCTGCGGGACGCGGATTTCGGGATGCAGGCGCGCCATCCCGCCCCAGGTGACGGTGGAAGCCAGCCCGTCTTCCAGCCCGAATTCGGTTTGCAGTAACTCATGCACGCCGCGCACAATGTACGAAACCACAGGCTTGGGCGTATAAAACACCCCGCGCTGCACCTTCAACGCCTTATCGTAGGCTTCCAGAAAATCTTCATAAAAACGGATGACGGGGTCTTCGCCCTCGGCGCGGTTGTTGAAATCTCTTAAGATGGCAGGCAGGTCGGTCTCCTCGCTGCGCAGCGCCTCCACCACCTCCTGCACCCCCAACTCGTCGAAGTCAATGCCTCTCTTTCTGCCGCCCGCGTGCAAAAAGGTCTCCAGCATCTCCTTCAAAAAGGGATTGGTGACGGGCACCATCTCTTTGACGTCCTCCGCCACCAGCGCGCCGCTCTGCCGCGAGATGGCGGCGGTCAGCAGCCCGTAGGTGATGGTCTGGGCGTACATATCGGCGAAGTCGCTCTCCTTCAGGTCGTGGATGAGCGCGGTTTGAAAGGCTTTGTGCAGTTTCCGCAGGCGTCCGTTTTCAGATTCGTGCGCCATGAGCGTTTCCGCCGCGGCACGGATGTTGCGCGCCAGTTCCGCCAGCCGCGCCGCCAGCGCGTCCGCCGTGCGAATGACGTGTCCCGGCTTGTGCCTGAAGGCTTGCGCCCAGGTCTCGCGCCAGGTTTGCGCGTCCTGCGGGTTGGGGGGCCAGCGCAGTTTCTCTTTGAGCGTCTTCGCCACGTAATCCATCTTCAAGGGCGTATCCGCCCCGTCCCAGCCCAGCACGCGCAGGGTCGGCAAATCGCCCTGTTCCTGATGGAAGTGGGCAAACGCAATTTCGCGCTGGTCGGATTTCTCGCTGCCCACCGCCGAGATGAACAGCAGGTCCTCGAGATTCCACGCCGCCTGAGCGGACGTCCCGCCTCGTTTCTTCGCCGCCAACTGGTTCAAAATTCGACGCATCACCGTCACCGGCAGTTTTTTCGGCTCGAAATCAATCCAGAAGATTCCCCACGGCTGACCGCTCACCAGCGGGCGCAACTGCTTCGCCGAGCGCACTTTCACCGCGGATTTTGCGTCCAGCCCCAATTCTTCGGGCGAGTAATCGAAAGTCAGGTCGTCGGCTTGCTCCTCGTCCACGGGCCAGCCCAGTTCGGTGCGCAGGTATTTAATCAATTGCGGAAAGGTTTTGATTCGGCGCAGGTCGGCGGTCATGTCAATTCAACTCCATCCAGACTTTGAGAACGGGCTTTTGCCCGGCGGGGGCTTGCAATCTTCTCAACAGCGAATTTTTGATGTGTTCTTCCGTCTTCTTGCGGATTTCGGTCAGGGTCTCTTTGGGCAGGGCAAGGCGGCGCGGCGTTTCGGGTTTGGATTCAATGAGCGGGTGAATGGTTTCCGGCTCCTCTTCGATGGTTCCTTTTTCCAGGTCGTAAAGATACCATCTGGTCGCGCCCGCTTCCAGGCTCCAGATTCCCTCGGCGTCCGCGCCGGGGACGGCGTAGCACAGGAAGACCGCCTTCGCCGCGCGCCCGCTCTCCCGCCCGCTGAAGACGCGCAAGGGCATGGCGCGCAATTCGTCCTCCATGCGCGGATTCTCCTTCAAAATCTCTTGCAGCCTCAGCCGCATCAACTCAATGGGAGAAGTCTGCCCCTCGTAGGCTTTGCCAAATTCTTTCAGCGCCTCGTAATCGTCGTCGGGCTTCAACAACTGCCGCCCCTCAATGCCGAAGATTTTAGAAATCCGCAGGGTTTTGTGCGCCACGCGCTCGTATAAATGCAGCAGGTCGTCCAATTCGTTCGGCGGCAAAAAGTTCCAAAAACGAATCTTGCCGCGCAGTTCCTTCCATTCGGGGTGGTCGCGCAGCATTTTCGCTTCCACGTCGGGGTCCAGGCGGCGGTCCACGCGCCCAACGCGCTGCATCAGCCGCACGGGATTCCAATGCAGGTCATAGTTGACCATCAGCGTGGCGTCTTGCAGGTTCAGCCCTTCCGAAAGCACGTCCGTGCTAATCAGAATGCGCGTTTCCTCGATTCCGCGCGCCGCCAGTTCGCCGCTGCTGGAATCGTTGTAGTAGGGAGAAAAGGCGGCGATGGTCTCGCCGCGGTCGGCGTGCCTGCCGCTGTCCACCTGGGCGATGTTTTGAAAGCCCTTGTCTTTGAGCGTTTTGTAAACGTAACGGGCGGTGTCTTTGTATTCGCTGAAAATGAGGACCTTGTGACGGCTCATCAACTCGTCCCGTTCCAGCAGGGAAATGAGCCGCTGAATTTTGTCGTCTTTTTCGGGCGAAAATCCGCTCATCTGATGGAGAAAAACGACCAACTGGTCCAAATCCAAAAAGGTCTCGTCGAGAATCTCTTCCACGCGAAATTCCTGACGGGAGAGTTTCTCCACGTTTTCGAGCAGTTCAACGGGCAGGCTGGAGTCGTCTTCCAGTTCTTCTTCGCCTTCGCCTTCGCTGCGGTGGCGGTTGATTTCCGCCAGCAGGGTTTCATGCTGCGCCTTCCAGCGCGCCAGGCGGCGTTTTTCGGCGGCGGTTTCGCTGTGTACTTCCGCCCATGCCAGCAGTTTGAACAACAGCCCCTCGCAAGTGGCGCGGAAAGCGTAGGCGGAACTCTCGAAGCGTTTGAGCAGTTGCGTGCGGATGAGTCCCACCACCTGTTCCTGCCGCCCCTTTTCAAACTCGAACTCCACGCCCTGCTTGCCTTCCAGCGTCATCTGCGCGGGATAGTTCAACGGGTAGTACACCGCCAGGCTGAGCAGGGGATTCTTTTTATTGAAGGCGCGCTTCAACTCCGCCAGCAGATTGCCGTAGGTCTCTTGCAGCGAGTAAGGCGCGACCTGCGGCGGTTCGCGCTGCGGAAAAACAACCTTCGCCCCGCCGTATTGCTCCTGACTTTTACGGGCATAGGCGCGGCTGCGCTGCACGACGACGGAGCGATAGAGTTCGTCGCGTTTGAGAACCTGCTCCGCTTCCGCCGCGGAAATATCCACGCTTCCGTCGCCCGCCGCCCTTTGCAGCGCTTTTTCCAGCGCGCGGAAATGTCCCGGCAGGCTGTGAATGCCGATGTTGCGAAAGTGGTCCTGTTTGCGGCGCGAGAACAGTTCAATCAAATGCTGTAAATCCAGCGAACTGTTGTTGATGGGCGTGGCGGTCAGCAGGTAAAGTTGTTTCCCTTCCAGCATCTCGAACAACTTGCGATAAGAACGGGCGGCTTGATTGCGAAAATGGTGCGCTTCGTCAATGATAACGACGTCGGCTTTTTCGGCGACTTCCTGCATCCGTTTGGGGTAATCCTGGCTCTCGCGCAGAATATCGGTGTGGTTGTAGATGACGAAGTTGTTGCCGAAGCGCGAGTCCACGACGCCGGGCAGATACTTGTTTAACTTGGCTTCCCACACCGGTCCGCGCGCCGCTTTGGGGACGAACAGCGCCACGCGCTTTCTATCGTGCAGCAGCCTTTCAATCAACATCAAGCCGATGAAGGTCTTGCCCAAGCCCACGCTATCGCACAGCAGCGCGCCGCCAAAGGTATTGGCTTTTTCGAGCAGGTCGTAATAGCCTTCTTTTTGATAATGGTCGAGAATCTTGTACATGACCGACTGGCTTTTTTCCCACTCGCTGGCGCTCATCTCGCGCCCCTGGAACAACTCGTACAACGCCTTGACGTAGGCTTCAAACGGGCTGAACTCCCGCGTGTGGCGCTGAATCACCTTGAGAATTTCGGGCGTCACCTCTTCGGCTTGTTCCCAATAGGTTTCATACCAGGCTTGCAATTCTTCCACGTCGTTGCGAATGCGGACGTTCAACTCGACGTTATCCGTCAAGCCGGGGTAGGTGAAGTTGCTCGAACCCACCAGCGCGGTCGCGCCGATAACGTCCATGCGCGGGTAGGTGATGTAGGCTTTGGCGTGGAATTTGCGCTCGCGGTACACGCGGCAGGAAATTTTTCCCGATTGCAGCGCCTCCATGATGGCGGGCGTTCCCTCTAAAAAGTCATTTGTTTCTTTGGCTTGCTCAATGCTGGCGTCCAGAACGGACTTTAATTTTCCCACTGCCTGAGCGAAAGCGTCGTGCGTTCGTTTGCTCACTTCATCGCCCATCAGGATGCGAATCTTTTCAAGTTTTTGCCAATGCCCGTCCAGCCCCAGCAGCGCGCCGATTTCAAAGTAACCGGTGGCAATATCCATCGCGCTCGAAATCTCGCACCAATCGCGCAAATAGCGCAGCGCCTTCCACTGCTCGTCGCTGTTGTCAATGATGAACAAATCCGCGCCTCGTCCGCCGCCGCTTCTGTCTTTTTTGGGCATATTTTCTTCGGGCATATTCGACTCCCTGCCGGTCATGATAAAAACCTTGCGCCTGAATCGTCCTGCGCAAACGAACGCCCCAATTTTACCCCAACCCCCAAACCCGCCGCCTCAGGCGGGCAAATCTCCGACGCGCTTCGTTCTGCGGATGGGTCTGTCTGTTCGGCTTCAAACTCGCCGGCGCGATGGCTGTTGAAATCTTCAGCGAATTGGAAGCGGCTGAAGAAATTCGGTATCGAACACACCACCATTCAGTTCGAGTGCGAAGCCTGCGGGCAGGGGACGAATCTATCGGTCGCGCCAGTAACGCAGGCTTAAGCCTGCGTTACTCGTACATCACACTTTATTTGTGATGTATGTCACATTGACTTTACCCGACAAAAGCCTTATTATATTCATAAGATTGAATATAAATGACTGAGCGCAGGAGGTTCATTGTGAACGTATCCGAATTTCTTTTGTCGCTGCTGAACGGGGGACTGGGCAACCTGGCTGCCTATCTCGCCGCGCACGTGCTGCTTTGCCTCGTCCCTGCCTTCTACATCGCGGGCGCGATGACCGCCCTTATCCCGAAAGAATCGGTCACCCGCTTTTTGGGGCGCAACGCGCCCAAGTGGGTGGCGTATCCTGCGGCGGCGCTGGCGGGTTCCGTGCTGGCGGTCTGCTCTTGCACCATCGTGCCGCTCTTCGCGGGGATTTACAAAAAAGGCGCGGGGCTGGGACCTGCCATCACCTTCCTGTTCTTCGCGCCCGCCGCCAACATCCTCGCTCTGGTGTACACGGGCGGGGTGATTGGTCTCGACCTGGCGTTTGCCCGCCTGTTCCTCTCGCTGACCTTTGGCATTGGTATCGGCATGATTATGGCGCTCATCTTCTCGCGCGAAGACATTGCCCACGACAAAGAATCCGACGCCATGTTCGCGGGGCAGGGGAAGATGCGCCGCGCCGCGCTGGTCTTCCTGCTCATTCTGGTCGCCCTGCTGCTGGCTGGCACGTTCAAGATTGGCTTGCTGACCAATTCCTACGGGCAGGTCACGCTCCCCATCGCGGGCATGGATCAATTCCAGGACTTCCTCTACCGCCTCGTGCCGTATGACGCCAGCAAAGGTCAGGAAGGCGTCACCGCGCAGGGCGCGATTCTCATCGGATTGCTCATCCTGATTGGCTTGACCTCCTGGAAGGGACTCGACCACATCCACGAAGGCTTCACCGCCTGGACGTGGATTGCCATGAGCCTGGTCGGGCTGACCCTGCTCACCGCTGCCGTCGGCATGTCGCCGCACGCGGGCGGGCTGGACGTTCAGTTTACGGGGCGCTTCTTCGGCGTGCTGATTGCCATCGCCGCGCTCATCTGGCTGATGTTCAAACGCCTGAGCGAAGACGAACTGCGCGATTGGCTGTGGGAATCGTGGCGTTTCGTCAAGCAGATTTTCCCGCTGCTGGTTGGCGGCGTGTTCGCGGTCGGCGTCATCCGCGTCCTCATCAAGCCCGAATGGATTGAGACCCTCGCGGGGAGCAACACCATCCTCGGCAACCTGGCGGGCGTGGTCTTCGGCGTGTTCATGTACTTCCCGACGCTGGTTGAAGTGCCGATTGCCAACATGTTCCTCAGCCTCGGTATGCACCGCGGTCCGCTGCTGGCGTACCTGATGGCAGACCCCGAACTCAGCCTGCAAAGCATCCTGATGATTTCGGTCATCATCGGGCGTCTCAAAGCCTGGACGTACGTCTTCTGGGTGGCGCTCTTCAGCACGCTGGCGGGTCTCATCTACGGGGCGTGGGTGGATGGCGCTTCGCTTGGATTGCTGGCGCTGTATCTGGCGGCGATGCTTGTCGCGCTGGGCGGCGCCCTCTGGCTGGTCAACCGCCGCAACGAGCGCGCAACTGCCCCCGTCTCCGCCGACTAATCACCAATTACCAATCTACCAATCTACCAACCACCAACCACCAACCACCGACCTACCAACCCCAAGGAGTTTCCCATGCTCACCGTCAAAATCCTCGGCTCTGGCTGCGCCAACTGCAAACGCGTCGAACAGATTGCCCAAAAGGTCATCGCCGAAATGGGCTTTCAGGCGAAACTTGTCAAAGTGACCGATTACAAAGACATCATGGCGTACAACATCCTCTCCACGCCTGGGCTGGTCGTCAACGAGAAACTGGTCTGCGCGGGACGCATCCCCACCCCCGCCGAAGTGACCACCTGGCTGGCAGATGCCGCCATGCAGGAGGTGTGACGCCATCATGCTCATCGAAAAATATGACGTCGAAGTCTTTACTCCCCCCTGTGAGCCAGGCGCGGAACGGTACGCCGCAAAAGCGCGGCTAACGGTGGATATTTCCGAAGTCCTGCCGTATCTCAACGCCACCCTGCGCGGCGCGGTCTATTTGCCCGAAGCCAAGGCGCTGACATGGAAGAAGGGTGGACACAACATCGCCTTTCACGCTTACGAGATTGCTACCAGCAACGTGGAAGACCGCGACGGCGCGGAGAAGGAACTGCGCGGTCTCATTGACCTGGTCAACCGTACGTGGGAGCGCCGCGCTGAAATCACGCCCGACCACACCACCCGTCAACGCCCCACGCCGATGGCAATTTACAAACTCCTGCCGAACACCAATTGCAAGCAATGCGGCGAGCCAACCTGTTATTCGTTCGCATTGAAGTTGACCGCCTCGCAAAAGAAACTCGCCGACTGCCCGCCGCTGTTCGAGCCGCAGTACGCTGAAAAACGCGCCGCGCTGGAGGAAATCATCATCGAAGCACCCGCAATCGTAGGACGAGATTAATCTCGTCCTACAGGGAGCCGCTATGAAAAAAGCATTGACTATTGTCCTGGAAGACAAGGACATCATCGAGTTGATGCGCATCCTGATGGACAGCGACGCCGAAGGCGCGCTGGAATTCCTGCGCGAGCATTTCAAGGGCAAGGCGCGCGACCTGCTGGAAGGCGGTTGAAAGGTGATGATCGAAGTGCCAGGTGCTGGCGCATTGAAAGTAAGCGGAAGTCTGTTCAAGAAATGAGCTATCTCGATTCCATCACTCTCACCAAAACTCTGCCCTGCCTCGCCGAGCCTGGCCGCATCATCGTCATCGGCAAGCCGAACCGCCTGCTGGATGAGGTCATCCCCTACCTCGCCACCCTGCCTGGCGTGATTGCCTACAATCCCGAAACCTGCACGCTCACCTTCCGCCGCCCGCATGGATTCATGACGCTCTACGCGGACAAGGTGTACATCACGCAGGTGGTGGATACCAGCGAAGGGCTGGAACTGTTTGCCGCGCTCAAGGAGGCGGTCAACGCAGTGTGGGAGAAGCGCGCCGAATTGGTCGCCGTGACTGCCAAGAAGCGCGCCCCGCGTCACCTGGACATTTGGGAGTTGCTGCCGCGCACCAATTGCCGTCAATGCGGCGAGGCGACCTGCCTGGCCTTCGCAGTCGGCCTGTTGCAACAAAAACGGGCGTTGTCCGAATGTCCGCTCCTGCAATCCGATCCGTCTTTTGCCGACCGCAAGGCAACCCTGGAGGCAATGCTATGACAACTCATCCAATTGAAATTTTGGTGGGGATCATCGCCGTGCGGCGTGGCGGCAAAGCGGCGAGACGTTCTTGATAAAGGTCATTTAGATTGTATGACAGGTTTTCATTGACGGACGTTTCTTTCACAAATACAATTCAACGCATGTTGAACTATCTTTCTGATGAAGTCAAACCTGCCCCCGTCAATCTGGAAGCGCTGGCGGAGCGGCTCAAAGTCCTTGCCGAGCCGAAGCGCCTGCTCATCTTCAACCTGCTGATGGACGGCGTGCAATGCAACTGCGAACTGGGCGACGCCCTGCAAATGGCGCCCAACCTGATTTCGCATCACCTGAGCAAACTGCGCGCAGTCGGTCTGGTGAATGTGGAACGCGACGCGGTCGATTCGCGCTGGGTGTACTACTCGGTCAACCGCGCCGCGCTGGAAGAACTGAATGCCGCTTTCGGCGCGTTTTTTGATCCCAAGCGTATCCAGCCGCGGCAGCCTAAATGCGGACCGCGAAGCGCAAATAACAACGAAAAGGAATTCGCATGAAGCGCAAAGTTTTGTTTCTCTGCACAGGAAATTCCTGCCGCTCGCAGATGGCGGAGGCGATTGTCAATGCGCGGATGGGAGACGAGTGGGAGGCGGTCAGCGCGGGGACGAAGCCCGCGGGGTACGTCCACCCCAAGGCGTTGGAAGCGCTGCGGGAAATCGGAATCCAGCACGAGGGTCGGTCGAAGCGGGCGGACGAGTTTCGGGACGCGGACTTCGACCTGGTCGTCACGGTCTGCGATTCGGCGGCGGAGGAGTGTCCCGTCTGGCTGGGGAAGGGGAAGAAAGTTCATCACAGTTTCCCCGACCCCGCGTTGACCGACGAAATGGACGATTTTCGAAAGGTGCGCGATGATATTGCGCGTGAAATCCCCCAACTGCTGAAGCAAGTTGGATAAATTTGAATCTGGAGGTTTCTCATGACCGAAATTGCAGCAACACAAGCCCCGGCCAAAAGCCTGAGCAAGCAACTGTCCTTCCTTGACCGCTACCTGACGCTGTGGATTTTCCTGGCGATGGCGGCGGGCGTCTTGATTGGCTTCTTGTTCCCGCAGGGAGTGGTGAGATTCAACGACGCCGTTTCCGTTGGGACGACTAACATCCCGATTGCGATTGGGTTGATTTTGATGATGTACCCGCCGTTCACCAAAGTGAAGTACGAGGAACTGGGCGACGTGTTCCGCAACAAAAAAGTGTTAACGCTCTCGCTCATCCAAAACTGGGTCATCGGGCCCGTGCTGATGTTCGCGCTGGCGATCATTTTCCTGCGCGGCTATCCCGAATACGCGGCGGGACTGATTATGATTGGTCTGGCGCGCTGTATCGCCATGGTCATCGTGTGGAATGAATTGGCGCACGGCGACACGGAATACGCGGCGGGACTGGTGGCGTTCAACAGCGTCTTTCAGGTGCTGTTTTACAGCGTCTATGCGTGGATTTTCATCACCAAACTGCCGCCCCTCTTTGGCTTGAGCGGCGCGGTGGTGGATATCACCATCGGCGAAATTGCGAAGAGCGTGTTCATCTACCTGGGCATTCCGTTTCTGGCTGGCTTCTTCACCCGCCTGATTCTGGTACGCGCCAAAGGCAAGGACTGGTACTACAAGAACTTCGTGCCGAAGGTCAGCCCGCTGACTCTCATCGCCCTGCTGTTCACGATTGTGGTGATGTTCTCGCTCAAGGGCAACCTGATTGTGCAAATCCCGATGGACGTGGTGCGCATCGCCATCCCGCTGCTGTTCTACTTCGTGCTGATGTTCCTGGTTTCCTTCGCCATGGGTCACCGTCTCGGCGCGGACTACTCGAAGACGACCACGCTCTCCTTCACCGCCGCCAGCAACAACTTTGAACTGGCAATCGCGGTGGCGGTGGCGGTCTTCGGCATCAACAGTGGCGCGGCGTTCGCCGCGGTGATTGGTCCGCTCGTCGAGGTCCCCGTGATGATTGGGCTGGTGAACGTGGCATTCTGGCTGCAAAAGAAGTGGTATCCGCAAGCCGCGCCCGTCCCGGCGATGGTCGCCGCGGCGGCGGAAGCCTGTCCGCCTGAGGAGCAGTTGGTGAAATGAGGTAGCGCATTCGGAACAGAATTCACCACTGGTGAGTGTGATACAATACGCCATCAGATTTTGGCGATGAGGCTCGCCGTAACCGTCTCTCCGACTGATAGCCTCTACCGAATTCACCCTCGGTAGAGGCTTTTTGCTTGCTGGTTTTTGCAGAGCAGATACTCTCAAACGCGGCGCATGAATTACAGATGAACATCCTCAACCGTTACCGTTACTCCTTTGCTCTATTGCAAAGATGTGTTTTGAAGCGTACTGGGCGTTCTCTAACGCCCGAAGTTGCGCTGGAGAGCGCAAAATACGCAAGATTTTTGAATGATTGCAACAGAGCATTACTCCTTCATAAACCGTTTCAGAAAGGCGGCATTTTCCAAAAACATGGAAACATTTTTACTCATTTCAGCCGGCGCGATTCTCGGAGCCAACTTGCGCTACTGGGTCGGCGTTTGGGCGGCGGGCAGGCTGGGAACAGCCTTCCCCTACGGCAACCTCATCATCAACCTCACGGGCAGTTTCATCCTGGGATTCTTCATCACCCTCGCCACAGAACGACTGCTCCTCGATCCGCGCTGGCGCATTCTCGTCGCCATTGGTTTCCTCGGCTCCTACACTACCTTTTCGTCGTATACTTTCGAAAGCATGAGCCTGATGATGGACAATCAATGGCTGCCCGGTCTTTTCAACCTGTTCGGCAGCGCCTTCCTCGGCGGAGTGGCAGTCTTCCTGGGCATCATCCTGGCAAGAGCGATCTAGCGGAGGCGGCATCATGTCACCCAAACAACTCACCGGCAAGAAAGCCAAACGGCTGACGATTTACATCGGCGAAAGCGACAAGTGGCGCGGCAAGGCTTTGCACACCGCCCTTCTGGAAACGCTTCGGACTCAGGGGATGGCGGGCGCGACCGTCACACGCGGACTGGCCGGCTTTGGCGCGCATTCCGTCATCCGCACCGCATCCATCCTGACCCTCTCGGTGGACCTGCCCCTCGTCATTGAAGTGGTGGACGCCGAAGAAAAAATCAACGCGGCGCTCAAGGTCATCGCGCCGATGGTGGCGGAGGGACTGATCACCCTCGACGACGTGGAAGTGGTCAAATACACTCACCGCTACCTCAACCCGCTCCCCGCCGACAAGCGCGTCTCAGACGTGATGACGCGCAAGGTCGTCACGTTGAAAGATACCACGCCCATCGCCGAAGCCTGGGAGACGATGCTCAAACATCTACTCAAGGCGCTGCCCGTGTTGAACAAAAACGGCGAAGTGGCGGGCATTCTCACCGATGAAGACCTGCTCGAGCGCGCAGGCCTGGAACAACGCCTGTCCATCGCCGAACGGCTGGACGAAAAGACACTGCAAACCGAATTACAAAGTCTGCGCGCCAGCCCGCTCAAAGCGGCGGATGTGATGACCTCCCCAGCCGTCACCATTCGCGGCGACGAACCGCTGAGTCTCGCCGCGGCGCGCATGGCGGAGCATGGCATCAAGCGCCTGCCCGTGCTCGACGAGCGGGGAAAATTAATCGGCGTCCTCTCACGCGTGGATGTGTTGAAACAGGTCGTCAGCGAGGAAGCGAAGCGGCGCGCGGCAAAGGCTCCCAAAGGCGCGGCGCGCACGTTGGGCGAAGTCATGATTCCAGAGATTCCCACCATCGAGCAGGACGCGTCGCTGGCGGAGGTGGTCGCCCGTTTCCTCGAGGCGGGAACCCGCCGCCTCATCGTGGTCAATGAGGCGGGTCAGCCGCTCGGTCTCATCAGCGATGCGGACGCGGTGACGAGAGTCCAGCCAGCCTCACAGCGCGGCGTCCTGCAGGCATTGCGCGGCAAGCGCGCCGTCCCCAATGAAAACATCACCGCCGCGCAGTTGATGTCGCGCGAGGTCTTGAGCGCGCCGCCCGAAACCTCCCTCACCGAAGCCGCACACCTGATGCTCTCCCAAAAGCGCAAGTGGATGGTGGTGGTGGATGCAAACGGCAAAGCCATCGGGCTGGTGGATCGGCAGGCGCTGCTCAAAGCGGTGATGCACCAGGCATGAGATTGGATTGATGACGGCAAAGGAGAAACTTCATGGAAGACACATCAAAACTCAAAAGCGGCATTTCCACCCAAAACGCCCTGCGCTTTGTTGTGCTGATGGGCATTGTCAGCCTGCTCGCCGACATGACCTACGAGGGCGCGCGCAGTATCAACGGCTCGTTTCTGGCGATACTCGGCGCGAGCGGCGCTGTAGTCGGCGCGATTGCGGGGCTGGGGGAATTGATCGGTTTTTCGATTCGCCTCGTTTCGGGATATTTCAGCGATAAAACCAAAAGTTACTGGGCAATTACCTTCTTCGGCTACGCTGTCAACCTGCTGGCGGTGCCCCTGCTGGCGCTGGCTGGCAACTGGCAGATTGCCGCCGCGCTGATGGTCATCGAACGAATCGGCAAGGGCGTCCGCGTTCCGCCGCGTGATGCCATGCTCTCCTACGCCACACATCAAATGGGACGCGGCTGGGGCTTCGGTCTGCACGAAGCGCTCGACCAGATTGGCGCCATCTCAGGTCCCCTGATTGTCGCGGCGGTTCTCTACCTTCGCGACGGCTACAAAACGGGATATACGCTTTTGCTCATCCCCGCGCTTCTCGCATTGGGCGTTCTCACCGCTGCCCGCTTCCTCTATCCGCGCCCGCAGGAGTTGGAAATCCGCCAGACCAAACTGCAGTTCCAGGGCTTTACCAAAGTCTTCTGGCTCTACGTTATCGCCGCGGCGCTCATCGCAGCGGGCTTTGCCGACTTCCCCCTCATCGCCTACCACTTCCAAAAGGCATCCGTCGCCAGCGAGACGATGATCCCAATCTTGTATGCGATTGCCATGGGCGTGGATGCGATTGCCGCCCTCGCCTTTGGGCGTTTGTTCGACCGCCTCGGTCTCTCGACCCTGATGCTGGTTGCCGCACTATCGGCTTGGTTCGCCCCTTTGGTTTTCTTTGGAGACTTCCCGCTGGCAATGCTGGGCATGGCATTCTGGGGCATCGGCATGGGCGCGCAGGAATCCATCCTGCGCGCCGCCATCGGCGGGATGATTGCCCCCGACCAACGCGGCACAGCCTACGGACTCTTCAACATGGTCTATGGCATTGCCTGGTTCCTGGGGAGCCTGTTGATCGGCGCCCTGTACGATATTTCCATCCCCTGGCTGGTGACGTTCTCTGTGACGGCGCAACTCCTCTCCATCCCCATTTTCTATTCGCTTCGCAAAGCGGCGTAATGAACAAAGGCTTTGTAATTCCGCAGTAAAATCTGCCTGTTCGCCTGCCTGGCACAACGCTCCACAGGCGTTCACATTTTTCTTATAGGAGCAATGTATGGAATGGCTGCATTTCAACTGGTTCTCCCAGCCCGAAGCGTGGATTGCGCTGGTCACGCTGGTGGTGCTCGAACTCGTCCTGGGCGTGGACAATATCATCTTCATCTCGATCCTGGCGGGCAAACTGCCGGCGGAGGAGCGCGACCGCGCCCGCGTCACGGGCATCTCGCTGGCGGTCATCACCCGCATCCTGCTGCTACTTTCCCTCTCCTGGATCATCAGCCTTGAAGAGCCCTTCTTCTTCCTCCCCTGGTTCGGAGAGGATTTGGGCATCTCCGGTCACGACCTGATTCTGCTCGCAGGCGGACTCTTCCTGCTTTGGAAGAGCGTCCACGAAATCCACGACAAACTGGAGGGAGTGGAAGGTCACGCCTCGGCAAAAGTCCGCGCCTCCTTCTGGAGCGTCATCATCCAAATCATGCTGTTGGACATCGTCTTCTCACTCGACTCCGTCATCACAGCGGTGGGCATGGCAAACGAACTGATGATTATGATCATTGCCGTCATCATCGCCGCGGGCGTGATGATCTTTGCCTCGGGTCCCGTCGCAAGGTTCGTCGAAGACCATCCCACCATCAAGATGCTGGCGCTCTCCTTCCTCCTGTTGATTGGCTTCACGCTCATCGTCGAAGGTCTGCACCAGCACATCCCGAAGGGATACATCTACTTTGCCATGGGCTTCTCGATCTTCGTGGAAATGCTCAACCTGCGTCTGCGGGCGCGGGCAGAAAAACCCGTCGCCCTGCGGGCGGCATACGTGGCGGTCAACGCCGATTCAACCGTCATACCCCGCGGCGTCCGCGGTTCTGCCAGGGGCAGAAGCAAAAAACGATAAACCAGCCAAAACGGGAGCCGGGTTCGCCCGCTCCCGTTTTTCGTTTCCCAGGACTTTGGTCAGGGAACACAAGAATCGGGAACTTTTCAGAATTGAAAAGCATCATCTTTTTGTGAAACGAAATGGAGGTTTCGATGACTACCAGAAAGATTTTAATGTTTGTCCTGCTCACCGCAATGCTGGCGGCGACCTTTGCCGCTACCTCTTCTGCCCTCGCGGCAAGCGGCTGCGGCGCCAGCGTCACCGTCGTCAAAGGTGACACCCTGCGCAAAATCGCAGACCGCTGCGGCACCACCGTCTCTGCCCTGCGGCGGGCAAACCCCGAAATTGGCTCCGGCGACCTGATCTACCCCGGCCAGGTCCTGCAACTCCCCGGCGCCATCCTCGGCACCGACGGCGGCTACTTCATCTATATCGTTGCCCGCGGCGACACCCTCAAAGGACTGGCAACCCGCTTCAGCACCACCATGGACGCTTTGCTGAAATCGAACCCGGAGATCACCAACCCCAACCTGATCTACGAAGGGCAGTGGATCAAAGTCTACGCCGCTCCGACCACGCCCCCGCCTGCCACGCCGCCC
>JABRVZ010000096.1:0-3063 GCA_039961775.1 Chloroflexota bacterium
AGGTGGGGGGACGAGGTGTGGGGCTGGGAAGAGGCGGTTCGGACGGGGAACAGGCTGTCAGTCCGGCGAGAAGCGTGAGCAGGATGGCAGTGTGGGTTATCGCTTGACGGGTGCTCATCCCAAGCATTATACTCGCCGCACAATTTCCATCGGGGCGTAGTGGCGCCCTGCGCCATCGGTTAGCGCGTGGCGCTGGAGCGCCAAGGTCCCGAGGTGGAACAGTTACAATTTTATTTTTCGGGGCGTAGTGGCGCCCTCGCGCCATCGGTTAGCGCGTGGCGCTGGAGCGCCAAGGTCCCGAGATGGAACAATTACAATTTTATTTTTCGGGGCGTAGCGCAGTCCGGCTAGCGCGCTTGCTTTGGGAGCAAGAGGTCCCGGGTTCGAATCCCGGCGCCCCGACTTGTTTTATACGTATATTCTCCGAAGCGAACAGTTGCAACGCTATTATGTCGGTTCAACGCAAGATGTTGAAAACCGCTTGAACGAACATAATGCAGGCAAGTCGAAATCCACGCGGGCCGGCATTCCCTGGCGCTTGATTCATGTGGAGGAATTTCCGACGCGTTCGGAGGCTATGTTGCGTGAACGGAAAATCAAAGCGCGCGGGGTTGAACGTTATCTTGCTGACATTGGTAAAATAACGCGCTGGTTAGCGCGTGGCGCTGGAGCGCCAAGGTCCCGGGTTCGAATCCCGGCGCCCCGACCAACGACCAACCGCAGAGACACGGAGAACACGCAGTGTTTTTTGTGTCTTTGTTGTTTAATGCTAAAATTCGCACGGAGACCAATATGGCACAGAAGTTTGATGGAGTCATTGAAGCCGTCCATTTCAAGAATGGACAAATTGCCCTGGTGCGCGCCTATGAACGCCGGGGGGCGTCGTTTTCGGATCGTGTTTTGATCGAACGCAAAGACCTGTTGGAACGCCTGAAGAATGGGAAGAAGTTTGTGACCGGTTCCCGCAAGGAGTTCTGGGGCGGTACGTTCGAGGTGGGGAAGCCTGTGCTGGTTGTAAAACGCGACGGCAAAGAGTTCCTCTCCACCCGCGAAGGGGCAGACCGCGACGAACTGGAAAACGTGCCGGTCTTCTAACTCAGTTCGCTCCACAGGAATAATTTGACCACTTTCTTATCCGTCGTCATTCCGGCGCACAACGAAGAAAACCGCCTGCCTGCTTCACTGGAGCAGGTGCTTCGCTTTCTGGCGAAGCAGGCGTTCACCTCCGAGGTCGTCATCGTCGAGAACGGCAGTTCAGACCGCACGCTCGAAATTGCGCAGGAATTTGCGCGAAAGCATGAGAACCTCCGCGTGATTCAAAGCGAGCGCGGCAAGGGGGCGGCGGTGCGGCGTGGCATGCTCGAAGCCCGCGGCGAATACCGCTTCATGTGCGACGCCGACCTTTCCATGCCGGTGGAAGAGATTATCAACTTTCTCCCCCCCGCGCTCGAGGCGTTCGACATTGCCATTGCCTCGCGCGAAGCGAAGGGCGCGGTGCGCTACAACGAACCCCCCTATCGCCACCTTGGCGGGCGCGGCATCAACTTCATCATCCAGGCGCTCATCCTGCCGGGCTTGAACGACACCCAATGCGGCTTCAAATGCTTCCGCGCCGGCGCAGCAGAAGACATCTTCCGCCGCCAGACCCTGCCCGGCTGGTCGTTCGACATCGAACTGCTCTACATTGCGCGGCGGCGCGGCTACCGCATTCACGAAGTCCCCATCCACTGGTACTACCACTCAGACACGAAAGTCAGCGCCCTGCGCGACGCCCTCCGCATGATTCGGGACATCTTCCGTATTCACGCTAACGCCCGCCGCGGGCTTTATGATTGACCATGCGCACCGACCCCAGCCTTGTCTTTGAAACCGAACTCTGGCAGACCGGGCTGCTCCACATCGCGGGATTGGACGAAGCCGGACGCGGATCGCTGGCAGGACCGGTTGCCGTCGGCGCGGTGATCCTCCCCAACGACCCAACGCTTCTTTCCTCGACCTTGAGCGGGGCGCGCGACTCCAAGCAGATGACTCCCCTCGAACGCGACTCGCTCGCGCCGCGCATCCGCGAAGTTGCCCTCGGCTGGGCGGTGGGGTTTGCCTCTGCAGAAGAGATAGACATGCAGGGCATCGTTCGCGCCGTGCGGCTTGCCGCCATCCGCGCCCTGCACCAGATCGCCGTCGCCCCTCAATACCTGCTGACCGACTTCCGCCTCGAACTCCCCCAGGTTGACATTCCCCAAACCTCCCTCGTCAAAGGCGACGCGCGCTGTTTGAGCATCGCCTGCGCCTCCATCCTTGCCAAAACCGAGCGCGACGCCCTCATGCGCGAACTCGATTCGCAGTATCCCGGCTATGGGCTGGGGAAAAACAAAGGATACGGCACACAGGCGCATCGGTCTGCGATGGAGCGATTGGGGTTATCGCCGATTCACCGCAAGTCGTTTCACGTCAGGGCGTTGGAACAGACGTAGAAGCGGAATTGTCATGCGGGGGCCAGGGGATTTCCACAGGACCGCCGTAGCCATGCTTTTCCTGCACAAAGACGCGCCCATGCGAGGGAACGCTGCAGCCGGGCTCGTCATTTTCCACGGTGATAAATGGGAAGTTCGTCCCAAGCGTTTCAAAGATGATTTCCCCCGCCTCACAGCGCCAGACTTCGACAATGTATTGATGCATGAACTCGTCCGCGTACTTGCCCGGGCTGATGGGTACCGCCTCCCACGTAATCTCCACTTGGTTCCCGTTTCGAGTTGCCTTTGCCCACGTGGGACCGGGATAGTATGGCGAGACAATCAACTTTAAGCCGGGGTAGAGGATGGGGAGGGCTTTGGGGTTGCCCTGGATTTCGAGGAATTTGGCGTTGACCCAGCAGCGGTAGGGCGAGTTTTCTACCAGCACCCAGTTGTTGGCGTCGGTGCGTCCGACAAGTTTGATGTTGGCGCCACCGTTCAGGGCGAAGAGATAGAGGTATTCCGCGCCGGGTCCGTAGCGGCAACTCAATTTGTCTGCAGTGACGCGGGCTTTGAGGCTTTCGACGGTGGGGATGGGGGTGGGCGTCTCGGT
>JABRVZ010000097.1:0-5029 GCA_039961775.1 Chloroflexota bacterium
GCGGGGAGGTCAATGGGCTGGGCGCTGAGAACGCTTGCGCCAACCGGCGCGAGGGACGGCTTGGCAATTTCCACCGTCGCCCAAAGGATTTCCTCCTGCACGGTCTGCATGGCAGACTGCGGCTGGGGCTTGAGCACAGACGCAAATACGGAGGTATTGAACGCCATCCATGCGGCGGCGCCAATCACAACCAGACAGATGAACATGCTTAGCGCTCCCCACAAGAGATACAACCGCGACGAGTTCGATTTTGCGTTTTTCATGATGTCACCTCTCTCCTCTAAAATGGCGCTCGATGGTTTGTTGGCAGATGGGTTATAAGTGGTCAGTCGTAATTTATTAGATATTCTTGCGCTTACTCCGTATTCTCTTTCGCCGACGACGTTACCAGCGAATTTCCACAGGCGTGCCGATTTCCGCCCAATCGTAGAGCAGTTTCGATTCATAGGTTCCCAGCACCACACAGCCATAAGAGACGGGTCTGCCGAGGTAGCCTGCCCACAGGGTGGCGCCATTGGGCAGGATGGGGAGGGCATGGATGCCGTTTTCCAATCCGCCTGCCCAGTAGATGCCGAGCCAGTTGGGCATCCAGATATCCCACGTGGAGCCGTAGGCGTTGGGAATTTTGCTCTGCACGGCAAATGTGCCAACACGGGTGGCGTTGTTCATACCGGTGGAAACGACGAAACTGTAAATCAACACGTTGTCTTCATAGACGTACATGTGCTGTTCCGAGATGTCCACAAGAATGTACTTCGAGCCGCCATAGGAGACAGCCGCCGGCTGTGGGGCAACATATTGAGGCGTGGGCGTATCTGCCAGCACTTCCATGGAGAGCAGGGCGGGCGTTTCGGTGGGCGCAGGAAGAGGGGTGGCAGTGTCGGCGGGCAGGGTGGCGGGCGCCTCCACCGTTATGGACGCTGGCGTTTGGGTGTCCGTTCCAGGCAGGAGGACGAGGGAGGCGGGGGTGCGCGCCGGCTTGGGGATTTCGACATATGACCAGACGTAGTCCTGCGCGGGCACAGAGGGCGGGGTAAAGTATGCATCCACGAGAGGGACTGCAAACCAGAATGCGGCGAGGAGAATGCCCACGAATGCCAGGAGCAGGATCAGGCGGGGAAGGAGGCGGGTAAATCCGCTGGGGATTTTCATGGAAGTCCTCCGGGGATGGGCGTCGGTTCGATGTTTTCGTTGTTGGCAAAGCACAGGATGCCGTCCACCACGCCGGCGGCGACGCGGTCGGTTTGTTTGGTGAGGAGTTCGCGGTCGAGGTTGAGGAAGCCGGTTTCGATGATGGCGGCGACGGTGCTGGGGTCAATTTCGCGGAAGGCGTGATATTCGCGCATGTCGCCGGTGATGCTGCCGGCGTGGAAGGTGAGGTTGGTGGCGCGCTGGTAACGGTCAATGAGGCAGGCGGTGAGACGGTTGGCGCGGTTGGGGTCGGTGGTGTTGAGCGCCGCAGCGACTTTGAAGCCGGTGGCTTCGTCGTTGATGTATTCGCACGAGTCGTTGTGGATGGAGACGATGGCAAGGGCGCGGTAGCCGTTGAGGCGGGAGTCGAACTCGCGCAGCAGGTCCACCTGAAAGCCTGCTTCGATTAATTTTTGCTGGACGATGGCGGCAATTTTCAGGTTGACATCCGCTTCGGTGAGCGTGACCTGCCCGTTTCCGTCCACGCAGACGGCGCCGGAGTCGTTGCCGGCATGCCCGGAGACGATTCCGATGCGCAGTTGCGGCTGGGAGGCAGGCGCGGCGCCGTCCACCGGGCGGGGGGTGAGGATGACGCTCAGCCGGCTGTAGAAATCGCCGGAGACCAGTCCGCGTGAGGGGAAGGCGGTAAACAAGGTCGCCAGCAAAACGGCAATGCCAAGGATGGAGCGCAGAACGCGGAGGGCGCTCTGACTGTCAGAAGGTCGGTTGGGTGTGCGGCGGGCAGAGGTGGTTTCCATGTTCCTGTAGATGGTACCTTTGAAACGGGCAGGAGGCAAGAGGTTTTCGAGCCAAATTTGGCGTGCAAGTTTTCGCCTTGCTGCGCAAGGCAAAGTAAAAAACTCCCTACGAACCCCATCTATGGGTGGAAAAATGGCGGGCCGGTATTCGGCTTGACGCATCCCCACCCGCCAAGTATGATGACGCCTGCATTGGAGAACACATGACCCTCGACTCTGAATCCCTCCGCCGCGCCATGCGCGCCTGGACCAGCGGCGTGACCATCGTCACCGCCGCGCACGGCGGTCAGCGCTACGGCATGACCGTCAACTCGTTCACTTCCATTTCGCTCGACCCGCCGCTGATTTCGGTAGCGCTCCGGCGGCTCACGCACACCCACGCGCTGATCGAACAATCCGGCGAGTTTGCGGTTACCATCCTTGCCGCCGATCAGGGCGGGCTTTCCGACCGATTCGCCGGCAAGATTCCAGATATTACCGACCGCTTCGAGGGGGTGGAAACGTTCCGCCTCCTGCTGGATGCGCCGCTTATCAAAGGCGGTATTGCATTCTTCAACTGCCGCGTTTCCCAGTCCATCCCCGTCGGTGAGAATACGCTTTTCATCGCTGAGGTCCTTGCCGTAAAAGAAGAAGGCGAAGGCGACCCTTTGGTGTATCATAATAGAGTGTATTGGAAAATCGTGAGATAGCCGCACCCCAAAGCGCGGAGGGGTTTGGAGGGCATCCGCCATGACCGAAAAACTGACCGCCGAAGAGCAAAAGACCTTGCTGCGCCTGGCGCGCGAAGCGATGGAACATGCCGTGCGGGGTGAAAAACTCCCCCCGCTCGACCTCTCCAGCCTGTCCCCCACCCTGCGCGAACCGGGCGCTTCGTTCGTCACACTGACCATCGGCGGGCAGTTGCGCGGGTGCATCGGCGCGCTCGAAGCCTATCAGCCGCTCGCCGAAGATGTGCGCGAACACGCCATCGCCGCCGCGCTGCAAGACCCGCGCTTCCCACCGGTGAGGGAAGATGAATTGAGCAAGATTCAGGTCGAGGTCTCGAGATTGACGCGCCCGCTTCCCCTCGACTACAAAGACGCATCTGACCTGCTCTCCAAACTGCGCCCCGGCGTGGACGGCGTCGTCCTGCGCGACGGCTTCCGCCGCGCCACCTTCCTGCCGCAAGTGTGGGAGAAAATCCCCAACCCCGCCGAGTTCCTCGACAACCTGTGTTACAAAATGGGCGCCAGCCCCGACCTCTGGCGGCGCAAACGCCTCGACGTGTTGACCTATCAAGTGGAAGAATTTCACGAGTAAGGTAAAATCAACGCATGGCTGACCCCACTCCCATCAATCCCCCCTCCCGCGAATCGAGTGGGGCTGACGATGTCCTCTTTCAGGAAGCGGTGGACGCCCTGCGCCGGGGAAACAAAGCCCGCGCCCGTGAACTGCTTACGGGGCTTCTCAAAGATAACCAGACCAACCCCGAATACTGGACCTGGCTGAGCGCTGCCATGGAGACCCCCAAAGAGCGCATTTACTGCCTCCAAACCGCGCTCAAACTGGACCCCGAACATGTGGCTGCCAAACGAGGCTTGACCCTGCTCGGAGCCCTGCCCCCCGACGAAACCGTTCAGCCATTCTCCCTGCCCCGCACGCGCGCCTGGGAGGAAAGCCTGCTGCTCGCACACGAAAAACCGAAGCCCAAAGGCTGGGCGGCGGTGCGAGCCAGCCCCGTCTTCCGCCTGGGAGTCACCCTCCTGCTCATCGGCGCCATCGCCGGCGGAATCGTCTTCGGGCTGATACTCCCCAACTCCACGCCCGGCACCAGCCTTGCCCTGCCAACCGCCGGTCCCGTGCTGACCTTCACCCCCACGCCCACTGCCATCGGCGGCAAGCCGCAGGCGGTTGCCACTGCGCGCGGACCCGCCCAGCCCGACATCCCCTACACGCCCACGCCGCTCTACATCACCATTGAGCGCTCTCCCCTCACCGCCGATTACCTCCTGCAATTCGAAAACGCCTACAAACAAGGCGACTGGAATCAGGCAATTTCCACGCTCGAAGAAGTGCTCAAACTCGACCCCAATCTTATCGCTGCCTATTACTACCTCGGCGAATCCTACCGCTTCAAAGGGGACGTAATCCGCGCTCAGCAATACTACAACGAAGCCATCACCCGCCAGCCGGAGTTTGCCCCCGCCTACGTGGGGCTGGCGCGCGCCCAATTGGTCCTGAACCCCGGCGCCAACGTCCTGCCCCTGCTCGACCAGGCAGTGCGCACCGCGCCAGACTTCGGCGAGGCATATCTGGAACGGGCGCAGGTCAAAATCCGCGATAACGACCTTGTAGGCGCGGTTTCCGACCTGCAAAAAGCCGATCAACTCCTGCCCGGCTCGCCGCTGGTGTACTATCATCTCGCGCAGGCATGGCTCAAACAGGGAGACGCCTCCCTCGCCCTCGAAATTGCCCGCCAGGCGCTCGAACGGGACGTCACTTCCCTGCCCACCTACCTCCTGCTCGGTCAAATCCATGCCGCGCTGGGGAATTACGACGACGCCGTCGAATTCTACAGCACCTACCTGCAATATGAGCCGCGCGACCTCGCCGCCTACATCGAACTCGGAAAACTGCAATTCAACAACGGAAACTACACCGACGCCCTCCGCTCGATGGACGAAGTCCTGCGCACCGACCCCACCCGCCGCGAAGCCATCCTCTACCGCTTCCTCTCCAACGTGGAATTGGGGAACGCCGCCGCCGCCAACGCCGACATCGCCCGCGTGCGCTCCTCCTACCCCGACCTTTTCGAAGCCAACCTCGGCATCGTCCGCGCCGAACTGCTGAACGGACGCGCCGGCAACGCCTTCCTCGCTCTCGAGAAAACCCTCGCCCTCGCCGCCGACGACAAGCAAAAAGCCCTCGCCTACTACTGGGCGGCAACGGTGTATGAAAAACGCGAAGAACCGCGCAAAGCCGCCGAATACTGGGAACTTCTGCTCGACCTGCCCGAAGATTCGATGACCCCCGCCATGCGCGAGGAGGCGCAGAAAAAACTCGCCTCTCTCAGCACTCCCACCCCCGCCTCCTCCCCGACC
>JABRVZ010000098.1:0-2316 GCA_039961775.1 Chloroflexota bacterium
CTGCTTTGCGGCGTGATAGCGTATTGTCGTCAGCCCAAGAAACCTTCTCTCGGCTTGGGCACCCTGCCCGCTTTGGTTGCCTAACCCGAACTCACGTTAATGTAACAATCACATGTATCCCCCGTCAGGATAATAGGCTTCGCGTGAGCATTCGCTTCAAGGTCATTTTACCCTATCTGCTTTTGACGCTCCTGATTGCAGTAACAGGCGCCTTTGTGGTGACGCGTCTGGTGGCAAGTTCGTTGGAGGAGCGCCTGTCTAATCAACTTCTGGAGGCGGGACGCGTCGTTTCAGATGAGATGGTTCGGCAGGAGATCAGCCAGCGCGATGATGCGTTGATCATTGCATACACCCAGGGCTTGGGCGAAGCGCTCAAAAAAGGGGAGGAGATAACGGTTCAAGGTCTGGCGAAGCCTGCTGCGGGGGGCGTGAGCGCCGAAAACGTGATGGTCTTCGACGCCGGTGGACGCGAAATCCTGCACACAATCCGATTGACTGATGGCACCATCCAGGATGTAACCCAGCCGGGGCGCCCCGCCACCCTGCCCATCGTCAACGAACTGCTCCTCGAAAACAACCCCAACAGCCTCCCCCGCCGCATGCTGACAAAAGACCCTGTGGACGGACGGTATTACTACTTTTTTGCCCTTGTAGTACCGCTGGAAAACGAGATTGCCGGTGTGGTGGTGACGGGCACATCGCTGAATACGCTTCTTCCGTCCCTGAAAGCGACCGCTTCCGCCGATGTCATCTTTTATGAGGGCAGCGGGCAGGCGCTTGCCTCCACATTTGGAAAAAGCACGACCGATCCGCTTTTTTTACGCACCGTATCCATTCCAAAGGATTTTTACGATAGAGTAATCGCGCAGGATGAGGTTGTCGAGGGCGAAAATTTCGAGGTGGACGGGCGTTTTTATCGGAGCGCATTCAGCCCCCTGCAAATCGGCAATGACCGCCTTGCCGTCTTTGCCGTCGTCCTGCCCATGCAGTTCGTTGTTGAGTCGAGTTCCATCAGCCGCAATCAATACGTCCTTTTGTATTCCTTTGCGATGGCGGCGGTCATCCTCATCGGTTATCTGATTGCGCGCATGATCATCGTCCCGCTTTCTTCGCTGGTACGCACCTCGCGCGCCATCGCCGAAGGCGACCTGACCCGCCGCACCGGCGTCAGAACTAACGACGAAATCGGCGTCCTCGCCAACACGTTCGACGTGATGACCGAAAACCTGCAGCAGCGCACCCTCGAACTCGAAAAAACCAATCAAATCCTCGAGCAGATGGACCGCGCCAAAATCCGCTTCATCCAGGTCTCCGCGCACGAACTGCGCACCCCGCTTACCCTCGTGCAGGGATACGCGCAGATGATTCAGATGAAAGCCAAAGAAAACAAAGACCTGGAAAAATACGCCAAAGGCATCATGGACGGCGCCGAACGCATGACCGACATTGTGGACAACCTGCTCGACGTCTCGCGCATCAACAGCAACCTGCTCGAAATCCGCCCCGTCGAAGTGGAAGTGAAAGCCCTCATCCAACGCGCCGAAAAGACCTTCCAGTCTGCCTTTGCTGAACGGCGTCTCACCTTCACCTCGCAGGGGCTGGATGACCTCCCCTCCATCCAGGCCGATAAAGAATTGCTCTACAAAGTCTTCTATCATGTCATCGGCAACGCCATCAAATACACGCCCGATGGCGGCTCCATCACCGTCAGAGGGCGCATCGTTCAGGAGCCCAACCAGCCTGCCGAAATCGAAGTTAAAATTCAGGATACCGGCATTGGCATAGACCCGCAATATCACGAACTCGTCTTCGAAAAGTTCTATCAAACCGGCGACGTGCTGTTACACTCCTCCGGCAAGACCAAATTCAAGGGCGGTGGTCCCGGTTTGGGTCTCGCCATTGCTCGCGGTATCCTCGACGCGCATCACGGGCGCATCTGGCTTACCAGTCCTGGTTACGACGAAGTCAACCTGCCAGGCACCACCGTCTTCATCCGCATACCGATTGACGGAAAGCAATGACATGAACGCAAACGGAACCCGCGCAGAACGCGAACGACGGGATTGGGTCATCGTCCTGATCATCCTTTTGATTGGATTCCTCTGCGTGGGTCTGGCTGGTGAACGCGCCATCCGCCTCTCTCCCTTCTGGAAGTTGAACACCAACATGCTGTCGAACCTCGACCCCGACAGCGCCTTCCTCACCAGCCGTCCCGTCGGCTACTACGCCCCCCTCGACCCGTCCATCCTCACACCGCTTCCCTGGCTCAACATCTACCTGACCCCCGGCGCGCAAGTTCCCACGCGCCCCCCCTCC
>JABRVZ010000099.1:0-37691 GCA_039961775.1 Chloroflexota bacterium
GCAAGGATTTTTTTGAAGCGTACTGGGCGTTCTCTAACGCCCGAAGTTGCGCTAGAGAGCGCAAAATACGCAAGATTTTTGAATGATTGCAACAGAGCATCTTCACACCGCTAAAATGACTGCACCGCCGTTTTCAAATCGGAGTAAATTTCAAAGGCGTTGCTAAAGCCCACCATATCCAGCACACCTTTGATCTCCGGACGCGGATTGAGCAATTTGACATGCTTCTGCATGCCCGAACTGCCCACACTTCCCACTGCACGGATTGCAGACCAGCCCGCCTCAGTATCGGGCATGGGCTCGCCGCGCACCAAGAGGGCGACCGAATGCAGCGCCACCAGCCCGGCGCTGCTAATGTACTTCAAATCGTCCAGATCGAGCAGGAAATCACGCGCTCTGCCCGCATATAGTTCGCTGGCTTTGTCAATCAACTCCCGGTAATTTTGACCATCCAATTGCCCCTCCAACTTCACGACGGTCACCGGCACTCTCCCCTGTTCCTGCGAAACGGAAATATTCATTTGTCTCTCCTCTGGCTGGGCGGCGGGTCCTGCCGCGCAAAGACCCTTCCGCATTGCGGGCAATTATATCCCCGCTTTGCGGTTCAACCGTTCCATTCGATGAGCAATTTCCTCGTGCCAGTGCCTGCGCACGTAGGCGGGCAGGTCGCTCTTCTCCACCTGCTTCAACGCCGATTTTGTCCACTTCAACGCCTGCTTCACGTCCCGCTGTTGATGCTCATAAAACTTCGCCAGTTCGATGAACGCATACAGATGACCGCGCTTCGCCGCCGCCTCCCACAAACGGACCGCCTCTTCCAAATCGCCGCGCCTCTTCTGCAGGATGGACAGACGCTTCACCGCCACGCCGAAATCTGCTTCGTCCAACCCAGACTCAAGCCCACGCTCGAACAGTCTCGCCGCATCCTCCCAACGCCCCAGGTCTTCGAACAGTTTGCCGAGCGCCACAAAATCGAGCCCGTGCCGCACCTTTCCGTCATACGGGGTTTCGAGCATATCGTTCATGTGTGCCAGCAGAGCCGCCATCGCCACCACGTCCATGGCGTTGTGATAGAACACGCCCCCCAGCGGACGCGCATCACCCGTGCGCAGATAATCGAAGTACAGCCACGGAATCTCATAGCCAGGCACTTCCTCGCTCGAACGCGTGAACCCCAGCACATGCTCCTCGAGGAACTTCAAGGCGCGCGACTCGAGGCGGTCGCGCCACAGGCGGCGGGCAAGCGGAAGCAGGTCGAGGTGGGAGTATCCCTGGTAGGGGATGGGAATTTGATGCAGGCGGTAGCGCGTGGAGAGCAAAGGCGCATCGAACGCCTTGCCGTTGAAGGTGACCAGCGCCTCGCAGGGCGCAAGGAAACCTGCCAGCCCTTCGAGCAGGGCGGGTTCCTCGGCGGGATCGCGCATGAAAAACTGCCGCACCACAAAGGCATCGTCCACAAAGCGCGCCACGCCGACGAGAAAAGCATACGTCCCTGTGCCGCCGGCGAGACCGGAGGTTTCGGTATCGAGAAAGGCAAACTTCGAGAGCGGGCGGCTTGCAAGCGCCGGATCGTTTGCCCATTGAGCAATGAGGGAAAGCGGACGGGAAGAGAGAAGGGCAGATGAACCGTAGATGTGGCTGGAGGGATAACGCTGTTCGGCGACGAACACCTCGCCGCGCGGGGTGGGGAGAAAGGTCCCAGCCACGACCGAGTCAATGGAGTGCGAATCAGGTTTCGGCGGAGTCGGAAGCGCACGCGCCGTCTTCACGCCGAGCGATTTGAGTTTATCTGCAAGCGAAGGTTTGCCGGTGGTCATTCGAATCTGCAGGCGATTATAACCAGTCGCGTCACTTTTCAGGCGCAGGGACGTTCTATACTATGCTACACTTGCGCATCCCATGAACCAACCTGCGAAAAAACGGCTTCCTTTCTGGCTCAAACTGCTCTACGGCTCCGGCGACTGGGGCATCTCCAGCATCGGCATGATGCGCTCCATCTTCTACGCCATCTATCTGACCGACGTGGTGGGGCTGGAGCCGCGCCTTGCGTCGTTTGGCGCGCTGGCGGGCATCGTGTGGGACGCCGTCAACGACCCTATCATCGGCATCCTCAGCGACCGCCTGCACACCCGCTGGGGGCGCCGCCGCCCGTTCCTGCTCTGGTTTGCCATTCCCTTTGGGATGAGTTTTGTCATCCTCTGGTCTGCGCCCGATTGGGAAAGCCAGACGGCGCTGGTGATTTATGTGACGCTCGCCTTCATGCTTTCGGACACGCTGACCACGCTCATCTCCGTGCCGTTTCTTTCTCTGACCCCGGAGCTGGCGCCGGACTACGATGAACGTACCACGCTGACGAGCTTCCGCTCGGTCTTTCAACTGCTGGGGGCGCTTTCGATGGTGGTTGCCGCGCCCGTCATCGTGGATATGACGCTGCGCGCCGGCGGCACACAACAGCAGGGGTTCATGCTGGTCGGGGCGATTTTCGGCTCCATCGGCGCCGTTCCGCTATTTTTGCTGGGACTGCTCGTGCGAGAAACGTCCACGCCTGAACAGCAGCAAAGCTTGCCCTTCCGCCAGACCCTGCGCGAAGCCTGGAAGAACATCCCCTTCCGCTATGCGGTGGGCATTCACATGCTGAACTGGTCGGCAGTGGACATGGTGGCGGTGACCTTCCCTTATTTCCTCCTGTATTGGGTGGCGCAGGGGAATATGCTTGCCTCCATTCGTTTGTTCGGCTTCGATCTGGCGTATGAGTCGGCGTTCTTTGGCATTCTGATGTCGGTTTGCATTCTGTTCGTGCCGTTCTGGCTGTGGGTTTCGAAGGTGCGCAACAAACGCGAGGCGTATATTCTCGGTATGATTTTTTGGGTTGCAGTGGAAATGATGATCTTTGCCATTCAGCCCGGGCAGACGTCTCTTCT
Organism: Chloroflexota bacterium; assembly: GCA_039961775.1. GTDB lineage: Bacteria > Chloroflexota > Anaerolineae > Anaerolineales > Villigracilaceae > Defluviilinea. Next base: position 2,922 of record JABRVZ010000099.1, read on the forward strand.
GTTGTGGATTGCCGCTTTGGCGGGGGTGGGCGTCTCTGCCGCCTACGTTCTGCCCGACGCCATCTTTGCAGACGTAATCGAATGGGATGAACTGCGCACCCGCCGCCGTCAGGAGGGGATTTTCTACGGCATCCGCACGCTCATCCGCAAACTGACCGGAGCGCTGGTGATTTTCCTGACCTTGCAACTGCTCGGCTGGTCGGGCTACGTCTCTCCGCCGCCGGAGGCGACCCAGTTTGCCCAATCGGCTTCGGCGTTGAGGATGATCCGCCTGATGGTTTCTCCGCTGGGTGCGGCAATGCTCTCCGGCACCATTCTGCTTGCGTGGCTGTTTCCGCTCTCGCGCGAAAAACACGGTCGGATTCAGCGACTGCTGGAACACCGCCGCGAACGTCAGGCGGAAGAGCGGCAAATTTCGGAAGTGTGATTGCTTTGGGGGAATAGACTTTATCTGCAATATGGCTCAGTTCTCTTTCGCATCGAATTTCTCGAAGAAAAATTCGCCGAATTTGTATCATTCGATGCAAAGTTGGCTATTGCAAACAATAATGCAGGACTTACGCAAAATCCTGCGTAGAGCGCCTTTCTCTAACGCGCAGACTGGATAATCAACGTTAGAGAACGTTGATTACACGTAAGTCCTGTAATGAATGTTCTTCACAAGATAAAGGCAAGCAGGATTGCCATACCGCACAGGAACAGGTCAACCAGAACGATAACCGCCCACAAGACAGGGACGTACCCCGGCATACTGCGCTCGAGAACCGCGTCGGAGGGATTGTTCGGGTCGTAATAGACCATCACCTGCGCGCCCACCGGGTAACGTTCCACCACCTTCCGCGCTCCCGTCCCGCCGACTCTGGGTCCCGGCGCGATGGCGTTCCCTTCATAGCTGTTCCCCATGAACTGATAGGTGTAGCGAACAACGGGGTACGCCACCGACGATCCCTTGCTTCCGCGCCGCCACTCGATGCCGGAATACGTCACCGTGCCAAGCGTGGAAGACCAGTTTGCCGCTTTTGCCGCGCTCCGCTGCACCGAAAAGATGATGCCCAGCAAAATGCCGTTAATCAGCAGAGCAGAGAAAAGCATCGAACCGATAACAATCAAATTGTGAAAATCCATCTTCAAGGCGCTCCCGGGTTAAAGATGAGCGGATTGTCTCAAAATCCCGCCGAATCGGTCAAGATGTAAAACCAGTACAGGCTGGCTCTCCATCCTTCGAGTGGACGGGCGTTGAGCATCACTCTTTCAGCAAAAAGTCCCCATCGTTCAAAATCCCGTCCAAAATCGCCTGAATGGCATCTGACTCCAACAAAGCCTCCAGCGGGAAAGACTTCAGGCGCGTCTGCGTCGTCCGCACGGAGGGTTCGAGGAAATCGCCGAATGGCAGAGAGGTGCGGAATAACTGGTAATACAAAAACCGCCGCGCATTGCGTGTGAACTCTGCAGGTATTGTGATACGCTCAGCGTTCAAAAAATTTTCCAACTGCGCCCTGTAGGCTTCCACGCTTTGGGGGAAGAAAACCGTCGGGTATTGCGTGAAGCGCGCCCTGCCCGCACACAACACCGCCGCCCCCATGATGGACGCCTCCAGTCCAATCGTCGAATTGTAGATCATCACAAATTTGGACTTTTGAATCAACTCGTAGGAACTCAACGTCTCGGTGGGGCTTACAAAGACTACATTCGGCTCTTTTCGGACCTCCTGCCTGTCCACCCAACCCTGAACCGTCTCGCGGCTGGATTTGCGCACGCGCAACTCGTCGGGATGCGCGCGGATGACGAACAGCGTCTCGCGGTGAGCGCGGATGACCTCCAAGACCAGGTCCAGCCATTCGAACATATCATCGAAGACTGTGTTGGCGTGCGGCTGGCTGGTATCGAAGATGACGTTGGTAAACACCGGCACGATTTGCTTGAAGCCTGCCGCCTTTTGCAGAAACGCCTCGTCCAACCCTTTCATATCCGCCCAGAATTTGATGCCTGCCATCGTGAAGTCGCCTTGAAAGCGTTTGGCGAGGTAGGCATCCAGCCGGGCGTTCTGTTCTTCGTTCAGGTCGAACTCGTTGGGGATGTGAATCGGGTAGGCAGTCGCTTCGCCGTCGGTGAAAAAAGCGGAGGCGGGCTGCAGCCCTACTTCATGCGTGATGACGCGGATGCCGCGCTTTTGCGCCACCCAGCGCGCTGTCGCTTCGGGGTAGAACTGTCCGTTGAACACCACCACAGCCCTCGGCTGAGTCTGATCGAGAAAGTCCGAAAACTTCTGCGCCACATTCCAGGCGGAGAGAATGTATTCGCGCAGGAGGAAGCGTGTGTTTTCATCATCCGGCAAGTGATGAATTCGCAAAATCCAGCGCAGACCGGGCAGACAAAGAGGTCCGAGGGGAATATCCTGAAAGTGAAAGGCGGAAAGTTCCGGCACGGAAAGTTGCGAGAGGCGCGACGCCAATTCCTCATCACGCTCATAGCCAAACCATGCCACCTGCGACATTCGACCTTCGGCTTTCGGCGATACGCCCGTGTACAACGTCCGCGATTGATAGATACACGACCTGCACGGCATGGGCTGATGCGGAGCATCCCGATTCGTTCCCAGCACACACTTGCTCATGCCGGAATGGCAGGCAAAATACGCCACAGGGATTCCCTTGAGCCGCAGCGCCCACGAAGCCAGCAGGTGAAAACCGCTGTTCCACGAGAGGTCGTCTATGCCTGAGGATACTTTGAAGAACACCACCGGCGCGCCGGCAGGAGGCGGTTCGCGCCGCGCCACCTCCCGCGCTGCGCGCGCAATTTTGAGGTTATTCAGCCTGCGAACCGCTCCGCGTTTGAGGCGTTGGGTGAAAAATTCGTTCAGGGATTTCATTACCAGTCGTTGTTCTTTTCATACCCCAGCCGAACCAGCAAATCTCCCGCCACTTCCTTGAACAGGGACTTGTGCTCGTCGGTGAAATATTGCTTCCAGCCGCCGGTCTTACCCGAACGGAAGGTATGACTCTTCTTCGGTTGGATGGCTTCGGTCAGCACGGCAAGCGCTTTTTCGCGCGGGGTGGGAATTTTGTAGCCGGTCTTTTCCACTTCGTCGAGCATGGCATGGAGGGTGGCGTCGCGGTTGTTGATCAGGTCTTCGAAGCGGATGCAAAGCACGCCGGGCGTTTCCAGCCATTGAAAGACGCCTTCGTATCTTTGCTTCACGCTGACCATTTTCATGCCGTCGCGCTCGATGCCGGTGATCGCCACTTTGAGCCGCTCGCCAAAATCGGGCAGAGACTGGTAGTAGGCGTGCATGCCGTGTTCCTCGTGCATGTCGGTGGCGAAGAAGACGTGCGAGACGAGCATGTCGCGGGGGTCGCGGTAAATGAAGTAATTGACGCGCCCGCTTGAGGTCAGGAAAGAGGCGTTTTCGGGGGTGGCATCCACATATCCCCAGCCGATGACGCCCGGCGGGATGGCTTTCAAGTCTGCCAGTATCTCTTCCGCCGTGCGCCGCCTGCCGTCTTTGGTGATGGTGCGGATTGGGTCTGCCGCGACGTACTTATACGGCATGATCTGCGTGAAACCGTTGAGGATTTGCAGCAGCAGATGAGAGCCACTCTTGGGTTTGGCGTTGCCGAAGACCGGCGGCGCTTCATCGAAAGACAGCCGCTTCCAGCGCCAAACCGCCTGGGCGGTCTTCCCGTAGGGGCGGGCAAGACGGCGAATGTCTTGCATCAACGCCATGCGTTCTCCGCTCAATCTTCGCCGTTGACGCGGCGCAGTTTCTTCAGCGAGGACATTTCGCTGGCGTACACCTTCTTCACGCCGTCGCCGAGCGAGGCTTCGGTCACACGGATGTATTTGACGAGGCGCTCGAACCCGCCCGGCTCCACCGAGGCAGCCTGGTCGCTGCCCCACATGGCGCGGTCGAGGGTGAGGTGACGTTCCACCATGCAGGCGCCGAAGGCAACGGCGATTGCCGAGGGAACCAGCCCCACCTCATGCCCCGAATAGCCGATGGGAACGTTCGGAAATTCGCGGCGCAGGGTTTCGATCATGCGCAGGTTCAGCTCCTCCGGCTCGCACGGGTAGGTGCTGGTGCAGTGCATGAGCACAAGGTTTTCCGTGCCAGCCACTTCCACGCCGCGGTGAATTTGCTCCATGGTGGACATGCCCGTCGAGAGGATGAGCGGTTTGCCGGTCTGGCGGGCATACTTCAACAGGTTGTGGTCGGTAAGCGAGGCGGAGGGAATCTTGTAGGCGGGCGTGTCGAACTTCTCCATGAAGTCCACCGAAGGCTCGTCCCACACCGAAACCATCCAGGCGATACCCTTTTCGCGGCAGTAGCGGTCAATCTCGCGGTACTGCTCCTCGTTGAACTCCACCTTGTAGCGGTACTCAAGGTAAGTGATGTAACCCCACGGCGTTTCGCGCATCTGCTTTTGCTGTTCGGGCGGGGTGCAGACCTCCGGCGTGCGCTTCTGGAATTTGACCGCATCCGCGCCGGCGTGCACCGCCGCGTCAATCATGCGTTTGGCGATTTCCAAATCGCCGTTGTGGTTGATGCCGATTTCGGCAATCACATAGGCGGGATGACCGTCGCCCACCATTCTGTTGCCGAGTTTGATTTCACGAGTCATGGGTTCTCCTTTTTATTGCGCAGCGCAAGAGAGCGCACGCTACGCGGGAATATTTTTCAAAATGATGTCGCACAACTCCCGCACCGCGCCATGCCCGCCGGGGCGGTTCAGGACGTAATCTGCCGCCCGAATCACTTCGGGGTAAGCGTCTGCCACTGCCACCGCCCAGCCGGCGACTTCGAAACACGGCAGGTCGTTGAGGTCGTTGCCAACGTAAACGACGTTCTCCGCTTTGACCTTTTTCCGCTCCAGGACTTCGCGCATCACACGCCCCTTATCCTGCAGCCCAATCCCCTGAATGACCTCCACCCCGATCTTTTTCGCGCGCGCCGTGACGACGGGATTCGGTTCGGAGGAAAGGATGAGCAGTTCCACGCCTTTTGCGCGCAGTTCCCCAAAGCGGATGCTGTCACTGCGCGACGCCGCCACCGACTCGCGCCCGTCCTGGTCGGTCCACACGCGGTTATCGGTGAACACGCCGTCGAAATCGAAGACGATGAGTTCAACTTGTTTGGGCATGGGGCGGCGTCTTCCAGCCGGCGTGACCATATCCAGCCCGCCCTGATAGACCAGCGCCTCATACTTCGCCCAATCGGCGGGAGTGTCAATATCTACGGTATAGCGCGGGTCAATGACCAGCGGATAGACGACGCTTCCCGTCAGCGAGTTTTTTTGCGTGATGGTCGTGGTGCGGATGGCGTCAATGTGACCGGTTTGCCAATAGGCGGGCGGAAGAATTTGGCGCGGCGCGTTGTACGGCTCGGCGATGCCTTCCACTTCCAGCAGGGGCGTGAGGGGCTTGTCTGCGCCATGAAAGCGCCACATCTTGAAAGGGTTCTGGGCGGCAGGCACCACGCCGCGCACGCTGTCGGCATCCGCATTCTCCAGCAGGATTTTGACCGCGCTGTCCACCATGTCGCTTGGGCGGATGGGAGAGGTAGGGCGCAGTTGCACCACAACGTCGGGGGTGTAGCCTTCGGTCTCCTTCAGCCAATTCAGAGCATGCTCAAAGACCGGGAAATCCAGCGTACGATCCTGCGCCAGTTCGGGCGGGCGCAAGAAGGGAACTTCCGCGCCCCATTCGCGCGCTACCGCCGCAATCTCCTCATCATCCGTCGAGACGATGACGCGGGAGACGCTCTTTGCCTGCAGTCCCGCCGCAATGCTCCAGACAATCAGCGGGAAGCCGGCAAATGGCTTGATGTTCTTGCGCGGGATGCCTTTCGAGCCGCCGCGCGCAGGGATGAGAGCGAGAATGTGGGTCATATCTTCACAGTAAAGGGTAATTGGTAAATGGAAATTACCATTTACCAATCACCACGCCGTCCAGCCGCCATCCACGACGAGGTTGTTGCCTGTCATGTAGGAGGAGGCATCGGAGGCGAGGAAGAGCAGTGCGCCGTTCATTTCGTCCTTGTTTGCCATGCGTCCGAGGATGGTCTTGGCGGAATAGTTGCGGACGAAGTATTCTTCGTGGTTGTTGTACACCCCGCCGGGCGTGAGCGCGTTGACGCGAATCTCTGTGCCGGCGTAGTAGGCGGCAAGGTACCTGGTGAAGCCCAGCACGCCCGCCTTGGTCACGGTGTAATAGACCGGCTTGTACGCCACACGTTGACCGTCTTTGATGTAAATGCGCTGGTCGGGACCGTTCAGCCCATAGGTGGAGCAGATGTTGACGATGCTTCCCTTCTTCCCCTGGGCAAGCATCGGCTGGACGCATGCCTGCGTGACGAGGAACATGCCGGTCAGGTTGACGTTCAGGGCGGCGTTCCACTGGTCGAGCGGATAGTCCTCGAAGGCGCCGGGGGTGATGCCCTTCTTCACGGCGTCCGGGTCGAATTTGGGGTCGAGCGCCGCGCTGTTGACGAGGATGTCGAGCCGCCCAAAGGCGGAGAGCACTTTTTCCACCATCGCGCGGACGGAGTCGGGCTGGGTGATGTCGGTGGGGACGGCAAGGGCGTGGTATCCGTTTTTCGAGAGCGCATCAGCCGTCCCGTTGGCAGAGGCGGCGTTCAAGTCCACCACCGCCACCGAGGCGCCCGCTTCCGCCAGGGTGCGGCAAAATTCCGCGCCGAGCAGTCCCGCCCCTCCGGTGACGAGCGCTACGCGCCCGGTCAGATCGAATTTTTTCTGGATGTGCATACGCGCCTCATGGTTTTGTGTAAATGGCGTCGCCCTGCCCTTTGAAGGCAAGGGTCAATCCACTGGTCAACATTTCCGTCTCGCCGGGGGTGTTTTCGCCGCCGTCGAATAATGCCAGCACTGCCCTGCCTTGCAGGACGTCGGCTTGCATAGCGGCAAGCGCCGCTTCGAAGCCTGGGCGCTCACGGGCGGTTGCGGAGTCGTAGCGGGTGGGAAGCACACGCGCGCCGCGCCCGGTGTAGAGATAGACGGCGGCGGGTTCGTTGGTGTAAATACTCACGTCCTCGGGCAGCCCCCGCAGATACGCCATTGCCTGCGAGTCGTACCACTGGAAGGAGGCATACCCCAGTCCGCCCTGCGACCAGTGCGCCAGCGTGACGGATTGTTTATAGACCGAAAGCCCCATCAGCAGGATGACCGCCGCAATTACCAGCGGGCGGTTCTTTTTACGCAGCCAGATTCCAAACGCCACCAACAGAACGAGCAGACCGACGAACACGGGAGCCAGAATGCGTAGTTTGAACTTGGTGGCGGCGTCGAAGAGGGTCATGGAGGCGACGATGGAGGCGAGGTAGGCAAAGATGTAGAGCGCGGTGGTGAACGAGATGACCTCGCGCGATTCTTTTCCGCCTCGCTTCAACTCCGACGCCTGTCTCGGTTTCGAGAGGATATTTCTCACCTGAAGCAGTGTCCACGTCAGCGCCGCGCCGAGGACGAGGAGAATCAGCCCTTCGAGCAGGTAGGGCTGTTGTGCCAGCGCCCGCCGCCATTCCTCCACAGGGATGAGGAAACTGGAGAAGGTGTACACGCCCAGCCGCAGGTTTTCGGCGGTGATGGGATGCCAGGCAAGGACGCGGTTGGTGGCGTTTTCAGCGACCAGCCGGTTGCGGAGCGCCCACCCCAGCGCAAAGGGCAGGAAGCCCGCCAGGAAGATGGCGATGCTGGTAAAACGCTTGCGCCAGGTGGAACGCAGAACGAGAATGGCGGCGAGAAACGTGGCAGCCAGCGCCAGCCCGGCGTAGCGCGTGAGGTATGCCATGCCCGCAAAGGCTCCGCAGGCGGCAAGCCACCACCATTCGCCGGCAATGCCGCGCCCCACCGAGGAAGGCGGGAGTTCGAAATACAGGTCGAACATCCAAAAAGAAAGCAGCGAGAGGAAGATGAAAAGCGGCTCGCTCATGGCAGCAGCGTGAACCTGGAGCAGGTCGCCGCTGGCAACGAACAGCGCGGCGGCAATCAGGCCGGCGGTCAGCGAGGGGGTCATCCGCCAGACGAGGATGCCCAGCAGGGCGGCGTTGAATCCGAACAGCAGGGCGTTGAGAAAGCGCGCCCCGCGCAGAGGGTCCAGCCCGAACAAGCCGAGGAATGCCAGCGCAGAGGAAAAGCCCGGCGGGAAGTGCGTCACCGGGCGGCTGCTCTCCAGCCATATCGCGCGGTAGCCTTCACCCGCCAGCAGGCTGCGCGCGCCGGCGATGTAGGCAATCGAATCGTCGGAGAGATGCAAGCCTTCGGGGGTGGCTCGAAGGACGAGAAAAGTCCCGATGACGGCGAGCAGGATCAGGGTCAGGAGTGAAGCGAGGCGGGGAGGGATGCGGAGGGTCATGGAAAGAACAGGGAGGGCGGGGTCGCCCCCGCCCAGCCAGGATGATATTCCATTTTTAGTTGTGGTTCAAATATCCCTTTTCTTCGAGATATTGGATGATGATGCGCGCGTTCTCTTCGGGGGTGGAGCCGTAGCCCTTGAGCGTGATTTCGGGGTCAATCGGCGGTTCGTAGGGATCGTCCACGCCGGTGAAGCCCATGGGTTTGCCTTCCTGCATTGCCTGGCGCGCCTTGGCGTAGAGACCTTTCACGTCGCGCTGTTCGCAGACCTCGACGGGCGTGTCCATGTAAACGGTGATGAAGTTTTCGCCGACCATCTTGCGCGCCTCGTTACGGGTGGCGCGGTAGGGGCTGATGGCGGCGCAAATGACGACTCCGCCCGCGCGAACGATTTCTCCCGCCACAAAGCCGATGCGCAGGATGTTGGTGTCGCGGTCTTCCTTGCTGAAGCCGAGCCCTTTGGAAAGATGAGTGCGCACCACATCGCCGTCGAGGACGGTGATTTGGCGTCCGCGTTCGAGCAGGAGGGAGGTAAGCACCTGCGTGGTGGCGCTCTTGCCCGAACCGCTCAAGCCGGTGAACCAGATGCAGAACCCCTGTTTGTGGCGCGGGGGGTACATTTCGCGCAGGATTTCGGCGGTTTCGGGGCGGGTGAACCACTCGGGCAGGAGTTTGCCCTTGGCGAGATATTCGTCGCGCACTTGGGTGCCGGAGATGTTGAGCGTGCGCGCGCCGGGCGGCACATCTTTCTGCTCCACGTAGCGGTCTTCGTCGGGAAGATAGACGAGTTCTTCGAAGGGAATCATCTTGACGCCGATCTCCGCCTCGTACTTTTGCATAATCTCCTGCGCGTCATACGGACCGTAGAACGGTTTGCCGGTGGAATCCTTGCCTGGTCCCGCATGGTCGCGCCCGACGATGAAGTGGTTGGCGCCGTGGTTGCGTCGGATGATGGCATGCAAAAGGGCTTCTTTGGGTCCTGCCATGCGCATGGCAAGCGGAAGCAGGCTGAGCAGGGTGCTGTTCTTGTCGTAGTAGTTCTCGACCAGCGCCTTGTAGATACGGACGCGGGTGTAGTGATCCACGTCGCCGGGCTTGGTCATGCCGACGACGGGATGGATGAGGAGCGAGCCCTGCACCTGGGCGGCGGCGCGCTTGGTGAGTTCCTCGTGGATGCGGTGGAGGGGGTTGCGCGTCTGGAAGGCGACGACGTTGTCGTGTCCCATCTCCTCCAGCATTGCCCTCACCTGAGCGGGCGTGCGCCGCAGTTCGACGAAGTCATAATACTTGGGGAGGTTGACCACCTTGAGCGGTCCCGAAATGCAGACCTTGCCCCAGCGTTCCATTTCGGAGACCATGGGGTGGCGCGGGTCGGTGGAGCCGTAGGCGAGGGCGGCTTCGGAGCCGGCGTCCCAGTGGTAGACTTCCTCGAGGGTCATGATGGCAATGACGTCATTGTTGGCGTTGCGCAGGACAATGTCCTCGCCGACGGTGGGCAGTTCTTTGGGGTCAGCCGTCAGTGTAATGGGAAGCGGGAAGAGTGTCCCATCGGCAAGGCGCATTTCGTGCAGGACGCGCTCGTAATCCGCTTTGCCCATGAAGGTGGTAAGCGGCGAAAAGCCGCCGGTGGCAAGCAGTTCGAGGTCGCACAAATTGCGCATGGTGATTTTGATGGAGGAAAGTTTGGGCGCGCGGGCGAGCAGTTCTTCGCGTTCCTTTCCTTCGACAACCAGATTCACCAGTTTTCCGCCGTAGGGGGTGATCAATTTCGCTTTTGACATGAGTTCTCCTTGAGCATAAGACTTCGGAAGTCTGCGAGACTCCCGAAGCCTGGAATCTTCAGACACAGGGCGCAATTATAACCCAAAATTCAGCGAGTGAATTTTGGGTTGGTTACGGTTCGGAAGCAGGAAAACATTATTGCCCACAGTAATAAGCGTTGATTACCCCAATGGTTTGCTCATCCAGCCCCTGGATGGAAGCAAGGCTCTGACAAACCTGTAAGAACACAAACGGATCAGCCTTTCGCATGTGCCGTTTTACCTCGATCAAACGGTCGGTATTGCCATCCCGTGCGTAAGCCTGCAGGAACGGCATCCACTCGATGTGATCCTGCGCAAGGAAACCTTTCTTGAGCGCTTCATTGCCGAGTCTTACCACCTCATCCCATTCCCCGCGCTGACGGGCAAGGCTGGCTTGTTCGTAGTAATAGCACCATTCATGAGGTGGTTCAGAACCAAAGACCATCGAGGGGGGAGTGTGAGTTTCGGCGTCCACGATGACATTCCCTGCATCGGAAAATGATGCGACAAGCATGACGCTGTCCCTTTCGAACCCTGATAATTCCGGTTGTGTTCCATCAAGCAGTTGAACACAGGAGGCAGGAGATGGACGGCTCAGGATAAGAATATCTCCATAATCAGCATAAGTGATGATGTTTTTACGGTTATCGTATTCCTCACCGCTGCGAACAAGAATTTTGTTTATGGTTTGGTCATTGAGCACAACCGCAAACAATGCAGGATGTATTCGAGACTTATCCTCGACTTTGTATGGATAATAAACAAGGTTGGCAGGTCCCCATACAAAATAATCTTCCTGAATATTGCCCAATGGGTAATTACCGATTAGCGTTGTTCCTTTTTCAATCTGGGGGACCCGCCAACTTGCCTGCCACCAGAATTCGTTCATCATCTTCGTTTGGATGGATGCCTGCAACCCATTGGCATGATGTGTAAGAACGGCGAGGGTTGACAAAACCATAATCAGCGCCCAACGAAGATGCTTTGACACAATAAAATGGAATAAGAGAACGCTTATCAGAAGAGCAGCACCAACCGCGCCTGCCAATGAATAGCGCGTAAAATTCACAAAATCCACTTCACGGTTCACCAGAATAACGGGGATCAACCCCGCAACTAACATTCCTGTACCCAAAAAGACCATTTCCTTGTGCCAAACGGTCTTTTCCCCTTCGTCGGTAACCTCCAGACGTACGTTCGTCAACTTATATGCGACCCACGTCATGAGAACGGCGACGGCAGAGCCCAACAGAATGTGACGCGGCCGCAGGACCGGCAGTAAATTCGAAAACGGGACACCCCACGCAAGCCACAACACGTCAACCGCATCTGCCAGCAATTTGACGCCCCACCAAAAGATCACAAGCAGGGGTGAGTTCGAAAAATTTTGCAGTTGCAAGCCGATATCCGTTGCGCCGCGCTCGCTTTCGAAGAAAAAAATTCTCCAAGTCAAAAACACCAGAGGAATAAAGATGTTGGGAAGCCAGGCTTTAATTCCGGTTTGCAGGCGGCGCTGCCAGGAACCATTCGCGCGATTCGCCAAAATCAACAGCGCACCCAAACGGAGAAATTCGAAGCCCAGAAAATATTCCACCAACCCCAGATAGAGCCAGCCCAGCAATGTGGCAGCAATCATGAGCGCTGTTTTTTCCAGCAAACGATTGCTGAACCATGCCCTGACAGACAGAGCAATCGAGAGCAAAGCCGCCGCCAGGCTGACCATTTGAGACTGATAATCAATGCCGTTGACTTGGGAAAGAAAGCCAGGATAAATCAAATAGAACAAAGCGGCAATCAGCAACACACCCTGTTGCCGGGACCAAAGCATTCGCAACAGCCAGAAAAATGCCAGGGCCGAGATCAGACGGAAGGCATAGGCGCTCAGGTTGTAATACAGTGGGTTGTCTCCAAACAGAGCATAGGCGGTCATCATGACCAATGCGCGCGCCGGGCGGTCCACACTAAAGATGTCAATGAAGGCTTTAGGTCCGTATGCTCTGGCGGAGTACATCAGGTACCAGTCATCGTTCATGTAGCCGATTTGCCACACCCAGGGCAGGTAGACAAGCATCGAAACCACTAATAAGAAAATGTTTTTTGTCATTCTTTCGCTGTTCAAAAACCATTTGTTCATGTGGCCTCTATTGCAATCCTCCGAACAACACATTTGGCTGAATTGCTGATATACACAGCCTGCCCGTGCAGCAACTACTCAGAACAATAGCGTGAATTGATAACATCCAGTGTTGATGGTGAAAGACTTGGCGTCCTGCGCAGGATTTGACAGGCTTGTTGGACAATGTATGGATCAGAACCGACAATGGGAGCCAGTTTTGCCAGCCGGTCCGCGTCCCCGCTGACCGCATAAGCCTGTAAAAACGGCATCCATTCGATCAAATCCCTCGGCTCCAGACCCTGACCGAAAGCCTGTTCCCCGATTTTCAGAACCTGGTCCCAGTCCCCGCGCTGACGAGCCAGGTCTGCTTTTTGGTAGTAAAAGCACCAGCCGTGAGCAGGTTCGGGACCGAAGACCACTCTCGGCGGGATATGAAACGCTTCCTCCGTCAGGACATGCTCGATTTCGGAATATCCTCCCACCTCGCGGATGCGCTCCCATGCAGCGCTTGAGTATTCAGGACGAGTACCATCTAATACGTGTACACATGAATCGGTGTCAGCCTGCGTCAGTACGAGAATATTGCGATAGTTGGTATAAGTAATAATGATGGCTTTACGCCTGTCGTACTCCTGGCGCTCCCTGGCATGCACCTTTTCAATCGTGGAAGGAGTTAACAAGACAGCATACACTCCAGGTTGTATGTTCTTCCCATTCTGCTTTTCAGAATAGTAAATCAGATTCGCAGGTCCCCAGATGAAGTAATCCTCCTCGAAAACGGGACCGGGATAATTGGCGATGAGGGTCGTATTCCTTTCCAACTGCGGCACGCGCCACGCAACTTGCCACCAGAATTCACGTGTGGCGGCAGTCTCTTGTGCGGCTTTGACTGAGTTGGCGTGATGAGTCAACATTGCAATGACAACAAATAGTGCAAACAATCCATTGCGGAGGTGACGCTGCTTTAACATCATGAGCAGGCTGCTCAATATCATTGTCGCGCCCGCTGAACTAACCAGTGTATAGCGTGAAAAGAATGGAAAAGCCACCTGACGATTGACCATTATGACGGGAATCAACCCTCCAAGAATAACCAGCAATCCAAGCCATAACGCCTCATACGTGACCCGCGATTGATCAGCCTCATCCAGGCTTTCACCACTCTCCAATTTGCGGATGGCAAAAAAGACTACAACTGCCGCCACAACTGCCAGCGCCACGCCCCACTGCTGGATGAAACCTCGCAGTTGCAATAATGGAATCACCCAAGCGGAAATTGTTACATCAAATGCATCTTGGAATATTTGAACAATCATCGTGTAGACGGTCCGCAAAGGATTGGAGATAAGCCGCTCCAACTGCAAGCTCACATCTGTTGCTCCGCGCTCGCTTTGGAAGAAGAAAAGCCTCCAGATGAGAAAAATACCCGGACCCGCAAGCGATGGATACGCCAACCGTATGGTGCGCCAGATCTTTTGAACCAGTGTTCCGCCATTGCGCGCGGAGAGCAGGAACACACATCCCCAGCGGAAGATCTCAAAACCGATGAAATATTCCACCAGGCCTAGATAAAGCCAGACCAGGATGGTTGAAAAAGAAAACAACGCAAACTTTTGCCAGCCATGTTTCATCCATGGGGCTTTGACGCTCAAAGCAAGCGAAAGCATCGCAGCGGCAAGACTCACCATCTGCGACTGATAGTCGATACCATTATGTTGCGAGAGGAAACCCGCGTAGATAAGATACAACAGAGATGCCCCAAAGACGAAGGCATTCTGGCGAGGCCAGAGAATATTCAGGAGCCAGAAAAGCCCAAAAGCCGAAAGCAGACGGAACACATAGCCGCTCAGGTTGTAGTAAAGCGGATTCTCTCCAAACAAAGCATAGGCGGGGATCATGACCAGCGCGCGCGCCGGGCGGTCCACGCTGAAAATGCCAATGAAAGCGCGCGGTCCATATACTTTGGCAGAGTACATTAGATACCAGTCATCGTTCATATACCCGATGCGGCTGATCAAGGGCAGGAACGCGGCTGCTGAAACAAGAAGAAGCAATGCGATGACAAGAATGTTCTTTTTACTCATACCTCTTCTTCCAAATTACCGGAATCTTATGGCCCAGCGCATTCGTTATCTGCAATAATCTGTTATCCTGCACATGGCATCGAATTCCGCCGGTGAAATATCATATATCAGGAAAGTATAGGCAATTGTATCAACAGGTTCAAAATTTTCCCTGAGCCAGGCATATTTGCCAGGATCTATGGTGATACCAACAAGATTATTCACACTGACAATTATCTGCCCGTAGCGAGGTTTTGCAGGTTGATAGATGGCATCCGGGTTGTTGGAAAGATATTCCCGTAGTTCTTTTCGTCCCTGCCCCCAATCAATATTCGAATCGGCAAGATATTTATAGGCTTGTGTCCTGTCCCATACAATTTCGTTAAAGTAACTGATATTGTAGGGATAGTATGAGAAAGTCGAAGCCAATAGATATGCAATCAAACCCCAACTAAGTGACTTCTGCACAGCGGAGAAATCCTTCCAGCCTGCAAACAGATTGCCGGAAAAAACGTATAACAAGGGAAAAACAGGCAGGAAATGCCGTATGCCTATCTGCGCATTGTAGAAAAAATTAAGATAGACGGTAAAGACTGCGACGAAAAGCAAAAGAAAAATTTCATTTCTGAAGAAGTCTATCCTTTGATCTTTTCTGGAGAAATACAAGATCAATGCAAGGATCAAGATTACCTGTGTAGCAATTGGAACCTTAAGAAGAGACGCAACAATAAAGTACCCTGGGAACCCTTTTACAGCGCTCAGATGTCCCAACAGATAGATATTTCCATAAGAGGCGCCGGTCTGTTCGTTAAAGCGGATCAGGTCAATGCCTTGCAGGTATGGGTATGGCACCGGCACTCGGAGCTGCGTCAGAATGGGCAGAGCGTTTTGAATGTCCTGGAACACCTTCGAACGAAAAGTAAACTCGCCGAAAGGCGTAAAAGTACGATTAAAAAGAAAACCGGCATTGATGACAATGATGGAAACCAGGGCAGCAACAAACGTGTATTTCAAATATCGCAGGATGAACTTTCCTGCAGTTTCTTTTTTGCGCATTGCCCTGCCCCATTTCGACAGGTCAAATGAAAGCAGGGCAATCAGGAACAATGGATAGAGCACGATCGCCGTATACTTTGCCAACTGACTAACACCGAGCGCAAAGGCGCACCACAATCCGTTCCGCCGTGTACGGTCATTCGCAAATATCCAAAGGCAAAAGAATGCAAAAGCAATGGTTCCGGTTGCATAAAGGTCCGTTGTTACCAGTTGGGAATGGGCAATAATATTCGGGTCGAGAACATATAACAGCAGGGAAAACACAGCCGGTATAAATCCGTATAATTTCCGTGCCCAGTAAAAGACGAGGAATGCCACAAGGCAGGAAAAGAATATCGTGACCGAGCGGGCAACATAGAACCTGCTCCCAATACGAATCAGGCGGTCGTTTCCGCTGAGTTCAGCAAGTTTGGCAGGCAGGGCGTTCAAGGCGCTGACGGGCATTTTGCTGTCGTCAAAGCGGGTTGAATTCCCGTTGATGACATTCCACCCATATTGATAATGCTTGTCCTCATCGCGGGTCAGCGAAAATTCGCGGCGCACGCTGGCAATGTTGACGAACGCAAACAGCACAATGACAAGAATAGCCAGTGCGTTTTGTGCTCGGTTTGAGGCGAAAAGATTATTGAAATGTGTCATGGCACAGGAAAAGTTTTAGGGAAGGGAAAGGTCCTTTAAGCGGGATCAGACAAATCGTTGAAAAAGAGGCGGTGAACATCTCTTAATTGAAGCCACAGTAGCATGAGTACTCCTTGAGTATAGACTTCCAAAATCTGGACCTTCAGACACGGGGCGCTACTACAACCCAAAATTCACCTGCTGAATTTTGGGTTGTAGTTTTCGACAGCCTTGAGACGTTATTCTACACAATAATAAGTATCTATTACCCCTCTGGTTTTTTCATCCAAGGTTGATATCGAACTGAGACTCTTGCAAACCTGCAAAAGCACAAATGGATCAGCCTTTCGCATATATCGCTTTATTTCAATCAAGCGGTCTATATTTCCATTCCGCGCATACGCCTGTAAGAAAGGCATCCATTCAATGTGATCGGTTGGCAAAAACCCTTTCTCGAACGCTTCATTGCCAAGTTTTAAAACCTCCTGCCAGTTGCCACGCTGGCGTTCATAGGACGCTTTTTCATAGTAGTAGCACCAATCATGCGGCGGCTCGGGACCAAAAAGGAATTCAGGCGGCGTTTTGAATCCCTCGTCTAATGAGACATGGTTAATCTCCGAATATGGACCGATGACGAGTATCGGATCAATCTCGTAACGGGAATATTCCGGCTGGGAACCGTCAATAACCTGCACACAAGAAAAGGGGGCGGGCTGGGTGAGAATGACGAAATTTCTATAATTCCTGTAGGTGTCTACAATGATATGCCTGCGGAAGACCTGACCTTCACGATTCAGAATCCTGACCACGGCATCATGGTCAAGCAAAATGGCAGACACTCCCGCCTGGATGCGGTTTGGGTTGACACGATACGGGTAGTAGATATGGTTGGCGGGTCCCCACACGAAGGAATCCTCACGGATACCGCTGCCCGGGTAACTTGCAATGAGTGTGGACCCCTCAACAAATTGGGGGACACGCCACGAGACCTGCCACCAAAAGGCACGCATACTTTGTGACAGGCGGGCATGATAGAGTCCATTCCCATAGTGTGTGAAAGCCGCCGAGAAGATGAGGAACCCTATCATCCCCAATCGAAAACGAGGTTCGGTCAAAAAAGAAAGCCCGGCGACCAGAGCTATGATTGCGCCTGCCGCGCTGACCAGCCCATAGCGTGAGTAATTCGGGAACGTCACCGCGCGGTTTGCCATGATGACTACAACCAGCCCGGTAACCGCCCACAGAAGTCCCATCACCAGCATTTCCTGCCGTTCATGTGCTCCCGCATCGTCAATGTCAGATGTTTTTCTGCCTATCCAAGCCATCACCAGCAGAGAAACAAGCGCCAGAATAATCGCAAGGGACATGCCGCGCATCATGTTGGAAATATCCAACCCGAAGGAAAATTGGGTCAGCGGCACTCCCCAGGCAAGCAGGGTAACATTCAGAAAACTCTGGACGGCATTTCCGATCCAAGCATAAAGCGTTGGCAGCGGCGCGTTAATCAATGCTCCCAATTGGAGGCTGACATCCGTTGTGGCGCGTTCGTTGTGAAACAAGAAAATACGCCAGAAAAGATAAAACCCGGGAACGATTGAATAGGGAAGCCATCCATACAGGGCGCCGGTAATCATCCTTTTCCAGCCGCGATGATCCCGCCAGACAAGCAATCCAATCAACAAGAGGCGCACTGCTTCAAAACCGATGTAATATTCCATCTGGCTCAGATATGCCCAACCGGTCAAAACAGCCCCGCTCCACAAAAGGAGACGCGCCACCCGCTTTCCTCCGCGCATCGCCAGGATGCTCAATGCTAATGAAATGAAAGCCAGGGTAATACCAATTAGATGCGATTGAAAATCTATAGCATTCGGCATTGAAAGGAACCCCGGGTAAATCAAAAAGAGGAATGCCGTCAGGAACGTCTCATTTTTTCGTTGGGACCATATCATCCGCAGAAGCCACAACAGACAAATGGCTCCCATAACCCGGAATACAAATGCAGAGATGTTGTAATAAAGCGGATATCCTTGAAACAGTTCATACAACGGCGCCATGACATACGCACGTCCTGGACGGTCAATGCTGTACATTTCATGGAAAGTTTGCGTTCCGCCCACACGAGCAGCATACATCGAATACCAATCGTCGTTGTAATACCCAAACTGCGAGATGAAAGGCAGGTACATCGCGCCTGCCACAGCAATCATTAGGATTAACTCTACCCAACAGCGATTTTTTTTCATTCTCTCTCTCCAGTATATTTTATCAAAATTCGATTGAGCACTTCCTATCTGCCGACTCTTTCGCCGCCAGGGCAAGACGCAACGCCATGACGCCGTCTTGGAGCGTGCAGAGCGGTTCAGACTCCCCTCGGGCTGTTTCCACAAAATGACGCATTTGACTCACGAACAGCCAGTTCCGTTCGAAGCCTTCGGGCGGGGAAAAGGTCTCGGTGACGGGAGCAGGCGGGAGGTCCGAATAAGAGCCGAAGGGGGCGGGGAATTTCTGAAGGTGCAAGATTCCGTCCGCGTTGTCCCAACGAATCGTGCCTTGAGTCCCGACGATCTCCAGGGTGTGACGCGGCGGTCTCTGCACGTAGTTGAGATGTACGCCGCCGACGACGCCGTTGGAGAATTTGAGACCGATCTCGGCGACATCCTCTACATCCAGTTCGAGCGGCGAAATGTGACCGTTAAACGACCAGAGCGCTTCGACTTCGCCGATGAGGAAACGCAGATAATCGAGCGGATGCGTGAGCGTGCGGATGACGCCGCCGCCCAGGTCGGCGCGGGCGGCGTAACTGGAGCGGTAGTCTTCCCAGGGATGCCATTGGGGGAGATATTCGCCCCAATGGGCGTGGACGGTGATGACTTTGCCGATGGCGTTTGCCTGAAGGAGTTCGCGGGCTTTGTTGAGGGTGGGATGGTAGCGAAACTGGAAGCCGACGAGGATTTTGCTGCCGCTTTTTTGCGCGGCTTGTTGGAGGGTGTCGAGGCGGTCAAGCGAATCGGAGACGGGTTTTTCGAGCAGAATGGCACATCCCGCTTCCGCGGCGGGGATGGCGACATCGAGATGTAAGGCAGTGGGGTTGGCAACGATGACCGCATCGGGCTTATGCTTTTCGAGCGCTTCGTGAATATCGGTTTCGACTGGGAAACCAGCCAGTTCGTCATCGGGCAGCGTGGCGCGGTGACTGCGAAGCAGGACGATGTCCTTTTCGCCGAGGGCGACGAGGTTGCGAAAATGGCGGCGTCCGATGGAACCGAGACCTGCAATGAGGAATTTGGTGGAATGGGACATGGGAAATTGGGAGTTGGGATATTGGGAAGTAGGGAATTGGTGAGGTCAATCTGAGGGAAGATCAGGTAAGGTGTAAGTCGGAGCGTCTTCTTTCACGGCACGATCTCCATACTCTTGTTTTCCTTGTTGTTGGGCACGGACATAACGGATGTAGCCGTTAAGCGACCTCAAGGCTGAATGGCATAATTCTCTTTGCTTACCAATTTCATCAACCGTATATTTTCGGTCGTCACATGCTATAAATCCGCTCAAAACTTCCATGATCGAGCCGCGCGCGGTGTAATAAAAACGAAGGCTATCCAGATAATGATACCTGCCATATCCTTCGGCAATATTGAGGATGACGCTTGTCGAGGCGCGGCGCAATTGATCGGCAAGGTTGTACTTTTCCTCAACCGGCAGAAGGGATGCCACCCGATACCCCTCGCGAAAAACATTCATGGCAAGTTGATAGCATTCCAAGTCCTCGAAACCACGCAACTCGTTTTCAGCCATTGGAACCTCCTTTTACCAATCTACCGACTCCCAATCTACCAATTTACCAATTTACCAATCTACCGACCTCTCATACCCCCACTTGACCAGCATCTCGCCCGCCACTTCTTTGAACACGGCTTTGTCACGGGCGGTGAACAGCCTCTGCCAGTTGCCTGCCTGTCCCTTTGGGAGGAAGGAGGCAATGCCTTCATTACGCTGCGCCTGCCATTCCTCGTCGGGGTTGGAGGACATTTCGGCTTGGATCGCCTTCTGGAGCGTTTTACCGACCTTTTTCACGCCGAGGAACTTCCAGACTTTGGTCATTTCGATGAACGGCGCTGCCAGCAGGTCTTCGTAGCGCAGGGCGTGATACCTTTCACCGTACAGTCTCTGCGCTTCGGCGTCCACCTCCGATAAATCGTCCGCCCAGCGTGAGGCGATGTTGCGGATGAAGGTATCGGTGAAGATGGAGCGACGTCCGTCGCTGAAGGGAGCGGGATCCGTTTGCAGGTCCGCGATGATGCGTTTGTCTTCGGCAGTCAGGAATTTGGATTCCTCGACGAAATTGCGGAAACGTTCCGAGATGAGCACATCGCGCCCGTCGCGGACGATGTTGATGACCTTCGCATCGGGGTAGACCGAGAACATGTCGCGCACGACCTGACCGTGAATCACGCTGGAGGGACTCTTATCCCCGACAATCATTTTACCTTCGCGGGCGGCATCGCGTTCCATGATAAAGTCGGCGGCGGCGCGCAAGACGAGCGGCGAAAGGTCCCGCCCTTGATTCCAGCGGTTGGATTTGCGCGTCAGCCATTCTTCGATCTCCGCCGAATCCACGAGCGATTTCAACAGCGGCTTGCGCGTGAAGAAGTGCGCCTGATAGTTGCAATGGACGTCGGGATGCAGGCGCGTGAGGCGCATGAGGAGCGTTGTCCCTGAACGGGCATGACCGAGGATGAAGAACTTGTCGCGCGGGAAGAATTGTTTGATCTCCGCCACTTCCTCGAGGGTGATGGCAGGGATGGGATTGCGTTTTTTGTTTTGAGGTTCGCCCTTAAGTAGAACACGGGCAGCGGATTTGAAACGAGAAAACATTGGCGTTAAATCTCCATGTAAGACTAGAGTTTAGCATGACCCATCGCTTTCGACAAACTTGGAATTGACGGAACGCTCCCGCATGGCTGGAAATGCGCGGGAAAGTTGACAAACCTATCCTCCCATAGTAATATTTGCGGCGCTCTTCCCATGCCGAGGTAGCTCAGCGGCAGAGCAGGGGACTCATAAGCCCTTGGTCGTGAGTTCAAATCTCACCCTCGGCACAAAAACAGTGATCATCAAATCAATGATCCAGAAAAGACCCGCCTGACGGCGGGTCTTTGATTTGTCAAATCTCACCTCCATGCTGAGGGCTTCGTCTATATGTTGTTGCATTGGGTGGCGTGGAGTGTTGCACATGGCAAGCCGCAGCGGCGTAATTTCACTTCCCGCCCAGCGCAATGACCCGCAGCGTATTCATGGATTGAAGTTCCACCCGTGAGTGGACGTCGCACACCCAGTGCAGTTCGTGGGTGTTGACGCAGTCGAAAAATGCCGAACCCGAGTCGTCGAAACTGACTTTGACCACGCCTGCCGGCTGGTCGAGGTCGAACTCGACGGCGGAAAGGCGGGAGGGATTCTCCGCCAGGCGATAGTGTACGTTGGAAACCGCCCAGCCGCTGATGATGTTTGCCCCTTCGCCTGCCTGCGCGCCGGGGTTTTCGTTGGAAGCCGCGAATGCATACGTCGTGCAAGAAGTGACGACGAGCGCCAGAACAAGTATTTGAAGAGACACTATCTTTTTCATGCTCGCTCCATTGTTGTGAGACCGTCTCAAAGCGCAGACTTCTCGGCGGCGGAATGAGGTCATTATTTCATTGACCTGTTCCTTCGGGCAGGCGTGCTTTCTGCCATTTTGGCGGGAGTTTTCAGGGGGGCTTCGGGTAGGGTTTTTGCCCATGACAGGATGCCTGCACTCCACCAAAATTCCCCTGTTGCGCCCTCCGACAACACAGTAAAATCGAAAACATCCGGGCAGCCCGCGCGGTCTGTGGGTTACACATGATGGAAAGGCGAGGCGACTTCATCATGAAGAGAAAACAACTTTCGCTGGATTTCAGGGTGGCGCTTCTTTACCTGCTCTTTGGCGGGTTGTGGATTTTGCTCTCCGACCGCCTGCTCGCCGCGCTGGTAACAGACAACAGCCTCCTCACGCAACTGCAAACCTACAAGGGCTGGGCGTTCGTCGCCATTAGCGCGCTGGTCATCTTCCTGCTCCTGCGGCATGAATTGAACCTGCGCGGCATGGCGGAAGCAAACCTGCGCGAGAGTGAAGAACGCTTCAGGCTGTTGTTCGAAAACAATCACGACGTCATGTTGTTGACTAACCCGCTCACGGGGGAAATTCGCAACGCCAACCGCGCCGCCGAAGAATTTTACGGTTACCCCCTCTCCACGCTCCGCCGCATGAACATGGCGGATATCAACCAGTTAAGCCGCGATGAATTTGAAAAAGAGCGGATGCGCGCCGCCGGCGAGCAAAGGAACCGCTTCATTTTCCGACACCGCCTTGCCAGCGGCGAAATCCGCATCGTGGAGGTGTATTCGACACCCATCGTCCAGGGTACTGAAACCCTCCTCTTCTCCATTGTTCACGACATCACCGAACGCAAACGCGCCGAGGAAGAACTGCGTCTCAGCCGCGAGCGCCTGGCGGAACTTTCCCGTCAACTCATCGAAGCGCAGGAGACCGAACGCCGCGCCATCGGGCGCGAACTGCACGACCAGTTTGGGCAGATGCTCACCGCCCTCAAATTGACCCTCGACATTGCCGCGTACCTGCCGCCCGAACTGGCGGAAAAGAAACTGACAGCCGCCCAAAAAATGGCAGACGACCTGATCGCCCGCACCAGCCGCATCTCGCTCGACCTGCGCCCGCCCATGCTCGACGACCTCGGTCTCGTCCCCGCCCTGCTCTGGCACGTCAACCGCTTCGAAGAACAGAGCGGCATTCGGGTCAACTTTGCCCATTATGGGGTTCAAGAGCGCCGCTTTGCGCCCGAAATCGAAACCACCGCCTACCGCGCCGTTCAGGAGGCGCTGACCAACGCCGCGCGTCACGCCGGGGCAACGCAAATCAGGCTCGAGGTCCGCGTGAGAGACGGGGAGATGGACATCGAAATCGAGGACGACGGACGCGGCTTCGATCCGCATGAGGCGCTGGCGCAGAATCACGGTCTGGGGGCGATGCGCGAACGCGTCCACCTGGCGGGCGGCTCGTTCCACGTCCAATCCAGGTCGGGCGAGGGCGCGCGCCTCTCCATCCGCCTGCCGCTGAGGGAAACGACCACATGACCACCATCCTCCTTGCCGACGACCATCAGGTTCTGCGCGAGGCATTGCGCCTTTTGCTCGAAACCCAGCCCGATTTTCACGTCATCGCCGAGACGGGCGACGGGCTGGAAGCGGTGGCGCTGGCGGAAAAACACAAACCCGATGTGTTGATTGTGGACATGATGATGCCGGGTCTCACCGGACTGGAGGTTGCGAGGCGGACGAAACGCCTTTCCCCCGCTACAAAAGTGATCGTGCTTTCGATGTACGACGCCGAAAATTACGTGGTCGAATCGCTGGCGGCGGGCGCGGCGGGATATGTGCTGAAACAAAGTTCCTCGCAGGAACTGGTCTCCGCCATCCGTCAGGTGCTGGCAGGCGGGCTGTACCTCAGCCCGTCGCTCAATGAACGCGCCCTTCAGTCCTACGCTCAGCGCGCACGGGAGGCGCACGTCGAAGACCCCTTCGACCTGCTTACCGACCGCGAGCGCGAGGTGTTTCAACTCGCCGCCGAGGGGCTGAACAACCCGCAAATTGCCGAGCGGCTTTCCATCAGCGCCCGCACCGTCGAAATGCACCGCAGCCATCTCATGCAAAAACTGGGGCTGAAAACCCAAACCGACCTGGTGAAATACGCCGTCAAACGCGGGCTGGTGTAGCCGCGCTTCGAGCGCAGGGCGCGTTCTCTTACGCGTCCGCCGGCTGGCGGACAGGACGCCCATGATGGGCGCAGGCTTGCAAAAATGCAGGGTAGAAACGCCCCAAATACCGTACAATCCCTAATAGCCGCGCAGAGCGGATTTGGGTATCCTGGGAGCATAACAGAAAGAATGAGAGGCTCCCTTGAAACACCCCATCCGTATCCTGCTTGTGGACGATAGTCCCTATTTCCTTGCCGCGGCGCGCGATTTTTTGCGCCTTCAGGCAGACTTCGATGTCATCGGTGTGGCGGGCGAGTCTCAGGGCATGCTCGCCCAAATCAGTGAGGAGACGCCCGACGTCATCCTGCTGGACCTGAACGTGGGAGACCGTTCCGGTCTGGACCTGATACCGTTGATCAAGAATGCCGCTCCCGGCGCAAAGATCATTGTTCTCACCATCATGGAGGAGGAACCCTACCGCGACGCCGCCCTGCGCGCGGGAGCAGACGCCTTCGTGCGCAAAACAGAGATGAGCCGAAAGTTGATTTCGGTCATTGCCGAATTTTCTGCCGCCGACGATAACTCGACCAATTAGAGGTGAGTAGTTTATGAATGCAGTTACGCAGTTCATTCGTGCCGCGACATTCATGTCGCTTGAAACCACGAGATAAATCTCGCGCCACCGCGTAAGGTGAGTTATGAATCCAGTTACGAGTGAAGACCCTCCTTCCGAGCAGAATAACGCCCCGGGGCAGGAGTTACTGTTCCAGAGCAACCCTCTGCCTATGTGGGTCTATGATTTGGAAACGTACCGCTTCCTCGTCGTCAACGACGCGGCTGTGGAGCAGTACGGCTACTCGCGCGAAGAATTCCTCTCCCTGCGCATCACCGACATCCGCCCCGAGGAGGACGTACCGCGTCTGCTCGACGACCTGAAGCAGGAGCGCCCCGCCCTTCAGCATTCGGGCGGCTGGCGGCACCGCCGCAAAGACGGCAGCGTCATTGACGTTGAAATCCACTCGCACACCCTCACCTACAACGGACGCCGCGCCGCGCTGGTCACCGCCCTGAACGTCACCGAAAAAAAACGCGCGGAAGAACGTCTTCGCTATCATGCAAGCCTGCTGGAAAACGTCTCGGATGCCGTCATCGCCACCGATGCCCGCTTTGTCATCCAATCCTGGAACAAAGGCGCCGAGGCGCTCTATGGCTGGACGGCAAAAGAGGCAATCGGCAACAGCGTAGCAGAACTCATCCCCACCACCTACCCCAACGAACCCCGCCAGAAGGTGCTGGAGCAATTTATGAAAAACGGCTTTTGGAAGGGGGAGGTCATCCAACAGCACAAAGACGGCACGCTTCTGGATATTCAATCGGCAGTGACTTTGCTCAAAAACGACCAGGGCGAGATGATTGGCGCCGTGGCGATCAACCGCGATATCACCAACCAGAAAAAGGCGGAGCGGTTTGCCCGCGAAACCCTGAACGCCCTCACTGACAGCATTGCCATTCTGGACGAAAACGGCGTCATCCGGGCGGTCAACCGCGCCTGGCGCAAATTTGCCCACGAAAACGGCGCCGACCCGGCGCAGGTCTCGGAGGGCGTCAACTATCTGGCGGTCTGCGAGGCGGCGGTGGGCATGGGGGCAGAGGAAGCCGCGGCGATGGCGGCAGGCATTCGGTCCGTGATGCGGGGCGAGCGGGACGAGTATCAACTTGAGTACCCGTGTCACTCTCCCGATGAACAGCGCTGGTTTGTCGCCCGCGTCACCCGATTCACCCTCGAGGGCGAAATGCGGGTGGTGGTGGCGCACGAAAACATCACCGAGCGCAGGCTGGCGGAGGACGCTATCCGCGAGCGCGAGGAACACTACCACGCCATCTTCAACGGCGTGCAGGATGCCATCCTGGTCGAAACCTTCGACGGCAAAATCCTGGCGGTCAATGACCGCGCCTGCGAAATGTTCGGCTACACCCGCGAGGAATTTCTCACCAAAACCGTCAGCGATCTGGTCCCGCCGGGTCAACCTGTTTTGATGACTTCCAAAGAACAGGCGGCTGACTCATTCATCGAAACCTACAACCTGCGCGCCAACGGCGAGCGCTTCCCCGTGGAAATCAGCGGCAGGGTGCAAACCCTCGGCGGCAGGGAGATTCTGCTGGTCATCCTGCGGGATGTGACCGAACGCAAAAAGGCGGAAGAAGCCATCCGCTGGCAGAACGCCTACCTGGCGGCGCTTCAAAAAACGACCCTCGAACTGCTCTCCCAACTCGATCTGAATACCCTGCTCGAAAACATCGTCGAACGGGCGGGCGCGCTCATCGGCACGACCTCCGGCACGCTCGAACTGGTGGATTTGCAAAGCGGAAAATTGCTCCCGCGCGTGGGCAAAGGCGCCCTCAAAGATGTATTCCGCTACGAGGTGCGGCGGGGCGAGGGGGCTACCGGCACGGTCTGGCAGACCGGCAAGCCCCTGCTCGTGTACGATTACGACCACTGGGAGAACCGCCTCGACGGCTTCCCCAAGGGACTGATTGCCTCCATCGCCGCCGTGCCGCTCATCACCAACGAGCGGGTGATCGGCGTGCTTGCCCTGGCATATGAATTTGCCAGCCAAAAGAAATTCACTTATCAGGATATCGAAATCCTGACCCAGTTCGCGCACCTGGCGTCCATTGCCATCGAAAACGCCAGCCTTTTCTCCGCCGCCCTGCGCGAACTGGAGGAAAAAACGCTGGCTGAAAAAGCCCTGGCAGAAAGCGAAGCGAAATACCGCTCTCTTGTGGATCAAATCCCCGCCATTGTCTATCTGGATGACGCGCGGACGGACCTCCCGTCCACGCGCTTCGTCAGCCCGCGCATTCAGGAACTTCTCGGCTATTCGCCCGAAGAATGGATAGCGGGCGACTTCGACATCTGGATAGAGAGCATCCACCCCGAAGACCGCGAGAGGGTCATCAATCATTACCTCGCCTGCATGCGGGACGCCTCGCTGTTTGCCGAGGAATACCGCATGTTCACCCGCGACGGGCGCATCGTGTGGGTGCGCGACTCCGCCTCCGTTCAAACCGATGAGGACGGCAAACCGCTCCGCATGCAGGGCATCATTCAGGATATTACCGAACTCAAAGAGGCGGAAGCCGCCATGCGCCTGCAAAGCGCCGCGCTCGAAGCCGCCGGCAACGCCATCGTCATCACCGACCGCAGCGGCGCCATCCAGTGGATCAACAGCGCCTACACCCGTCTGACCGGCTACACCCTCGAGGAAGCCGTCGGCAAAACCCCGCGCATCCTCTATTCCGGCATGCAGGATGAAGCGTTCTACAAACAGCTCTGGGATACCATCCTTTCGGGGCGGGTCTGGCACGGAGAACTCATCAACAAACGCAAGGACGGTTCGCTTTACAACGAAGAGCAGACCATCACCCCCCTGCTCGATTCGCAGGGACAGGTCACTCACTTCATCGGCATCAAGCAGGATATCACCAGCCGCAAACGCACCGAGGAAACCTTGCGGGCAAGCGAATTGAGATACCGTTCCCTCATCGAGCAGCTGCCCGCCATCGTTTACATTGACCGGCTGGACGGGAATGGGGAAACGCTGTTCATCAGCCCGCAAATCGAAACCTTCTTTGGCGTTTCTGCGGATGAATGGATGAACGCCGACCTTTCGATCTGGCTCGACCTCATCCACCCTGAAGACCGCGAGCGGGCGCTCCAGGCATATCAGCGCATCAAAACCCACAACGAACCGTACGATCTGGAATATCGGGTGCTCCGCCGCGATGGAAGGATGCTCTGGATTCACGACAAAGCGCAGGTTCTTTCGTCCCCCACCGGCGAACCATGGATGCAAGGCGTCATGTTCGATGTCACCGAGCGCAAACAGGCGGAGGAACTCATCCGCCGCCAGGTGGAATACCTCTCCGCCTTGCGCGAAATTGACCAGGCGATCACCGCTAACTTCGACATGCGCGT
The DNA here is from genome assembly GCA_039961775.1 of Chloroflexota bacterium. GTDB lineage: Bacteria > Chloroflexota > Anaerolineae > Anaerolineales > Villigracilaceae > Defluviilinea. Next base: position 30,712 of record JABRVZ010000099.1, read on the forward strand.
GAGCCTGAATTTCCTGCTCTCCCGCGCCATCAAACTGCTCTCGGCAGATGCCGCCGACGTACTGCTCATCAATCCTTCCAACGATCTGCTCCACTTCGAGGCGGGCATCGGCTTCCGCACCCACCTGCCCGAAAAGGCGAGCGTGAAACTCGGCGAGAGTTACGCAGGCATCGCCGCACAGGAGCGCCGCCTTGTCCAAATTCCCAACCTGAAATACGACCCAAATAACCGCTTCACCTACGGCTTTCTCAAAGAGGAAGGCTTCGCCAGTTATCACGGCATGCCGCTCGTCGTCAAAGGCAGGGTGCTGGGCGTGCTGGAGGTCTTCAACCGTTCACCGGTACGCCGCGATGAAGAGTGGCTCAGCCTGCTGGCAGCGCTGGCAGGACAGGCGGCAATCGCCGTCGAAAACGCCCAGTTGTTCAGCGATTTGCAAAAGGAACTGCTGGAAAGAAGACTGGTGGAGGAGAAACTGCGCAAATCGCACCTCGAACTCGAAAAACGCATCGAGGAGCGCACCGCCGACATCCAGCGCGTCAACTTCGAACTTCAGCGTGCGCTGCGCGTCAAGGACGAATTCCTCGCCAACATGAGCCACGAACTGCGCACCCCGCTCAACGCGGTCATCGGTCTCTCCGACAGCCTGGCGGAACAAGTCGCCGGACCGTTGAACGAAAAACAGCAAAAATACATTGCCACCATCCGCGAAAGCGGACAGCACCTGTTGGAGCTCATCAACGACATCCTCGACCTCGCCAAGATCGAAGCCGGGCACGTCAGCCTCAGCCGCGAAAAAGTGGACGTCACCGCCGTCTGCCAGTCGAGCCTGCGCATGATCAAACAAATCGCCCAGAAAAAGAACCTCGAAGTCTTCTTCGACATGGACACGGGGCTTGGCGCCATCTGGGCAGATGAACGCCGCCTCAAACAAATGCTGGTCAACCTGCTCAGCAACGCCGTCAAATTCACGCCGGAAAACGGCAAAATCGGCTTGCAGGTGCGCGGCGACCGCGAAAAGAACATCATCGCCTTTACGGTTTGGGATACGGGCATCGGCATCCGCGAAGAAGACCTGCCGCGCCTCTTCCAGCCCTTCGTGCAGTTGGATTCGAACCTGGCGCGCCAGGCGGGCGGCACCGGGCTGGGGCTGGCGCTGGTGGCAAAAATGGCGGCAATGCACGGCGGCAGCGCCGGCGTCGAAAGCGAACCGGGCAAGGGCAGCCGCTTCACCATCCGCCTGCCCTGGGAATCGGCGCTCGTCACCGGTCCGCTCGCGGAATGGAAAACCGGCAAACTCAAGCCCGAGCAAAAACATCCCGAAAACCAGCGCCACACCATTCTGCTGGTGGAAGATACCGAAGAAGTGATACTGCTCATGCGCGACTATCTGGAATATAACGGCTTCAAAGTGGCGGTTGCCCCCAACGGCGTCGAAGGCGTGGCTCAAGCCGAAGCCGTTCAGCCCAGCCTCATCCTCATGGACGTGCAAATGCCGGTCATGGACGGGCTGGAAGCCACACGCCGAATTCGCAAAATCCCCTCGCTTCAGCGCACCCCCATCATCGCCCTGACCGCCCTCGCCATGAAAGGCGACCGCGAACGCTGCATCGAAGCGGGCATGAACGACTACATCAGCAAACCGGTGGAACTCAAAGCCCTGCTGCAAATCATCCAAAACCATCTCGAAAAAACGGAGGCGGCGCAGGCATGACCACCCTCCTGATTGTGGACGATGAACCCAGCGCCCGCGAAACCCTGCTCTCCATGCTGGAGGGCAGTCCGTGCGACATCGAAACCGCCAAAAACGGACCCGAAGCGCTCCAAAAAGCCGAACGCCTCCAGCCGGACCTGATTCTGCTGGACGTGATGATGCCCGGCATGGACGGCTTTGAGGTCTGCCGGCGCATCCGCTCCACGCCCAAACTTGCCGAGGTCCCGATTGTCATTCTCACCGCCCTCGACGACCGCGCCTCCCTCCTGCGCGGCATCGAAGCCGGCGCAGATGACTTCCTCACCAAACCGGTGGATCGTGCCGAACTGCGCGCGCGCGTCCGCACCATTACCCGTCTCAACCGCTACCGCACCCTCATGGAACAGCGCGAAAACCTGAGCCTGCTGGCAGAACGGCTGATGACCGCCCAGGAGGAGGAACGGCGGCGCATCTCGCGCGAACTGCACGACGACCTCGGGCAGGCGCTCACCTCGCTCATGCTCGACATCCGCAACCTGCAGGAGAGCCTCCCCGCCTCACAACCAGACCTGCCCGAACGCCTGCAGGCGCTTCATCGTCAGGCGCACGAGATTTCGGTCAAAGTGCGCGAACTGGCGCAGGACATGCGTCCGCCCATCCTCGACGCGCTCGGTTTGAAGGAGGCGCTTCAGGCGTATTGCGCCGAATTCGGGCGGCGCACCAGCCTCCAGGTCCAGTTTGAAGCGGACGATCTCCCGCCCTCCCTCCCCGATTTGCACGCCGTCACGCTCTACCGCGTCCTGCAGGAGGCGCTCACCAACATCGTCAAACACGCCCAAGCCAGCCGCGTGTGGGTGGATGTGACCGTAGAGGGCAGCGCCGTCACCCTCACTGTGCAGGATAACGGCTGCGGCTTCGACCCGGAAAAACCCCGCCCCGGCGGGCTGGGGTTGACCGGCTTGCGCGAAAGGCTGACGCTTGCCGGCGGGGTCTTCAAGGTCAGTTCCAGCCCTGTGCGCGGGACGATTGTCATGGCGCGGCTTACGCTGCCGGAAAACTCTGCGGAGGCAGCGGCATGATTCGCGTGGTCATCGCCGAGGATCACAACCTGGTGCGGGCGGGCATCCGCGCGCTGCTGGAGAAGAACGGCGAGTTCCAGGTGCTGGGCGAGGCGGCGGACGGGCATGAGGCGGTGGAAATGACCCGCCTGCTCAAACCGGACGTGCTGGTCATGGACATCATGATGCCGCACCTGAACGGTATTCAGGCGGCGGGGCAAATCAACGCCCTGAAACTGCCCACCAAAATCCTGCTCCTGTCCATGCATCTCGATGCGGTCTTCGTTCATCAGGCGCTTCAGCAGGGCGTGAGGGGCTACATCCTGAAGTCATCCCTCAGCGACGAGCTGATTCAGGCGGTGCGGGCGGTGGCGGTGGGAAGAACCTACCTGAGCGAGCCTGTCTCTGAAGTGGTAGTGGAACTTGCCGTCAAGCCCGAATTTGCCCTGAAAAAAAACGACCCGCTCGAAGCCCTCTCGCCGCGCGAGAAAGAGATTTTGCAATTGATTGCCGAGGAATACACCAGCGCCGAAATTGCGGAAAGGCTGTTCATCAGCGTGAAGACCGTGGAAAAACACCGCGCCAGCCTGATGGAGAAACTGGGCGTCCGCAATATTGCCGGGCTGGTGCGAGCGGCGGTCAAATACCGACTGGTGGACATCGAGGAAAAGAAAGTTTTCCCCGAAGATTAGGGTTTTCCCTAATTTCTGAACGCGCCAGGTTGTCCTATGATGGGAAGCGGGAACCTTTCAATCCCACGGAGAAAGACCTTGAAACCAATCATTCTCATTGTGGACGATGAGCCGGCAGGGCGGAACGTCATTGAATCCGTCCTGTTCAACCAGGGATACGACCTGGAGTTTGCTGTCAACGGGCGCGACGCGCTCAAAAAAGCCAAAGCGCTCAAGCCCGACCTCATCCTGCTCGACCTGATGATGCCCGAAATGGACGGCATGCAGGTCTGTCAGCGTCTGCGCGGCGACCGTGAACTGGCGGAGGTGCCGGTGGTGATGGTCACCGCCCTCGATGACCGCAACATGCGCATCGCCTGTCTGGACGCCGGAGCCGACGACTTCATCACCAAGCCGTTCGACCGCGCCGAACTGCGCGCGCGCGTCCGCACCATCACCCGTCTCAACCGCTACCGCCTCCTGCATGACCGCGACCTGATCACCTCGTGGATTGCGGAAAAAGCAAGCGATGGCTACCTGCAGGTGAACACCGACGACCAAATCCTCTTCATCAACCAGCGCGCCCGCTTCTACCTCGGCCTGGATGTGGACTCCAACGAGCCGGTAGGCAGCGCTTTTCTCGAAATCGTCTCGCGTCAATACATGCTTCACCCCGAACCTGCCTGGGCGGGATGGCCCCTGTCCCTGCAAAACCCCGCGCAGAACCGCTTCCTCGTCCGCCCCGAATCGGAGACGGCGCATGAGTTCTGGCTGGAGGCGGCGGTTTTCGAACCTCCCGCCGTCCATGAAGGTGCGCCTCACACGCGCATCCTGCGCCTGCGCGATGTGACCGCCGAAATCCTGAACCGCCGCAACACCCGCAGTTTTGGCGAGGCGGTGACCCATAAAATCCGCACGCCGGTCACCCACATCGTCTCCAGCCTCGACCTGCTCGCCCGTCATGTGTCGAAACTCTCGCCGGAGGAAATCTCACAACTTGCCGGCACCGCCCTGCGGGGCGCCAAACGCCTGCAGGAGACGCTCGACCGCATCCTCAAATACGCCAACGTTCTGCCTTCTGCCGATGGCGGCGGGTTCCCTGTTGCGCATCTCAAGCCTCTGCTGGAACGGATTGCGGCAGAGGTGGGAATCGCCTCATTGACGGTGACAGTCGCCGGCGGCGCAAACGACGCAAAACTGGCGCTCTCGCTCCCCTCGCTCGAAGTGGTGCTTTGGGAAATTCTGGGGAATTCCAAAAAATTTCATCCCGCCGGAGCGCCCGTTGTTGGTGTGGATGTCTTTCAGCACAAACCAGGTCAGGTCACTCTGCGCCTCAGCGACGATGGCGTGACGCTCTCGCCGCGTCAATTATCCATTGCCATGCTGCCCTACTATCAGGGCGAAAAGGATTTCACCGGCGAAGCGCCCGGCATGGGGCTGGGGCTTTCCACTGTCAACGCCATTGTATGGGGGGCGGGCGGTTCCTGCCGCATCATGAACCGTGAATCAGGCGCGGGGGTCACTGTGGAACTCGTCATCCCCGAAAGCCGCGCCGAAGACCATCCCCTGCCGCAGAAGGAGATTCTGCAATGAACGGATACACCAGCACCATCCTCATCGTGGACGACGACGCCGCCAACCGCGAGACCCTCGAATCCATTCTCGAACCGGAAGGCTATCAACTGGAAACCGCCGAAAACGGATGGCAGGCAATTGAACGGGCAAAAGCCATCCAGCCGGATGTCATCCTGCTGGATGTGATGATGCCCGGCATGAACGGCTTCGAGGTCTGCCGCTCCATTCGGGAACACGAGGAACTTGCCGAAGTTCCCATCCTCTTTCTCACCGCCCTCGATGACCACCAATCCATGCTGAGCGGCATCACCGCCGGCGGCGACGACTTCATCACCAAACCCTTCGACCGTCACGAACTGCGCGCCCGCCTGCGAACCATCACTCAATTGAACCGCTATCGCAAACTGGTGGAGGAGCGCAAAAAACTCGAAGAGGCGCACCACCAACTCCTCAAAGCCTACGACCAGACCATCGAAGGCTGGTCGCGCGCCCTCGACTTGCGCGACAAGGAAACCGAGGGACACTCCCAGCGCGTCACTCAACTGACCCTTGACCTTGCCAAAGCCGCCGGGCTGGAAGGTGAAACCCTCGTCCACATCCGCCGCGGCGCGCTCCTGCACGACATCGGCAAACTCGGCATCCCCGACTCTGTCCTGCTCAAACCCTCCCACCTCGACGAGGACGAGTGGGAACTCATGCGTCATCATCCGCAAATGGCGTACGACATGCTCTACCCCATCGAATACCTGCGTCCCGCCATCGAAATCCCCTACTGTCACCACGAAAAATGGGACGGCTCCGGCTACCCGCGCGGCTTGAAAGGCGAGGAAATCCCGTTCTCCGCCCGCCTCTTCGCCGTTGTGGACGTGTGGGACGCGCTGACCTCCGAACGTCCCTACCGCCCCGCCTGGTCTCCGGAAAAAGCCCTTGCTCACATCCGCGAACAAGCCGGCAAACACTTCGACCCGCAGGCGGTGGAACTCTTCTTCAAAGTAGTGCGCTGAAAAAATGATTGGAGCAGGGGGGATACTTCGCCGCACTGCGTCAACCCGCGGGTGTAGCAACGGGAGGTGGAGAGAATACCGACTATGCAAAAAGACCGAGAGCGGCTGCCCTCGGTCTTCGGTCTATCGTCACAGACTAAAACGAGTAACTCTCGCCCGGTTTGAGAACAACAGTCTTTGCCTTTGTTTCTTTTTCCACGCGCTGCGCCCAGGCGTCCGCATCTTGTGCAATCAGGTCCCAGGTGTTGTAGTGAATGGGGATGACGACCTTCGGTTCGAGTAATTTGACGGCGCGCAGGGCGTCGGCGGGTCCCATCGTGTAGTTGTCGCCGATGGGAATGACCGCCAGGTCGAGACCTTCCTCGCCGATCAGCTTCATATCCCCAAACAGACCGGTATCCTGCGCCATGTAGATTTTCTTTCCATCGTTCGTGGTGAGCAGGAAGCCAGCCGGGTTGCCGCCGTTCGAGCCGTCGGGGAGGGCAGAGCCGTGGAAGGCAAGCGTTAGTTTGAGGTAGCCGAAAGGATGTTTGAACCCGCCTCCGTGCTGTTGACCGTGCGTTTTTGCAACACCCTGCTTTTCGAACCAGCCGGCGATTTCGTAGTTGCTGATGACGGTTGCGCCGGTGCGTTGAGCAATGGCGATGGCGTCGCCCACGTGGTCGCCGTGTCCGTGGCTGACGAGGATGAAGTCTGCCTCGACAGAATCGGCGGAGGCGGAAGCGGCGGGGTTGCCGGTGAAGAAGGGGTCAATGAGAAGTTTGAAGCCGCCGGTTTCGAGTCCGAGGGTGGCGTGTCCGTACCAGGTGAGTTTGTTCGTCATATCAGCCTCCTTATCTTTTCAAGTATAGGCAAAATCGAATGGGAGTCAATGATAGTATCTTGCTCTGTTGCAATCATTCAAAAATCTTGCGTATTTTGCGCTCTCTAGCGCAACTTTGGGCGTTAGAGAACGCCCAGTACGCTTCAAAACACATCCTTG
>JABRVZ010000100.1:0-8295 GCA_039961775.1 Chloroflexota bacterium
CACCCCAACGCCTCTTCCGACCAACCCCGCCTCCCTGAGCGCTACCGCCATTCCCGCCAGCCTCGGACGCGGCGCGCTGATTGTCCTCGGTCTGTTTGCCTTTGCCGGGCTGCTCCTCCGCTTCCGCCGTTACTAACTGTCTCGTCGCACCGCACCGCTTCTCTCGACACTTGAAACCTGGAACCTGACACATGACCCTCGACAACACCTTCCTCATCGTCGGCTTGGGCAACCCCGGGCGCGAATACAAAGACAACCGCCACAACGTCGGCTTCATGCTCATTGACCGCATCGCCGTCCGTTTGAACGCGCGGGGAATGAAACTGCAATCCAAAGCCATCGTCATGACCGCCCAGCACAACGACCGCAAACTTATCCTTGCCAAACCGCAGACCTACATGAACCTCTCCGGTCAATCTGTGCAGGGACTGGTGCATTTTTACAAACTTCCGCTCAGCAACGTGATGATACTCTCCGACGACCTCGACCTGCCCTTTGGCGTCATCCGCATCCGCGCCTCCGGCGGACCGGGCGGTCAGCGCGGCTTGAACGACATTCTGGAAAAACTCGGCACGAAGTATGTGCCGCGCCTGCGCATCGGCATTGGACGCCCCCCCGGTCGCATGGACCCCGCCGCCTATGTCCTGCAGGATTTTTCCCGCGAGGAGATGAAAGAACTTTCGCTCATCCTGGATCGCGGCGCGGACGCTGTTCTGGCGTTTGTGACGCACGGCTTGAACAAGGCAATGAACGATTTCAATGGGGGGGTTAAAGAACAGTAGCCCTGTTTTGTAGCGGCAGATCTTCCATGCAACTCATCCTCGATGCAATTCGTTCCCTGCCTGAATTTCAGCAATTGCTGAGGCAAATCCAATCCGGCGGACAAATCCCCGGCCTGGGCTTGCCCCGCTCTGCGCGCCTGCCGGTTCTTGCCGCCCTGCATCAGGAATTGAACCGCCCCATCCTCCTTGTCACCGACCGCGCCGACCATGCGCTTTCCCTCTTCGATGAACTTGGGTTTTGGGTCCGATCGCCGCGCTATCATTTTGCCGAGCCAAATCCGCTTTTTTACGAACAAGCCGCCTGGGGCGTTGCCACAAGGCGCGAACGCCTGCAAACACTGATTGCCCTCTCCGAATATCACCTGCCCTTTGCCCAAAAACCCCAGACGCCGCCCATTCTGGTCGCCTCTGTCCGCTCGCTGATGACCCGCACCCTGCCGCGGCGCGACTTTCTCAAGGCGTGCAAACGGCTGTCCCTCAATCAGACCGCCCAGCCCGATGCCTTGACGCATCAATGGGCGGAGATTGGTTACCAGCGCGTCAATACTGTGCTGGAGCCGGGTCAATTTTCGAAGCGCGGCGGCATTCTCGACATCTGGACTCCTGCCGAAAGCCTGCCCGTCCGCGTGGAGTTCTTCGGCGACGAAATCGAAACCATCCGCCGCTTCGACCCCGCCACCCAGCGCACCGTCGAGAAATTGGATGCCGTGCTTGTCACCCCTGCCAAAGAATTCATTGCCCGGCAGTTGGGAGCCGAAGAGACAAACGCCGAATACTCGGAATTTCACATCCCGTTGCTGCACAGCCAGCCTGCCAGCCTGCTCGATTATCTCCCGCAAAAGGCGGTGGCGTTGATTGACGACCTGTCTGTGGTGGAGAGCATGGCGGCGGAGGTAGAGGAGCAGGCGGTCAAATTCAGGCGGGAGAGCATCGCAGAGGGGACTCTGCCGGAGGATTTCCCGCTGCCCTATATTCCCTGGTCGGAACTGCACGATGACCTGCACGGACGCGTCACGCTGGAACTGGGACATTCGACAGCCCTCATCGGTGACTCGTCTGCGGCGGAGGGCGGGCTGGGAGAGCGCTTCGGGCATGACGAAAGGTTTGCAGGCAGGTTGAAGCCCTTCGTCGAGCACGCGGCAGGTCTGGTGTCCAGAAATGAAGCGGTGCTCATCGTGTCGCGTCAGGCGAAGAGGCTGGAGGAACTTTGGGCGGAGTCGAGCGTTTTGAGGGCGGAGTCCCATCAGCCTGTATTTGTTGAAGCGTTGTTATCCGAGGGGTTTGTCCTGCGGGGCGATTCTCCCCTTCACCTGCTGACCGACTCTGAGATCTTTGGCTGGGAACGCCCGCAGCCGCGCACGCGCCAGCGCCCCGCCGCCGAGACGCCCGAGTCGGTGTATGCCGATTTGCGGGTGGGCGATTATGTGGTGCATATTGATCATGGCATTGGGCGCTTTGGCGGCTTGGTTCAACGCGAACTGGACGGACATCCGCGCGAGTTTTTGGCGGTGGAATATGAGGGCGGCGGGCAGTTGTTCGTGCCGGTCCATCAGGCAGACCGTCTGACGCGTTACGTGGGGGCGGAGGGGGCTGTGCCTGCGCTGGACCGGCTGGGCGGGCAGGAGTGGCATGAGAAGAAGGGGCGCGTGAAGCAGGCGGTGCTGGAGGTGGCGCAGGAGATGCTCGACCTCTATGCGCGGCGCACTGTGACGCAGGGGTACGCCTTCAAGCCCGATACGCCCTGGCAAAAGGAATTGGAAGACTCCTTCCCTTATGTGGAGACGGAAGACCAGAAACGCGCCCTGGCGGAAATCAAGCGTGATATGGAATCGCCGCGCCCGATGGATCGTCTGTTGTGCGGCGATGTAGGGTACGGCAAGACGGAGGTCGCTTTGCGCGCCGCCTTCAAGGCGGTGATGGACGGGAAGCAGGTTGCCATCCTGGTGCCGACGACGGTGCTGGCGCAGCAGCATTATGAGACTTTTATGCAGAGGCTCGCCGCGTTCCCTGTGAAGGTGGAGATGCTTTCGCGCTTCCGCACGCCGCGCGAACAGACCGAAATCCTTCACGGGCTGGCAAAGGGCGAGATTGACATTGTGGTCGGCACGCACCGCCTGCTCTCCAGCGATGTGCAGTTCAAGGATTTGGGGCTGGTGGTGATTGACGAAGAACAGCGTTTTGGCGTGACGCACAAGGAGCACCTCAAGAAACTTCGCACGGAGGTGGATGTGCTGACGCTCACTGCCACACCTATTCCGCGCACGCTCTACATGGCGCTGACCGGCGTCCGCGATATTTCCAATCTCAATACGCCGCCCGAGGAGCGCCTGCCCATCGTTACGCACGTCGGTCCGTACTCGCCGAAACTGGTGCGGCAGGCAATTCTGCGCGAACTCGAACGCGGCGGGCAGGTCTTCTTCGTCCACAACCGCGTGCAGACCATCGAGGCGATGAAGGCGCACCTGAATCAACTTGTCCCTGAGGCGCGCGTGGACATCGGTCACGGGCAGATGCCCGAGCATCAACTGGCGGAGGTGATGCGCCGCTTCAACGCGGGCGAGACGGACATCCTGCTCTCGACAACCATCATCGAATCGGGATTGGACATCCCGAACGCGAACACCCTCATTGTGGACCGCGCCGATACCTTTGGGCTGGCGCAGCTCTATCAACTGCGCGGCAGAGTCGGACGGGGAGCGGCGCGCGCCTACTCGTACTTTTTCCGCCACCGAAAACTTTCCCCCACTCCCGAAGGGCAGCAGCGGCTGGAGGTCATTGCCGAGAACACGCAGCTGGGCGCGGGCTATTCGATTGCCATGCGCGACCTGGAGATTCGCGGGGCGGGCGAACTGCTCGGCACGCGCCAGAGCGGTCATATTCAGGCGGTGGGCTTTCACCTTTATACGCGTCTGCTGGCGGATGCCGTGAGGCGAATAAGAGCCTTCACAGGTCAACCGCCAAACGTCAGCGGGGAAGGCTTGCCGCAACCGCGTTCGACGTTTGACCTGCCTTTGTCCATGCCTGTCAACGTGGATTTGCCGCTGGCGGTGGGCATCCCTGCCGATTACATCGCAGACCAGGAGTTGCGTCTGCGTCTCTACCGCCGCATCGCCGATTTGCGCGACGAGACGGAGATCGAGGCGCTGGCTTCGGAATTCAACGACCGTTTCGGTCCGCTGCCGGAGATGGCGGCGAATTTGCTGTATCAGATGCGGGTCAAACTGCGGGCGGAGCGGGCTGGGCTGGCTTCCGTCAGTTGGGAGGCAGGGCAGATCGTGTTGCGGTATCCGCTTTCAGCGCAGGAAAAGGATGGGAAGCGGCTGGCAGATCTCGGTCCGGGGGTGCGAGGCGGAAAGTCGTCCTATTGGTGTTCGTTTGGGGAAAATTGGAAGTCCAAACTGCTGGAGACGCTGGAGATTCTGGCGTCGGCTCAGCGGGTGTTAAACAGCCTGTAACCTTTTCATAGTCTGATATTTAAGTTTGGATTGAATTCGTATGTATAATTGAGTTACGGCTTAAAGTTTATTGACTTGGCGGAAAGGAGGTGAAGCGGAAAGATAAACCAGGGGAACAAGCAAACCGGAGTTTCAAATCGCATTTCAAACATGTAGAGGAGATTTGTATGAAAAGGACTGTCCGCTTGTTTTCTGTCCTGCTGATCCTTTCGATGCTTCTTATCCCCATCGCCGCTTCTGCCCAGGCGGTTTACCCGCCGGACGTGAAAGTGCTCGATGATTTCAACCGCGCAAACGGCGGGCTTGGCAGTAACTGGTCTGGCAACCGGGCCAAGTACCGCATTGTGAATCAGCAATTGCGCGTGCAGAGCAACGATGCGAACTCTGACATCTATTGGAAAGAAGCGTTTGGTGTGGATCAGGAGGCGTTTGTCACGTTTGTAAACGTGAGCGCAACCGCTCCGGAGCAAATTCTCTTGCTCAAAGCGCAAAGCAATAAGACGTGGGGGAATGGTGTAATCGAAGCGCTCTATGATGCTCAAAATCAAGTCGTTCAGGTGTGGACGTGGGAATGGCCCAAGGGCTGGATCAAATATGGCGATGACATTCCCGCTGTGTTCCAAAACGGCGATACCTTCCGCGCCATTGCCTACGGCAACGGCATGGTGGAGGTGTATCGCAACGATGAGTTGCTCGGAACGCGCGACATCACATCGTGGAAGTTCTATGACAAGGGCGGTTACATTGGTTTGTGGTTCATCGGCGCACGCGGCGCCGTGCTGGATGACTTCGGCGGCGGTACGATTGTGGATCCGCCGTACCAACTGGTCAATCTCCAACTGCTGGCGTTCAACGACTATCACGGGCATGTCCTGCCCAATGAGGCTGGCACGGTGGATGGCATTGCGGCGGGCGGCGGCGAGTATCTCTCCGCCAAACTCAAGGAGTTGCGCGCCGGTCATGCAAACAGCCTGACAGTCGCCGCAGGTGATTTGATCGGCGGTTCGCCGGCGTTTTCCGGTCTCTTCCACGACGAGCCTTCGGTCGAGTCGCTCAACGCGATGGGGCTGAACGTGTCCAGCGTGGGCAACCATGAGTTCGACGAGGGCGTCACCGAACTGCTCCGCATGCAGAACGGCGGATGTCATCCCGTGGACGGCTGTTACTTCCCCTCCGAACCTTTTGTGGGCGCGGACTTCCAGTGGCTTGCCGCCAACGTGGTCAATGAGACCACCGGCGAAACACCCTTGCCGCCGTACTGGATTACCAATGTGGACGGCGTGAAAGTCGGCTTTATTGGTATGACTCTCGAAGCGACCGATACGCTGGTCGCTGCCGCCGGTATTCAGGGCTGGGACTTCCTCGACGAGGCGGAAACCGCCAATGCACTCGTGCCGGTCCTCAAGGCGCAGGGCGTGGAAGCCATCATCGTCCTCCTGCATGAGGGCGGTTCGCAAACGCCTCCTCCGGGAGACTTCAACGCCTGTGTGGGCATCTCGGGTCCCATCGTCACCATCAACGACGCGCTCGACCCCGAAATTGACGCCATTGTCACCGGGCACACACACCTGCCATACAACTGTCTGCTGCCCGATGCGGCTGGTCAGCCGCGTATCGTCACGAGCGCCTACTCCTATGGGCGCATCGTCTCGGAACTGGAACTGGTTCTCGACCGCCGCACCAACGACGTCCGCCGCGACCTGAGCACCGCTCAGAATCATCTGGTAGACCGTGCGGCGCTCACCCCCGACCCGGCGATTACCGCGGTCATCAACAAGTGGCAGCCTCTCTACGCGGCGGCTGGCAACACCCCGGTGGGTCGCATCACTACAGACATTGTTCGCGGCGGCAACCCGCCCGGCTCCGACCGCGGAGTCGAATCGCCGCTTGGCAACCTGATTGCCGATGCCCAGCTGTGGGCGACCTCCGCCAGCGGCGCGCAGATTGCCTTCATGAATCCCGGCGGCTTGCGCGCTGACTTGCGATATGCCCAATCAGCAGGCGAGGGGGATGGCGTGGTCACCTTTGGGGAAGCGTTTGCGGTTCAGCCGTTCGGCAATACCCTGAAAACCTTCCCGATGACCGGCGCTCAGATTATTGCCGTGCTCGAACAACAGTGTCAGCCGACAGGCTCCAGCCGCCCGTTCCTGCATTTGGGCGTCTCGCAGGGCTTCACGTATGACCTGGCGAAGACGATCAGCGGCGGCAACTGCACGAGCGTCTCGGTCACCAACGTCAAGTTGAACGGTGTTCCGCTCGATCCGGGCGCCACCTACATGGTCACTGTGAACAACTTCCTTGCCGACGGCGGCGATAACTTCACCGTCTTCCGCGAGGTCACAGCGCCGAAACTCGATGGCGGCAACGACCTGCAGGCGTTCATCAACTTCCTCGGCACCTTCAGCCCGGTCTCGCCTCCCGGCACTGACCGCGTCAACGAACTGCCGTAATTCGATACACCGGTAAAAAAACCGCAGGGCTGAACTCAGCCCTGCGGTTGCATTTACAGCCGCGTTTTCACGAGCAAGAGTGGCGCGAGATTAATCTCGCAGCACGAATTTACACAACGTTCGGCATACGACCCAGTTTCACCGCCCGCGTTGCAATATAACTGGGGTGATAGTGATGCAGGGGCGATTCGAGCATGTAATCCTCATACAAGTCTGTGATGACAAACCCCGCGTCCAACTGACCTCCGAGCAGGTCGGTTAACGAATGACCGAATTCCACGGGCAAGCCTTTTTCCATCTGCTCGTCCAGGTCTTCTTTGGGCAGGCTGGTCAGGTCGGAGTAGGGGATTTGATGCGCCACTTCCAGCACACCCTCGTCCATCTTGTACAGGTCGAAAATGTAATGCACCGGGTTCATCGAGCCGGTCATCAGAATCCCGCCGGGGCGCAGGACGCGGGCGCATTCCCGCCACACCGCCCGCACGTCGGGCATGAAGACGGTGGAGCAGGGATTGAAGATCAGGTCGAATGACCCGTCTGCAAATGCGGACAAGTCCGCCGCATCGCCCTCCACCGTTTTGAGAGTCAGCGCTTCCCTCTCCGCCACAAGTTGGTCCTGTTTCAACTGGGCTGGGGAGTTGTCGAAGACGGTTACGTTTGCGCCTGCCGCCGCGAGAACAGGTCCCTGCTGCCCGCCTCCCGAAGCGAGACACAGTACGTCCGCGCCTTGAAGCGGGGGAAACCAGCGCTTTGGCACGGGGATGTTCTCGGTCAGGACAATGCTGAAATCGCCGCGGCGCGCTCTTGCGATGGTCTCTGAGTCAACGGGTTGTGTCCAGCGGTTGCCTTCCTGTACCTGTTTGTTCCAGGCGTCTTTGTTGTAGGAACGAATGTCCATGCGGATGCTCCAAATAAAAAAACCGCCACATCCTTCTGCTTGCGTCTTTCTGACATGGCGGTTGGGTGAACTTCCCGGCTGAGGCGAGATGGTTACGGTCTGGGTGTGTTTTGCACTGCCACACCCACCCACGAGAAGACGCGCTTCTCGCTGACGGCGCCCGCAGAGACCCAGATGGGTTGTCCCTGGGCGTCCACGCCGTTCTGGCGGACGGTGGTCACCCACCAGCGGAAGACGTGCGCCAGGTTATCGTTTGGGCGCAGGGAGGTGGGGATGATGTACTTGGTGTCGGTGACGTAATCGGTCACGCGCACGCCCTGCTGGGTGGTCACGTCTTCGATGATGATTTGATACGCCTCGTTTTCCCGCAGGGTGCCGATGGACGCCCATTGCAGAGTCACCACGTCATTGGCGAGGGTGAAGGCGGCGCCGTCCGCAGGCAGAAGCAGGTTGGGGGCGGGGTAGGGAGGCGGTAGCGTCGGCGTGGGAGTAGGTCCTGGCGTGGCGAATCGTTCGCAAAGCGGGATGATGATCGGCACTCCGACGAAGACGTTATCGCTGGAAAGCCCGTTGTAGAACTTAATCGCTTCCTGCGGGACGTTGTAGTTTGCGGCGATGCTGGAGAGCGTGTCGTTTTCCTGCACTGTGTAGGAAATCTTCTCGCATGCCTGCGCGGTCTGTGTGGCGGAATTGGGGATGGCGGTGGGCGG
>JABRVZ010000101.1:0-38826 GCA_039961775.1 Chloroflexota bacterium
TGCCAAGAATGCCAGCATCCGTTGGAACTTTACCGTTGATGACGCTCGTATCGTTTTTAAAGATCACTACCCTACATCTTTAACTTGTTGATGTACTAGTCACTTAATTCTTTCTGATAATCCTGCTTGCATTCCCCCCTTCCTTCGAGTATCCTTGACGCCGGGAGTGGTTAGGTCCCGGTGGGCTTCCTGGTCTTCAAAACCTGTGGCGGGTCGCGTTGCGAGCCGCGGTGGGTTCGACTCCCATCCACTCCCGCCTATTTTTTGACGAGCGCTCTGCTCTCCCCAAAGGTGTTTCATGTCACTGCCCGATTTCGAAGTTCTGAACAACTATGTCTCCCGCGTTTTCCGCTTTGAGGATGTCACAACCGGCGACCCGGGCAAATGGCTCCTCCGTTATCGCGGACATTTCTTCAGTGAAGATACCGCTTCTGCGTATGACCAACTGGCAGAGTGGGTCCGACCGTATGGTCTCACGCCGCTGTTTCGCAAGGAAGGGGAGGTGCAGGTCATCTATTTGACGCAGATGCCTCCCATCCCTCAACCGAACACGCGCCTCTATGTCCATGTCATCCTCTTCGTCCTGACCGTCTTCAGTATGCTGCTGACGGGTGTGGACGTGCCGCCCGAAGCCATGCCGGCAGACGGCTCCTTCCCGCTGATGCTTTTGCTCAAGAACATCTTCACTGGCTGGCCCTTTGCCCTGAGCATGATGGGCATCCTGCTCGCTCACGAAATGGGACATTACCTTGCCTGCCGCTACTATGGCGTCCCTGCGACCCTGCCGTTTTTCATCCCTGCTCCGCTCATCAGCCCGCTCGGCACCCTGGGCGCTTTCATCGCCATGCGCGGCATCCCGAAGAACAAGCGCATCCTGTTCGATGTGGGAGTGGCGGGACCGATTGCCGGGCTGGTGGTTGCCATTCCGGTGCTGTTTTTGGGGCTTTCCCTCTCCCCGCTGGGACCCATCGAGCAACTGCCGGGCGGCGCTTCCGGCTTTTTGGAGGGCAATTCGCTCTTTTACCTCTTCGCCAAATTTGTGGTCTTCGGGAAACTGCTCCCCGAACCTGCAAGCTTCAATGGGATGTCGCCTGTCCTGTATTGGATTCGTTATTTCCTCTCCGGTCAGCCCATCCCCTTCAACGGGTTGGACGTGCAGCTTGATTCGGTGGCGCTGGCGGGCTGGGCGGGTCTGCTTGTGACCGCGCTCAACCTCGTCCCGGTTGGCACGCTGGACGGCGGTCATGTGGCGTACGGTCTCTTCGGCGAGAAGGCGCGCCGCATCTTCCCGATTGCGATGGGCGCGCTGATTGCCTTGATGTTTCTGCCCGCCCTGCTGACCTTTTCCTTCGGGTCGTTCAATTTCAGTTGGCTGTTGTGGGTGTTCATCCTGTTCTGGCTGGGCAACGTCCGCACCCAGCCGCTGGATGACATCACACCGCTCGACCCGCCGCGCCGCGCGCTTGGTTTCTTCATGCTGTTGGTCTTTCTTCTGCTCTTTACGCCGATTCCGATGGTGGCGTATTAACTTCCACATCAGGGCGGGAGAACGTTTCACCGCGCGGAGTTCGCGGAGGTTGTTCTATGTTTTTTCTCCGCAGTTCATCGGTAATCCCGGACTCACGTTCAGGTAACTCATGCGAACACTTCAAAAACTTTTAGCGTTTTCCCTCTTTTTCTTTTTCCTGCTATCTTCCTGTGCGCCTCCCACGCCCCTCGCCCCGGCGACGCAGACCCCGCCTCCCGCCGCGACGGAAACGCCGTCGGCGGCGCAAACGCCCGCAGAAACAGTCAGCAGGTTGAAGGTCGAGAAGGAGGCGCTGCGCGGGGTGCAGGTCACAGTATGGCATCCGTGGTTCGGCGCGGAGGCGAGTCTGTTCGATTTGCAGGTCGCGCAGTTCAATGCGGTCAACGAATGGGGGATCGTGGTCCGCGCGGAGGGGAAAGGGAATTTCAGTGAGTTGTTCGCGCAGACCGACGCCGCGCTGCGAAACGGCGCGCTTCCCAGTATGGCGGTTGCTCTGCCCGAACATGCGCTTGCCTGGCGGGAGACGGTGACCGACCTGAACCCTTATCTGCGCGACCCCGATTATGGCATGAGCGCGCTGGAGATGTCGGAATTTCCGACGGTGGTTTGGATGCAGGATGAGGCGGACGGCGTGCGCCTGGGCATGCCTGCCCAGCGGACGGGGCGCTTCATTCTCTACAATCAAACCTGGGCGCGTGAACTTGGGTTTTTCTCTCCACCCGAAACTTCTTTGGAGTTCGAGGAGCAGGCGTGCGCGGCAAACAAGGCGCTGGCAGGCGACGCCGACCCGAATAACGATGCGCTTGGCGGCTGGCTGATTGATACTCATGCGATGACGCCGCTGGGCTGGTTGTTTGCGTTTGGCGGCGGGGTGCAGGAGGGGGAGGGGTATCGTTTTGTTTCGCCGGAGAATGTCGAAGCCTTCAAGTTTCTGAAGGCGTTACAGCGGAAAGGTTGTGCGTGGGTGCCTTCGCCCGCTCTGACTGCGCCTCAGCGGTTTGCCGGGCGGCAGGCGTTGTTCGTGAGCGCCAGCCTGGAGGAGTTCGCCGAGTATGCGCGGGCGTTTGGGGCGCTGGGCGGCAGGGATGAGTGGGTTGTGCTGCCGTTCCCGGGTCCTGAGGGAGGCGCGTTTGCGGTGTATGGGTCGTCGTTCGTGGTGTTCGAGTCGGATGAGGCGACTCAGTTGGCGGCGTGGCTGTTCATCCGCTGGATGCTTGGGGCGGAGACTCAGGCGCGCTGGGTGCAAAGCACGGGTCTGCTGCCGCTTCGCGCTTCGACCTTGAGCCTGCTCGCCGGCTATGAGGCTGAACATCCGCAATGGGCGCAGGCGGTGACTCTGCTCCCTGCCGGGCGGATGACGCCGAAACTGGCGTCGTGGCGCGTGGTGCGCGTTGTGCTTGCGGACGGTTTCAGCGATATGTTCGATACCATCCGCCACCCCGATTGGACGGAGGAGCAGGCGCCCGCGGTGCTGAAGCAGATGGAGGATACGGCGAACGAGTTGAACCGTTAAACGCGCATTCCGAAGTGCAGGTTCGTGGGGGATTCCCGCTTGTGTCTTAATGCCCTGACGGGCATTTTTTGATTCTGACGCATGATTTTCGAATGCTGATTTTAGATTGCCGATTTTTCAGCTGCGCTGACTTTCTTCATCCACACTCGTCAATCGGCAATCGCAAATCGAAAAATCCAATGCCCGAATGACGATTGACGATTGACGGATTGACGGATTGCCGATTGGCTCGTCCTCCATCTAAAATCTGCAATCCGAAAATCCAATGCCCGAATGACGATTGACGATTGACGGATTGCCGATTGGCTCGCCCTGCATCTGAAATCTGCAATCCGAAAATCCAATGCCCGAATGACGATTGGCGGATTGACGGATTGCCGATTGGCTCGCCCTGCATCTGAAATCTGCAATCCGAAAATCCAATGCCCGAATGACGATTGACGATTGGCGGATTGCCGATTGGCTCGTCATCCATCTAAAATCTGCAATCCGAAAATCCAATGCCCGAATGACGATTGACGATTGGCGGATTGCCGATTGGCTCGTCCTGCATCTGAAATCTGCAATCCGAAAATCCAATGCCCTGACGGGCATTTTTTGATTCTGACCGTCCTGGTGGGTGCAGTCATTGTTCTGGCGCTATATGGAGGTCTTAATGCCCTGACGGGCATTTTTTGATTCTGACTGTGGCGACGTCTGCGTCATGATATGCGGAGGCGACCAGCGGATAGTCTTAATGCCCTGACGGGCATTTTTTGATTCTGACGATGCACTGCTCGGGCTTGTTGTCGCCACAGTTGGCGGGTCTTAATGCCCTGACGGGCATTTTTTGATTCTGACCTGATTTTACGATTGACGAAATGGATGCATGGGGGGCGCAGTCTTAATGCCCTGACGGGCATTTTTTGATTCTGACCCCGACGGGGGGGGAGTAAAAGCAAGAGTTTATAGCGAGTCTTAATGCCCTGACGGGCATTTTTTGATTCTGACCTTTGGGTTGCAGAGCGGCGTTATCAAAAATATTCCGATTTGTCTTAATGCCCTGACGGGCATTTTTTGATTCTGACGATGACCCGCTGGCGTATGTCATCCGCCATAACCTCAAGTCTTAATGCCCTGACGGGCATTTTTTGATTCTGACTGGGTGGAGGAGGCGATAAGTCTGCTTCAAAATCTTTATGGTCTTAATGCCCTGACGGGCATTTTTTGATTCTGACCCGTAAATACATCAAGGGAGAATATTGAATTAACAGTATGTCAAGTCTTAATGCCCTGACGGGCATTTTTTGATTCTGACCTAAAAATGCAAAAAATTCCAATTTTCTTGGACGATAAAAGTCTTAATGCCCTGACGGGCATTTTTTGATTCTGACCACGATTGTTATCGCTGAGAATGAAGAAGGAGAGATTGTGTCTTAATGCCCTGACGGGCATTTTTTGATTCTGACCTTTACGCCAACGCGGGCGACTGCTGGAAGGATAAGGGTCTTAATGCCCTGACGGGCATTTTTTGATTCTGACTGAAATTCGCCAAGAAATTCTTGGTGCAAAATGGTTTATACGTCTTAATGCCCTGACGGGCATTTTTTGATTCTGACCTGACTTCTAGAAATGTCAAAAATTCCTGGGTTGGGGGTGAGTCTTAATGCCCTGACGGGCATTTTTTGATTCTGACTGACGGCATCGAGCCGAAAAAGTGGCGCATCGTGTATGAGTCTTAATGCCCTGACGGGCATTTTTTGATTCTGACTGAAAGTTGCCTCCTCAAAGGGATTGCCGTCCGAATTGCGTCTTAATGCCCTGACGGGCATTTTTTGATTCTGACAAAAATGAAGAAAATTATCAGGAAAGGTCCCTCTGCAGCGTCTTAATGCCCTG
Organism: Chloroflexota bacterium; assembly: GCA_039961775.1. Lineage (GTDB taxonomy): Bacteria > Chloroflexota > Anaerolineae > Anaerolineales > Villigracilaceae > Defluviilinea. The sequence goes on from JABRVZ010000101.1 coordinate 4,920, forward strand.
ACGGGCATTTTTTGATTCTGACCAAAGAACAATAAATCTTTTCAAATATCCACCACCAGTGGTCTTAATGCCCTGACGGGCATTTTTTGATTCTGACCTTATCGAGGCGATGCACATCAACGACGGCACGCCGTATGGAGCGTCTTAATGCCCTGACGGGCATTTTTTGATTCTGACGAAAGAAGATGACTGGGAACAGATCGAGATAGAAGGTCTTAATGCCCTGACGGGCATTTTTTGATTCTGACTGTAAGGTTTGGGGGATCGCTCGTTAACAGACTGTGAATGGTCTTAATGCCCTGACGGGCATTTTTTGATTCTGACTTTCCTGAAAAAATAGAAATTGAGGAATTGAATCTTCTTCGTCTTAATGCCCTGACGGGCATTTTTTGATTCTGACAGATCCTCAGAAAAGAAAGGGATCTCGTAAACATAATAGAGGTCTTAATGCCCTGACGGGCATTTTTTGATTCTGACCCCCTTCCGATTCGCCCGAACGCAGGCTTCAAAATCGTAAAGGGAACAGCCATACAGCTCATATTTTATCATAACCTCCTGCAAAAATCGAAAGCGCTTTGCAGAAAAATCAAGACAACGGCTCAATCCGCGTACCCCCCCTGCGTTTGGGGGCATTTTCGGGCAATTTCAGGCGGGGGGTACGCAAAAGGCTCATACAATCATCGCCTGCGGGGGCGGCGTCACCTTGCCCTGCCCCTCACAGCGGACTTTTGCCCGGCAAGCGGCGCAGAGCGCATAAATCCGCAGACTGTCTTCGGCTTCATCCATCACCTTTTTCATCTTTTTGAGCAGTTTTTCCAACTCTGCCTCGTTCAGATACGCCTCGAAGACCGAATCCTGCACCCGCTCGCCCACCGCCTCCATTGCCTTTGCCACCTTCGCCAGGCGCTTCGGGTCGGCAATATCATACGTCAGCACAAAAAAAGCCCGTTCCGCCATTCCAATCTCCAATCCAAAAATCCGTCAATCCTCCAATCCAAAAATCCCTCAATCCTCACCTGAACCCCATCCCCCTGAAATTCGGCTCGCCGCTTTGGATGCACCCCGCCACCTGCCGCGCCTGCTCAATGAGACATTGGCGCAAAGAGAACTGCAATCCGCGCAGCGGATGCGTGAACTTCATCTCCATGCGGTTTTCGTAAGCCTGCAAAAAACGGCGCTGACCCTGGGCGCCCAAGATAATGGGGCGTTCGGGCGGGCCAGGCGTAAAGTCTTCGGGCGTCAGTTGACCGCCGTTCAGACACCACAGCACAATCCCATCCACCACCGGGCGGAACTCTTCCATCAAATCCAGTCCCAGCGCCGGGCGGTTGTACGCCACCTCGTGCAGGAACCCGGCATACGGGTCCAGCCCGGCCGTTTGAGCGGCGCTGGAGCAGGCTTCTGCCAGCAGGGTATAGCCAAACGAGAGCAGGACGTTGACCGGATCGCGCGGGGGGCGGCGGTTGCGGTCATCGAACTTCCATTTTGGGTCGAACAGCCGCCGCAGTCCCCTGAAATACGCCGCCGTAGAAGCGCCCTCCACGCCCAACAGCGAAGAGAGCACCGTTTTGCGCTCCACCTCGTCCAGGGCTTGCGCCAGGCTGGCGAGGCTGGCTTCTATCTCCGCGTCGCCGCGCTCGCGGTTATGACGCTGAAGCAGGGCGCGTTGATGCTGGAGTTTGGCGCGCACGAACGCCTTTGCCATCTCCAGCGCAAAGGCCGGGTCGCCGCTGCGGGCATACTGCGCCCGGCGCAGCGGGACATGCGGCGTCGCCTGCCCCACCAGCCGCCCGCGATACTCTCCGCGCTGGCTCAGGAACACCACCTCGGTATTCTGCGCCAGGAAGGCGTCTATCGCGGGCGTGGTGAGACCGACATTGCCAAAGATGACCACCTGCTCCACCTGGGCGAGAGGGACGGAGAGGAGGATTTCGGGATTTTGGGATTGAGGGAATGCCGGATTCGACGAATCGGGCGAGAGGTCGCGTTCCACCTGCACGCGGCGGTTGCGAATGCGGATTTTGGTCTGTTGTTCTACAAGATATAAGGCTGGCATGAAACCCTCCTTCAGCGTTGTTAAGGTGCGGGAGATTTGGGGATTTTGGGATTTTGGGATTTTAGGATTTGGGGATTTGAGGATTTTAGGATTTTTGGATTTGGGGATTTTCAATCCTCCAATCCTTCAATCCTTCAATCCTTCAATCCTTCAATCCTTCAATCCCTCAATCCTCCCATCGTGCCTGCCCGAGCCCATACGTCGTCCCCGCGCCGATGCCCGCGTAAAGCGCAAATGCCGCCAGCGCGTGAACCTGCCCCAGCCAGAAGCGGTCGAAATTCGTGGCGGTAAAGGTAATCTGTCCCACCGCGCCGATGCGCAGCCCGCCCTCCTTGAGCGGCACGGGGCGGCTCTCCAGGTCGAAGCGGCTCACCGCCAGGCACTCCTCGGCATAGCGGCGCAGTTCGGGCATCAACGCCAGCGGCGCAAAGGCATTCCACTTCTCGATGAGACTGTTGAAGACCAGCGAAGCCGTCGGCAGGGGATGAGAAATCCCGCCGCTTTTGAAGACGACCGGACTGGTGAACTGGAACGTCACCCGGCGCGGAATCTCTGCCCCAGGCAGGAATCGGGTGCCCAGCGCGGCGAACGAATCACTCCCCGACCAGGGGCTGGCTCCCGTTAAATCCGCCGTCTCCATGCGGAAAGGTATGTGATCCAGCTCCAGCGTCGTCCCCGGCGCCGATTGGGCGAATCCCGCCAGCAGGGCGGTCAGAGACGGCGTGAGCGAAGTCCAGCGCAGCGAGTAGGTTTCGTTCAGCAAGGGTGCGCCGTTCTCACGGTCGAATTTGCCCATCAGGGTCGAAGCGGTGTAAGGGCGAAGAGGATTTGCAATTGACGATTTTGGATTTTCGATTGGCGATTGGGGCGAGGCGTGCAGGGCTTCCGCCAGGGCGGGGTCGGCGCGGCGGACGAGGTCGAGCAGCGCGGCTTGCGAGGCCCGTCCCCACCAGCGGGGGAACTCGGCGCGGCCGGGGGGGATTTGGAGCGGGCGGAGGGTGAGGACGAGGGAGAGCAAATCGCGAGGATTGTCGGATTGGTGGATTGAGGGATTGTCGGATTGAGGGGTTGGGGGGTTATTTGCGGACATTTTTCCTCGCCGTAGCGCGTGAAACGACAAAAATAGCGGTTAACTCATCGGCTTCCTTCATCAACTCTTGCAAACGGCTGGCTTCCACCAGGCCCGATTCGGCCATCAGCTCCAGCCAAAACAGGCTTTCATCGGCCTCTTCGACCACAATCGAAAGTTTTGACACAAACTCCGCCTGCGACCTGGCCCGGCACGCGGCGCGATAATTGGCTGCCACCGAAGTCGCCGAGCGGAGCAGCTGCTTCCCCAACACATCGGAACTCAACTTACGGGGCAACGCCTCCACCAACCGAATCACCCGCAGGGCAAAATCCTTCGTCCGCGCCTTCAACATCTTATCATCCATCACGCCTCCAATCCCAAAATCCTCCAATCCTAAAATCTCATCCTCCTCGCCTCGTCCCTCACTGCCTGCAAGTTGATGACCTCCGCCACCTCGAAGCGCGGCGGGATGGCGCCTTCCACCGGCTTGAGCCGCAGGATGGGCGGGAAGTATCCCATGCGCCCGTGCAATTCCGCCAGGGTGATGGCGGCGATGTAGTTGTAGGAGGGCAAATTGACGAGGATGGGCGCGGTCTGCCACTCTTCGGGGGTAAAGGTGACGGTTTGGAGGATTTCGCGCAACTGCGGCAGGAAGGGCTCATCCTGCTTGAAGTGAATGGGCAGGGGGATGATTTGCTCCAGCGGGTTTTTGGTCAGCGCTTCGATTTGCGCCTTTTGTTCAGGGGTGATGGGGTGGGAGAAGTTCAATAAAATCATTTTCGATTTCCGATTTGGGATTTTAGATTGGAGATTGGGGGTTGCGACACAAAATTATTCGGCGCTTTTTAGAGGCAAAATTTCATTCAATCGTTGACGCAAATTGCGGGCGTCCTGCTCATGCAAGCGGCCCTTTTGCAGGGAATACTGCAGTTCCACCACTTCCACGCGCAGGGCGCGCGCCAGGGCTTTATACCAGCCAGAGCGCGAATCATCATCGGCGTGGGTGACAATGACACGGGTGGCATAGGTTCCCAGGTATTCGCGGGCGGCCATCGTCGTCAGTTGGTCGAGGGCCTTTTTGTTGCTGCCCTGCCCGCCGCTTTTGACTTCCAGCACAGCCACATTGTTGCCGCGCCGCGCCAGCAGGTCAATTTCAACCTGGTCTTTCATGCCCAGCGGCTTGATGTTGGCCTTTATCTCATCCATCTCGCTCTTCAGCGCGGCAAAAACCGCTTTTTCCATGTCGCCGCCGGAGCCAGAAGCGAACCCTGTTTCTTGGTAGTCTTCCAGGTGGGCGCGCAGGTAGTCATCCAGGTTAATCAAATTGCCGGGCAGGGCTTCCGCACGGTCAAAAACCAGATTCCCGGCATCGTCGAAGCGATAAAAATACAACTTGCTCTGCTGTTCGCGCCCGCGCTGGCCCTCGGTCTGGTAATAGACACAGGTCGCCCGCCGCGCCCGCGCCACCTCCAGCGCGGCCAGGCTCATCGGCTTGGTACCGCCGGTCAGGTTGAAGATGACATCGTTTCGGTTGCTGAGGGCTTCTTCCAGTTTCTCGCGGATTTTATCCACGCGATAGGCATCCACCGTCAACAAGGAAACCTCCAACTCAGGCGGAATCAACTTCTTCAGCCGCTGGGCGGGCTTCAGGCTGGCGTTTTCATTGGAAGTGTGGACGACGAGATTTTCCGCCGCTTTCAGGTGGCGGATGGGCAGCAGGTTGGGGATGGGCTGTTCGCCGATGAGGGAGATTAACATGGGAGTATTGATGGATTTTTGGATTGGAGGATTGGTGGATTTCAGGATTGTAGGTTTTGGGTGTGTGCTTGTGGATGTCCAATCGGCAACGCGTTCAGCATTGCGATATAGGTAGTGATATTTTTTGTAAGATTCTCAGGCGTTTCGGGGTTTTCGCGCATACCTGCATGGTCAATGTCATTGCGTGTGTCAGTCAGGGCTTTCCAGAGACCTAATGCCGTATCCAGTTCAGGAATGGACTTAAGAAACACTGGTTGAAAAGCCAGGTTTTCCTTTTTTGCTTTGAGAAATTCTTCTGCTTCACTATTGACTACACCTTCAATGCGGTGACGGTCGCTTAATGAAGTGAGGTTGTTCATCCCCAACTGTAACATCAGCCAACTGACCAGCCATTCACGCGCCAGAGAAACGGCCTGCATCCAGTGTTCGCGTTGGGCATACCATCGAATGAGTTCGCGTTGAATAAGCAAATCTTGCCGGGCGTCTGCCGTCGGGTCAGCCAGGGCTAAGGGGCGATAGGCTTGCAGCGTGGAGTCGAAGAGCATTTGAAAAGGCAAGGCTGCGCTGCTTTGGGAAAGCACAGAAAGTGCATTTTGCGCTTGCAGGGTGAGATGTTCTGCCTGCTGCATGATTTGATGGGGGCGGATCAAAGACAGAGACTGTGAAAGATTGGTCAATGCGCTGGCCAGTTTGCCAATCTGACCAATTTTGGCTAATTGAGCAGGATTTTTTTGTGCTTGAAGCGCCAATCGTTTTTGTTCTTCGCGCAGGAGCGACGCAAAATAGCGCGAGTCGCCAGTACGGTTGAAGCGGTCAGAAGCCGCCGCCCATTCCAGCAAGGTGAGCATGGGCGTCAGGTCAAACATTGGCGTGCGGTGAGGGATTACGGACTGGTCACGGACGTCGAACGCGCCATAAAAGACAGCCCTGAGTTGAATACCAAACCCCACTCGAAGGAAGGCTGCCGCCAGCAAGCCCACTAGCGGGAACGAACGCAGACCGTGCGTGACATCGAAAGCCAATTCTTCGCCAGGAACGACATTTTCAGCCACGCGGCTAAAGATTGCCCACAGTTCGGGTTCTTTTGCGCCTTTTGGCACAGGCACAAAATGGATATTCTCATCGGGGAGTTTCAGCGCTTCTTTCAAAGCCTGGGCGTGCGTCTGTTCCGCCTGCTCGGTAGCAAAGACAACTACTTTATCCGCCTGAACGAAACGGCAAGACGCCACCGGCGCATAACACGTCGTGATCGGAGGCTGGCCGTCCAAAACATACTCCGTCTCGCTATATGTTCCGGTTCCCAAGAAAGTGATGAGTTTCATCGCACGCTCCAATCTTTAATCCAAAAATCCGTCAATCCGAAAATCCATCAATCCCCAATCTCCACCAGCGCCCAGCCAAAGGGGGCAACGGGCTTGGCTTCGTCTTTTTTGCCGCTCACGGCAACCCGGCGCGAGGTGGGGAAAGGGTCTCCGATCTGGCGCTTGCTGCGCTTCCCGGCTTTATCCAGGCGAAATTCGCTCACCAGCCGCTCGAACAGATATTCGTCCTGCTGCAAATGCGTCCAGAAGGTCTTGCCATCCCAGCCCGCGCCCCAGCCGATTTGCACAAGGGCTTGCCTGGGACTGAGTTGGACGCTCAGCAGGTCACGATAGAAGCGGGCAATCCGCTCGGCAGATGGGGCTGGCGGCTCGACGTTCTCGAACCAGGCCACCAGTTTTTGCAGGCGGGCGCGGCTGTGTTTTTGGGCGCGCGGCAGGAGTTCATCCAGCCAGCGTTTGCGGTCGGAAAAACCCAACCTGGCAGCCATTGGCTTGAAGAGCGCATCGTCAATCGTCAGCGAGCCGTGAAATTCCACCTCGCTGACCAGCGCTTCCAACCCGATGGGCGATTGCGCCGCGCTCTGGGTAAGCACCTGCGCTTTGAGCGCTATCAACCCTTCGCCGGGCTTCTGCGGCCCGTGCAGGTCGGATACTTGCATGGCGCGCAGCAGGTCGTAATTGGGGTCTTTGCCGAAAATTTTCTTTTCGAGCGGGTTGCCCGCCCAACTGCGGCTGCGTCCAATATCTTCGCGGCGCAGGCGCGGAATCCGCACTTCGTTCCAGCCTGTCCATGCCAGGGCAGTGCGGAAAGCGCCTTTAAGCGACGAGCCGGGGATGTAAGGCCGGTCATAGGGGTCTTTGATGAACGGCTTCATGCGCGCATCGGCTTTTTCGGAGGGCGGCTGTCCGCGCAAAACGTAGCGGAACAAGTTCGGGTTATCGAGGTCTTTTTCGGTCAGTAAACCGCCGGGCAGGGGGTAATGACCGCGCCCATCGGGTTTGAGTTGCGATTCTTTGGCTTGCAACACGGCGTCTTCGTTGAAAATCCAGGTTTGTCCATTGGCAAGGACAAAATCAAATCCCAGCCGCCACTCCTCGCCCGTGCCAATGTGAACCGGCGAGAGCGTGCGTAGGGTGAGTTTGTGTGTGGTCATGCCTCACCTCCGTAGCCGACCGCCACCGCCAGGCCAGAGCGGTAGACGGGGTGTTCGATGGGGTATTCCGGCCCGCTTTTGTAGCGCGGGCGGGCGTCTTCCAGGCGTCCAAAAGGCGGCTGAAGACCGGCGGGCAGGCTCAACACGGCGCCTTCCTGCACGAAGTTGAGCGCGCGGCGGCGCTGGCCACTCTTTTGGGGCGAATCGAGCCAGCCGCCGACTGTTTCCACCTTCCAGGCGGCGCGCTCGCCGCTGAAGGCGGGCGTCTCCTCCGGGCGCGGCAGGTAACGGCTGAGGGTCGTCCACATCCCGCGCGGGTCGGGCAGTTCCAACGTTTCTTTTGGCTCGAATTTCCCTTTACCGTAGCCGGCGCTGCGCTCCGCGCCCAAACCGGCCTCGCCCAAATCGTGCAGGAGCCGCTCGAAAAGAGCCTTGCGCGTCTCATCCTGCCATTGCACGCCAAACCACAGCCCACAGCCGGGGGCAAAATGCACCGCGCCGGTGTGAAAGAGCGTGCTGGAGTTGGTGGCGCGTTCCACCGTGACGCGCGGGCGTTTTTCGATCTCCCACAATTTCAGCAGTTCTCCTTTTGGAGCAAGGTTCGAGAGTGACTTTTCTTCGTCTTGCGTCAGCCACAGTTTGCCGCCGTGCAGTTTTTTCGTTCCGGGTTCAATTTCCACCAGCGATTTGCCAGTCAACAGGTCGCGGTACAGGCTTTCAGAGACGAACTGCACGCGCTTCAGGTCTTTGGGGCGGATTTCTTTTGGCAGGGGCTGGTCATTGGGCAATGCCGCTGCCAGCGGCACGGGGAAGAAGCGCACCTCGCCCGCAAATGGGAAGAGCGACGTGAGCAAGAAGGACGGCGCGCCAGCATCAAAGGACTGTATCCACTCTTTCACCGCCTGCGCGCCTTCCAGCACAGCCAACCGCGCCACCAGAGCAGCAAACAGGCTGTCAGATGACCAGACAGCGCGCGTCTCTTCCTGTCCCAGCCCCTGCTCGCCAAAGTGAAAGGTCGAGCCGGTGAGACTCCAGGTTTCGAGGTTCATAAGCGCCTCACGCAACCGCAATTTGAGATTTGAGCCATTCCTGGATTTTCGGCAGTTCTTTGGCGAGTTCTTGCACGCTCTCGAAGGGCTGTTCGCGGTAGTAGATTTTATTGCTGTAGTCGCCGCCGTTGCGGACGTAAACCTGAATGCCCTCGAACTTGACCTTGCCCGAGCCGCGCGAGCCTGCCCCGCCGATGTAATCATCTTCCACCAGTTGCAGGGCGTCGGTCACGACTTTCAGCCGGGCGAAGTCGGCGGCTTCGTACACGCCAAAGACCAGTTCGGCAGGACCAAAAACCGCCCCGGCTGGCACGCGCTCCAGGGTACGCGGCGTCGCGGCGCTGGTCACGCGGTCTATGGCGACTTCGGTTTTGAGTTCGCCGTAGAGCAGGTCAGTGCGGGCGTCAATCAGCGCCTGGGCGCTATCGTCAGTCAATTCCGCGTCACGCACCACCAGGCGGGTGTGATTGTTGTAATCCATTTCGGCAGGCACGCCAAAGACCGTGCAAACCGGGCAGCCGCCGTTTTTCTCAAAGTCGGCTTTGGTTTTGCAGGTGTGAATGGTCACCTGACCAATATTGCGGTTTTGCGGCAGACCGAGCAGTTTCTCCATTTGCGAGCGCATCTTGCCGCGCAGGCTGGAGCCGGGGATGTAGGGACGCTTGGTGAGCGGGTTGCGGATGACGGCTTTATCCAGTCCGCCGATTTCCAGGTCGGTGTTCGAGCCGCCGATGTGCAAACCCGTGATGGCCTTGATATGCGCCTCGATGAAAACACGTCCGTAGAGTTGAATTTGTTTATCCATGATAGCCTCCTGTATGTTAATTGCGCCCGCCCCTGGCGCGGTGATAGGCGAGAATGGCTTCGAACAGGTTCATGAAACGCTTAAAGCGTTCGTCTTTCTCTTTGGTGTCTTTGCCTTTGACAACCTCGTCAATCGCCTCGCTCAAAACTTCTTTGAGCCGTTGCACTTGTGGAATGCGCGCTGTTTGGTAATCCATTTTCGGTTTGAGCATCACCAGGCGGCGCAGGGCTTTTTCCTGGTCCACCTCCCAAAGCGACTCGATTTTGCGCACTTCGGTGAAGATGTTGCGAATCTGGCCGCGCGTTAATTGGTTTGCGACCAGCTGTTGCGCGGTTCTTTCTGCAAATGTGACCAATTCCTGCCCGGTTGAGTCATTGTTCATTATCGTTTGAATGTTACTCATAGAGAACCTCCTTCTTGTATCAAAAGTTGTGGTCGTTGGCTGGCTTCGCGCAGTTGATTAAGCAATTTCAACACTTGCGCGGTGGTGGGAATTGACTTTCGTTCGATAAGTTGTTTTAAGATTTTGTCCTCCTTGTCTTGCAAAAATTCATCAGCATACCAGGCGGCGCAAAAAGACTGAAAGAATACTGAAAGATAGCGATATTGGCGATTGCCATCTGCACGGCGAATAAAACCGATATACTCATTGAGTTCACGAAATTTTGGCGGCATCAAACTTTTCTCGAAGGTCTCGACAGCCCACTCTTTCTGCCAGGCAATTTTCTGGAGAGATTGTTGGGCGTCCTCTAAAGCGTCCAGAACGCGCCTGCCCCATCGTTGTTCTTGGCGTTTTCGTTCTTCCTCGTACACATGTTCAGTGACGCTAACTAAAGCAACTGCAACAGGAATCGGGGTGTCGGGTTGTTCCGATTCATCATGGGTATCCGGTGTACGCGGCCCCTCAAGTAATGACAGGTCCGAATCACTAATCAACTCATCCGAGCTAATTGCAGGAATTGTGGTTTTGGTTCTGATGGATTGCTTCTGTGAGTAGGTCACTTTCTCTGTATTGATAACGGTTGCGATTTGGTCGGCTTCGGTACGAACAGGTTCAGAATTTAGCCAGAATTTCAAAAAGCCATCTATGGCGCGTGGCGTCAACAAAAGGTCAAAAATTCCCGGTTCGTTCTGCAAGTAAGATCGAATTGCGCTATAGTTTTTATCCACTGTTTCGGGCGCTTCATCAACAAGTCGTCGCCATAAAAGCGCAAAGACTTGTTCCCGGTTAAGCGGAGCAAGATGTACTTGTTCTGCTACTTCACCAATGGCGTATGGGCGGGATGAAATTACTACTTGCACATTGTCAGGCAGCCGGCTTATCCACCCTTGCAGTTCTTCAGCAAAGATTTGCCAATCGTTCAGTTCATCCAACCCATCCAGCAATAGAATCCATCTTGAGCCTGGAATACGCCAGTACTGTTCCAGATTTTTGCCATCGGGAATGCTGCCGAGCATGGCTTTCAAGAGTTCTTTCTCGAAAGTTGGAATATCTCGAATTGCCTTGCGCAAATCCATCTTGACCGGGACAGCAGTGGCGGGAACAACTTCCAGGTCTTGGGCAACAGAAAGCGAATCGGTAGAAACATCTGTGTCGCCAAAATACTCTCGCAAACCATCGAAATTTACCTGCCGGGCTAACTCCCATGCTAGCGCCTGCATGACTGTTGTCTTGCCCTGCCCCGCATTGCCCACTAGCGCAAGGATTTTCTTGCCTCTTTGCAAACGCTCAATGATGGCGTCGAAAACTAAATTGCCTTCTGTATCATATAAAGGTGACGCCATCAACAAGTTGTGAAATTGTTGGCTGTCTAGTTTGGCTCGTTCAGCAATATCCTCCCAATCTTGGTGTTTGAGATAAGCAACTTGTTTAGACGGAAGCAAGAATGGCGCTTGTTCGGGTGGTACTTTTACACTGGACGAACCCAGCCGAATGAAAACATCACCTTTGTAGTGGGAAGCTTCGTCTTTTGAAGTGTAATTGCGCTTCAAACAGTAAGGTTTGCCGCCATCTTTTGGCTCAATTTGCAGGTAGGAAACAAATTTGCCTTCGTATTCGCCATACCGAAGTCCAAAGTCAGGTAAGGGCTCAATCCATTCCAGTGCCAGGTCAGTATAGATTTTTTCTACGCCATCGGCTTGTAGTTCAGGAAGCGGCACATTTGGATTATTCCAGCCTCTAGGTTGTTTTCGTCCCGGATATTGGTTTCTGACGTCAAAAACGACTCTAGCCCCTGTATCTTTATCCTTGCCTATCCCAAAGACCAACCAACAGGGTTTCCCAATGCGGCGGGCAACGTTTGCCAGCGCAATCAAGTGCCGGGCAAATTTGAATTGTTTTTCTTCATCATCCACTTTCAAAACTTCACTTTTGAAGTCAAGACGCGGGCCTTCGGCCCAATAGGCTACCCATTGGGCAAACAAGTTGGTCTTGAAGTCAGGATGACAAATATTATTCATCTTTCTTTGGCTTCCTCGTCTCCAACTGCGCCCAGCGGGCGGCGGCGCCCCAGGCTTCAATCTGTTCGAAGACGCCCAGTTTTTCGCGCAGGGCAGCAATTTTGGCTTTCAGGTCGGCTTTGTCTTTGTACTGCCATTCCATGCGCGCCAGGTGATAGGCGCCCATCCACTTCCAGCGTCCCCACACCGAACGCCGGGATTCTTTACGGGCGTCTTCTTCCATTCGCGCCAGGGCGCGCAGGGTTTGCAGAATGCTCTTGGGCCCGCTGCGCTCATCGGCTTTTTCGCCCTTAACCAGATTGACCAACTCATCTTTGCGCTCATCCAATTTACGGAATTCATCCCACTTCCAGGCTTTGCCCAGGAAGGCAAAGGAATTGCGACCGTTGTCTTTTGCCAGTTTTTCGGCGTCTTCGGCGTCTTCAGCAGCCTGGTAGATGGGATACTTGCCGTCAATGAACGCCATGCCGCCGGAGATGTGCATTCCGGGATGCGCGCTATAGGCGGCAAAATCATCCACGATTTTTTGCGCCAACGCGGGCGTTTTATCCCAGGGGGCGAGCAGGAACAGGTCATCGCCGCCGGAATACACGGTATAGACCAGGTTTTGCCAGTTCGGGTTTTCCACAATCCGCTTCAGCCAGCCCTCGAAGAACAAACTGATTTGCGAACTGAGCGCCGCCATGCGCGAGAGCGAAAACGCCTCGCCCAGCCCGTCTTTGAACAGATTCCCCAGGTTGTCCACGTCCATGCGCAGCACGCCCAGGCGCTGAAAGCCGCTTTCTGAAAGCACGTTCAAATGTGTGAAAGTCATTGGCTGGCCAACGCGGGCTTTCTCTTTGTCCGGTGCATTACCAAGTCGCTTGTTGATTTTCTCGGCTTCCGATTGATTGTGTACGACAGGCACGCGGTTGGCGGTGTAACGCAGCCAGCGCGGGGCAGGAGCGGTCGTTTGAGGCCATCGGTCATTTTCGGGGTCGTCCAGCGCCCACAGGACCACCCGCTCACCGGGCGCAGCATCTACCTTTCCTCCGGCGTCTTTCAGGAATTGAGCCTTCATGCCGAACAAGCCCAAAATGTCCAGCGCGGTCCTGGCTTTGTGGTCATTGGCTCGCGGCTCGCCAAAGGTCAACGCCAGGAAGCGGGCGTCGGGCAGGTCTTTGCCCAGGGTTTCGGCGAAGGAACGACAAAGCGGGCAGATTTTGGATTGTCCTTCCCATTCGTCCCAGTTGCTCGCGCCGCGGCTGTCGTCGCCGCAAACGGAGCAGGCGTCATCCGGATTGCCGCCATGTTCTGGCAACTTGAACACCTCATACAAGTCTGCGCCCAATTCGGCATAACGGCGGTTTTTGGCAATCGTCAATTGATTGTGCATCTGCTGCCAGTAACCCTGCAATTTGCCCGCGCCAAAGCCTTTGGCAGGAACCGGCGCAGACCCCAGCGCCAGATAGAGTTGCGTGCCGTGCTGTTGGTACAGAATTTTTCCAACTTCCGCTTGAATTTGGGACAATTTCTCCCGCGCGCTGAGCGGAGCCAGCAGGTAGAAATGCCCGCCACCAGAGTAAATGACGTTGCTATACGGCAATCCCAGCCGCCGAAGCACGAAGCGCAGCACTGCTTCGGTCAACAGTTGCAGATAAAACGAACGCCCGCGCAGCATCTTTGCCGCGCCTTTCGATGAGATGGTGTAAATAAAATCCTGCACGCCCGAAATATCCCCGCCCACCAGCAAGGCGACTTCCTGGTTAAGCAAATGATCATCGCCAGCATCAGGTTTTTCGATGAATGCGCGTTGTACCGCTCCGAGCCAGGCGTCAATCTCTTCCGGCTTGCGCTCCACTAAACACGCCGCCAATGCCGCCGTCATGCGGCTGTGGTCGTAGAGCGAAACGTCAGGAACGCTGTGATAAAACGCCGAGGGCACGCACCAGGCAAATTCGCGCATTGCTGCCAGGGCGTTTTCGAGATACGTTTCGGCGTCCACGCTGTCTTGTTTGAGCGCTTTCTCCAACTCATCGCGCAGATCATCATAATTTTTGCGGACATCGGCCAGAGTAGCCGGTTTTTTATCTGATTGGATATAGTTGCCAATTGTTTCAAGCGAAAGCGGCGCAAGCGGCAGATAATGTTGGGCAGTAGGCTTGTGACCGTCAAAACTCAGGCGGTCAAAAATCGAAACCAATTGGATGGGCGGGTTTTTCGTCTTGTATTCGCCGGGCATATCCGAGCGTTCGCCCGCGCTCAACTTGTCTGCCAGCGCCACCACTTTGCTCAAAAACCGCTCCTGTGCGGGAGATTTTTCAGGCTGGTGATGATACCCACCCGCCAGCGCCGCCGCCCGATACTTTTGCGGCAACAATTCCGCTACCCGAATCGACCATGCCGCGTGAACCGGCTGTCCACTATCGGTTACATCTGAGGGCGGATTCCACGGGTCGTTTTTCGCCCGTTGCTCTACCTTCCCCACATCATGCAGCAGACCCGCCAGCGCAGCCAGAAAAACTTTATCTTTTTCTTCCATGCAGCCTCCTTACCGGGCAACTGCCCGAAATCGCAAATCCAAAATCGAAAATCGAAAATCGAAAATCAACAATCCTCCCGGTCTCCCCCTTTCTCCCCCTGTGCCGGGACATGCCGAGTGTAGCAAATCAACCGATTCGTGTCATGCGGGAAAACCCGTATCATTTTGCCTTCATCCCCTTTTCCTCCCATTGATAAAACGGACTGAGCAACCGCACCAACTGCGCCTGGTTTACGTCCGACATATCCCAATGGTCGGCTGCCTTGCGATACGCCGAGCGCAGATGTCCCTCCACTGTGCGCGGCGAGAGCGAAAGCCGTTCAGCGATTTCTGTCTGGCTCAAGCCATCCCGCGCCAGTAAGTCCAGCACCTCGCGCTCGGCGGCAGTTACTTTGGTGAGCAGGAAAATGCGCGCCGCATCCCACTGCTCGCGCAGGCGCAGGGCAGCCAGACGGCGAGCCGCTTCAAAGGGGTCGGTCACATCGCGCAGGGCGTCGAAGACCGGCGAAAGCCGCCCCCAAGGGATGACTGGAATCTCGATCAGCCGCGCCCACTCTCCAGGTCCGGCGTGAAGCGCGCCCGAAGCCTCCAATGCCGGGTGCGAGGCAAGATGCCAGAGCCGGTCTTCGTCATCAAAGAGCATTTGCGCGACCGCCATGCCGCCCACAGTCAATGTGCGCCTGCCCCCTGCAATCAGCATGTGAACTTTCTTGTCCTCCAGTTTTGCCGTTCTTACCTGTGAATATAAGGTACGAAAGGCAATTTGTATTTCCTGCGGTGAGATGATGTCTGTAAGGGTATTTCCTTCATCCTGCAATTCGGCGGCGTGAAGTTGAACATTTGGATGAGAGCGGGGAAGATCCGCCTGGATTTTTTGGAGAGCAATTTTCGTTTCGCGGCGCGTTTTCGACGCGTGGATGAGAATAAGAGAAGCCGGGGATTCCCCCATTTTTTGCAAACAATCCAGCGCCAACGTGGCGAGTTGAGGTTTACTTCCCAATGTCGCGATAAGGACGCTTTGATTCATGAACCTCCAGGAGCGGAAAATCATGCGGAAAGAAAGTTCGATGGCGCTTGCGAATTATAAATATTCTCCAGCCGATTGGGCGGCAGAGTAAAACCGCTTTCTAAAGTGTAAGGTCTCTCACCCTTTCTGGCTCGATCGGAGAGGATTTCGCCCCCAAAACACAAGGAAAAAAAAGACCGGCCACTGCCGGTCTCGTTCATCTCTACTCCAATTTCCCCACCGCCTTCTCCACTTCATCCAGGATCTCGCACGACTTCACCAGTTTCTTCATCGCATTGTGATCGTTATACAGCGGACGGTCAACATCCAGATGCGCCACATGTCTGCGGATGACTTCCCGCGCCTTTTGTGTGCCGCGTCCGGGCGTGAACTCGCGGAAGTCGAGCGCCTGCGCCGCCGCCATGAACTCGATACCGATGACTCCATAGGCGTTATCAAGGATCTGTCCGTTCTTGATGGCGGTGTTCATGCCCATCGAAACGAAATCCTCCTGGTCTGCCGCGGCGGGGATGGATTGAATGCTTGCGGGCGCCGATAAAATTCTCTGTTCCACGATCAAATGATCGGCGGTGTATTGGCTGAGCATCATCCCAGAGTAGAATCCAGGCTCGTGGGCGAGGAAATCAGGCAGTCCCTGAGAAAGAGCCGGGTTCGTCAGGCGGTTCATGCGCCGTTCCGAAAGCACACACACCATCGTAATCGCCGCTCCTGCCATATCCATCGGCAAGGCAACGGGGGTTCCCTGAAAGTTCGCGCCTGTGAGAGTCAATTTGAGTTCAGGCACGAAGATGGGATTATCGCCCACGCCGTTGAGTTCGATCTCCACCTGTGAGCGCGCATACGCAATCGCATCCCGCGCCGCGCCGATGACCTGCGGCGTCGAGCGCATCGAATAGGCGTCCTGCACTTTCGTTTTCATTTTGCCCGTCGTCAGGTCGGAGCCTTCGATGACCTTCATGATGTTTCGCGCAGAAGCGATTGCGCCGCTGAAGCCGCGCAATTCGTGCAGTTTGGTGTTGTACGGTTTAAGGTTGCCGAGCAGCGCCTCGATGGACATTGCCGCCGCAATCTCCGCCTGCCTGAGCAGACGTTCCATGTCGTACAGGTGAAGCGCAGACATGGCGGTCAGCAAGTTCGAACCGTTGATGGTCGCCAGACCATCGCGCGCCTGCAAACCCGGGATTGCAATTCCCGCCCGCCGCATCGCTTCGTGACCTGGGAGTCGTTCGCCGTTGTAAAACGCCTCGCCCTCCCCCATGAGCAGGAGCGCCGCCTGCGCCATCGGAGCGAGGTCGCCGCTGGCGCCCACCGACCCCTTCTGACAAACAACTGGTGTGACGCCTTTATTTAGCATCTCCACCAGTGTCAGGGTGATCTCAGGTCTGCAGCCCGAATTGCCGTGCGCATGGACGTTGATTCGTGACGCCAGCGCCGCGCGTACATATTCGATTGGCGCCGGTTCGCCGATTCCCGCCGCATGGTTGTAGATGAGATACTTCTGGAATTCTTTTACCTGTTCGTCGGAAAGCACATGTTCCGAAAACTCGCCGATGCCCGTGTTCGTGCCATACATGATCTCTTTGGCGGCGAGTTTCTCTTCCAGCATGGCGCGGCAAACCTTGATGCGCTCCAGCGCTTCAGGGGCGAGTTCCACGTTCTCGTTGTCCCGTGCTATTGCCGCGAGTTTTTCAATCGTCAGAGACGATCCGTCGAGGGTGATGGTCATGGGCAATTCTCCTATGAAAGATGATAGTGGTATTGTACTCCCAAAGAAAATGACTTGCCGAAAACATGAATTACAGAGACAATAGGTCATCTCAATTTTCAGGATAGATCCATGATTACCACCGCCGCCGAAGCAGACAAACCCCAAATCGCCGACATCACCGCCCGCGCGGGCGTATTCAGCCGCGAGGAAATTGACTCCGTCCCCGCCATGTTCGACGAGTATCTCCGTTATGGAGCCGAAGTCAGCGGGTATCACTTCATTGTCTATCGCGAGGGGGAGCAGGTGTTGGGCTACGCTATCTACGGCTTCCGCGATTTGACCGATGGAGTCTACGACCTGTATTGGATTGCCGTGGATCCCAACGCCCGCCGCAAAGGCGTGGGGCGCAAACTGCTGACCGCCTGCGAAGATGCCGTCCGTGAAGCAGGCGGGCGGATGCTCATTGCCGAAACGTCGGGGACGGCAGAGTATGAACCCACGCGGGAATTTTACGTCCGCACAGGGTTTGTCAACGAGGCGACCATCAGAGATTTTTACAAACCCGGCGACGATTTGAAAATCTTTGTGAAACGACTTTAGCAGGATTCAAGTACAATCATGCCCATGACCAACTCAACAGAATACATCCCCCAGCGCGCGATGAGCATTCACGCGCACCCCGACGATCAGGAATTCACCATCGGCGGCACGCTTGCCAAATGGGCGCGCGCAGGCTGTGAAATCATCTCGGTCGTTATCACCAGCGGCGACGCCGGCTCGAACGACCCCGCAAAAGGCGCGGACTACAAGCCCCTCCTTGCGGAACTGCGCGAGAAGGAGCAACTCGCCGCGAATGCGGTTCTGGGAATCAAGGAGACGGTTTTCCTGCGCTACCCTGACGGGGAACTGGAGCCGACCCTCGCCCTGCGCAAGGAGCTCACCCGCCTCATCCGCCAATTCAAGCCGGATACTGTCCTGACGGGGAATCCTGAGGGATGGTTTTACGGCAACGAATACATCAACCATCCCGATCATCGCGCCGCGGCGCAGGCGGCGTGTGAGGCGGTTTTTCCGTCAGCGGGGAGCAGGCTCATTTTTGCCGACCTGCTGTCGGCGGGGTATGAACCGCATGAGGTCAGGCGGCTGTACATCCACGGCACAGACAAGTCCGATACGTGGGTGGACATCAGCGAGACTCTGGATGTCAAAATCAAGGCGTTACAGCAACATGCCAGTCAGGTGCCGATGGATGAGGTGGGCAAGTGGATTACAGAATGGGCGGAGGAGGAAGCAAAGGATAAAGGCATGAAGTATGCCGAAAGTTACAGGGTGATGATTTTGAAAAGGGACGAAGAAGAAAAGGTCGGTTAGAACACCCAATGTCCGATGACGGCGGAGACAACCGTGAGGGTGATGTTGTCAATATCCTTGAAGGGAAGCGATTCGATGAGCATGCCGCCCAGCGCGATCCAAAAGATGGGGGCAAGGTACGCCTGGAAGGGGTTAGCGAAGACGCCTGCGCGGACGTAAACGAATAATACGAAGGCGGTCATCAGCGCGCCGCCCGCCAGGACGCTCAGCGACCCCGCCACGCTTTTCTCGATGGACCAAAGCAGTTTCGGCGATTGAACGCGCCGCCCGACGATGTCGGCAATGCCGTCGCCGCCGCACATCATCATCAGGGCGGTGATGCCGATGGGCGAATCTTTCCAGTAGAGGACCGTGAGCACGACGAACATGACGCCGTAGAACAACGGTCCGCGCAGGATTTCGCGTGGGTTGCCGGTACGGGTCATTGCCTGGACGGCGGCTTCGTCCTTGATTACTCCCGTGCCGACGAGGGCGAACTGCACCGTGATGAGCAGGGGGACCAGTGCGGCGAGGTA
This sequence comes from Chloroflexota bacterium, assembly GCA_039961775.1. Classification (GTDB taxonomy): domain Bacteria; phylum Chloroflexota; class Anaerolineae; order Anaerolineales; family Villigracilaceae; genus Defluviilinea. The sequence goes on from JABRVZ010000101.1 coordinate 23,738, forward strand.
ACGGGAGATGGGCTGGTCGGGGAACATGAGCCAGCACAAAACGAAGATGGGACCCGTGCCGATGTGGATGAGTTTGCGGCTGAGTTTCCCGCCGATCCAGCCGCGGTGGGCGAAGAAGTCCATGATGCGTAAGAAGGCAATAGCGATGGCAAAAGTGAGGAGGGTGGCGAGGTAGGGGTTCATGAGGATACTAATTGGTTTTGGACGACAGAGCCACAACCTGGCTGTTCGAGGTTGTATCCATTAGAAAATACAGGGCTGTGGCTGCGATCAGGATCAGCAGCAGGGGCGGAAAACTGTTGTTCATGAAGTAGGGCTTGTACTTGAACGGAAAGAGGAATCGAAGCATAGGCAGCGGAAGCGGTCAGGATCAGCAAAATGGCGGGTACTTTTGCCCGAAATCCGCTAATAGGAGGCAGGCTTGAGAAGAACAAAGCCAGCGGGGCGGCGAGGATCGGTAGGGTGTAGTCGTTGCTAGTCGGGATGATGAGCGCTCCGACCGTGCAGACGCCGAAGATGAATGGATTGAATCCATTTTCCTTGAGAAGGTAGGCGCGGACCACAACGGCAAGGATGCAGGCAAGGATGACCCCCAGCAGTACATAGGCTATTGCATTCGAATTCCGTTGCAGGACTGCAAGCGTGGAGGGGGCGACCAGACCGTATCCATCCCTCATGAAGTTGAATATGAACGCCTGCAGGGAGTGATTCCCGTTCCACGCCCAGGTGGGTGTGCGAATCTGGACCATTACAGTGTCTATGAACCCCAGGAATTCACGATACCCAAGGGCAAAGAGCAGGGAAAAGTTAAATACGCCCAGTCCAAGCCAGCGCTTGAGATTGGTCTTCCAGTCGCGCCAGTCCCGCACAAAGGTCAGGATGAAAATGGCTGGATATAGTTTGATATGGATTGCGGCGGAGAACAGCAGATATGCCAGGTATCGAAATTCATAATGCCGGTGAAAGATATACACCGCGAGGGCGCACAGCAAAAAAGTGATGACGTTGAACTGTCCCCTCTCCAATTCGAATTGAAACCCATAAGATACCAGTCCTGAAACAAAGAACAGCATTAGGATCGAGCGGTCACTGCCAGGGACGAGCAGGAGCGCCGCCAGCGCTGTAAGGGCGCAAAAGCTGAAAAGGGTCAGGAGTGTGATCAGAACATAGGAGGTCGGATAATTGAGGAGCGATAGAGGCGCAAACAGGATGTAGGTTAGCGGCGGATAGAACAGATCGGGATACGGAGACTCGCGCGTCTGGACCCAGGGCGTAACGACATTCATCGTGGTGCGCAGGTCCAACCCGATGGGACGCCGGTCGGGCAGGTATTTGATGAAATATTGGATTGACCAGTTCGCATTGAGGAACATGGGCAGGACAAAAAATAGGACGAAGACCACCAAAAAGCCCATGACAACCCAGACGCTTACTGGCAGGTTCATCAGGCGGTCAAACGTGGACCGTAAGCCTGTCCGCCAATCCACAGCCTTATCCGCGGCGAGGAACGCCAGGCTGAAGCCGGTCACCGCGGCAAATACCCCCGTCATAATCCCTGCCAGCTGGCTGGAACCGATCGTTTGATCGCCCAGCCCAACCCAATCAACCAACACAGAAGCAAGGATGACAAACGAACCGACAATGATAAGGATTCGACCCAATTTGCGTGTTGACATGTGTTGTCCTAAAAGTTAGCGAGGTTGGGATTCATGAAGTTTTCCAGATGGAGTTTTCTGTAATAACACAAGATACCGTGTTTCAGCACGGCACAATCCAAACTCGTCAATCTGTAATCGTAATTTGAGATGTGGGCCCAGCAGGATTCGAACCTGCGACCAAGCGATTATGAGTCGCCTGCGCTAACCGCTGCGCCATGGGCCCCAGAAAGCCTTATTTTGCCGTACAGCGTGCCTGTGTTTTTCTTTCCACGCCAGGAAAATAAAAATCGCTTGTGTTATTTTAGCCGTGTATCCGCACACCGACAAGGCTGTGAAAAAAGTCCAGCACCATCTGGACACTACGCCAAAACGCCGCTACGCTTCGCGCTGTTGCGTTTTTCTGCTTCTCCCCGACTTCCAGGACGTTCAAAACAACCGGGGGCTTCCTGTGTGGCTTCGTAGTTACGGAAAGGCACATATACGCAAGCATTTTTCACAGGTTTTGCTGGGAAAATTGCGCCAGTTTCCAGCCCCATTTCGGCGAGGGTCGGTGTGTCTACCGGTGGTTCCCATTTGGAACCGCCGGTAGTTCCTCCCGCCATCCTGCGCCAGTTTGCTTGTCTTTTTGTCCAGCCCCATTTCGGCGAGGGTCGGCGTTCCATCCATCACCGGTACTCTTTTGTTACCGGTGATGGGCATAATGCCGCTTGCGCCTTTATTTCGCGGCGTCTCTTTCAGCATTCGTCCGAGTTGCGCCAGGTGGTCAGGATTCTCGTGGCGGCTTGTTCGAGACTAAACTCATTTCGAAAGTGCCAATTGGCACCTTCGAAATTTTTGTCTTTTGGACTAGGCTTGTCTCCTCCGTGCCGCATATTCGCCAGCCTGCCGCACGCTCGACCGCTTTCACTCTTACGACCGTCTTCCGTCCGACGTTTAGCATTTTTGCGGCTTGTTCGAGACTAAACTCATTTTCAAAGGGCCAATTGGCCCTTTGAACTCTTCTGTTTCCTCCATGCTCCATATTTGCCAGCCTCGCCGCGATGACGGCTCTCTGGCTCGGCGGCTTGTTCCAGGTTGAAACTAGGCAAATTTGCACTGTTTTTACTTGGTCTTCCTTCGGGCATATTCGCCAGTCTCGCGGCGATGACGTGGCACGCGCCTGGTCAGGCGTGGACGCCTGCGCGCGGTCAGTTGTCTGCTCGCTCTCTTGCTTTGTAATGGTTCGCCAGTAGTTTGACAAGCCGTATAGGACGCTTGCCGGCGTACGCCGCGCCTTCCTGTGTCGGCGCAAACTTATGCTTGCCGTCCAGTGTTTCAAGCCACACCGCGCCTTTGAATTTTCCTGACCGCCGCCATTCTGCCAGTTCTTGCGCGTTCGCGGGCAAGGCTTGAATGTCGTCCGCAGTTTTTATCGGCTTCATGCTAAAGCGTGGCGTGACCTCGATGTCTGCCCGCCTGCAATATGCTCGTACTGTGTTAGCGGATATTCCCATCGGCTTCGCCAATTGCTTTATGGCATATTCGCCAGGCTTGTGTCGTATCCTTGCCGCCATGACTTCGGCTCGAAACTGTGCGGCGTTGCGCCGACTTTGTGAGGAAATGGTCTGAACCGTCTTTGGCTTCACGTTCAACTCGGCATAAAGTTCCTTCAAGAACGGAACACGGAAACGCTTCGGCGGTCTCCCCTTTTTTGGGCGGCAGTATTTTTTGTGGGTTTTTGCGCCCTCATTCTGTGTAGCATATGAGGGCTCAAAAACCCTCAAAAAATCCGCTTGCTTGACGGCTTGCTGTACAGTCCAGCCAGTCAGGTTCGGACAAGCCGCCCGCAATTCCTTCACCGTCAGCGTCTCGCCGCCTTCGAAGCCTTGCTGGTAAAGTTCGTCGAGAAGCCGACACAAGGCATTGTAGCCCAGGCGGATGAGTTCCTGCTGCGCTTCCACCGCCATTAGCGGACTGGCAAGAATAACGGTCGGTTTTTCCTGCTTGAATGGTTCAATGCCCAGCACCGCCCCGACTTCAACCCATTTGTACCAGCGCATTTCGTGGAAGCAAAACAACCCTTTTTGTTCGTGGAAGTCTGCGCTAGGCACGTCCTCTTTGTGGAACGGACAACGCACTTTGTTGGAGAAGCCGGCGCCGCGGATTTTCTTCACACCGCAAGCGTCCATTATTCTCTTGCGATAGTCGGCAGGAACATCGCCCCATTCACCGGTCGAAACGACAAGCGGGGCTTCCACCTTTGGCTTTTCAGGTTCAGGATACCAGCGCGGCAAGCCAAGCAGCCAGTAAATAAACGGCGTTTTGGCAGTGTACTTTTGCCAGGCTTTGCCGATGTCGCCATGTTCGCCAAGTTCGGCAGGCAATTGACGGCAGTCCAGTTCAATCCCCGTTCCTTCCAAAGCCGCCGCAACCTTGCGGGCAAACGCCGCACCTGTTTCGTCCAGGTCAGGCGCAATGTACAAACGCATGACGCCCAGGCGTTGCAGGAAGTCGGCGAAGCCTGGATTTATTGTCCGCTCGGTGAATCCGCTGAAAGCATACGGTATTAGCGCGCTTCGCAATGCCCAAACGTCGGGTTCGCCTGAAACGTACCAGCACACTCCACCCGCCGCCTCGACTTGCTCTTTCAGGTCGGCGGCATAATACAATGCGTTGGCGCTTTCACTTCTGCCGTCCAGCCAGGCGTATTTTGTGCCGGCGTTGCTGTCATAGTTTTTGAAACGCAAGCCCCCGCCAGGTGTCGGATATTGCCAGCCGTTGCCGCGCGGTTCAATTTGGAATGTCGCAATGACTTCAGGAGTAATTCGTCTCTCTAATAGCCGTTTTGTCAATGTGTCGGCTTCGACGCTTTCCGCACCTACCAGCGGCGCCGTAACAGTGAGAACGTTTTTGTCTGCCATGTTCACCCCCACAGTCTGCCTTGCTTGTATTCCGGGACCGGCGCATCCTCGACGCGCAGTAACTCGTTACGGCGCCGCGTCTTGCCCCGCTTGCCCTGAATGGTGTAGTTCATCCTGGACAATTCGACCGCCGCCTGCGGTTCGTAGCCCGCATATTGAATCGGCTTGGCAAATCGGCGAAAGTCGGCGACGCTCGTTGTCCACACGTCGCCGCTGTCCAGGTTCGTGAATTGCAGTGTCGCGGTTTCGTCCAGACTGTCTAGCAGTTCCACCGCCACCGCAACGCGCGGCGGATTGTATAAAAATCCGTTATGCCGCCTGCGGATGTCGCACAGCCGCCCCTCGTAGCGAAGAACGGCAACGCATCTGCCGCCAATATGGTATTTTGTGGTATTATTTTTCATGTCGTTTGTCCTCCGCGTGTCGCCTGGTCTCCGCCCAGGCGATTCGCATTTTTTATTTTGCGAACCGCTTCAGGCATTCGCGCACAAGACGCCGCACGGCTTCCGTTTGCGATGTTCCCAGGCGCGCCGCAACTTTCCGTAATGCCTCTTTATCGGCTTTGCTCAAACGCATTGCCAGGTTCGGGGGAGTTTGCTTTCGCTTCTCTTTCATTGCAACCTCACTTTTGCCAAAAGGTTAAAAAAACTGACGCCTCAAAAAATTGACTGCTGTTAAGTATATATACCGTTTGACCAACAGTAACTTAAAAAACTGACGCCTCAAAAATTGACTGCTGTCAACGGGTTATATACCGTTACCAAAAGCAGTTTTTTTTTTTGAGGCGTCGGGTTCGATGTCCGATGTCTGCTACTGTTCCTAGTATAGCACAAATGTTCGTGTTTGACAACTCACACGAACATCGCTAACTGCCTCGGCGTCGGCGTGCGTTTGAGCGGCGTCATCTGCGCCAGCGCGCGCTGCTCCGACCAGGTTATCGGTTCACGCTGGACGTGAACGCTTTCGATGTCTATCCCGCCGAACAGCGGCAGAAGGTCGGCGTCCAGAATGGGCTGAAATTCCATCTGAACCGTCAGCCCGTCGGTCTTGTAAATCGCCAGGTAAATGGTCATATTTGACTCCGGGAAGCCCTGCAAGGGCGGTTTTTGCTCCAGGACAAGCCCCAGGTCGGCTTGACGCCTTCCTGGGGCTTTTTGGGCGGTTTTTTGTTACGGTATGAGCGTCTCGTCACCGTTGGCGTTCGCGCCAGGCGGCTTGTTTGTGAGCGTTGGAGCAGTAGCGCCGTCCGTAGTGCGTGGATTTGAACGGCTGTCCGCAATACTGGCACGTCCAGGTATAGGTCTTTTTCACGGGGCGGGCTGTGGCGGGTCGAGACGGCTGGTCGGCGCCACTGGTTCGGTCGCCTGGAAGTGTTCGCACAGGTCGCCGCCAATCCAGTTCCTGCCTTCCTTCAGGCACGACAAGCAGAACGCTCGCCGCTTCGTGCCGTCCTTCGACGTAATGGACTGCATCCACAAGCCTTGTGTCAACTGTTGGACTCTGGAAAAGGGTCATGCGCCGCGTCGGGCTTATCCTGTGTGTCCAGAATCGGCATGACGGTTTGCTGGTATGTGCGCCTGGCGGGCAGGATGGGCATTTGCGGGTCGGCGGGGATAAGCCCCAGGTCGCGCTTCACTTGGGATACAATATCGTTGTGGATGGTGTGCGCGAGTTCTGCCTTTTGCTCATCCAACTGCTTCGTTGCCTGGGCGATTGCTTCTGACACAATCTCGCCCCGTGCAATGCCGACGTTTATGCGCTCGTGAATTTCGGGCGCGGTTGCGTGGTGAGCGTACAGCAAAGCGGCGTGTAACGCTGTGACCACGATGAACCCGTACACCATCCACTTGTGGAGGTCGCCAGGTTCTACCGCGCCGCTCGACAGGATGACCTCCGCCGCGACCATGCCCAGCGTGCCGATGAAGCCAACCACGAAGCCGATGGCGGCGGTTGCGTACTGTCCCGTTGACTCACTTCCGAACACAAACGCCAGCGCCCAGCACATCGCGGCGATGTCGAACATGACCAAGCCCCACGCGCGATTGACCAGGTTGTCGGGGAATATGCGCGCCAGCGCGGAGTAGGTCAGCGACATGAGCAGCGCAAGAACGGCAATGCCGAACGCGCCAAAAACGTACTTGCTTGCAGTCTTCAAAACTTTTTTCATGGTGTCACCTCACAGCAGTCCCAGATGGGCGTCAATGTAATTTTTTACATCTCGCCAGCATTCGCTTTCAGTCAGAAAATCCGACCAGGACGAATAAACCCACGATTTGCCAGGCAGTTTCACGCCCCAGCGTATTTGTCCGCGGTCGTTTTTTTCGATGACGTACGGTACGTCGTGGTAAGTTTTCATGGTTTCACCTCACAGTATTTTGAATTTATCCAGCCGCCAGGTGTCTCGTACCATCCGCCGCTGGAACGCAGGACGGTCACGGTCTCGCCGCGCGAGAGCCAGGCAGTGACCACGTACTCTATGCCCGGACCTCGCCGCACGTGTAACGTCCAGGCGATTACACGGCACGCCGTCGGCGCCGCGGTTGCGGTCGGCGTCTCCGATGGGGCAGGGGAGAGGGTCACGGTCTCGGTCGGCGCCGCGGTCTCGGTCGGCAAGGTCAGGCACGCCGAGAGGGTCACGGTCAGAATTGCAGTGAGTAATAATCGCGTCATTCAGCCTCCAGTTTTGGGTTATAGTCGCGCGGTCGCGTCGTGCATTTCGGACAGTAGCGCGCCGCGTGTTTGCAGTTCTTGAGTTTGCGCTCGAAGGTCTTGCCCGCGCCTTCCCACGTCCGCACGATGTCGTACTCTATGCCGCGTTCGTTGCACACCGCAAGAATCCGCGCGCCTGTGCCTTGCCTGTGGTGTGCCAGCCGTTGCTTGACGTGTTCGGCATAGCCGACGTAATGCCGCGCATGGTGAAGCGGGGCGTCCAGGTGGATGAGATACACAGTCATTCAGCCTCCAGTGTCACCCCGCCGGCGTGCGCCGGCGAGGTGACGCGGTTACGCTTCTTCGGGCGGCACGCCGAACGCCGCTTCAAAGTCCATGTCCTGCTCCGGCAGGCGTTCGTACAGTTCTTTCGCCTGCTCGATGGTCAAGGCTTCGATGTAGTTGCGCTCGCCCTGCCATTGGGTCGTGTGGTAGGCGAAGAAGTTGCCGCGTTTGGTCTTGTACAGGTAGGTATTACGCCCGTGCCGCTCCCAGTTGGAGCCGTCCCAAAAGCGGTCACTTGCCACGACTTCGGCTTTTTCGGTGTCGTAGAGTTTGCCGTCAATGACTTGTTTCATGGTTCCTCCAATCGTTTTTTTGTGGATGACGTTCTTCGCGCTTGCCCCCGCGCTACTGGGTGGACTCCGCGCCGCCTTCAGCCTTGCTCGTCACACGGTTACCGGCGGGCGGTTATTCGGTTGGTAAGGTTCGGAGTAAACGTCACTCACGCAAGCGGGATAAAGTCCGACGCCGTGCTTTCCAGGTCGAGCGCCAGGTTCAGGTAACGCTGCGTAGTGGCGACGTTCGCATGTCCTAAAAGGGTGGAGATTTGCGTTATCGGCACGCCTGCCTCATAGCCCAGTTGTGCGTAGGTTCGGCGCAGGTCGTGCGGCGCCAGGTCAATACCGAGATAATAGCCATACTTGCGGACAATCTCGAACACGGCGACGGCGGACATTCGCTCGCCGAGTTCTTTTTTCACGCCCAGGCTGCGCGCAATGTAACCGCCGCCGACCATCTCTTTCCATTCCGCCAGGCGCGCGGCGAGTTTGTCCTGAATGGGGATGACGCGGCTTTTTGCGCCTTTGCCTGTCACTTCAAGGACGGTTCGCATCCTGCCGTTTTTGGTCGGCTGTTGTTTCACCGCGTCAAAGGTCAGATTGACCAGTTCCTCGCGGCGCAGTCCCGCGCCCAACAGCAAGCCCAGCACGATATAGTCGCGCTTGCCTTCGAGCGTGTCGCCGCACAGCGAAGTTATGAGTTTGACCTGCGCCTGCGACAGCCAGATGTGCGCCTTCGTGCCTTTGTGCGCTTGCACCACAACCGCCGACTTCATCGCGTCGAGCCGCAAGAGCGCGGCTTGCACGTCCGCAAGGTTGCGGGGCGTGGCGCCGGCTTTCAAGTCCTGCTCCAAGCCCTGTACCATGAGCCGCAGCGCCGACTTCAAAAACTGCCGGCGGGAGGACTTCAAGCCGTCGGCGTATGCCTGCAAAGCCCGATGGTCGGCAGGATTGACGCCCGCGGCGCGCATCGCCTGAATTTCACGCTTGTACTTCAGCCTGGTGGACGGCTGCAGGTCGGCGCGGTCAATCGCCGACAGGTCGAGAGCAGGGGAGGGGAGAGCGAGAGCGGTTGTCATAGGATTGTCCTTTTGGTTGTGTTATATTGTACCGCTTTTCGGATAACAGTCAAGGATGTAAAGAGGTACAAAACATTACAAAATGAGGTACAATCTGCATACTGTCATAAAGAGAAAGGCACGGTTACAATATGTTCGACATGACCATAAAAAACAAGTTGCGCTTGCTCATCGCAGATAAAGAGTATCGGGAGAACCGCAAAATCTCATACCGCACAGTTGCACAAGAGGCGGACATTCCTTTGAGCGTTTTGACCGACTACACTTCGCAAAAGGTAAAACGGTTCGACGTAAAAACGCTCGAAAAATTGTGTAGGTATTTTGACTGTCAACCTGGGGATTTGCTAGAATATGTCCCCGACGAAGAAGAACCTAAAGACAAAAAAACCGCCAGGTGAGGCGGTTTTTTTATCGGTCGAGATGGTCAACGGGGGAAAATTTCGCGTGAGCGATTTTCGCGTCCTGGTCGGTCTGTGCCAGGTAGCGTTTGAGTACGTCAATGCCCCGGTGTCCGAGTAGTTTTGCCAGCGTGAAAATGTCGCCGCCGTTGCGGAGGTAGTTCAGCGCGAAGGCGCGGCGGAAGTCGTGCGGGCTGGGCGTCTCGTTCAGTCCTGCCAGGCGTGCGCGGCGTGTGAGAATGCCGCGAAGTCCGTCATAGGTCAGGCGGTCGCCGTGTACGGTTGTCCACAGGGCGGGGGAGGTGTCGCGTCTTGTCCGCAAATAGGCGCGCAGGGCGCGGCGTGTTTTCTGCGAGAGGTACACCATGCGCGGGCGTCTGCCTTTGGTGTGTTTGAGCAGGACGGCGCCCGCCGCGTCCACGTCCGCCAGGTCAATGGCGAGAAACTCGGAGACGCGCGCGCCTGTGTCCAGCAGCGCCAGGATGAGCGCGCGGTCGCGTGCGCCTGTAAAGGTCTTGTCGCAGGTGTCCAGCATGGCGGCGGCGTCTTCCAGCGTCACGCCGAGAATCGGGTCGAGCGTCACCTTCGGGGCTTTGACTTTGCGCGTCGGGCTTGTCCAGCCTGGAATGACTTCCTCCGCTTCCACGAAGCGCAGGAAGGCGCGCACGACGCGGTAAATGCCATGCACGCCGCCGGCGTTGTGCCGCTCCGCCATTGCCAGCAGGAAACGCCGCAGCAGGTCAGGCGTCACGTCGCGGACTTGCGTCACGGCTTGCGCTTCGCACCATGCCAGGAAAATCCGCAGGTGGTTCTGGTAGTACCGCACCGTTGCGGCTGTCTTGCCTTCCGCCTTGCGCGTTATGAGGAACGTCTCCGCCAGGATGGGGAGGTATTCGTCCTGCCGTAAAAAAATCGCCTGTGTTCGGGGAAGCATGAAGCCTGTGTTTCTTGTGGACAAAGAAAAACACAGGCTTCTGAATGGTTCTGTGTGGCAAATTCGCCCAGCAGGATTCGAACCTGCGACCAAGCGATTATGAGTCGCCTGCGCTAACCGCTGCGCCATGGGCCCCTTGTTAAGTAACAGGTGTCAGGTGCTCAAGTGTCACGTGACACCTGAATACTTGACACCTGACACCAAGCCGAAGAGCGGGAGACGGGATTCGAACCCGCGAATGTCAGCTTGGAAGGCTGATGCCTTACCGCTTGGCGACTCCCGCAACGGACGCTATTTTACCACAGCCCAAAACGGCGATGTGCTAGCGGATGAACACCTACGTCATTACGGAATGCCCAGCCACTCCAACACGCCGCGCCCAGCCGCATAGCCGCTGGAAAAACAGGCGGTGAGCAGGTAGCCGCCTGTGGGCGCCTCCCAATCGAGCATTTCGCCCGCGCAAAAGACGCCGGGCATGTTCCTCAACATCAGTCGTTCATCCAGCGACTCGAACCTCACGCCGCCCGCACTGCTGATGGCTTCGTCCAGCGGGCGCGGCGCGACCAGCGGCACGGGCAGGGCTTTGATGAAACCAGCCAGTCGTTCGGGGTTCGTGAAATCCTCTTTCGGCACGAACTCGCGCAGCAACCCCGCCTTCACGCCTTTGATGCCCAGCGTCTTTTCGAGGTAACTCGCCAGCGACCGCGAGCCGCGTGGACGCGATAATTTTTCCTTCAACCATTCGAGCGTTCGGTCGGGCTTCAAATCCAGGTACATGACCGCCCTGCCGGTCGCCTCGATCTCATCCCGCAACAGCGCCGACGCCGAGTAGATCAAGCCTCCCTCCACGCCTTCTTTTGTGATGACGAACTCACCCTGCTGGTGAAACTCCCCGAACGACAACACCACAGATTTGACCGGATGCCCTTCATATTTTTCCCGAAAATGCGGACTCCACGCCGCGTCGAAACCGCAATTGGACGGACGCAACGGTTCGACCTCCGCCCCAGCCTGCCTCAGCCAATCAACCCATGCCCCGTCCGAGCCGAGTCTGCGCCAACTCCCGCCGCCGAGAGCGAGGACCACCACATCAGCCTGTACCGTCACCTCGCCATCGGGCGTGATGAAGCGCAGAGAGTTGCCGGGGAGAATCGCCGTCAGTTTGTGACGCAGGTGAAAGGTCACGCCGGAAGCGTTGAGGCGCGTGAGCCACGCCCTGAGCAACGGACTCGCCTTCATCCCCACCGGGAAGACTCGTCCCGAAGTCCCCACAAACGTCTCGATGCCAAAACTGTGAACCCAGGCGCGCAGTTCCTGCGGACCAAAATTTTTCAACATCGGTTCGATCTGCGGACGGCGTTTGCCGTATCGTTCGATGAACACCTCGAACGGATCGGAGTGGGTGATGTTCAACCCGCTTTTGCCCGCCATGAGGAACTTGCGCCCCACCGACGGCATGGAATCGTACACATCCACCTTCACGCCGCGCGCGCTGATGACCTCCGCCGCCATCAAGCCCGCCGGCCCGCCGCCGACGATTGCTGCAGTTTTGTCCATGCAGTGATTATAGTCCGCCGCAAAAGAAAACTCCCGGTGAACCGGGAGTTTTCGGGAATTCAGTTGTTCACGGCTCCACGCCGACGATGCCGCCCAGCGCGTTCAACTTCAATGTCCACGTACTGCCGATGGTGAATTGTTGAAATTCTGAGACGGTATCCGGCGAGTAGGTTTTGATTCCGTCATCGGTCGCAAAGGTGACGGTGAATTCTTCGCTCTTCTCTCCAAGCCGCTGGTCGCTGGTGAGGCTGGGGGTGTCGTACACGGGCTGGAGGTCGCTGCCTTCGAGGGTGTAGGTTTGAATGGTCGTCCACTCGTCCACGGTGTAGGAGCAATAAGTCTCGGTTTCGGTGTGACATTCCTCCACCACTTCGGAGTAGCCGTTGCCTTTGTCAATGGTCTTTTGTTCGCAGACTTCGCGGCTTTCATCGCGGCAGGAGACGTTGTAGGCGTCGGATGGGGGATTGCCGCGTTCGTCCGTGTAGTTGACCGGGCGAATCTCCTGCACCGGCACCACAGTCTGCCAGTGGACATCGGTCACGGTCGCCTGCACGGATCGAGACGGGAAGAGGAACAGAAACAAGCCCGCCACACAGCACACGGCGAAGAACGCCAGAATCCCGCCAATCAAAAGCCAGTTGGTCTTTTTGGGTGTCACGGGTCTGACCGCTCCAGCCGCTGGCGCGGGCGGAGGGACAGCCTGCACCCTGGGCAATGCCGCTCCGCAATTGGAGCAGGTGGCTTGAGCGCCCGGGTTTTCGGTCCCGCAGTTGCTGCATTTGATAACCTTGGGCGGCGGCGGAGGCGCGGTCATCACCTGACCCGCCTCGCGCGCCTTGCCTTCTTTCAAGTCTGCGCCGCACTGTGAGCAGGTGGTCGCCGTTGCCGGGTTGCGCGTGCCGCAAAAGCCGCAGTGAATATCCGCGCCCGCCTGTGCGGCTTTGACCTTTTCCTCCTCCGTGACGAACTTCTGCTCCGCCGGCAGTTCGAACTTGACGTTTTCGGGCTGGGGCGCGCCGCAGTTTTCACACGTCTGCACACTGCCGCGGTTGCGCGAGCCGCAATTCGGGCAGGTCCATTGATTTTCCACATAACCGAGGGTTCGTTTGCGAGCCAAGCGGGTTACTCCTTCCAAATGAGCCGCGTATTCGTCGGTCTCTATCGCCATTGAGCAGGGGAGAGCGCTCACTTCACGGCGTTTTTTGTGATATGCCGAATTATAAAGGAACGCTCACGCAAATCCATGCCACTTGCGTACCTCTTCGATGCGCGCCTCGCAGTCCGGTTCCGGGTAGGGGTTGGGATCGCGCGCCTCACACTCCCCTTTGCCTGTCAGCGCGACAAAGACCGCCTCCCCCCCGTTTGCCACGTTGAGCGGCTCATAACCGCCTTCGAGGACGAAGACGATCTTCCCGCCGCAAAATTCCTCTGCCAAAGCCACGACCTTCTGCGCCAGAGTCAAATACCCGCGCGTGGAAAGCCCCAGCGAGGTGATGGGGTCATTCCAATGCGCGTCGAATCCCACCGAGACGAAGAGCATCTGCGGCTTGAATGATTCGACAAACGGCTTGAAGACCCGCTCCGCAACCTGCTCGTACACCCCGTCGCCGGCATAGGCTGGCAGCGGCACGTTGACAATCCGCTTCCTGGCATGGGGCGCATCGCTGACCCAGCCAGTGCCGGGGTAGATGCCCCATTGATGTGCGGAGAGAAAGGCGGCGCGTTCATCGCTGAGAAAAGCCGCCTGCGTGCCGTTGCCGTGATGGGCGTCGTAGTCAATGACCATGACGCGCTCCAGTCCATGCGCGAGGACGTCTTTGGCGGCGATGGCAACGTTGTTGAAAAGGCAAAAGCCCATGGCGCGGTCTGGTTCGGCGTGATGCCCCGGCGGGCGCACGATGGCGAAAGCGTTGTGCGCCTCTCCCCGCAGGACGGCGCGGGTGCAGGTGAGGACGCCTCCTGCCGCCAGCAGGGCGTCGTCGAAGGAGGTTGGGGTGACGTAGGTGGGGGCGTAGTCAATGATGCCGGGCGCCTCTTCGAGGCAGATTTTTTCCAGCGTGGCAATCAGTTTGAGGTGGTGGACCAGGCTCACGTCCTGGGGCGAAGCGGGTTTTGCATCCGCACGTTCCGCCGAAAAGGAGGAAAGTTTGGGCATGAGCAGGTCGAATCGTTCGGGTCGTTCGGGGTGATCGGGGTAGGCATGCTCTGCCGATTGCACAAGGGTGTAAAGAGTGGTCATGATTTCATTATAGTCGTTTGCCGCAGAGAAAAAAACCACCGCCCTGCCAGCATGGGGGGGGCATGCTGGTCAGAGCGATGGCAGGGACACCTCATACCAATAAAGGGGAGGGCAGGTGTCGTGCTTTCAATATACTCTTGCCCAGGCAGGGGGACATTAAACAACGGTTAGAAATTCGATACAAATTGTCCTAATTTACCCCCCGAATTTCCTATCCCTTCCTGCCGCCCTTGAACAACTTCAGCCACTCTTCCACCTCCTGCGGCGGGAGCGGTCGGTCGGCGGCGGGCTTGGGAGCAGAGCGGCGGGCTGGTTTCAGTTGATTTGCAAAAGCATCCGAGCCGGTGACGCCCGCCTGCGCGGCACGCGCGTCTGCCTGTACCTGCCGGTCGGAGGAGACCACCGTCCAGTTTTTGGCGCTTTTGCCCATCTTTTTCAGCCGCTTGCGAATGGCTTCGTCGGCGGTGGTTCCCAGCGGGACAAAATGCGCGGTGACGAGTCCCAGTTTGCGGGCCCCGGCGTGAAGCGGCGGCGCGCCGTCGAAGTACACTTCCACCTGTTTGCGTTCGAGACGGCAAAATTCCTGCAAGACCGCAATCAGTTCCATTTCATCGTCGGGCGAGTCGAGACGCAGTCCCAATTTTGGAATCAGGTTATGACCGTCAATCAGGTAGGGCATGAGTCTATTTTACATGGAAACCCCGCCACGTTCTTTTCGTATATTAACTCAAGTTGCGACCCTTCACCGGATGTTTGTTTTTCGCCACAGATTTTCACAGATTTGTAGAAAAATCCGCGCGAGTGGAATCGGTGGCTAAAGATTGGAATTTGTCCTTCAATAACTGACGTTACGCAGTTCATTCGTGCCGCGACATTCATGTCGCCTGAAACCACGAGATAAATCTCGCGCCACCGCGTAAGGTGAGTCAATAAGACAAGGTGGCAACTTGGGTTACATTAAGTCTCTATCCGAAAATTATGTTGAGTAGGATTTGCGAACAAGCCATGTGAACAAAAGCCAGCCAATTCTCCGATTTTTTACACCAGCGAGTGGC
>JABRVZ010000102.1:0-2017 GCA_039961775.1 Chloroflexota bacterium
CTCCTACGCCGATCACGCCTCCGCCCCCCACCCCCACACCCTCGGCTGTGACCGCGCCTCCTTCGTCGCCGATGTCAACGTCCCCGACGGCACCATCTTCGCTCCCGGCGCGGCGTTCTCCAAAACCTGGCGGCTGAAAAACGCCGGCTCCTGCACCTGGACGAAAGACTACCGCATCACCTACTACAGCGGCGAACTGATGAACGCGCAGGTGGCGGTTCCCATGCCCTACTTCGTCTACCCCGGCGAAACCGTAGATGTGACCGTCAACATGGTTGCCCCCTCCGCGCCCGGCAACTACCGCGGCTACTGGATTCTCGCCAACGCCAGCGGCAAACTCTTCGGTCTCGGCGCGGACGCTTCCAAACCCTTCTGGGTGGAAATCAACGTGGCGGGCAACCCGCCTCAGGAAATGGGATACGACTTCTGGCTCAACGCCTGCTCCGCCCAGTGGAAGAGCGGCGCGGGCGCGCTTCCCTGCCCCGGCACGGCAGGCGACCGCAAAGGCTTTGTCATCGCCGACGGCTTCTCCCACCTCGAAGACGGCACCATGGGACCCCTGCCCACCCTGCTGATGTCGCCCGAAAACAAATACAACGGCTACATTCAGGGCTTTTATCCCGCCTTCACCGTCCAGCCCGGTGACCGCTTCCGCACCGTCGTCGGCTGTGACTACGGCGCGGCTTGCTACGTCACCTTCCGCCTCGATTACATGACCCCCAACGGCGGCATCTTCAACTTCTGGCAGTGGCGCGAACAGAACGACGGTAAAAACTACACCGCCGACGTGGACCTCACTCCGCTGGCTGGCAGAAGCGTGCGCTTCATCCTGACCATCCTCGCCACCGGCAGCGCCAACGGCGACCGTGTCCGCTGGGGCGGACCGATGATCGTCCGCAAAGGAAGCGTAACCGCGCCCACCCTCACGCCGGTTCCGCCCACTTTCACTCCTTTGCCGCCCACCTCCACCCCCATCGCCGGTCCCGGCACGCCGGTCGCCAATCCCATCCTCCGCAGCCTGTACATGCTCGATTCCGTCAACGGCTGGGCAGCGAGCGATGACGCCGTCCTCCGCACCACCGACGGCGGCATCACCTGGTACAACGTCCTGCCGGGCATCCTGCCGGGCGGCGCATACTTCGCCTCCACAAACAGCGGCTGGGTGATTAGCCGCACCCGCACCCTCTACCACACCACAAACGGCGGCGTGACGTGGAGTCAGGTTACCGTGCCGTTCGACAGCGGCTTCGTCCAATTCCTGGATGAAACCACCGGCTACGTGCTCCAAATCACCGGCGCGGCGATGAACAAACAATCCGTCGCCCTCTACAAAACCACCGACGGCGGCGCCACCTGGACAAAGACCTACGACAACGACCCCACCGTCCCCGGCTCGAGCAACACCCTGCCGCTGAGCGGACATAAGAGCGGCATCACCTTCAGCGCCGCCGCCACCGGCTGGATCGGCGGCGACATCCCCACCGACGGCTACTTCTACTTCTACAAAACCACCGACAGCGGCGTCTCCTGGTCGCGGCTTCAGTTGGCAATCCCCGCCGGCTACGAATCCGCGTTCATCTCCACCGCCGCGCCGAAGTTCTTCAACGCCAACGAGGCGATTCTCCCGGTTCTGATGACCACCGGCGCAGGCATGCGCGACCTCTTCCTCTACGTCACCCACGACGGCGGCAATACCTGGACGCCCTCCCCCGCCTTCGCCCGCGGCGCAGAACTCCCCGACATCACCTCCATGAGCCATGCCGTCAGTTGGGACTGGGCAGGCGTGCTCCACGTCACCAACGACGGCGGCGGCAGTTGGACGACCGTCACCCCCAACATCAACCTCAGCGAAGACTTCCGCGGGTTGGACTTCGTCTCCCCGACGACCGGCTGGGCGGTTCGCTCGCCCTCGAACGGAACCACGCTTCTCTACCGGACCCTGGACGGCGGCTACACCTGGACGCTTCTCTCCGGCAATCAGCCTGCTCCTCCCACCCCCACCGACACGCCTCTCCCG
>JABRVZ010000103.1:0-10744 GCA_039961775.1 Chloroflexota bacterium
CCCCCACCATCACCCCCACCTTGCGGAGCACCTTCACGCCCGAACCCACTGCCACAGCCGTTCCCGCCATCATCTTTCCCACGCTCACGCCCATTCAGCGCGTGCAATACTACCGCGTCAAACACGACAATCAACTGGCGATATACAACTACCAATCCCGCACCGCCGCCAAAGACTGGGGAGGCGTCAATCTCTTTACCCCCGAAACGGTTCCACTCTTTGTCCTGCCGAGCACCGGCACGGGGACCCACAGAACCCGCGTGGACGGCAACTGGGAAACCTACATCAACTTCCTGAACAACAACAATGAAAAGAAACTGCGCTATCTCAAAGCCGCCGACACCGCCCTCTTCAACGGCGCGGGTTTCCCTCAACTCGAAAGCCTGACGATGGGCGGCAATATCATCACGCTGACCGAGATTCAAAACGGCTGGGGCAAGGTAAAAACCTTTGACTACACAAACCCCGGCGTCTTGAAAGACGTGGATTACTTCACCCGTCCCGACCTGGTTCATAAATTCGTGGTGGTGGCGTACGACAAAAAGACCAAAGCCACCTTCTGGGTCAACCCGCCTCACGGCGATATTTACTGGCCCCTCGTCTCCAGCCGCCCGGTCTGGATTTCGCTGGAGCGCCTCGAGCCGTTCCCCATCCTGCCGATGACGGTCAGGGCAAAGACCACACAGCCCATCCGCAAAACGCCTTCGGCAACCGGCGAAGAGACCGGCTTTACCTTTGCCGAAGGCGATACCGCACGGATCGTCGAATACTACCCCTCCGGCTCGAACGTTTGGGGACGGATGGCGGGCGGCGGATGGATTGCCCTCGTCCTCAACTGGAAGTACCCCACCGACTGGTCCATGGCGACCCTCCCGCCTCCTCCCTGACCTGCCGCCTGCTCCAACAAAAAGAGCCTTCCCGTCACGGAAGGCTCTCGTTGTTTTGCGTGAACTCTGCGTTCTCTAACGCCAATGGGCGCGTAAGAGAACGCGCTCTACGCTTATAGTGAATTTTACAACGCCTTGGAATTTCTTTTTTCCAGTTCTTCTCTCAGCAGGCGGATGCCGTTGGCGACCTGATTCGAGAGGCGTTCGATTTCTTCCTGTAATTGCGTGAGGCTGTTCATGGCATAGGCATCGGCGTCGGCGCGGATGTTTTCCGCCTCGACGCGCGCCTGGGCGACGATTTGTTCGGCGCGGCGGGCGGCTTCCTGCGCAACCACTTCCCTGGCGATCATCTGGTCGGCTTTTTGGCGGGCAAGTTCCAGGGTGCGGTTTGCCTCCTCCTGCGCCTGAGCAAGCAAACGGTCGCGTTGACCGAGCAGTTGCTGCGCCTTCTTCACCTCTTCGGGAATGGCAATGCGCATCTGGTCAATGATGTCCAGCATGCGGTCTTCATCCACCATCACATTGCGGGTGAGGGGAATGGATTTGCTCTCGTTGAAGAGTTCTTCGAGGCGGTCAATGAGTTGCAGGATGTCCATGGCAATCTCCTTCAGCCGAAGGAATGTTGAGGCAATTCTAGCACAGATTAATCACGGAGCGAATTGGGGAAGGAGTGCTGGTCGCCCTGTTCCATGATTTTCCTGCGGAAAGCCTCCTGTACAAACGGCGGCACCATGCTGGAAACGTCGCCTTGCAGCATGGCAATTTCGCGCACGGTAGTGGAGGAGAGGAAGGTGTGTTCCTCGGCGGTGATGAGCGCCACGATTTCGATATCCGGCGCGAGGCGATGATTCGCCAGCGCCATGCGAAATTCGAACTCAAAGTCTGAAAAGACGCGCAGCCCCCGCACGATGACCTGCGCGCCGATTTGGCGGGCATACTCCACCGTCAGACCGCTGTAGCCGGTCACTTTGATTTTGGGGTTATCTTTGAACGCCTCGGCAACCAGCGTCATGCGTTCTTCGGGGGAGAACATCAGGGTTTTCAGCGGCTTATCGTACACCGCCATGACCACTTCGTCGAAAAGACGGGAGGCGCGTTCGGCAATATCCATGTGACCGTAGTGGATGGGGTCGAACGTGCCGGGGAACAAGGCTCTGACCATATCGTCGGTTAATCTCCAATTGGGTGGGCTGATGGGTGGTTCAACTTACGTCGCCCTTGCCTTCGCCCCAAAAGCGGCGGAGCGACTCGGCAAGCAGGGCGTGTTCGGGCAGGCTTAACTCCGCATCCTTCTCGAAGATTGCCTGCGCCTGCGCCCGAGCCTTTTCGATCAACGGAAGGTCGGTGACGCTCGCCATACGCAGCCCGCTGGCAAAGCCTGCCTGGC
Source organism: Chloroflexota bacterium (assembly GCA_039961775.1). GTDB lineage: Bacteria > Chloroflexota > Anaerolineae > Anaerolineales > Villigracilaceae > Defluviilinea. The sequence goes on from JABRVZ010000103.1 coordinate 2,275, forward strand.
GCGTGCCTAAAAATTCGCCCGGCCCGCGCAGGTGCAGGTCTTTTTCGGCGAGGTAGAAGCCGTCGTTGGATTCCGCCATGATTTGCAGGCGTTCATTTTCGGTTGCGTCTTCGCGGGTGGGGATGAGGAGGCAGTACGATTGCGCCGCTCCGCGCCCGACGCGCCCGCGCAGTTGATGCAGTTGCGCCAGCCCGAAGCGGTCTGCCCCTTCGATGAGCATGACGGTGGCGTTTGGCACATCCACGCCCACTTCGACGACAGTGGTGGAAACGAGGATGTCGTATTGCCGGTCGCGGAATTTGAGCATGACCTCGTCCTTTTCGGCGGGGCGCATTCTGCCGTGAAGCAAGCCCAGTTTCAAATCGGGGAAGACTTCCTTCGAGAGGGTCTCGAAGTCGTCCACAGCGGCGCGGGCGTCTATCTTCTCACTTTCTTCGATGAGAGGGTAGATGATGAACGCCTGCCTGCCTTCTTTGATTTGTCCGCGGATGAGGGTGAAGGCGCGCTCGCGTTCCTGCGGGCGGAGGACGTAGGTGTGTACCGGCTGACGCCCGGCGGGCATTTCGTCCATCACCGAGAGGTCGAGGTCGCCGTAGAGGGTGAGAGCAAGGGAACGCGGGATGGGGGTGGCGGTCATCACCAGCAGGTGCGGGTTGGTGCCTTTGCTGCGCAGTTCCGCCCGCTGTTCCACACCGAAGCGGTGTTGTTCGTCAATGACGACGAATTGCAGGTCGGCAAACTGGATGTTGGGTTCGATGACGGCGTGGGTGCCAATGACGATTTTGATGGTGTTGTCTGCCAGCCCGGCGCGGATTTGCTCTTTTTCGGTATCGGGGGTGTCGCCGGTCAGCAGGCGAATCTCTTCGGGCTTGAGCAGCGGTTTGAGCAGGCTGGTGAAGTTGCGGTAGTGCTGTTCCGCGAGGATGGAGGTGGGCGCCATGATGGCGGCTTGAGAACCGCCGGCGGTGACGATGGCGGCAGCCATTGCGGCGACGACAGTCTTGCCGGAGCCCACGTCGCCTTGCAGGAGGCGGTTCATGGGTTTGCCGGAGTCGAGGTCGGCGCGGATTTGGGCGAGGGCTTTTTGCTGGGCGGAGGTCAGGGTGAAGGGAAGGCTGCTCTTTAGCGTATCCAGCCATTCGTCAGAGACCGGGAAGCGCCGCCCTTCCACAGAGAGCCAGTCGCGGCGCTGGCGGAGCACTCCCATTTGCAGGTAGAAGATTTCGTCGAAGGCGAGGCGTTTACGAGCGGCTTTGAGTTTTTCCTGTGAATCGGGGAAGTGAATTTGCAGGAGCGCTTCGCCGAGCGGCATGAGTCCTTCTGCCTGGCGCACGCTTTCGGGAAGGGCGTCTGGCACGGCGGGCGCCCAATAGGATACAACCGTCCACATTTGCTTGCGGAGCCATCTTTGGGTGATGTTTTCGGTGAGGGGATAGACGGGAACGATGCGGTTCGTGAGCAGGCTTTCTTTGTCCACGGGCTCGAATTCGGGGTTGTTCATGACGAGCCGCCCGAGGTACTGCTCCACTTTGCCGGAGACGGCGTAAGCGTCGCCCGCTTTGAAGCGGTTGGCAAGCCAGGATTGGTTGAAGAAACTCAGCCGCAGGGCGCCCGTGCCGTCGCTGAGGATGACTTCGACCAGCGACATCTTGCCGCCGCGGATGGGGCGTGCGTGGACGCTTTGAACCGTGCCGATGATGGTGACCTGCTCGCCGTAAAATAAGTTTTTGATGGGTTTGAGTTGGGTGTAGTCGTCGTAGCGGCGGGGGTAGTAGTAGAGCATGTCGCCAAGGGTGTATAACCCCAGCCTGGCAAGCGATGCGGCGTTTTTGGGTCCCACGCCTTGCAGGACGGTCAATTTGGCGTCGAGGGCGGCGGGGGTGGCGGAGGTCTTTGCGCCGGCGACGGTTTCGGAGCGAGGCGGGGCGGATGGACGCGGTTTTGCTGTAGAGGGGGCAGGAGCGCTTTGCGGGCGTTGTTCGCGTGAGTCCGGACGCTGGGTTTCGGTTTTTCCGGCTGGTTCAGCGGGCGGTTGGGGAGGTTTTTGTGGTGCGGGAGCCGGCTTTGGCTGAGTGGCGGCTTTATTCGCCTCGCGCGGTTTTTGCTGTGTTTCGGGGTAGGTGTCGCCAATGCGTTTCCACAGCCCTTTCAGCGAGTCGGCGCGTGACTGGGGGCTGAGTCCGTCATACGAGCGGAGTCTCTGCACGACAGCCTGAATCACCTCTTCTTGTATCCCGTCGGCGCGGGCTTCCCCTTCCCAGAAATCGAGCATTTTTGAAAGCCCGCCGATGATGGCGGTGTTGTTGTAGCCGTTCTCGTGTTCGAGACGGAAGAATTTGCGTAGTTTTTCCAGTGATTGCTGCATGGATGGTATTTTATCATGGGGAGGGAATATAAAACTCGGAGGTCTTGGAGACCTCGGAAGCCTGGGATTAATGTCTTACTGCCGCAAACCCCAATCCATTCGCGCCGACGTGCGTGCCAATGACCGGCGTCACGTTGACGAGCAGGATGTCGCGCGGCACGGACTGACTGGCGGTCTGCATCAGGGTATTGAGGAAATCCTTCGCGCGCGGTTCGGCGCCGGTGTGCAGGATGGCGAGCCGTTCGAGTTCGCCGCTTTGCAGAAGCAGGTTCAACATGCGCTGGTTGGCTTGGGTGGTCGTCCGCACGGCGCCGTCGGGTTTGACCTGCCCTTCGGTCAGTTCGATGAGCGGTTTGATGGAGAGCAGCCCGCCGAGGGCGGCGAGCACGCCGGGGACGCGCCCGCTGCGTTTGAGGTTTTCGAGCGTGTCGAGCGCGGCATAGACCTTGAGCCGTTCCCGCGTTGATTGGATGGCGGCAAGCGCGGCATCGAGTCCCTCTTCGGCGGCTTCGGCGGCGGCGAGGACCTGAAAGCCAAGCCCCAGGGAGAGGGAGGCGCTGTCGAGAAGGGTGATTTTGCCGGGAAACTCCTGCGCCGCCTGACGGGCGGAGTTGATGATGGTGGTCAGCGCGGCGGCGGCGTGGATGGAGAGGATGTGGTCGCAGCCGCGGGCGAAGAGGGAGTCGTATCGGGCGGCGAAGTCGCCTATGGAGGGCGCGGCAGTTGTCGGCGGAGTCTGAAGCGAGGGTAATCGTTTGTAGAAGTCGCTGCGTGAAATGCCCTCGCCGTCGGCGTATTCCCGTCCATCGAGAATCAGGAGGGAGGGGACCACTTCGAGTCTGTGTTGTTCGATGAGATGGGGCGGCAGGTCGGAGGTGGAATCGGTGACGATGCCGAGTTTCATGATTTCTCCCGGTCGAGCCAGAGTTCGCGGTATTTGCGGTTCCAGTCGGTGAGGAAGCGGAAGGCGATGACCAGCCCGCCGGCGAGGGCAATCCATAGTTCGACGCTGCGGAAGCCGAGAAGCCAGAAGACGGGCGCGATGAGGAGACCGGTGAAGACGCTGGCGCGCGCGCCATGGTGGAGGGTGATGGTGAGCAGGAGCAACAGCCCCAACCCGATGAGGAAGGCAAACCAGTCCACTGCCAGGAGCGCGCCGCCGAAGGTTGCCAGCCCCATGCCGCCGCGAAACTGGGCGAAGATCGTCCAGCAGTGACCGATGACCGCGCCGGCGGCGGTGAGGGCAATCAGCCAGGGTTCGCCGCCGAGCCGCAGCGTCAGCCAGACGGGAAGGAAGCCTTTGGCGATGTCGAGCGCCAGCACCAGCGCGCCCCAGCCAAACCCCGCCTGGCGGATGGTGTTGGTGGTGGTGGCGTGACCGGAACCAGCCGCGCGCACATCCACGCCTTTGACGTAGCGCGTCACCCAGATGGAGAAGGGAAGCGAGCCGGAAAGGTAGGCAAGGATGGGCAGAAAAAGCAACAGGGTGTTCATGGGAGGCGAGTATAGCACAAGGGAAAAAGAGCGCCGGCGGGAACTATCAGGTAAAATCATGCCCATGATTTCCGTCAATCCGCCTTTTGATAGTGCCGGGCAAACCTACCAGCAGACCCGCATAAACCATTGGGATGCCGTTGCCCGTCAGCGCGATGCCTGGGAGGGCATGGGCAAATGGTATCACCGCCGTCTTTCGGAGATTTACCGCTTCCACGTTCCGACCGGCGCGCGCGTCCTCGAACTGGGATGCGCCGACGGGCGCCTCCTTGCGGACCTTCAGCCGGCGCGCGGTGTGGGCGTGGACTTCTCGGCAGAGATGATTCGCCGGGCGCGCGAACGTCACCCCGAACTCACCTTCATCCACGCCGACGCGCACGACCTCTCCGCCCTCGATGAGACCTTCGATGTCATCATCCTCTCCGACCTGGTCAACGACTTGTGGGACGTTCAGCGCGTGCTCGAGCAGATTCGCCGTCTGTGCACGCCGCGCACGCGCATCATCCTGAACTTTTACAGCCGCCTGTGGCAACTGCCGCTCAGCCTGGCGCAGGGGCTGAATCTCGCCACCCGCAACCTGTATCAGAACTGGCTCACCCCCGAAGACCTGCGTTCCCTGCTCACGCTGGCTGGCTTCGAAGCCATCCGCACCTCGCAAGAGGTGTTGTTACCCCTGCCGCTGAGCGGCTGGGCAAACCGCTTCCTCGTCCGCCTTGCGCCGTTCAATCATCTGGCGCTGTCCAACTTTGTAATTGCCCGCCCGTCGCCCGTGCGGGCGCAGGAGCCGAAGGTCTCGGTGGTGATTGCGGCGCGGAACGAGGCGGGGAACATCAAAGCCATCTTCGAGCGTGTCCCGCAGATGGGACGCGGCACCGAACTCGTCTTCGTGGAGGGACACTCCAAAGACGACACCTACGCCGCCATCGAACGCGAAATCGCCTCGCATCCTTCGACCCCCAGCCTGCTCCTCAAACAACCGGGCATTGGCAAAGCCGACGCCATCCGCGCCGGCTTCGAGAAGGCAAGCGGCGAAGTGCTGATGATTCTCGACGCCGACCTGACCGTCCCGCCGGAAGACCTGCCGCGCTTCTATGAGGCGCTCGTCTCCGGCAAGGGCGAGTTCATCAACGGTGTGCGGCTTGTTTACCCGATGGAAAAGGAAGCCATGCGCACGCTGAACTTCATCGGCAACAAGTTCTTCAGCCTGGCGTTTTCGTGGCTGTTGGGGCAGTCCATCAAGGATACGTTGTGCGGCACCAAGGTTTTATACAAGAAGGATTATGAACTAATCGCGGCGAACCGCTCCTACTTCGGTGACTTCGACCCCTTCGGCGACTTCGATCTGATCTTCGGCGCGGCGAAACTCAACCTGAAAATCATTGACCTGCCCATCCGCTATCGCGAGCGCACCTACGGCACCACCAACATCTCGCGCTGGAAACACGGGCTGCTGTTGTTCCGCATGGTCGCCTTTGCGGCGCGGCGCATCAAGTTTGTTTGATAATTCCTCGTTAGTTCTGTTTTCGGCTTTTTATCGAAAATCTGAATTTTCACCATACCCCGACTGTCAAAGAGGACGTACCAAGTTTAATTCAAGAAAACAATTCTTGTAAAGAACAATCACAGCGGGCAATGCAATTGACAACCTCCCTTACATCCTGCTTTGCTGTGTTTTTACGATTTCGAATCGTTTTGGTGCATGAAAAGGTAGACAAAAGAGGCGTGAACGTGTAACTTTGGGTCTATGTCAAAACAAACAAAGCCACGCCCACGCCAAAAAGCATTATACCGTCTTCAGAACTGGAAAGGGTACGACCAAGCGCTGGTGCAGCGCGGCGCACTGACGTTCTGGCTGTCGGACGACTTTGAGCGGATCTGGTTGTACACGGGCGAAAAAACAGCGTGGCAGCCAATTCTAATACAGTGATAAGGCGATTGAAATCATGCTGACCATCAAGGAAGTGTTTCATTTGACCAATCGTCAGTTCGAAGGCTTTGTGTGTTCGGTGTTTGCCATGCAGGAGATCACGTTACTCGCACCCGATTATTCGACCCTTTCCAAACGCGGCAAGACCTTGCAGGTGAGGCTGCCAAAGAAAAATAGCGGCAGCGTACATCTTATGCACCAAAGCCATTTTGAAATATAAAGCCATAGGATTTTTCAATATCTGTTTCGATTATAATTGATTTACAAACAAATAATTATGACAGCTCTGTTGCAAGGATGTGTTTTGAAGCGTACTGGACGTTCTCTAACGCCCGAAGTTGCGCTAGAGAGCGCAAAATACGCAAGATTTTTGAGTGATTGCAACAGAGCAAATTATGACCTTAAAAAGATAGGCGTAGTGCTGATTTAGAAAGTCCCCCCCAAAAAAACAATACCAAGACTTTTGCACGGGGGGATGTGTTATCTCTCATACGCCGGAAAAGCAGATATGTATTAAGGATTTCATGAATCTTCAAAAACTTATCACTCAAGTTGTTCTCTCAATAAAAAAATATCCTTTTAGAGCAATCCTTATTCTGGGATTTGTTCACGGCTTGATTTATGTATTTATGATCCCGCCTTGGTGGCACCATGAAGAACCAGGTCATTTTGAATATGTCTGGCTCGTAGCTAATCGAGATCATTGGCCTCAAGTGAATGACTATGATAACAATCTGCGAAGACAAATAGCGGAGTCGATGTTTGCAAGTGGGCATGGGAATTTATTTAACGTTTCGCCTAAGAGTCTGGCTGACGATCCAATTAACATAGGTGGAATTCCTGTGAACAGGAAGCCAGTTTATTATTGGTTGATATCTCTGCCATTAAGGTTAATTCGTGAACAGTCTGTGTTGGTACAGCTTTATGTTGCTCGCTTGACTTCGTTTGTTCTATTCTTGCTCAGTTTATGGCTGGCTTGGCTGACCATGGAAGAATTAATACCAAAAAGAAGTCCACTATATTGGATGGTGCCATTCTCCCTTGCTTTATTGCCTGGTTATGTAGACAATATGACCAGCGTACATGATGATGTAATTGGCGCTGTCGTTGCGATTCTTTTTCTGTGGTTGAGTATTCGGATAATAAAAAGAGGCGTTTCCCCATTGATGTTTGCGGGCTGGACAGTCTCTATTGTAGTATGTTTTTATTCACGCGATACTACAATACCGCTTGTTTTTCTGGGTCCATTCGTTCTCTTGTTCCGTTTATTTAGACAGAAGACCCTCCCCTTAATTGGCGCATTATTGCTAATTGGCATTGTTGTAGGTGTAAAACTATTTACTCTTCGCGATGCATCACAATGGTTTTTTACCTCGAACGGCGATGCGTCGAATCGTTTGCAAGCCTCGAATGCTCCATTTGGGGATTATGTGTTTTCACTGCCGGCTGGTGAAAGAGTGACAGCCTTTGGACAATCTTTCGCTCCGGCTTTCATTAAGCCGCTTCGTAATAAGACGATGACTTTGGGAGTCTGGATGTGGGCAGATACGCCTACACAGATGAACTTACCTATTCTTGAATATCGTACTCCCGATGGAGTGGTCAGTTCACCTACGATACTTATAGAGGTCGGAACAAGCCCGGCTTTTTATACGGTAACTTTCGATATTCCATACGAGGCAGGTCATACCTGGCTAAGTATAGTCTCATTCAATTATACAGATCAAACTGCCAGTGTGTATTATGACGGGTTTGTCCTTGCGGAAGGCCAACGCTCTTCTTCACCGCCAGTGTTCGAAAACGACAAACTGCATTCAGGCTCTTGGGATGGCAAACCTTTTGTAAACCTAATACGAAATCCATCAGCCGAGCGTGCCTGGTTGGGGGTAAGTAAAATTGCCAATATTCTAAAAGCAAGAATATACATTGACCCGGCTCTATATCTTCAAACAATCCAGGATATTCAGGGGTTTGGCTGGTATTACCAAGCATCAATCAGCACACTATTTCAAACCTTTTGGGGTAAAGCTGCTGCTCAGATACCTCTTTGGGGGGGATTTACATATGATGTTTTACAATTAATTTCCCTGTTGGCTTTGGCAGGAATTTTTATCCATATAATTCAATCGCCATCTCTTTTCAAGCGACCTGAAATACTCTTCATGGTTTTCGTTACGATTGCAATCTGGCTGCCGACATTGTTTCGAGGCGCATATTGGGTGTTTTACTTTGTGCCGCTTGTTCCTTATGCGCGGTATGCTTATCCAGCGATTATTCCAACTTTATTGTTAATTAACGCTGGGCTCTTAAAAAGCTTACAATGGATTACGGTACGTTTTGGGTTACCAAGATTCTCCCCTGTATTGGCTTATCAAACATTTATGGTGTGTTTGGCTATTTATGCAATCTTTAGCTTTGGCGGGTATTTCCATCCGTGGCTTCAAAGTTTTGGATTTCTCGTATTATTTGTGTCTTTGGCTGCTGTTCTTTTTATGGGATTGCGATATATGGATGGGTTTGGCGCGTCAATTGATAAATGAAGAACGCCTCAATCAAAAGGGCTCGTTGTTTTATAAACTCAACATGCTCTGTTGCAAGGATGTTGTTTTGAAGCGTACTGGGCGTTCTCTAACGCCCGAAGTTGCGTTAGAGAACGCAAAATACGCAGAATGTTTGAAAGATTG
>JABRVZ010000104.1:0-52468 GCA_039961775.1 Chloroflexota bacterium
CCCCCACCTACGTCCCCACCATCGTTCCCATCTCCGGCGCGCCGCTGGTACAACAGGCAGTCACGCCCACGCCCATCCCCACCTCCACAATCGGCGAGCCGACATCAGCGCCAGCCTCGCCTCCCGTCCGCAGCGGACCTCCCCTCCTCCTCACGCTCGCACTGCTGGGCATCTGCTGTGTATTCCTGCTCATCCTGTTTGTGGCGGCGCTCGTCATTTTCATTCGCACCCAAAAGCGCAAAGGAGGCAGCAATGGATAAGAAAACCACACTCACGACCTTCATCGTTCTGACCCTCCTGCTTTCCATCTTGGCTTCGGCAAGCGTGCAGGATGCCTCGGCGTGGCAGAAAAATGCGTCAGCCGGGCAAACGGGCATTCCGTTGAATCAGGCTCTCGTCCTGGAAGGAGGCGAATCCACCAATCCGCGCCAGTACGACCCGCACACCACCTACGGTTCCGGCGACAAGCGCGTCTTCAGCGGTCTGGTCTCCTTCGACCCGCAGTTGAACCTCACGCCCGACCTCGCCGAAAGTTGGGACCTGAGCGCCGACGGCATGACCTACACCTTCAAACTGCGCCAGAACGCCAAATTCCACGACGGACGCCCCGTGACCGCGCAGGATGTCGTCTATTCGTGGGAACGCGCCGCCAGCCCCGCCCTTGCCTCCGACACCGCCCTCACCTACCTCGGCGACATCGCCGGCATTCAGGAATACGCCGCCGGCCAGGCAGACCACATTGCCGGCATTCAGGCGCTGGACGAGCACACCCTGCGCGTCACCATTGACGCCCCCAAGCCCTACTTCCTGCTCAAACTCACCTACCCCACCGCCTTCGTCGTGGATAAGGAAAACGTGGAAAGCGGCGACGACTGGTACCGCCGCCCCAACGGCACGGGACCCTACCGCCTGATCGAGTGGAAACCCTTCGAGCGCATCGTCTATCAAGCCAACGCCGATTTCTACCTCGGCGCTCCGTCCATCCCCTACATCGTCGTCAACCTCTACAGCGGCGACAGCCAGCGCCTCTACGAAACCGGCGACGTGGACATCGCCGGCGTGTACTCCATCGAACGCTTCACCGACCCCACCGAGCCGCTTCACAACGAACTGCGCACCGGCGTCTCGCTTTGCACCGGCTACGTCGTCTTCGACTCCACCCGCCCGCCCTTCGACGATGTCAACGTCCGCAAGGCGTTCAGTATGGCGTTCAACCGTCAGCAATTCATCGAGGTCATCTTCCCCGACCGCGCCCTGCCTGCCATCGGCTTGTACCCGCCCGGACTGCCCGGCTTCAACATCTCCCTGCAAGGCTTGCCCTACGACCCCGAACAGGCGCGCGAACTGCTCAAAAAATCCAAATACGGGCTCAACCTGCCGCCCATCGTCTTTACCGACGCCGGCATCGGAAGCGACATCAGTCCCGATATTGCCGCCCTGGCGGATATGTGGAAGAAAAACCTCGGCGTCACCATCACCATCGAAAACCTCGAGCCAAACTTCTACTACGACCAGATTTACTCGAACAACCACGGTCAACTCTTCAGCGGCGGCTGGTGCGCCGACTACCCCGACCCTGAAAACTTCGCCGACGTGCTCTTCCACAGCGGCTCCGCGCAAAACAACGGCGGCTACTCCAACCCCGAACTCGATTCCCTGCTCGAAGCCGCCCGCGTCGAACCGGATGTGACCAAACGCATCGCCATGTACCAGCAAGCCGAACAAATCATCGTGGATGACGCCGCCGCGCTCTTCACCGTCCACTACCTCAATTTCGAACTGGTCAAACCCTACGTCAAGGGCTACGTGCTGACGCCGATTGACATCCCCATTGAGCGTTACATGTGGCTGGAAGGAAAGTAGACTGCCCCCTCCGTCCCGCCCTGGCAGGACGGAGGGGGTCACGGACGCGCTTCGGCTGCAAACTCGACGCGCGTCACGACTCCGCCGAGGCTTGACACCGTCATCTCGAACCTGAGACTTCCCCCCGGCTGAATCCCGCCCCCTTCCCAGCGGCGGACGCCAACCACCCGCCCCTGCTCGTCGTAAGCCACCGCCGCCACCCAAACCTGCGCCGCAGCAAGTGACTCTGCCGGCAGGCGCACCTCCCCGCTGACATTGGCAAAATGCCCGCCCGCTCCCACTTCCACCAGCGTGTCGTGGAGGGTGGCGGGCAGGTAGCGGGAATCCCCGGGCAGGAGGCGGATGGCGGTCAGCACCTGAACGCGCGGCTCGGCGTCCAGCGGAATTTCGGGCGGGAAGTAGGCTGTCAGCGGCAGGGAGGAGTTTGGCGGCAGGATGTTCAACGGCAGGAGGGCAGTTTGGGCTGCAATCGGCGCGCCGCTGGAATCCACCAGCGTCACCTGCGCGCTGAGGTTTTCCATGAAGTCCGGCGAGTCGTTGTGAGCAAGGACGAAGCACCACATCCCCCGGTTGGCGGTGGGATGGCATGCAATCTGTTCCACAATGAAGGGCGCCGGGGTGGGCGTCGCTTCGCCGGAGAGGTTTTGAGGTCTGCTGGGGATTTGAAGCACTGCGCCAATGGACATGACGTTGGGGTTCACGTCCGGGTTGGCGGCGAGCAGTTCGTCAATGGAGACGCCAAACTTGAGCGCAATACTGCTGATGGTCTCGCCCTGCTGAACGGTGTAGGGAAAAGGCGTCGGCGTGGGGAGAGGCGTCTCTGCGGCGACCAGGCTGGGGGGCGTCCATGGAGGCGCGGCTGGGGTGGAGGTGCGGTAAGGGAGCAGGGTCAACGGCGGGGACGTGGAGAAGGTCGGTTGAGGGGCGCAGGCAGTCAGAAATACAACGAGGACGCATAGAGGAAGGATGAAGCGCATGGGAAGATTATAATTGCATCATCAAACATGAAACGGAGGTTGAAAAATGGAATATCGTCATTTGGGAAGGACGGGAATTCGAGTCAGTGAACTGTCGTTTGGGTCGTGGGTAACGTTCCACACCCAGGCAGACGTGAAAGCGGCGGCGGAGATGATGGCGGCGGCATACGACGCGGGGGTGAATTTTTTCGACAACGCCGAAACCTACGCGGGAGGCAAATCGGAGGAGGTGATGGGGGCGGCGCTGAAGAAGTTGAAATGGCGCAGGGGCAGTTACCTCGTCTCGACGAAGTTCTACTGGGGCATTCACGACGGGGTGAACGAGCGGAACACGCTCAACCGCAAGCGGCTGATCGAGGGAATCAACGGTTCGCTTCAACGCTTTGGGCTGGAGTACGTGGACCTGATCTATTGTCACCGCCCGGACCCCACCACCCCCATCGAGGAGACGGTGTGGGCGATGCACAATATCATCGAGTGGGGCAAGGCGATGTATTGGGGTACGTCGGAGTGGTCGGCGGCGGAGATTGTGCAGGCAATCGAGGTGGCAGAACGGCATCACCTGCACAAGCCGGTGACGGAACAGCCGGTCTACAACCTGTTCGAGCGTCACCGCTTTGCGGGGGAGTATGAACGCTTCTACCGCGATTACGGCTACGGGGCGACGACGTGGAGTCCGCTGGCTTCGGGGCTGTTGAGCGGGAAATATCTCAAGGGCATTCCCAAAGACAGCCGCGGCGCGCTGAAAGGCTATGAGTGGCTGAAGAAACGCCTGACGGATCAAGAGCGGCTGGCAAAGGTGCAGGCGCTGGAACCGATTGCAAAGGAACTGGGCTGTACGCTTTCGCAGTTGTCTATTGCGTGGTGTCTGAAGAATCCGTTTGTCAGCACGGTCATCACGGGCGCCAGCCGCGTGGAGCAGGTGCATGAGAACATGAAGGCGGCGGAGGTCGCTCCCAAACTGACTCCCGAGATTTTGGCGCGCATTGACGCCATCTTCAACGGGAAGGAGGAAGAGGAGGAGTAGGTCTTTCGAGCAGAATCAGGCACGGGGTGCGGGCGGAGGCGTTTTCGCGCCGTCTGCACCCCGTCATTTTTTATCGGCGGCGGGAGGGGATGTAATTTCCAATCAGGACAATTTTGGAGGGGTTTTATGACATTCGTCCAGAACACTTCTCACGGGTAATTAATGTCATCATGTGAAAATACTCAACAGTCACAAAAAATCACCTTATCGCGTATTTGGAGGCGCTTCATGAAAATTAATAAATTCGTCATCGGCGGCTTGCTGATTTTGGGAGCGGTGGTTTTCCTCATCTGGTCGTCCACTGCGGCAAATTCGGAATATTTCCTGACCATTGATGAGCTCAAGGCAAAAGGTCCCGAAGTGGCAAACAGGAACCTGCGAGTCTCCGGCGCGGTGATCGGCGACACGATTCAGTACGATCCCCAAACCCTGACTCTGACCTTTGAAGTGGCGCACGTGCCGGGCGATCAGGCGCTCATCAACAACGAGGGGGGCTTGGCGGAGGCGCTGCATCAGGCAGTGCTCGACCCGACCCGCTCACGGCTCAAAATCGTCTATGTGGGTCCCAAGCCCGACCTGCTCCGCCATGAGGCGCAGGCAATCGTCACCGGCAAACTGGGAGAAGACGGCGTTTTCTACGCCGATGAACTTCTGCTCAAATGCCCCACCAAATATGAAGAGGCTGTGCCCGAACAGGCGGCAAGCAGATAATTCGATTCGGAAGACCTGACAGATTTCATGTAGACCTGTCAGGTCTCTTGTTCGACGGGAGATTTTATGATTGCAGATTTCGGATATGGCGTTTTAGTCGTAGCGTTTTTAGTGGCTCTTTATAGCGTGATAGCCGCAGTGTACGGCGAATTGAAGAAACAACCCGCGCTGGTGGAAAGCGCCCGGCGCGCCATGCTGCTCACCTGGCCCCTGCTCACGCTGACGGCGGGCGTGCTGTTATACCTGTTGGTCAACGACCACTATGAGGTGCAATTCGTCTACGAAGTGACCAGCCGCTCGATGCCGCTTTACCTCAAAATTACCGCCTGGTGGGGCGGGCAGGCAGGTTCGCTCCTGTTCTGGTCGTGGCTGATGTCGGCGTTCACTTCGTTGGTTACCCTGCGCAAATGGGACCGCGACCGCGAGTTCCTGCCGTGGGTCATTGTGGTCGGCGGCGTGACGATGGCGTTCTTCATCGGCATGAATGTCTTCTTCGAGAACCCGTTCGCCAAACTTTACCAGACTTTCGACGGAAACATCGCCGCGTACACGCTTCAACCGGCGAACAGCATCCTCTTCACCCCGTCGGACGGCAGGGGCTTGAACCCGCTTCTGCGCCACCCCGGCATGATCATCCACCCCCCCATGCTGTATCTCGGCTTTGTTTCTTTCGTCATCCCCTACGCCTTCGCGATTGCGGCGCTGATTACCGGACGCACCGATGACCGCTGGATTCGCATCACCCGCCGCTGGGCGCTGTGGGCATGGCTGTTCCTCTCCGCCGGTCTCGTCCTTGGCGGGCGCTGGGCATACGACGTGCTCGGCTGGGGCGGCTACTGGGGCTGGGACCCGGTCGAGATTGCGGCGTTCATGCCCTGGCTGAGCGGCACCGCCTTCCTGCACTCGGTCATGATTCAGGAAAAGCGCGGCATGTTCAAACACTGGAACATGCTGCTCATCATCCTGACTTATGACCTGGTCATCTTCGGCACATTCCTGACGCGCTCCGGCGTGCTTTCTTCGGTGCATTCCTTCGCGCAGAGCGCCATCGGTCCGTTGTTCTTTGCCTTCATCGGCGTCACGCTCATTACTTCGGTGGGGCTCATCATCTACCGTTGGGAAATGCTCAAATCCGAAACGCAGATGACCTCCATGCTCTCGCGCGAGGCGTTGTTCCTGCTCAACAACCTGCTGTTCATGGGCATTCTGGTGGTCTGCTTCTGGGGCGTGATTTACCCGTTGATCTCCGAACTGACCACCGGTCAAAAAGTGACCGTTGGTCCGCCGTTCTACGAACGCGCCACCTCCCCGCTCTTCGCCGCTCTGATGCTGTTGATGGGCATTGCGCCGCTCTCCGCCTGGGGACATTCCACCGTCAAAACGCTGGGACGCGCCATCTGGAAACCGGCGCTCGGCGCGGCAATTGTGACCGCCATCCTTGCCTTCACCTACACGCGAAACATCATTGCGCTGATTGGTTTCTTCCTCGTCGCGCTGGTCATCCTGGTCACGCTCTACGAGTACGGGCGCGGCGCGCTGGCTCGTCAGCGCAGCCAGGGTGAGAACATCTTTATCGCCTTCTGGAATCTGACCGGGCGCAACCGCCGCCGCTACGGAGGCTACATCATCCACCTGAGCATGATGCTGATGGCAATCGGCATCCTCGGCATCGAACTCTTCCAGGTGGAAACGCAGGGAACCATCGCCATCGGCGATACGCTGGAACTCTCCGGCTACACCATCAAGTACCGCGAAGTCGCCTCGTGGGACAACCCCGGCGCCGGCGTCAACTACACGCGGGCAGTGGTGGAGGTGTACGACAAGAACGGCAACCTGCTCGGCAACCTGCACCCCCGCAAGGACTTTTACTTCGACAGCCAGCAGCCCATGACCATCCCCGGTCAACTGGCTTCGCTCAAGGACGAAGTGTACGTCCTGCTGATTGACTGGGAACCCATCAATCAGGAAAGCACCACGTTCAAGATTTTCGTCAATCCGCTGGTCAACTGGCTGTGGATGGGAAGCCTGCTCTTCCTCGTGGGCATCATCATCGCCGCCTGGCCCGACAAAGACCCCGAACGTGTAACCGTCCGTGCAGGAAAACGCGCCCACCAGACCAGCGCAGCGGATTAAGCGGTAAGTAGCGATTGGTAATTAGTGAGGAATAGATGCTGAACAATCGAAGATTGCGAATGACGAATTACAAATTACCGCTGGCGCTTCTGGTTGCGCTGGCAGTCTCGCTCGTGCTTGCAGCGACCGTCTTTGCTCAGGACGGCTTGCCCACCGACGACGAGGTGAACAAAATTGCCAAGGACCTGTACTGCCCGGTGTGCGAAAGCACGCCGCTGGATGTCTGCCCGACCGAGGCGTGCCGTCAGTGGCGGGAGTTGATCCGCCAGCAGTTGGCGGAGGGGAAAAGCGAGGAGGAAATCAAGCAGTATTTCGTGACGCAGTACGGCGCGCGCGTGTTGAGCGAACCGCCCAACCGCCTCGCTTCGTACCTCGTGCCGGCGCTTGCCTTCCTGGCTGGCGCGTTCCTGCTCTTCAGAGGGTTCAGGATGTGGATTAAGCCGGTGGCGGTCGAACCCGCCTCCCCGACGGAGGAAGCGGCGTCCGTCATCCCGCCGGATGATTACATCCGCCGCATGGAAGAAGAATTGAAGAAAAGGAAGTAATGCAGATGACGGAAACGACAAACATCGAAACACATCGCAAAGGCGTCCCGCTTTGGGCGCAGGTCATCATCTGGGCGGTTCTGGCTGGACTGCTGATTATCGTGGCGCTCGGCTTGAACCGCGCCCAGCAGGGAACCATCCAGCCGGGGCAGGCTGTGGACGATTTCACCCTGCCCCTGTTCAGCGGCTACGAATATCAAGGCGCCAGCGAAGTGAAACTTTCGGACTTCCGCGGCAAGGTGGTGGTCATCAACTTCTGGGCGTCGTGGTGCAAGCCCTGCGAACAGGAAGCCGCCGAATTACAGCGCGCCTGGGAACAGTATGAACCGAGCGGCGAAGTCATCTTCCTCGGCGTGGATTACGTGGATACCGAACCCGAAGCGCGCGTGTACCTGAAGAAATTCGGCATCACCTTCCCCAACGGACCCGACCTTGCCACGCGCATCTCGCAGTATTTCCGCATCAAGGGCGTGCCAGAAACGTACTTCATTGACCGCAACGGCGTTCTGAAGTACGTGCAGGTCGGTCCGTTCACCTCGCTCAGCCAAATCCAAAACATCATAGACCCGCTGCTCGCCGAATAGAGGACGCATGGAAATCGCCGCCATTCTGCTCACATCAGGAATTGCCATCCTCGTCGGTTTGTACCTGTACGCCCCCGTGCTCGAACACGGCGGACGCCGCATCACAGCGGAAGAACACGAACTTTCCTCCCTGTTTGCCGAACGCGACCGCGTGGTCAACGCCCTGCAGGAACTGGACTTCGACTACAATCTGGGGAAAATCCCCGAAGAAGATTACCCCGCACAGCGCGCCGCCCTGCTCCAAAAAGGAGCCGACATCCTGCGGAAGATCGATTCCTACTCCCCACAAGTGGATACGGCGCAGGATACCGAAGCGCGCATCGAAAAAGCCGTCGCCGCCCGCCGCGCCGACGCCGCCAAGTCCCGCCAAATCACCGACGATGACCTCGAAACGCTCATCGCCTCCCGCCGCAAAGCCCGCAAGAATAAATCGGCAGGCTTCTGCCCCAAGTGCGGCAAACCCGTGCTGACCTCCGACAAATTCTGCCCTTCGTGCGGAAAGTCGCTTTCGTAAGCCATCACCAGTACGCGCAAGCGCATCCCACGCACAGGATAACTTCATGAAATTACGCATCGCCATCCTTCTACTCCTCACCACCCTCCTCACCGCCTGTAACCTGACCCTCGCCGAGGACGTGACGCCGCCGCCCGGCTACATCCCGCCGACCCCCATGCCCACCCTGGCGCTCGTCCCGCCGAACACCCCCAACGCCGCCAATGGCGCCGCCATTTATCTCGAAAAATGCGCCCCCTGCCACGGCGCGACAGGACTGGGCGACGGACCGCAGGGCATTCAACTGGGCGTCACCGTTCCCGCCTTTGCCCTGCCCGAAATTGCCCGCCCCGCCTCGCCCGCCGCCTGGTACACCGTCGTCACGCGCGGCAGGATCGAACGCTTCATGCCGCCCTTCGCCAGCCTCAATGACCAACAGCGCTGGGATGTCGTCGCCTACATCATGACCCTGCACACTTCCGAGGAGGAAATTGCGCGCGGCAAAGAACTCTTCGAAGCCAATTGCACAAACTGTCCCCTCGACTACTTCAAAGACCAGGCGCGGATGGCAGGCATGAGCACCGTGGCGCTGGCGCGCATCGTGCGGCTCGGCAACGAGGAGATTCCCGCCTTTGGAGAAAATCTCTCCGACGAAGAAATGTGGGCAGTGGCGGAATACCTGCGCTCGCTGACCTACACCACCCAGACCGAGACGGTTCAAGCCTCGCCGACGCCTGTCCCTGCCACCCAGACTCCCGTCTCCGCTGAGGCAGGAACGCCGTCCGCTGAGGGAACGCCCGGAGCGGCGGAGCAGGCTCAAGTCACGCCGGAAGCGGCGCCCGTCGTCATCGAAGGCTTTGGCACGGTCAGCGGCTCCATTGAGAATCGCACCGGCGCAGACCTCCCTGAAAACCTGCCCGTCACCCTGCGCGGCTACGAACACGATTTCGCCAACCCCAACGCTGGCACGCAGGAAGTGCTGACGCTCGAAGGCACGGTGGCGCAGGATGGCACGTTTACGTTCGAAAACGTCGAGATGCCCGAAAACCGCATCTTTTTGGCGGAGGTCAACTACGGCGGCATCGAACTGAGTTCCCAGTTCGCCATCGTGCAGGCGGGGCAGACTTCCGTCGAACTGCCGCCGTTGACGCTGTACGAGGTCACGAGCGATACGTCGGTGCTGGCAATGGACGAGTTGAGCATGTTCCTGAGCGTGGAAAGCGGCACATCATACCAAATCCTTGCGTTGTACACCTTCCGCAACCCGAGCGAGAAGATCGTTTCGGTCTCGATGGGCTCCCAGCAGGAGATTCCATTCCTGAAATTCCCCGTCGGTGCGGAAGGGCTTGGCTACGAAGCCATGCAGGATAGCGCCCGCTTCATCGGCACCTCCGACGGCTTTGCCATGCCGCCCAGCGAACAGCCGTATGGTCTGCTTGCCTTCGCCGCAGTGACGCCGGCAAAGGAAATCACCCTTTCCCAGCCGCTGGCGCTGGCTGTGGACAACGTCCGCATCTTCGTGCCGGAGGGCATGGAAGTGAAAGGCGACCGCATCGTCAAAGACGCCGCCCAGAACATTCAGGGCATGAACTATCAGGCATACACCGCCAGCGGCTTGCAGGCGGGCGATACGCTCGAATTCACCATCTCCGGCGCGCCGAAGACCACTTCCAGCGGCGAAAGCGCCGTCTCCCGCAACACCACCCTGCTCATTGGCGCAGGCGGGTTGGGCGTGGCGCTCATCCTGGCGGGCGCGTGGCTGTACCTGCGCGACCGCAAACGCACGGAAGAAGAGGACGAAGCGGAAGAAGAGGAAGAAGGCGATGAAGAAGAGTTCGAGTCCTCCGAAGACGTGATGGACGCCATCATCGCCCTCGACGACCTGCACCGCGCCAAAAAGATTTCCGACGAGGCGTACCAGAAGCGCCGCGCCGAACTGAAGGAAATCTTGAAGGATATGATGGAATAAATTAAGTAGCGCGAGAATAATCTCGCGCTACCGTGTAAGGCGAATGAACAAAGCATGATTACCGTCAAAAAACTGGTCAAGCGCTTCGGATTGAAAACCGTCCTGCGCGGCGTGGACTTTGAAGTCCAGCCGGGTGAGTTCGTTGCCCTGCTTGGTCCCAACGGAGCGGGCAAAACGACCTTCCTGCGCATCCTCGCCTCGCTCTCGCGCCCCTCGCTGGGACAGGTGACCGTGGCAGGATACCAACTGCCGCACGAAGCCGCCGCCGTCCGCGCCCGGCTGGGGGTGGTTTCGCATCTGCCCCTGCTCTACGGCGACTTGACTGCCGAAGAAAACCTGCGCTTCTACGCACGCATGTACGGAATCACCGACCACCACTCCCGAATTACCGAAGTCCTCGAAATGGTCGGCCTGGAAAACCGCCGCCGCGACCTCGTCCGCACCTTCTCGCGCGGCATGCAGCAGCGACTCGCCATCGGGCGGGCAGTCCTGCACGACCCCGACGTCATCCTCTTCGACGAACCCTACACCGGACTCGACCAGGACGCCTCCGCCATGCTCGATGACGTGCTGAAGACCGTCGCCGCCAAAGGGCGCACCGTCGTCATGACCTCGCACGACCTCGCCCGCGCCGAAGACCTTGCCACCCGCTTCGATATCCTCTCGCGGGGCGTCATCGCGGCATCCATCAAACGCGAAGGACTGCAAAACGGCAACCTGCTTTCCTTTTACAAGGAGACGCTCGCGGCATGAACATCACCGAATCACGCTCCGCCTCCCAGCCCGCCCCGGGCAGTTTCCTCAAAGCCGTCTCCGCCGTGGTGTGGAAAGACCTGCAAGCCGAATTTCGCTCGCGCGAACTCTTCTCGGCGATGCTGGTCTTCTCCCTGCTCATCATCCTCATCTTCAACTTCGCCCTCGAACTGGACATCAAAACGCGTCAATCCGTAACCTCGGGCGTGCTGTGGGCAACCTTTGCCTTTGCCGGCACCCTGGGGCTCAACCGCTCGATGGCAATCGAAAAAGACCGCGGCTGTATGGACGGTCTCCTGCTTGCGCCGGTAGACCGTTCTGCCATCTACTTCGGCAAGGTCATCAGCAACCTGGCGTTCATGCTCATCGTGGAAATCATCGTCCTGCCGGTGTACAGCGTGCTATACAACATCAACCTCTTCCAGCCGGGGCTTCTGCTCGTCATCCTGCTCGGCTCCATCGGCTATGCCGCAGTCGGGACTTTGCTCTCCGCCATGTCGGTCCAAACGCGGACGCGCGACATCCTGCTTCCCATCCTGCTCTTCCCGGTGGTGATACCGGTCATCCTGTCGGCGGTCAAAGCCAGCGGAGGCTACCTCGAGGGACTACCATTCGAGGAAATCCTCTCGCCTCTCAGCCTGCTCATCGCCTACGACATCATCTTCACCGCCGTGGCATTCATGGTGTTCGATAACGTCGTGGAAGAATAACTCCCCAGAACAACCATTAATCGCAAATCGTAAATCGCATCAAGGAGATTCCATGCAATCCAAACCCCTGACGCTCACCCTTCTGGACGCCCTCTCGATTATCGTGCTGGGCGTTGCCACCTACCTTGCCCTGTTCTTCGCCCCCACCGAACGGGTGATGGGAGAAGTTCAGCGCGTCTTCTACTTCCACATCGGCACGGCGTGGACGGCGCTGATGGGCTTCATTTTAGCGGCGGTCTTCAGCGTCGCCTATCTCGCCACCAAAAACCTCAAATGGGACCGCTACCAGGTCGCCGCCGTTGAGGTCAGCCTGGTCTTCTTCTTCCTGACCATCGTGCTCGGCTCCATCTGGGCGCGCCCCGCCTGGAACACCTGGTGGACGTGGGACCCGCGCCTGACCACCGCCGCCGTCACCGAACTCATCTACATCGCCTACTTCATGCTCCGCCAGGGTATAGACGACCCCGAACGGCGCGCCCGCTTTGGCGCGGTGTATGCCCTCATCGGCGGGTTGAGCGCCCCGGTCACCTTCTTCGCCATCCGCCTGTTCCGCACCATCCACCCGGTGGTCATCGGCGGCGCCAACGCCGAGGCGCAGGGCGGCTTTGCCATGACCGCCGATATGCGCGTGGCGTTCTTCTTCGCCCTCTTTGCCTTCACCATCATCTTCATTGACCTGTACTGGAACCGCATCCGCCTCGGCGACCTGCAGGACAAGGTGGAACAATTGAAGTTAAAAGTAACGATGTAACCAACAGGAGCCGCCATGTTATTCCAAACCGCCACCCCCGACACTTCCGCCTACATGATCGCCGGGTTCGTCATCTCGTTCGTCGTCATGGGCTTATACGCTGCCAGCCTCTACCTTCGCCGCCGCAACCTGCAGCGCGACATGGAAATGCTCGAAGAGATGGACGCCGCCCAGCGCAAAACTGTAACCAAATAGCAAAGGAAAACTCCCCCGAAGCGTTGAGAGTCCGCTATAATGCTGGCGGGCTCTTTTGCTATCCATGCGACGAGATGACAGGATTCGGATTCGGCGGAGGACCAGGCTCCTGACGTTGAGCCTGCTCCTCGTCCTGGCGGGAAGCGTTTTCGCGTCTCCCTCCCCCGGGTCTGCCGCCTCCTCCCAAGCCGCCTCTCCGCCCGGTCCCGACCGCTACGCCGTCACCACCGTGGACTACACCAAATACTTCTGGTGGATGGTGCGCTGGGGCGAGAACGATGTGGCATGTCACATCGAGGTGGATCACGAAGGAATGCCCACGCCGGGGGACGTGTATGTGGATTGCGGCAAGGAAATTTACGAAAAATGGATTAACCAACAACCCTGCCGTGAGGCGGATATCAACAACTGCAAGGGGTTCTACGTGGTGCTGGTGGACAAGAAACCCGCGCAGAAACAAATCTCCACAAAATTACAGCCTCCCATCGTGCAAGTGACGCTCGAAAACTGCAACCCGGTGTATTCCTCCTCCACCAGCATCTGCGAGTCGGAACCGATTATGGTGCTGACCGGCATCGAACCTTTGCCGGGCTATGAGATTACCGGCATCGAGGGGCTGTATGGCGGGCAGAGTTTTACCTGCGGGCCGGTTTGCCGCCTGCGCCTGCCGGTAACCGGCGAAGACTTGTTCACGCTTCAATTTTGGGCGTATTCCAGTTACGGCGACAGCAGTGAGGCATTCCAGGCGCAGATCCGCGTGGCGGCAACCGATGCCGGCAACCCCGACCAGCCTACTTACTGGTTCGTGGACGTGTTGAGCAGTCAATGGGCGGGTGTGCCGGTGGCAACCTGCGTGGAGGCATGGGGCGTCCTGCCGCCGGTGGGCGGTCCACCGAAGTGGTTGAGCACTCCTCCCCAAAGCGAGACGCTCGGCACGCAAATTCCCTACAACTACCTTGCCGCACAACTCATCCGCAACCGCGCGGTGGATGCGAGCATCTGCCCCGACGGAGGTCTGTTGGCGGATGGCGGCGCTTCTGCCTGCGGGCAGGAGGCGGCGCGCGAGGCGGTCAACGCCTGGCAGAATCAATTCGATGAAATCATTTTGAACGTGGCAAAAGATACGGGTGTGCCGGCAAACCTGCTTAAGAATCTATTTGCCATCGAGAGCCAGTTCTGGCCGGGAATCGGCGGGAAGACGGATGTGGGACTCGGTCAGTTGACCGAACAAGGCGCGGATACGGCGCTGATGTGGAATCCGCCGTTCTTCCGACAGTTTTGTCCGCTGGTGATGGATTCGGAGACGTGCGGCAAGGGATATCTGTATATGGGAGAGGGGAACCGCTCCTACCTGCGGCTGGCGCTGATTCACGCCGTCAATGCGACTTGTGAGACCTGCCCGCTGGGGATTGACCTCGAACGCGCCAAATTCAGCATCGGCGTTTTTGCTCATGCGCTCATGGCAAACTGCGAACAGGCTTCGCAGGTGGTATGGAATTACAACGACCGCAAGACCCCGGCACAATTGGGTATCTCATATGAGGACATGTGGAAGTTCACGCTGATCAACTACAACGCCGGGGGCGGATGTCTTGCCAGCGCCTTTGAAGACGCCAAAGAGAAGAATGCGCCGCTCACCTTCGAGGGCATTTCTCCTTATCTTGCGCCAGCCTGTCAGGGGGCAATCGAGTACGTGAACGACATCGCGCAGCCATAAAAAAGACAGACCCGCCTGAAGGCGGGTCTGGTTTGTTCTTCAGGGAAACAGCATGACGGTTTGTTACTGGGCAGGGAAGAACGCTTCGATCTGCTCGATGAGCATTTGCATCGGTAACTTATCCAGCGGTTTGGCAAAGAGCATCTGCCACAGATCCACCGTATCCTTGCCCAAGCCCCATTTGGTCATTTTCTCCACTTCTGCCTGCGGCGCGCCGTTCTTCCACGCCTGAACCACCTCGTCCATGTTGGTGATGATCGGGAACGCCAGTTTGAAGGTTTCCTGATAGTTTGCCACCACAGGAATGACACCCTTGGTGGGATAAACCATCTTACCGGCCGCCTCATCCCATGTGCTGATGGTAATCAAGCCTGTCTCTTCATACTGTTTCACCACTTCGCTGGCATGGCAGGAGGCGCATAAGGCAATCTTTTCTTCGCGGGTCTTGGGTTTGCTGATGCTGTGGTCATAATAGGGACCGATGGCAACAAAGGATTTGACGTCGCCGGTGTCGGTCGTGTATGCCGCTGCCATCACATTGCCAAGATCGTACTTGCCCTCTTCGTTGACAATCAGGAATTTCCAGCCGATGACGCGGGCGTTCGGATATTCAGGCAGTCCGGAAATCGGACCGTTGATATGACATCCCTGGCACGAGACGACGGTCTGCGCGTGGCAGGTGGCGCAGGTCATGTTTTCGCCATGAATCTTGTGACCGGGTGTGTCGCTTAGTTTTTCAGCGGCATGGCAATCGGTGCATTGCGTATTGGGCGATTCGAGCAAAGAGTTATAGGAGTTGCCGTCGCCATGCGTATCGCCCGTGCCGTGACAATTGACGCAGGTAAATCCAAGCCCTTTCCCGTATGGTGCCGGGCTGCGATGGACATCCGTAATGAGCGGCTCGGTCAGCGCCTGCCCGGTGACCGGGTCCAGCACGGGATCGCCCGTGTTCGGGTCCACACGCGCTTTGGTCATTCCATATTCAAAACGCTGACGACCGTGGCAGGACAGACACCCCTGGGCGCGTCCATCATCGGGGAACTGCGGCAGTTTCACGATTGCCTGCACCGGCGCATACTTGTCGTTGATGTGGCAGGACTCACAGCGTGGTTGACCCTTCTTGTCTTCCACTTTGTTGTACAGGGCATGGCAACTCTTACAAGGAAGTTGGTCGAAAGGAATGCCCGTCAGGCTTTCCATGCCGCCGTTTTCTTTCGAGTACCAGTAGGCTTTGCCAGCGGCGGTCCCATGCAGGGAGGTGGGCAGCCACTCCATTGCCTGTTCGGCGGGATCGGGCGGTTCTACCGTGACGGGGACTTCTTTCGTCACCTCCACAATTTTTGTCACGGTGATGGGGGTGGGCGGGGGCGGCGTTTCAGCGCTTTTTGTCCCACAAGCAACCAGCGCCAGCGCCATGAGTCCCAACCCTAACAGCAATAGCGCAATCTTTTTCTTGTTCATGTACGCACTCTCCTTTCTGGCTTCCCTGAAGATTACAAAGTCACACATTGTGACAAATATCACTATCTATTATCATCAAATTGGCTTATTATTTTTAGTAATAAACATCATGGAGACTTATTCGATTAATTGATGATTAATTTTTAGCGCCGCTTATGAACCAGGAGGCAGAAAAATGATTGAGCTTTCCAATCTACGGGTATTCCTTGTAGCGGCGGAAGAATTGAACTTCAGCCGCGCCGCGAAGCGGCTGCACATGTCACAGTCGGCAGTCAGCCAGAGCATCCAGGCGCTGGAACGCGCCTACAACACGGAACTGTTCATCCGTGGGGGGCGTTCGGTCGAGTTGAGCGAAGCGGGGCAGACCATCCTCCCGATGGTGCGCGAGGTCCTGCTTGCCGTGCGCCTGCTCGAGGACAGCCTGCAGGAAGTCAATAACCAGATTGGCGGCGAACTGCTCATCGGGTGTTCCACATCTGCAGGACGTTACCTGCTCCCCATCCTGCTTGCCGAATTTCGGCATGAGTACCCCGCCGTGCGTCCGCGCGTCAAAGTGATGAGCCGTGAAGGAATCGTGGAACGGCTCCTTGACCGTATAATTCCCATGGGTGTTTCCAGCAAGTTCATCGAACACCGCGACATCATCTGCATCCCTTTCTTCGAAGACCGCATCGTCCTCATCGTTCATCCCAATCACCCGTGGGCAAAGTACGGTCAGGCTATGCCCTCCGACCTGCTCGACCAGCCCATCGTCAAATGCGAGGAGACGACAGGCACCTGCGAAACCGTCGCCGAAGGCTTGAAACAGCACAACATCACCATGGACAATCTCAATATCGTCATGGAGTTGGGCAGCACCGAAGCGGTGGCGATGTCGGTGGAACGCGGCGTGGGCATCGCGTTCGTTTCCGAAATGGTTGCCGCGCGCGGGCTGGCGCTGGGACGTCTGAAAAAGGTGGAGGTGGAAGGGATGGATCTACGCCGAAAAATCTACATGGCGCGCCACATCGGGTTTCCGTTTACGCGGGCGCAGTCGCTGTTTTGGGACTTCGTCAAATCGCAATACGAAAAAATCAATAACGAACTCTGGAACAGCCTGGTGAATTTCGAGACCACCGCGTAACATTGCCCGTAACGGGCAGAATATGCTACACTACGGGCATGAAACCGTTGCCCC
Organism: Chloroflexota bacterium; assembly: GCA_039961775.1. GTDB lineage: Bacteria > Chloroflexota > Anaerolineae > Anaerolineales > Villigracilaceae > Defluviilinea. Next base: position 17,067 of record JABRVZ010000104.1, read on the forward strand.
CCGTCTCTGCCGCCAGCGGTTGACACTGACGAAGCGAACCCATCCAAGAGGTTTGGCTTCGTTTTATTTTTCACTTCAGGAGGAACCATGCTCTCACTCGCCGAAAAAATCCTCTTCATCCTTGCGACCGCCGCATCGCTCTACTTCACCTATAAGGGCGTCCAGCGCATCGTCACCCACATCTCCAGCGGACAGGGCAAGCCCGACTGGAATCTTCTCTGGAAACGCCTCGGTGAACTCATCGTCAAAGTGGGGTTATTCCAGCCTGTCTTCCGCTTCCGCCTCTGGACAAGCATCCTGCATGCGCTCATCGGCTGGGGATTCCTCTCCTTCCTGCTCATCAATCTGGCGGATTTGATCTACGCATTTACCAATTACAAATTACTCGAACATCTCGGCGTTGCAGGAAATTTCTACCGCCTCCTCGCAGACGTGGCGAACGTGGCGATCCTCGTCGGGATGCTGGCAATGGTGGTGCGCCGCTTCATCCTTCGACCTGCGACTCTGTCCACACGCGAGACGACTCTTCTTCACCCGAAGGCTCGGTTCGGCATCCTGCGCGACTCTGCCATTGTGGCATTGTTCATTCTGACGCACAACACGGCGCGGCTGTTGGGCGAGTCGTTCTACGTGGCAGAGAAAGGCTATGACCGCTGGCAGCCGTTCATTTCGGCGGTGGCAGGTTTCTGGTCGGGGGCAGACGCGGGGGCATTGCTCATCGGCGAGCGGGTGATGTTCTGGCTGTCCATCGGCGCGGTGGTGGCGTTCCTCCCCTACTTCCCTTATTCCAAGCACATTCACCTGTTCTTCGCTCCGCTCAACTTTGCTTTGAAACCCGAGCGCCGCTCCATCGGTGAATTGAGTTACATCAACCTCGACGACCAGTCCATCGAACAGTTTGGCGCGGCAGTGATGAAGGATTTGGGCTGGGAGCAGATCATGGACAGTTACGCCTGTATCATGTGTTTCCGTTGTCAGGAGGTATGTCCGGCGTATAACACGGGTAAACTGCTCTCGCCCGCCGCGCTGGAAATCAACAAACGCTACCATCTGAACTATGGCGGCGGGACCGATGTGCCGCTGACGCAGTTGATTCCCGAAGAGGCGGTGTGGGCTTGCATGAGTTGCGGCGCGTGCGTGGATATTTGCCCGGTCGGCAACGAGCCGATGCGCGATATTCTCGATATTCGCCGCAATCTTTCGATGATGGAAAGCGCCTTCCCGAAGCAGTTGGAGACGGCGTTCAAAGGCATGGAACGCAACATGAACCCGTGGAACGTTTCGCAGGCAGACCGCATGAAGTGGGCAGACGGGTTGAATGTGCCAACCATCGAGCAGAACCCCGAACCCGAGATTTTGTGGTGGGTGGGGTGCGCTCCCGCCACCGACGCCCGCGCGCAAAAGACCGCCCAAGCCTTTGCAAAGATTTTGAACGCGGCAGGCGTCAACTATGCCGTGCTGGGGAAGAACGAAGCCTGCACAGGCGATTCGGCGCGGCGCGCGGGACGCGAGGACATCTTCTTCGGGCTGGCAACGCAAAACGTGGAAATTCTCAACGAGGTCAAACCGAAACGAATCGTCACGACCTGTCCGCATTGTTTGCACACGCTCAAGAATGAATACCCTGCCTTCGGCGGGAATTATACGGTCATCCATCATACGCAGTTGATTAACGAGTTGGTGGGTGCGGGGAAGATCAGTTTGGAAGTGAGCGGCGACCAGTTATCAGTGACGTTCCATGATCCGTGTTATCTTGGCAGGCACAACAAGGAGTTCGATGCGCCGCGCGAGGCGTTGAAATCCACAGGCGTGACGACCATCGAAATGCCGCGGCATGGGGCAAAGTCCTTCTGCTGTGGCGCGGGAGGGGCGCAAATGTGGAAGGAGGAGGAGGCAGGCTCGGGACGGGTCAATGAAGCGAGATTCCAGGAAGCCAAAGCGACGGGGGCAAAGACCGTCGCCGTCGGTTGCCCCTTCTGCCTGACGATGATGAGCGACGCGTCGAAAGCGGATGGCGGCGAGGTTCAGGTCAAGGATGTGGCGGAGTTGGTGCTTGAAAGAATGAAATAGGAGCGTGGGCATTCAAGGCTTAAAGATGACGCCCGAGCAATTCAGCGTGGAATATACACTGCCATTCATGGTTTTCTCAAAGTCAGCAAAAGCGGCATCGAATGGACGCAAATGGACCTAATTTTTGTGAAATTCGCGTAATTCGATGCCAAAAAACCAGAGCAGGCAGTCATAAAGGCGACTTTGAGAAAGCCTTGCACCGCCATTCGCGTCCAGCCGTCAGAAGTGCGCGGATGGGTGTAAAATACTCCACACTCTTTGAGGAGGAGTGATATGAAAGATACGATTCGCACGCTTCACCCCAATAAAAAGCAGGGGGTCAACATCAGCAGGGAAAAGTACGATCTCATCCATCGGGCGATCACTTCCACGCTCAGCCAGAACAAAGAGATGCCTTTTATGAAACTTGCCCGCGCCGTGGAAAAGGACCTGCGCGGCAAATTCGAGGGGTCGGTCACCTGGTACGTGACCACGGTCAAACTGGATATGGAGGCGCGGGGGGAGTTGAAACGCGTCTCCCATTCGAGACCGCAGGTGGTCAGGCTTGTCAAGTAGCGATTGGGCAACAAGGGCGGATGCCCTGCCTTTCAAGTTTACGGTTATTTTTTTGGTTCGATTTCCACAAAGGATTAAACATGGCGGATTTACCGAATTTTGACATTCAACAGGCGCACAAGTTTTTCTCAGCCGAGTGCTTCAACAAGACCTGGGACAATATCGAAAAGGACGGCAATCGCTCGGTAGAGGAGAACATGGAGATGCTGCACACCGCCATTGCCTCGCTCTGGCATTGGACTCAGCGTGAAGATGTTCAGGCGGAAAATCTATCGATTGGGTATTGGCAGGTCTCGCGCGTGTACTGCCTGATCCAACAGCCGCACAACGCCCGCAGATACGGGCTGCTCGCCCTGCAATATGCCAGGGAACTATCCCCTTTTCTCCGCGGCTACGCATATGAAACCCTCGCCCGTGCCGAAATGCTCGCCAACAACCGCGTTGCGATGAAGGTGTATCTCGAAAAGGCGCAGGAAATGCTGGCGCAAATCGAGGACGAGGAAGAGAGACAACTTCTGGCAAAGGATTTGGAAACCGTCCGATAGCGTTATGCCCCGCTCAAGGAGAACCCATTCATGGATCGCCTCGTTTCTGTTTCATCGAAAGAAGATATTTTCCCTGAGTGGCGCAATACGCCTGTGGGGCTTCTGCTCGAATACCACAACCTGCGCCGCGAGTACGAGACTTACACCCAGGCGCAATTGCTCATCGGCATGTGCATGGATAACCGCAAACACCTGCACATCCCCGACAACTTCGCCTACATCATCCGCGCGGGAGGGGCGAATTTGCGGTACAGTGAGTTCAAGGTCTCTTATGCCATTGCCGTGGGAGGCGTGAGGAGCATCGCGTTGATTGGTCACAACCAGTGCGGCATGGTCAACCTTGCGGCGCGGAGAGAAATCTTCATTCAGGGGCTGGTGGAAAATGCAGGCTGGGAACGGGAGTGGGCGGAACAACACTTCATGCACTTTGCGCCCATGTTCGAGATCGGTAACGAAGTGGATTTTGTGCTGAGCGAAGCCAAGCGGCTGAGATTGCGCTATCCTAAAATTCAGGTCGCGCCGTTGATATACAAAGTGGAGGACAACCTGCTGTATCAGGTGCGGGAAGGCGCTTTGAATCGTTCTGCATAGAAAGCAACCGTCAACTCCGCATCGAATGACACCAATGCGGCAAATTTTCTTTGGGAAATTCGTGAAAACTCGATGCCAAAGAGAACTGAACCTTGTTGCAGATAAAGTCCGTTAAATAAAAGACCCGTACAGCGAGGTGTGTACGGGTCTCAAGGGCGTTTAGGATGGCTAATGGATGAGCCCTAGTTTCTTCCCGGCTTCGCCGATGACTTCCATGGCGCGTTCGATTTCGCTGGGTTCATGCGCGGCAGTGACGGTGGCGCGCAGACGGGCAAGCCCTTCGGGGACGGCGGGCGAAACGACCGGCAGAACGAAGACATCGTTGTGCTGGCATTCGCGCGTCATGGCGAAGGCGGTGTTGTCGTCGCCGCACAGCACAGGGACGATGGCGGTTTCGGTGAGCATGGTGTCGAAGCCCATGCTCTTCAGCCCGCCGATGAATTGTTTGGTGTTCTGATTGAGGCGTTCGATGCGCCAGGGTTCGTCGAGGATGACTTTGAAGGCTTCGTTGGCGGCGGCGGCTTGAGCCGGCGGCAGGGCGGCGGAGAAGATATAGGCGCGGCTGGCATGACGCAGGTAGGTGATGATGTCTTTGCTGGCGGCGACATACCCCCCCACCGAGGGGATGGTCTTGCTGAGCGTGCCCATCTTGATGTCTATCGCGCCGTACATGTCGAAGTGTTCCTCGATGCCCGTGCCTCTCTTTCCCAGCACACCCACCGAATGCGCCTCGTCAATCATCAGCCAGGCGTTGTATTTTTTGCACAATTCCACCATCTTTGGCAGGTCAATGATGTCGCCGTCCATGCTGAAGACCGAATCGGCGATGACCAGTTTGGCGACGTCGGGCGGGGCGTTGCGGAGCAAGCCTTCGAGGTGTTCCATGTCGTTGTGACGGAAGCGGCGGAACTCTGCGCCCGACATCAGACAGCCGTCCACGATGGAGGCGTGATTGAGTTTGTCCGAGAAGACGTAATCGCCGCGCCCCATCAGCGTGGAGACGACGGTCAGGTTGGTGGCATAGCCGGAAGAATAAGTGATGGCGGCTTCGGCGTGCTTGAAGTGAGCAATGGTCTCTTCGAGTTCGTTGTGAATTGCCAGCGTGCCAGCCAGCGTGCGCACACCGTTCGTCCCTGTGCCATACTTATCCACCGCCTTCTTGGCGGCTTCGTTGATGCGCGGATGGTTGATCAGCCCCAGGTAACTGTAGGATGCGTACATGCCCATCTCGCGTCCATTTACGCGCACTTTCATGCCGGGCAAAATTTCCGTCACCGGCTGATTATAAAAATACAATCCATTCTCTTGAAGCCGGCTAACCCGCTCGGCAAACGCCTTGATGCGGCGGGTCACAGCGTCATCGGTATGATGTAAATCCATTCGTATTCCTCCGGGAAAATGTGGGGGAAGTGTAGCAGAGGGAAAAGGTTCTGTCCAGTTAGAGATGCACAGGCTTGCCCGTCCGCGCCGATTCGAGAAACGCGGCGATCGTCGCTACGTTGGCGCGGCTGTCTTCCAGGGTGACGCGCGGCGTCCTGCCGAGCAGGATGGCATCCGCCATGTCCTCCACCTCGCCGCTGTATAACTCTGCGCCTTTGACGGTGATGGTCTCAGTGCGCTCGCCCCGCGTCAGGTAGATTTTTTCGGCAATGCCGGGCTTGAACGGATGGGGAATGTTCAACGTCCCATCACTGCCGACAATTTCCATGAAGGCGTGAAACGGGATGACGAAACTCGAATCGAACTGCGCGATGACGCCGTTCCCGAAGCGCATCTGCCCAACAAACGTCTCATCGATTCCGGTCGGACCTGTGACCTGCCAGCCAAACACTTCGAGCGGTTCCCCGCCGATAACGGTACGCGCGTAACTGATGGGGTAACAGCCCACGTCCCAAATGCTCCCGCCGCCCCATTCGGGTTTCAGGCGCACATCCCCTTCGCGGGTGAGGACGAAGGTAAAAGAACCGCGAATCAGTTTCAAGGTCCCGAGTGAACCGCTTTGGACAATTTCCTGCACCTTCAACGTCTGCGGATGGTGTCGGTACATGAATGCCTCCGCCACGACGCATCCATGTTTGCGCGCCGCCTCACGGATAGCGTCCACTTCCTCCACACTCAGGGCGAGCGGTTTTTCGCACAGCACATGCTTGCCCGCCTGCACGGCTTTGATCGTCCATTCGGCATGCAGGTGATTGGGAAGCGGGTTGTAGATGACGTCAATTTCGGGGTCGGCGAGCAGCGCCTCATACGAGCCGTAGGCGCGCGGAATTTTTTTCTCTCTGGCGTAGGCGTCGGCGGTCGCCTGCGAGCGTGAAGCCACCGCCAGCAGTTTATTGCGCCGTGATACCTGCAGCGGTGGGATGAGCGCACGGTTGATGCGCGCCGTAGAAAGCAAACCCCAGTTCAACACTTTGGACATATCGCTCCTTTAGAAAGTGTTTTGAAAATCCAAATTCACCACAGATGAACAGGATAAATTGGATTCAAAACAATTTCATCATCCTCTTCGTCAAACATCGGCATTCATCTATGTTTATCTGTGGTTAAAAAACGAATTTCAAAATGCTCTCTTACAAAAAGACAGCCGTCGAAGACGACTGTCCTTTATCTTATCACGCCTGCGGACAGAACTTACAACCTCGCCTCTCCGCCTCGACGATTGCCTGGTCGCTGGACCAGAAGAAGTTTTCCTCGCCCAGATGTTCCACCAACCCGCCGCGTTTCATCATGGTGTAGGCGTTGTCGTGGATGCCCGCAAACATGAGCGTGCCGCCCTGTTGTTCGAGCCGCTCATCGAGGCGGTGAATGGCTTCGAGCCCGGCGGTGTCAATCAGCGGCACGCCGCGCATGGAGAGGATGAGGGCGTGGGTATCGCCCAGGTTTTGGAAGGCTTCGTTGAATTGTCCCACCGCCGCAAAGAAGAGCGGACCGGTGAGGAAAGCCACCTTGACATGTTTGCATTTGCCGCTTGTTTGGATGCCTTTTTGCCGCAGGCGTTCCACGTCCACTTCCTGTACGTCAATATCGAGGGTGGCAATTTTGTTCAGGAAGACCGCGCCTGCCAGGAACGAGCCGATGAGGATGGCTTGCGTCAGGTCGAGGGTAATGGTGGCAAGCATGGTGACGGTGAAGGCGATCATGTCCGTTTTGAAGCGTTTGCCGAAGATGAAGCGGATGGCGTGCCATTCGTTCATGCGCACGGCGGTGACCATCAACACACCCGCCAGCGCGGCAAGCGGGATACGCGCCATGAAGGGAGCGAGCAGGAACATGGAGAGCAGCAGCCCGACGGCGTGGATGATGCTGACGAGGCGAGTCTGCCCGCCCGATTTGATGCCCACGCTGGAACGGGCAATTGCGGCAGTGGCAGGCACGCCGCCGAAGAACGGGATGAGCATGTTGCCCACGCCCTGGGCGATGAGTTCCTGGTTGGCTTGCAGGCGGATGCCGGTCATGTTGGAGGCGACCGCGCCGCACAAGAGCGATTCCACTGCGCCGAGGGCGGTGATGGTCAATGTGGGGGCGATGAAGTCGGGGAGGCTCTGCCAGGGGATGTGGGCAAGGCTGAGGCGGTCGGCGAGGATCAGGGTTCGGGGGATGTCGCCGATGGTTGCCACCGACCAGTTCAAAGTCGAGGAAAGAAGCGTGGCGAGGATGATGCCGAGGAGCGAGGCCGGGAAGCGCGCGTTCCATTTGGGGGGCCAGAGGACCATCGTCCCAATTACCAGTAAACCGACGATAACCGCCTGAAGATTGGGCGTAAATCCGCCATGAAAGTAGCCGAGCAGTTTTTGCGCGGCGGTTTCAGCGGCTTCGGTCTTGACGCCCAGGAAATTGTCAATTTGACCGATGAAGATGATGAGGGCGATGCCCGAAGTGAAACCGCTGATGACGGCGGAGGGGATGAAGGCGATGAAGCGTCCCAGGCGCATGAGACCGATGAGCAGCAGGAGCAGACCGGAGAAAAGCCCGGCAATCCAAACGCCCTCCAGCCCGTAGCGGTTGGCAAGGACGATGAGCACGGCAGACATAGCGCCGGTCGGTCCGCTGATTTGATAGGGCGCGCCGGAAAGGAAGCCCATCACAAAGCCAGCCACGATGGCGGTGACCAGCCCAGCCGCGGCGGTGGCTCCCGAGGCGACGCCAAAGGCGAGCGCGAGCGGCAAGGCAACGGCGGCAACGGTGAGACCTGCAAGCAGGTCCTGCTGAAATTTGGCGAGCGAATAGCCCGCGAACTCGTCTTTGTAGAGACGAGCCAAAGAACGGCGAGGCATAGGTTATTCTCCTAATAATAGAAAGTTCACAAAGACATCGTGCTCCCCCAAGGCGGTCTTTGTGCAAGATGGGCGGTATTTTACCATAACAGTCTGTGACAGGAATTCTGCCATCCCTTCGCAGTCATCCCGCCATCTTCTTCAGTTCCTCCTCGCCGATGATCTTCACCCCCAGCGCCTTCGCTTTTTCCAGTTTTGAGCCGGGGTTTTCGCCCAGCACGAGGTAACTGGTCTTTTTGCTCACGCTGTCTGTCACCTTGCCGCCGTGCGATTCGATGAACGCCTTCGCTTCGTCGCGGGACCAGTTGGGGAGCGTGCCCGTGATGACAAAGGTCAAGCCCGCCAACTTTCCCGATACCTGATCGCTCGCCGCGGATAACTCCTTCACGGGCCAAACCCCTGCCGCCTTCAACTTCTTCAGCACCTTCTGGTTGGCGGGACGCGCAAACCAGTCCACGATGCCCTCGGCAATGTTGGGACCGATGCCCTCGATTTGCTGAAGGTCATCCACGCTGGCTTTGGAGAGCGCTTCCAAATCGCCAAAGTGATTCGCCAGGTCTGCCGCGCTGACCTCACCCACGCCGCGAATACCCAGCGCCGCAATCAAACGCGCCAGCGGACGTGACTTGGACGCTTCGATGGCGGCAAGCAGGTTATCGGCAATTTTGCCGGGCGGCTGTTTTTCGGTTTTGCGGTCTTTTTTGGTGACCGCTTCCAGAATATCCTCGCGGCTGAGGGTGTACAGGTCTGCCACATCTTGGACTTTGCCCGCCTCGATCAACTTCTCGACGATTTTGATGCCCATGCCCACGATGTCCATCGCGCCGCGCGAGACAAAATGCTCCACGTTGCGAATCAACTGCGCCGGGCACGCCGCATTGACGCAATACCACGCCACCTCGCCCTCGAAATGCTCCACCGGCTGACCGCAGGCGGGACAGGTCTGCGGCGGCTTGAACTTTTTCTCCCTGCCGGTGCGCGCCTCCACCACCGGACCGATGACATAGGGAATCACCTCCCCCGCGCGTTTGACCAGCACCCGGTCGCCAACGCGGATGTCCTTTTCAGCGATGTAATCGAAGTTGTGCAGAGTGGCACGTTCCACAATCACCCCGCCGATCTCGACCGGCTCCAGCACGGCATAGGGAGTCAGCACGCCGGTGCGCCCCACCGCCACGCCAATCTCTTTGAGCGTCGTCGTCACCTCGCGGGCAGGGAATTTGAACGCAATCGCTCCGCGCGGATCCTTGCCCACAAAGCCCAGTTCGGCGGCAAGGGTCAAATCGTCAATTTTGATGACCATGCCGTCGGCTTCGTAGGGCAGTTCGTCGCGGCGGCGTTCCCAGGTCTCGGTATAGGCGATGGCTTCCTCCAGCGTATCGAACCGTTTTGCCACATCGGTGACCGGAAACCCCAGCGCTTTGAGATACTGCAAAATCTCCCACTGGCTGGCGGGGACAGCGCCGCCCTCTGCGTGAACAATTTGATACACCAGCAGGGTAATCGGTCGTGAAGCGGTGAGCGCCGGGTCGAGCTGACGAAGCGAACCTGCCGCCGTGTTGCGCGGATTGAGATACGTCTTTTCGCCCGCTTCTTCCAGCCTGCGATTCAACTCCTCGAACTCCTTGATGGGGATGAACGCCTCGCCCCTCACCACCAGAACCTTCGGCACACCGCCCGCCGACAACTTTTTACCGACGACTGAAAACTCGTCACTGTTTACCGGTATTTTTAGAGGAATCGCCTTCACCGTCCGCAAATTTGCCGTAATATCCTCCCCCACCTCCCCATCGCCGCGCGTCGCACCCTGAACGAAGAGACCGTCGTGATAGTGCAGCACCACCGACAACCCGTCAATCTTCGGCTCGACGACGAACTTCGCCCGCTCCACGCGGTCGTCAATTTTGCGGATGCGCTCGAACCACGCCCGCGCGTCCTCCGCGCCGAAGGCGTTTGCCAGAGAAAGGATTGGAGCGGGATGGCGCACCTTCTCGAAACGGTCGGCAGGCTTGGCTCCGGCGCGCTGCGTCGGCGAATCGGGCGTCACCCAGTCGGGGTGTTCGGCTTCGATGCGCTTGAGTTCGTTCATCAACCGGTCGAATTCCGCATCGCTGATGACCGGCGCATCCAGCACGTGATAGCGGTAATTGTGAAAATTAATCTGCTCTTTGAGCTGCTCGTAGCGGGAACGAAGGGAGTTTGTGGTCATAAAATTTTATCTCCAAATATCGCCATACGAATGCTCGCCGCGCAAAAACTCGCCGCGCGCAAAACGCTCGAGGGTGAGCGAGGAAATATCCACCAGTTTCGCCCGCCCCTCCAGAATCAACTCGCTCATGCACACGCCCACCGCCGGCGACAATTTGAACCCCGTGCCGCTGAACCCGCAGGCGACATAAAACCCCTCAGGTCCCGCCTTATCCATCACCGCGCGCTGATCGGGCGTCAAACCGTCGCGCCCCACATGCGTGGAATGAAGCGCACCCTCCTCCATCCCCTCCACGCGCCGGCAAATACGCTCGATGGCGCGCATCACGAACTCCCCATCCACCTGTCCCAAATCTGCTTCGGGCGGCTCGCCCATGCGGTTGCCGTCCTCCAGCGCCACCAGCGTCAGCCCGCCTTCCGGACGGAAATACATCGAGAGCGCATCGTCAATCACCGTCGGGTGCATCCCCACCTGCGGCGGGCGCTTCATGAACGCCACATCATGCGTCCACGTAGAAAGCGGGATTTCGACTCCCGCCATGCGGGCGACCTGCCCAGCAAACGTCCCCGCGCAATTGACGACAATCGGCGCATCGAACGACCCCTTGCCTGACTCCACACCCCGAACCTTCCCTCCCCTGACGCGGATTCCCGTCACCTCGCACGCCTGCTTGAGCGCTGCGCCGTGAGTCTTTGCCTGCTCCAAAAAGGAATTGGTCGTCAGCACCGGGTCGGCATAACCCGATTCGGGTTCGTATGCCGCCAGTTCGAAATCGTCCGTTTTGAGCATGGGCGCGATTCGCTTCACATCCGCCGCTGTGACAACCTCGGTGAGAATCCCAATCCGCTTGTGCATCGCCACGTTGGCGCGCAGGTGAGCGTTCTTCTCAGGCGCGACAATCTGCAAAAATCCCGTTTTGTGGAAACCGCACTCTCCGCCGATGCGCTCGCGCCAGTTCTTGAAAAAGTGAAAACTCTCCCACGCCAGCGCCGAATCGACCTCGACATCATAGTGCATGCGCACCAATCCGCTCGAAGCGCCGGTCGCTCCCGCGCCAACCGTGCGGCGTTCGAGAATCAACACCTTCAGCTCGCGTTTCGAGAGGTTATACGCGACGCTCGCCCCAATCACCCCCGCGCCGATTACAATGGCATCATAGGTCTCGTTCATGGAACACCTCAAAAAAGCAGTAAGATGAGTATACCATTTAGACAATTCGCCAAGAGCACTGGCTCTCTGATGAGATATACTTCAACCATGCCTCGCACTCAACTCGGACTTTTCGGCGGCACCTTCGACCCGCCCCACCTCGGTCACCTCATCACAGCCGCAGAAGCCTGTGACCAACTCCACCTCGACCGCCTGTTATGGGTGCTCACCCCCGATCCGCCCCACAAGCAGAAACAAGTCATCACCCCCGTTGAACACCGGCTGGCAATGGTACAACTTGCCATTCAGGACGAACCAGCGTTCGAACTTTCGCGCGTGGAACTGGAGCGCCCCGGCCCACACTACACCGTGGATACGGTGAATCAAATCGCCCGGCAATACCCAGACGCCGACATCACTCCCATCCTTGGCAGCGACTCCCTGCGAGACCTGCCAAACTGGAGCCGCCCCAAGGAACTGCTTCAGGCATGTCACTGGGTGGGCGTGATGCACCGCCCCGGTGAGCAGGAAAACCTCGAAGAGTTGGAAAGGCAATTGCCGGGCATCCGCTCCAAGGTCCATTATGTGGATGCGCCGCTTCTTGAAATTGCCTCGCGTGAGATTCGCCGCCGCATCGCCGAGGGACGTCCATTCCGCTATTATCTCTATCCTGCCGTGTACGAGTACATTCTCGAACATCGTCTCTACCTTCCCCAAACATCCATCGAGAAATCGCAAATCGTAAATCAAAAATCGCAAATCGCAAATCGTAAATCGTAAATCGAAAATCGTAAATCGCCATGCCTTTGCTCTTCGACTCGCTCTTCTCCTCCATTGCAATGAGCCACTTCATGGTGGACGTATTCAATGCCAGCCGTCCCGTCCTGTTGACGTATCTTGGACTCACGGAAACGCAGATTGCGCTTTATTCCGCCATCTACATCTGGGTCTCCGCACTGACACAGCCGCTCTTCGGCTGGGTTTCGGACCGCGTTGGACCGCGCTGGCTGGCGGCGGGCGGCGTGTTGTGGATGACCGTCTTTTTTACGGGCGCGGCGCTTGTGCCGGGCAGGGGCGGGCTTGCCTGTCTGATGATTGCCGCGCTCGGTTCCTCCTCCTTTCATCCTGTTGGCACAGCCCAAGCCACCTGCAGGGACGTCACCGCCTGCAAGGGCGCGAGACGACCGCCGCTTCGCTGTTCTTTATGGCGGGGCAAATCGGACATTTCCTGGGTCCCATTCTCACAGGGCTGATCCTTGCATGGATGGGGCTGCCGGCGCTTGTCATTCTGGCGGTTGTCTCTGTCCCGATTGGAGTTGCGCTGGCATATCAATTGCGCGCCAACAAGCCCCACCCCAAGCCTGCGCAGGGCAGCGAAAAAATTCGTCTGAATGCAGCCGCCGGTTTCATCGTCACGCTTGCCATCGTCGCTACCCTGCAATCGTGGGCGCAATCGAACATGATTGCCTTCGTCCCTAAATACATCAAGGATATGGGCTTTGCCGCCGCCACGTATGGGAACATTGCGGGGCTGTTCATGGGCGGTTCGGCGCTGGGGAACGTGATTGGCGGCTACTTCGGCGACCGTTTCACAAAGCGCAAGGTTGCCGCGACGGCGCTGTTCCTTGCCTCTTTGCCTATCTTCATCATCAGCCAAATCGGATGGTCTCCGTGGCTGTACCTGCTCATTCCGCTGGCGGGCGCATGCACCGGTTCAGTCCACAGCATTATGGTGGTGCTGGCGCAGCGCATCATCTCCGGCGGCATGGCGCTGGCTTCGGGGCTGATTCTGGGGTTTATCTTCTCGGCGGGCGCGCTGGGGATGCTGCTCACTGGTCCACTGGCGGAGAATTACGGCTTCCCCAGCGTGCTGATGATGACGGCAGGGCTGGTGCTCGCCGCTTCTCCGCTGGCATGGATGTTGAGGGAGAAACCTGCAGAGTAATCTGCGCTCCCTCGATTTTTTGCACACTTTTCATGGGTGAACCAAACCTGCACACCCTCAGCGGAGAGATGTTAAACCCTGCCCAAAAAATTATATATAATTTATAATTTCTTTTGTTCCCAGAGGTTTCAATGACCACTCCCTCTCCTGCCCCTCCGAAAGAGACTGCCGAACTTATCCCCAAGAGACCGCTGAAAGAGGATATTTTCGACGTTCTGCTGGAAAAAATCATCTCCGGGCAGTACAAACCCGGCACCTGGCTCAGGCAGGAAGACATCGCCTCGCAACTCGGCGTGAGCATGACTCCCGTCCGAGAGGCGTTGGATTTGCTGGATGCGGCAGGGCTGGCAGAACGTGTGCCGTATCGCGGGGTGCGCGTCCCTCAGCCCAGCCATGAGGAGATCGCCGAATCGTATGCGGCGCGTCTGTTGCTGGAAAAAGCCGTCAGCCGGGCGGCGGCTCTTAACCGGGAGCAGGCTCACGTCGCAGCATTGAAGCGGATTGTCGCGCAGGCGCAGAACCTGACCCGCCTCGACGATATGTCCGCTTCGCGCAAGTTGAGCGGCGATTTCCATTTCACGGTTGCCGAGGCAACCCGCAATGCGACGCTGATCCGCGTGTATAAGGTGGCGGCGAATTCCTTCCCCGATTGGATGTTGTATCAGGCGATGTTCGAGCATCCCGAGGCGTTGGAAGAAAGCGTGCGGGAGGAGTACCGCGAACATCTTGCCATTGCGGAGGCAATCGAGTTGCAGGATGCGGCGCTTGCCGAACGCCGCGCCGAAGAACATATCGTTGACATCGGACGGCAGATCGTGCTGTACCTGGGTGTGCCGCAGGAATTGCTCGACCGAAAATTGAGCCAGTTAGGTCTATAAATCTTCGAGGAGGCTTCATCATGCACGAGGAACTGTACAAACAGATGGCGCAAAGCATCATTGACGGCGAAAAGGAGACCGCCATTGAACTTGCCCAAAAATCCATCGAACTGGGCATTCCCCCGCTGGATGCCATTACGAACGGGTTTGTGGTGGGCGTCAACTACATTGGCGATTTGTTCGGGAAGGGCGAGGCGTTCCTGCCGGAACTGGTGATGGCGGGCGAGGCGATGAAAGCCGCCGTCGCTGTGCTGGAACCGGAACTACTCAAACTGGGCGAAGCCCGCGAGATGATGGGGCGCGTGGTGCTTGCCACCGTGGAAGGCGACATTCACGAAATCGGCAAGACGCTGGTCGGCACGATGTTGAGCGCGGCGGGGTTTGAAGTGACCGATTTGGGCGTGGATCAGCCGGCGGAAAAAATCATCGGCAAGGCGATTGAAATTGACGCGCAACTCATCGGGCTGAGCGCCCTGCTCACCACCACGATGGTCCGCCAGCGCGAGGTGATCGAGGAACTCGACAAGGAAGGTCTGCGCCCGCGCATCAAGGTGATGGTAGGCGGCGCGCCAATCACCCGCGAATGGGCGGAAAAGATCAAGGCGGACGGCACATCGGAAGACGCCGTCGGCGCGGTGCAGTTGGCGAAGAAACTGGTTGGCAAGGAATAGAGCGAGGAAGATACAAGCCTGAAGACTTTGGACGGCATCACCAACAATTCGGGACCAACACAGAGAGAGTAGAGACATAAGCCTCGGGAGGGCTTTATGTCCAAAAACATCAAATCCATCAGCAATCCGAAGTTGCGGCTCGAAGCGCTGTCAACCGAGGAGGTGCAAAAGATTCACGACGCAACGTTGTGGATCATCGAAAACGTGGGCGTGCGATTTCCCTCGGCGCGCGCGCTGGAAATTTGGGAGGCGAACGGCGCCAGCGTGGATCGGGAGCGAAAAATCGTGCGCGTCAAGCCGCAGGTCATTGAAGATGCGCTGAAAAACTGTCCGCCCGCGTACACGCTTGCGGCGCGCGACCATCAGCAGGATTGCCCGCTGGACGGCAACCACGTCTTCCTTGGGACGGATGGCTGCGGCGTGGAAGTGATTGACATCCACACGGGTCAAAAACGGACCTCGAGCCTGAGCGACGTGCGCGACATCGCCCGCGTCGCCGACGCTACGGAGGAGGTCGGCTTCCACTGGGTGGCTGTCTCCGCGCAGGATAAACCCGCCGAAACGCGCGGCTTGCACGAAATCAAGACCATCTGGGAAAACTCCACCAAGCACGTGCAAACCGAGTCCATTTACAGCGTTCATGAGGCGAAAGCCGCCATGGAGATGGCGGCGCTCGTGGCGGGCGGCAAGGAGGAACTGCGCAAACGCCCCGTCCTCTCGCTGATGCAATGCACCGCTCCCCCGCTCGGTCACGACGGCGGCAGCCTGGAAGCGGCATTGATTGCGGCGGAACACGGCGTCCCTACTGGGTTCATGACGATGGCATCCTGCCTGACCACCGGTCCCGCGACAATGGCAGGCACCCTGGCTGTGGGCAACGCGGAAGTCATTGCGGCGACGGCGCTGCTGCAACTGGCGTACCCCGGCGCCCCGGTCTTCTATGCCGCCGCTCAAACCGCCGCCGACCTGCAAACCGGCGCTTACACCGGCGGCGGGCCGGAGGACTTCCTCTTCGGCGCGGCAACCAACGCCCTGGCAGATTTTTACAACATCCCGCTTTCGATGGGCGCGTTTGCCACCGGCGCCAAGGAACCCAACTGGCAGGCGGGGGTGGAGGGAGCGTTCTCCAGTTTCATGGCAAGCGTCGTCATGTCCGATATGCTCCTGGGCTGCGGGTTTCTGCACGGGAGCCGCATCTGGTCTTATGCCGAGATGATGATGGACTGCGAAATCTTCTCGATTGTCCACAAAATGATGCAGGGCATCGAGGTCAACGAAGAGACGCTCGCGCTGGAAACAATCGCCAACGTCGGTCCGGGCGGTCACTTCCTCGCGCAAAAGCACACCCGCAAGCACGCCCGCGAACTCTTCCGTCCGCAGTTTATGGACCGGCGTCCATACAGCGAATGGGAAACCAAACGGGACGATGCGCGGGATTGGGCGCTCGCCAAGGCAAGGCGCATTCTGCAGGAGCATCAACCCGATCCGCTCGACCCGAAAATCAGCGAAGAGATGGCGAAAATGATCGAGTCGGTCGAGAGAGAGTTGTGTGTTTTGGAAGGCTAGCAACCTTTGTGTTCATGGACAAATGAATACTGTTTTATTGGAGGTGTCACATGCGTCCCAAACTCACTTTACTGTCCGAAGATTTGATCCCGCGCATTATCGAAGAAGCGTATCAACTCCTGCGCAAGCCCGGAATCAAGGTGTTGAACGCCGAGGCGCGCAAACTGCTTGCGGAGGCGGGTGCGCAGGTGAACGAAGAGACGTTCATCGTCCACATCCCCGAACAACTCGTCAGGAACGCCCTCAGCACTGTGCCGCAAAAATTTCACCTCTACGATTACAACGGAAATCCGACGGTGGAATACGGCGGAGATACGGTGCAGTTCGATCCCGGTTCATCCGGCGTAGCCGTCCTTGACTCCGACACCTTCGAACACAAAACCGCCGAAACGCCAGACCTCATCAAACTCATCAAAGTCGCCGAGCAAATTCCGCAATACGACGCGCAATCCACCATGGTGGTCTGCGACGACGTTCCCAAAGACCTGCACGACCTGTACCGCCTGTACCTGGTGATGCTCTACTCCAAGAAGCCAATTGTCACCGGCGCGTTCACCAACCAGACGGTGCATCACATGATCGAAATGCTCGCCATTTTCGCCGGCGGACGCGAACAACTGCGCGAAAAGCCGCGCGCCGTCTTCGATGTCTGCCCTTCGCCGCCGCTAATCTGGTCGAACTTTGGCGCAGGTAACCTCATCACACTGGCGCGGGCTGGCGTCCCCGCCGAAATCGTCTCCATGCCGCTGGCAGGCGCAGCGGCGCCGGTCACCCTGCTGGGGGCAGTCACCCAGCACGCGGCGGAATGTCTCGCCGGCATCACCATCCATCAACTTGCCCAGCCCGGCGCTCCCATCGTGTGGGGCGGCGCGCCCGCCATCTTCGACATGCGGAAAGGCGGCACACCGATGGGCGCAGTCGAAACCGCCATGATCGACTCGTCCTATGCGCAGGTCGGCAAATCGCTCGGCTTGCCCACACATGCTTACCTTGGCGCCACCGAATCTAAAATCCTCGACATGCAAGCCGGTCTCGAAAGCGGCATGGGAGCGCTGATTGGCGCGTTGAGCGGAATCAACATGATCTCCGGTGCCGGCATGCTCGATTCACTGCTCTGCCAGAGCGCCGAAAAACTCGTCATAGACGCAGAAGGCATCGCCATGGCAAAGCGCATGATCGCCGGCATGAAAATCCACACCGAAACGCTCGCCACCGGCTTCTACGATAACGAAATCAACTTCAAGGGCGGCGACTTCCTCAAACAAAAAATCACCATGCAGCTCTTCCGCAAGGAACAGCACATCCCCAGCAGTGTCATTGACCGCGACTCCATCAGAGGCTGGAAGGAATCCGGCCGGCTGGATACCCTCGGGCGCGCCAGACTTCGCGTGAAAGAACTGCTCGCCTCTTACACCCCGCCGAAACTTGATCCTACCAAAGTGGAGCGGCTCCACGCCCTCGTCCTCGACCTTGCCCACAAAGCCGGCATGGATGCCCTGCCCGCGCACGAACTTTCACCCGTCACTGCCTGAGAGCATGCTCCCTCTCGCCCAACTTCTGCGCGTCCCGCACGTGGACCCGCTCTTCGACATTTCTCCCGACAATTCAAAACTCGCCTTCTCATGGAATAAAACCGGCGAATGGCAGATTTATGAAATGCTTCTCCCCTCTCCCACAGGGAGAGGGACCGGGGGTGAGGGTAAAGTGACCCAACTCACCTTTGGCGGCGGCGGGAAATTCAACCCGCGCTACTCTCCCGACGGCTCCCGTCTTGCCTATGTCATGGATGCCGACGGCAGCGAAAGTTATCGCCTCGTCGTTTACGATTTCGCCGCGCGTCAACACACCAACCTGACGCCGGGCATTCCCCATGCGCTGCAACCCAACTTCTGCTGGTCGCCGGAGGGGAGCCGGCTGGCTTTTCTCAGCGACGAGCCGGGACACTTCAGCGCGTATGTCGTTTCGGCGCAGGGGGGCGAGCCGCAACTCGTGCTGGATACCAGTCACCCCGCCTGGCAGGTAGAATGGTCGCCGGATGGGAGGTATCTGGCGGTTTGCTGCGAAATGCACGGGCAGGATTACGGCATTTTCGTCGTTGCTCTGGCAACAAGGGAAGTCTTTCAACTTCCGCTGAACGCCGGCGAGCCTCAATGGTCGCCGCAAGGAGGAAAACTGGCGTTCCAGTCGGATGAGCGCGGCTGGTTCAATATTGGACTATTCGACCCTTCCACCCGGCAAATCGAGTGGGTGACGCAAAGCGAAGGCGATTCGCAATTGCCGGCATTTGCTACCCGCTCACTCGCCGCCGCCCCGCGCCCCGTTCTTGCCTACACGCAAAGCAAAGGGACGGTCAATTGGCTGGAAATCGCCGGCGGAGAGGGGAGCAGGAAAACGTTCGAGGTGGGAAAAGGCGTCCACGGCAGAATCAGGCTCACGTCCGATGCGAAGCGGGCAGTGACCACGTTCAGCAGTCCGCGTCAGCCGGCAGATTTGTGGATGTTCGACCTCGAGTCAGGCACGTACATCCAATTGACGAACTCTTTAGCCGGTGAATTGTCGAGCGCCGAATTCCCCCTGCCGGAGGAGATCGAGTATCCGGGCATGGACGGCGTTCCCGTCCCCGCGCTGTTGTATCGCCCAAAACAAATGCCCGCGCCGGCGGTGGTGATGGTTCACGGCGGACCAAACTGGCATTATGCCGCAGAGTGGAATCCCGTCATGGCGCATTTGGCGAGCCGAGGCTATGCGGTGCTTGCGCCGAATTATCGCGGTTCGACGGGGTATGGGCGCGCGTGGCAATACGCGGCGCGCTTTAATCTGGGCGGCGTAGACGCGGACGATGTGGCGGCGGGGGCGCAATATCTCTTGCGTGAGGGACTTGCCAGCCGGGTGGCAGTGACGGGGCAAAGTCATGGCGGCTATTTGACGATGGTCTGCCTGACGCGCTTTCCTGAGTTGTGGTGCGCGGGGTCGGCGGTGGTGCCGTTCACCAATTGGTTCAAGTCGCATGAAGATTCGCGCGAAGATTTGCAGCATTGGAACATCGAAAACATGGGAGACCCCGCCGAACATTACGAGCGCTGGTACAACGCTTCACCATATTTCTTTTTGGAGCGTCTCGATGCGCCTGTGCAGATGATTTGCGGCGGCAGGGACCCGCGCTGTCCGGCGTCCGATTCGCTGGAGGCGCGTGATAAACTTGTCGAACTGGGCAGGCAGGTGGAGTTTCATTTGTATGAAGACGAAGGGCATTCGTTCTTGAAGAGCGAGAACGTACTGGACGCCGAGATAAAACGCGTGGAATTTCTGGCAAAGGCGCTGGAGGCATAAGCAGGCTGCCGTCATCCATTCCCAGAGAACGTCCGAGATCGTAACCGATGTTACGCAGTTTTCTCGTAGCGCGACATTCATGTCGCCTGAAAACGCGAGATAAATCTCGCGCTACCGCGTAACATCGCATCGTAATTCGCCGCGGATGGATGCAGAGGAAAAGGATTTTTTCATCCCTGTTCATCTGTGGGTAGAAACAGTTTCAGACTTTATAAGGAGACTCATGCCGCCGTTGAAATTTTTATCCGATGAAGATATTCAAGCCATGCACGAAGCCACGCTGCAGGTGCTGGATGAGGTGGGGGTGATTTGGACTCACAAGCCCACGCTCGACATCCTGACCGACGCCGGCTGCACGGTCAAAGACAACCGCGTGCGCTTCCCGCCGGACCTGGTCATGGACTCTGTTGCCAGAGCGAACAAACGCCCGGTCATTCGCGGACGCAGCGGGCAGGTCAATGAACTGGGCGGCGGGGCGCTGTACTTTCACAACCTGGGCGGGGCGCGGGACGTGTTCGAAGCAAAGACCGGCGCGCGCCGCATCGCCACTCAGCAGGATGTGGTGGATTCGGCGCGTGTGCTCGATGCGCTCCCCCACTGTCACACCGTCACGCCGTTTTTCACGCCGCGCGATGTGCCGGGCGAACTCATGTCGTTGTTCATGTACCGGCACACATTGCCGCACACCACCAAGCCGGTGCAGGGACCGGGCATTCAGTTTGCGGAGGAGGTCAAATATGCGGTGGAGATGGCGGCAGTGGTCGGCACGCCGCCGCAGGAACTCACGCTTTCGCTTTCGCCGGTCAGCCCGCTGACGGTTCACGATCATGCCGCGGCGGCAATATTGGAGATGGCGCGGGCGGGCGTCATCTGTTCGAATCTGCCCGCTCCCACCGGCGGCGCAACCTCCCCCATGACCATCACGGGAAGTCTCGTTCAGCAAAGCGCAGAGACGTTGTGCCTGCTGGTGCTGGCGCAACTGGTCAACCCGGGATGCGGCGCGGTGTATTGCGGAAGACTCGGCATGCTGGAACCGCGCACGGGATTGATTTGGGGCGGCGTCGAACTCGGTCTTGCCTCTGCCGCCACGGTTCAACTCGGACATTTTTACGGATTCTCCGTCAACGTGTATGGGTTTTCAACGAACGCCCATACCCTCGACGCCCAAAATGCCTTCGAGCGCGGGCTGAATGCCGCCGTCCCTGCCCTGGCGGGCGCGGACGAACTCTCTGGCATCGGCGAGATGGAGGCAGGCGTGATGGGTTCGTATGCCCAGATGGTGTTGGATGACGAACTGGCGGGGAGCATTCTGCGTCTGCGGAGGGGCTTGGCGGCAGATGCGGAGCATTTGGCAGTGGAGGTCATTCAGAACGTGATGAACGGCACGCGGAATTTTTTGGGTCAAAAGCACACCATGAAGCATCTGCGAGCGGGCGAACTGGCGCTCACCAAACTGGCGGAACGGAATTCATGGGAAACTTGGGAGGGAAAGTTCGGGCGCAGGCAAATGGCAGATTATGCCATCGCAGAGGCAGAGCGGATTTTGCGCGAGCATGTCGTCCCGCCACTGGAGGCTCAGCAGGAGGCGGAATTGAATCGCATCATGGCGGCAGCGGAGAGGGAGTTGGTGAGGTAGCAGCAGTTACCAGTCATCAGTGATCGGTAAGCAAGTACAAGTAATTGAAGAAGAAGAGAGGTGAATGATGCTTAAACAATCGCATGGGATTTCGGAAGAGTTGATCGAGTGGCGGCGCGATTTTCACATGCACCCGGAGATCGGCTTCGAACTTCACCGCACGGCGAAGATCGTGGCTGACGAGTTGGAAAAGATGGGGTACAGAGTCAGGCGCGGGGTTGGGAAGACCGGCGTGGTCGCCGAAATCGGAGAAGGGGGCAAAGTGGTCGCCATCCGCGCAGATATGGACGCGCTTCCCATCTTCGAACAGAATGAATACGAGTATGCGTCCAAAACGCCGGGCGCGATGCACGCCTGCGGACACGATGCGCATACCGCCATGGCGCTTGGAGCGGCGTTACTGCTCTCGAAGGAAAAGCTGCCGGGACGTGTGCGCTTTCTGTTCCAACCCTGTGAAGAGACGACAGACGAGGAGGGCAAGAGCGGCGCGCAGCGCATGGCGGCAGAGGGGGCGATGGATGGCGTGGATTTTGTCATCGCTCAGCATGTGGACCCGGCGCAGCCGGTGGGGACGATTGGCATCAGCGCCGGTCCGTGTTCGGGCGGGGTGGATAACTGGTATGGCGTGATTAGCGGCAAGGGCGGCCACGGAGCGCATCCGGATCAGACGGTGGATCCGTTCCATTTGCTGGCGCATGTCATTATGGCGCTGAATGGGATTGTCTCGCGCCGCATTAATCCGTTCGAGCCGGCGGTGGTCAGCATTGGCGTGGTCAACGGCGGATTTACGGAAAACGTGATTCCCGACCATGTGAAAATCAGCGGGACGTTCCGCTATGCCAACCCCGAACTGCATGAGCAACTGCGCCTCGAGATTCGACGGGCTTTCGAGATTGCCAGAACAATGGGCGGCGAGTATGAGTTGCGCTTCGAGTACGGCGGTCCGCCGATGGTGAATGACAAGGATGCGGCTGAGGTCATCGGCGCGGTGGGAAGGGAACTGCTCGGCGCAGGCAACGTGCATGAAATTGGAAAGACGCTCGGCGCGGAGGATTTCGGGGAATTTCTGCGGCTGGCGCCCGGCGCAATGTTCACGCTCGGCACACAGAAGGCTGGGCATGAGGAGTATAAACTCCATCACCCCAAATTCGACCTGGACGAGCGGGCGCTTCCCATTGGAACCGCCATGCTTGTGGAAACAGCCAGGCGCTTCCTTGAAAATGGATGAAACTTTTGGGCATCCCGTGTGTCATGTAGCACACGGGATGTTTGTTACTTGCGGGCAGGGTGAGAAGATTGCTATAACCTGACCATAAGGGAAATTCATCGGGACAATCAATGCGAGACGAAGTTTTGCGGGTCTGTCTGTGGGCGTATCTCATTACCTCCTTGATATTCTTTCTATCCATGGGGTATGCCTACTTTGTCAATGCGCGGAAGCCGGCGGACGACCCGCAAAAGCGGGATTATCATCCGCTGGCTTTTTTGCTGCTTCCCATCTGGCCCCTGGAGTTGCTGATCCTGCTGATCCTGTTCGTCCTGCGGGCGCTGGTGTATGGAGTCTTTTTGATACTGTTAACGCTCGCCTTAATCTTCTTCCGCAAGCCGTTTGTGTTGAGGTGGCTGGCAAAGGCGGCACAGTATATTGGAGACAGACTATTGAGAGTGAATATGCGGATTGTGAGGCTGTTCCTGCCCCCGGCAGCGCCTCAACCGGCATAAAAACCCCCGCCTGGTCTGCGGGGGTTGGTCAACGAAGTCTGCGGAGGTAGAGGTGGTAGGGAATCATCATCAGGAAGCCGATGGCAATCACTACCTGACCGATCACCACCCCGCCAGATTGCCAGGGACCGAAATAGGGTCTCATGGGCGAGAGGTGCGAACCCATGCCGAACACGTCTGCCATGCCGGTGAAAACGGAAATCACAAAGCCGGTGCCGACCAGCCGCATACCAATATCGGCGACGATACTGCGCGGTTCCTTGCCCCACAGGGCAATCAAGCCCGTGTAGCCGCCGATGCAAATCATCGCCAACCCAATGAGGAACACGGAAATCTGAATAAAGCCGACCACCGGACTGCGGTCCCAGCCATACCAGCCCGGTTTTGCGCCAACCGTAAACACAAAAAAGCCAAAGAAAATCATGACCAGGCTGAAGCGGATGCGCAAGTAGGAGATTCGGGAATCGGAGACGCCATTCATGAGGGAAGGTTCCTCCTCAGGAATCTCAGCCAGTTGCCGCCCAGGATGTTTTCGGCATCGGTCTGGCTGTAGCCGCGTTGGATGAGTCTTTCGCCAATCAACGGCAGGTCGGCGATGGAGTCGAGTTCGGGGGGGATGGATTGCAAGCCAAAACCACCATCGAAGTCGGTGCCGAGGGCGGCGTGTTCGGAATCTCCCGCCAGCTGGCAGATGTGGTCAATGTGGGCAATCAGCGCATCGAGCGGGACCTCTTCGCGGCGGCTGCCGCTTTTGCGCGTCCAACCTACTTTGAGGAAGGTATTGAGGGGAATGACGCCGATTACGCCCTCACGCTCGATGAGCCCGCGGATGACGGGGTCGGGGAGGTGGCGGTTCGTCTCTGCGCCGTGCATGAGCGCCGCACAGTTGGCGTGAGACGCCATGACGGGTCCTGCGTAGCGGTCGAGGGCTTCGTAGGCGGCGGCTTCGTCCATGTGGCTGAGGTCGAGGAGAAAGGGGTAGTCTGCCATTGCCCGCAGGAGGCGGCGCCCTTCGTCAGTGAGGGGACCAGGTTCGCCCGTGCCGCCGCAGTAGCGGGTGCCTGCCCATGCCAAGCCAATCATGCGCAGACCGAGATCCCACCATTCGGTGAGTTCGCGCGGTGAGCGGATGCCGTCGGCGCCTTCCATGAGGTAGAGCAAGCCAACGGGGTGACCGGGGGAGTCCAGTTCGGGGTTGGACCAATGCTCGAGGAGGGCGTCCAGTTCGGAGGTCGAGGCGAGGAGGCGGAATTTGTCGGGGTGGGATTCTGCCAGTTTGCGGTAGAGGTCAATTTGTTGACGGTAGAGGCGGTGGGCGGTCTCGGAGTCGTGGTAGAGGAGAATGTCGCCGGGTTCTTTTTTTCGGGCTGGGGCGGCGAAGAGGGTGGCAAAGATGACCGCGACTTTGGCGCGCTGGTATTCGTGCCAGCCGAGGAGGCTGTCGCCGTTTTGCTGGGGGGTGGGGGTGCCGGCTTCGAGGCGGCGGGTTTCGTAAACGGAGCGGGTGTAATCGCGCCCGTAGGTGAGGATGTTCCAGGCGAGGTCTTGGTGCGAATCGACTATCAGCATGGGGAAAGAACCTCCCGCCTGAGGCGGGAGGTTGTGTTTCAGGCTAGGCTTCCGTAGCAGGGGTTTCGCCGTTTTGAGGCGCAGGGGGTTCTTCCTGCTGGGGCTCCTCATGCTCCAGCACATCGAACTCGGCGGTCATGAGTTTGAAGTCTTTGTCGGCAAAGGCGGCGGAGTCCACTTTGCGCAGGCTCAAGCCGATTCGGTGCTGTTCGGGGTCAATGCGGATGACGCGCAGGGTTTTGACGTCGCCTTCCTTGAGAACTTCCTTGGGGTGTTCGATGCGGTTTTCGGAGATTTCGGAGATGTGGATGAGACCTTCGATGTCACCTTCGAGGCGGGCGAAAGCGCCGAATTTGGTAAGGCGGGTGATGACGCCCTCCACCAATTGACCAACGCTGTATTTGGAGAGACGGGCTTTCCAGGGGTCTTCCTGCAAAGCGCGGATGGAGAGACCGATGCGCTTCTTTTCGCGGTCAATGTTGATGACTTTGACCTTGACCTCCTGCCCCACTTCGAGCGCTTCGCGCGGGTGTTCGATGTGGTCCCAGGAGATTTCGGAGAGGTGAACGAGACCGTCTGCACCGTTTACGTTGATGAAGGCGCCGAAATTGGCGATGCTGGTAACGCGGCCGGTGTACACTTCGCCTTCCTGCAGTTCTTCGAGGACGCGTTCTTTGATGGATTGGCGCGTTTCGGGGCTGGCGGCTTTTTCAGAGAGGATGAGGCGGCGGCGTTCGCGGTCTACTTCGATGACGCGGACGGAGATGGGTTCTCCGATCATCTTTTGCCAGCGCTGTTCGGGCGTATCGCCGGTGGATTGCATGCGGCGCAGGGCGCTGACCTGCGAGGAGGGGATGAATCCGCGCAAGCCTTCAACCGAGGCAATCAAGCCGCCCTTGTTGAAGCCGATGATTTTGCTGTTGATGACGCTGTTCTCTTCGAGGTGTTTTTCCACTTTTTCCCAGGAGATTTCCTCCTGGGCGCGTTTCAAAGACAGGACAACGTTGCCATTGGCGTCTTCGGGGCTGAGCACGTAAACGTACACTTCCTGCCCGACCTCCAACGCTTCACGTTCCTTCGCCGACAACTGTTCCAACTCTTTGCCAGAGACCACACCCTCGGATTTCGCTCCGATGCTGACAAGAATCTGGGACGGGCTGATGCTGGCAATGTGCCCTTTGCGAATCTCGCCGGCCTGAGGCAGGTCAATGTTCAATTCCTGCTCATTGAGCAGGGATTCCATCGTTTGGTTATTGTTGTTGGCAACGGGCTGTTGTTCTTCCTGCCGGGTGGGTTCGCTCCCCTGAGCGGGCAGGGTCTGATTCTGATCTGTCACTTGAAATACTCCGATTACGAAAATGTAGCGAGATTATACAGGCGAAACAGGAACTTTGCAACCCTAATGTAATGAGAGGCTTAATTATCAACTTGCCACCTTGTCTTATCGGAAGGACAAATTCCAATCTTTCGCCATGGATTTCACGAATTCGCGCGGATTTTTTCTACAAATCTGTGTAATCCGTGGCGAAAAACAGGACATCTGGTGAATGGTCGCAACTTGGGTTAAGTACCACTCTGACAACTTCACACGCAAGCGAGTTGCACAACAATTGGATTCACGCGTTATAATCATCAGCGGAGTTTACAACAAATGCCACCCATCTTTCCTTTCACTGCCATTGTCGGACAGGAGCGCATGAAGCGCGCTCTCATCTTGAACGCCGTTGACACGCGCATCGGCGGTGTGTTGATTCGCGGCGAGCGCGGCACGGCGAAGTCCACCGCGTCGCGGGCGCTTGCCGCTCTGCTTCCCAAGGTCAAGGTCGTGGACGACTGCCGTTTCGGCTGCGATCCCGACAAGCCCAACAGTTGGTGCACCGAGTGCAAGGAGCGCTTCGAAGGGAAAAAGGAAATTCCCTTCCATGTGCGCACCACATCCTTTGTCAACCTGCCGGTCTCAGCCACCGAAGACCGCGTGGTGGGCACGCTCGACATCGAACAAGCCATTCAAAAAGGCGAACGTCACTTCGAGCCCGGCGTGCTTGCCTCCGCCAACCGCGGGTTGCTCTACATTGACGAGGTGAATCTGCTCGACGATCACGTGGTGGATGTTCTGCTGGATTCCGCTGCGATGGGCGTGAACGTGGTCGAACGCGAGGGCATTTCGTTCTCCCATCCGGCGCGCTTCATCCTCGTTGGGACGATGAATCCTGAAGAAGGAGAGTTGCGCCCCCAACTGCTGGACCGCTTCGCCCTCTCGGTGGACATCGTGGGCATCCGCGACGCGCGCGAACGGGTCATGATCATGGAACGCAACCTGGCGTTCGAGCAGGATGCGGAAGCCTTCCGCCAGCAATGGCTGCCGAAGGAGGAGGAACTTTCGCGTCAGATCGAGCAAGCGCGCGAGCTGGTCGCGCAGGTCAAGCACACCAGCCGCGACTTGCTCTCCATCGCCGCCCTCACTTCCTCCCTCAATGTGGACGGTCACCGCGCAGACCTGGTCATTCTCAAAGCCGCCCGCGCGCAAGCCGCCTTCGAGGGACGGACAAAGATCACCGATCACGACATCGCCCTGGCGGCTGAACTGGCGCTGCCCCACCGCATCAAGCGGACACCCTTCCAGCAGGCGGAGATGACGACCGAACAGTTGCAGGAGCGCATCGAGCAGCTGGCAGGTCAATCGGTCCCGAATGAGGCGGAGTCGGACGAGTCCGAATCCCAGCAGGGCAAGCCCGAGGAAAAAAAAACTTAAAACTGGAAGATGAGCGTGAGGAAGGTCCGCAGGAGGGCAAACCCGAACCGATGCCGCAGGATGTTTTTGCCAACACCTCGGCGAATTGGTGGGAAGGCGGTCAAAAAGTCAAACCCGGCGAGAAGTTTCAGCCGCGCAAGTTGAACACCCCGCTCGACAAACTGACGCGCAAGCAGGCGGGCAGACGTTCGCTGACCAAGACCGAACGCAAACACGGGCGTTATATCAAGGCGCGTCCCGCTGGCAAAAAGAGGGACGATATTGCCTTCGACGCCACTTTTCGCGCTGCGGCTCCCTATCAAAAACAGCGGGTCGAAAAACGCAAGCGGCTGGCGTTTGCCATCGAAGCGTCGGATTTACAGCGCAAGATCCGCGTGAAGCGGGTGGCAAATCTCGTTTTGTTCCTCGTGGATGCGTCATGGTCTATGGCGGTGGCTGAGCGGATGAACGCCACCAAGGGCGCAATTCTCTCCCTGCTCACCGATGCCTACCAGCGCCGCGACCGGGTGGGGCTGATTGTCTTCCAGAAAGACCGCGCGACGCTTGTCCTGCCGCCGACCAATTCCGTGCAACTTGCCCAACGCGCGCTGATGGATATCCCCGTCGGCGGGAAGACGCCGCTTTCAGCGGGTCTGTTCCTTGCGGCGGATGTGCTGAGGCAGGAAAAACTTCATCACCCCGATATCGAGCCGCTTCTCATCGTGCTGACCGACGGGGCGGGCAACGTGTCCATTGGCGCTCTGCCGCCGCAGGAGGAGGCGTATCGTTTCGCAGACCTGATTGCACATGAGAAGATCAAGAGCGTGGTCATCAACATGGAACACGCCGCCTTTGACCAGGGACTTGCCCAACAACTGGCGAACCACCTCAAAGCACCGTGTTACGCGCTAAGCGAGTTGAAAGCGGAAAATTTGTATCATGCCGTAAAGGATGAAATGGCGAAGAAGTAGATAGCCCTCTCGCGCAGGAGACGTTCTCTAACGTCGAATAGACCCCCTGCAAAAGTATCATCTTTGCCACGGATTTACACAGATTCTCACTGATTTTTCTCGAAAATTCCGTGTAAATTCGTGAAATCCGTGGCTAAAACTCAAGACAGATCCGTCTCACGACTTATGCAAGAATTCTAATGTCTTGTGCAAGAAATCAAACAAGAACCTCCGGGTTTTGAAAACCCGGAGGCCTTTGTTTAAGCCGTTTTGCCCTTCAACAATTCGTCCACCAGCGCTTCCGGCACCTGAACAGCGACCACTTCCCCGCGCACGGTGACGACGCCGTTGGCGATAATCCATTCTTCGATGACCACTTTGCGCCCTTTGTGCTCTTTCACTCTGCCGCGCACTTCGAGTTGGATGCCGAGCGGGGTCGGCTTGAGGTAATCCACGTGGAGGGAGGCGGTGAGGGTGCGGGTGTTGGGTTCGGAAGCAGGGTCTTCGGCTTTGGCGGCGTTGTAGAGGGCGGCAGACGCCGTCCCCGTGCCGTGACAGTCAATCAGCGAGGCGAGCAGCCCGCCATAGACGTAACCGGGGATGGCGATGTGATACGGTTTGGGGGTGAAGTAACAGACCGATTCGTCCCCATCCCAGTAGGATTTGATCTGATGTCCGTATTCGTTGAGTTTGCCGCAGCCGTAGCAGTGGGCGAGGGCATCGGGGTAGTAGTCCTGGAATGCTTTTTGGGTCATGGGTGGTTTCCTTGTTTGTTTTTTCGCCGCGAAGGGCGCAAAATTTTATCCCGAAGGTCGGGCTGGTTGAAACAGAATCAGCCGTCCGTTAAGGAGGAGGCGGAGTCTGGGAGGGGGTGATGGTTGGGGTGCGGGTTACTGTCGGAGAGGGGGTCGCGGTTGGGGTGCGGGTAATTGTCGGGGAAGGGGTGACGGTTGGAGTGGAGGTGGGAGCCGCCGTCGGCGCGTCTCCCTGCAGGATGAATTGACCGACTACTTTCCATTCCAGCCCGACGAAGATTTGCACTTCGTAGGTGCCGGGCAAAAATTCGGAGGCGGGCGCTTCCCACTCGGTGAAGCCGTAGCCGCCCACCTGCCCGTCCCAGGGGATGGTTTCAAAGTGGACGAGTTTGCCGTCGCGGTACCAGAGGGCAGTCCATTGCGCACCGGGTACCATCTGGTCGTAGGTGAAGACGGCGCAGATGTAGGTGGTGGGGTTTTGGAAAACGGTGGCGGCAGTGAAGTTGGTGAAGTTGGAGCAGTCGCGCGTGAATTGCAGAGGGCTGAACACGGCAGCGGGGTTGGGCGTCACTTCGCTGACGAAGAGCGCCTCGATGACCGGCGGGACGAACGGCGTGGGGGTGATGGTGGGCGTGTCGGTCACGGAGGGGGTGTCGGTGATGGTGGGGGTAAGGGTGATGGTGGGCGATAAGGTAATGGTGGGCGAGAGGGTAATCGTGGGGGTGAGGGTGATGGTGGGCGATGGCGGGAAGTAACGATACGCGACCGGTTCGCCAAAGAGATACAAGAGGGCGGCGAGACCAAACAGGATGAACGACCCCAACACGGTGAACAGACCGGCTCGCGCCCGCTGACGCTTGAGTCTGTAAAAAGTCATTTTCCTGGCTGACAGCCAGGTGCGGTAACCGGCGCGAAAGATGATAACGCCCCCAAGCGCCGATAAGAGAATGGCGGCAATGATGCCTGCACGGATGTCCATGAAGAAAATTATAGCATTAGACGTTACGGGAAATCATGGCTGTATCGAAGTACGTGAATTGCGCGAACTTTATAAGCAATTCGGAGTGCATCAGGTATAATCCGCGTGTAAGAGCTGGTCCTATTCCCTTTTTGGAGGTGTCCTGGTGGATCTCTCGAAGCATGCGTTTTTTGAGGGGAAGATCGTCCCTCTCGCAGAGGCAAAAATCAGCATAGCCACGCACGGCTTTTTATATGGCACAGCGGTATTCGGCGGCATACGAGGCTACTGGAACGAAGAGATGCAGCGTCTCTTCGTTTTTCGTCCCTACGATCATTTTCGCCGATTACTGCACTCGGCGCGGATGATGGCTGTGCAGACGGATTACGACGAGGAGAGTTTGATTCAGCTGACGCTCGATCTGCTCCGCGCCGACAACTGGCAATGCGACGTTTACCTGCGCCCCACCTTTTACAAAGCCGACCTGGGAATCGGCGTCAAACTGCACGACCTGAAGGATGAGTTCAGCATGTTCGTGATGAAGTACGAAAAGTACGTCAAGAACGACACGAACGCGCACGCCACTTTCTCATCCTGGCGGCGCATTGACGACAATGTCATCCCGGCGCGCGGCAAGGTGGCAGGGGCGTACGTCAACTCCGCCCTAATCAAGACCGACGCCGTCCGCGCGGGCTTCGACGAGGCGCTCGTCCTCGACCAGAACGGTCACGTTTCGGAAGGCTCGGCGATGAACATCTTCATGGTGCGCGACGGCGTGCTGGTCACCCCGCCGGTGACGGATAACATCCTCGAGGGCATCACCCGCAAATCGGTCATCGAACTGGCGCGGCAGGAACTGGGGATGGAAGTGCGCGAACGCTCCATTGACCGCACCGAGGTCTTCATTGCAGAGGAACTCTTCATGACCGGCACCGCCGCCCAAATCACCGCCGTCACCAAAGTGGATCACCGCCCCATTGGCGCCGGCGTGATGGGACCCGTCACCACAAAACTGCGAACGTTATACGAAGAAATCCTGCGGGGGAGAAACAAAAAGTACGAACACTGGAACGTAGCGGTATAAAAAAAGAGCCTGCCGTGCAAAAAGCGGCAGGCTCCTGTTTTCAGCGGGTTTTCTTGAACTTCACCAGCACCAGATTCTTCGTGCAATCGGCAGAAGTCACAATCTCCACCTTGTCCGAGAGCGGCAGACCGCTCAAATCCACCAGTTGCACATACAAGGTCTTGTTCGAGGCGACGGGCGCGCTGCCGATGACAAACTCGAACCCCGACGGACCATATTCTTTGTTAATGCCGGTCACCGTGGTCATATCCACCGTACTGCCATTCAAAGAACCGCGCAGAACGACCACCGTGCCAATCACGGGACTGTTGTTCGCGTCCACCACCGTCCCGCCGATGCCCGCCCAGTTGCAGGCAATATCGGGGTGAATGATGGTGCTGTCCACCTGCTGGACAGAGATGGCGGTAAACGGCGCTTTGGGGGTGCTGGTGGGCTTGGGCGTGCGGGTGGGCGGAACCAGCGAAAACGGCGTATTGGTGGGAATCGGCGTCCAGGTGGGGATGAGCGTGTTGGTGGGCGTCGCTTCCAGCGTGGGGCTGGCAGTCCAGGTGGGAGGGAGCGTGGCGGGCGCCGGCGTAGGCGTGGTCGTGGGGGCAACCCGCCCGCCCGGTGGCAAAAGGTTCAGCGAGGAATTCGGGTTGACGAAAATCAGGGCAAAGTAGCCGGCGATGCAGGCGGTCAGCGCCAGCACGCCGAGGGTCAGAATATCCCAAAGTCCCAAAGGCGATTGTGCTCTCATCAAATCACTCCGTTGCAACAGTTATGGCGCAAAAATTTCAATTTTTGCAAACTGCTTCTGCTCTTCCACCCAGCGCCTGAGCGTTCGCTCCTGCAAGGCAAGGTACGCATCGGGCGAAAGCGGGCGGTTGGGGTCGCGCTCCAACACTTTGACGATGTGAAACCCCACCCCGGTCTCGATGACATCGCTGTACTGCCCCGCCTCCAGGCGGAAGGCGGCTTCTTCCATTTGCGGGTCGAGCAGGTAGCCGCGCGGCACCCAGCCCAGGTCGCCGCGCGTGAGCGGGTCGGCGCGCTGCGCCAGTTCATTGAAATCGGCGCCGCCGTTCAACTGCAACAAAAAGTTCTGAGCCGTTTCACGATTATAGAGCAGAATTTGCTGGACGTGTACCTGCTCGGCAGTACTGGAGATGGATGTGACGATTTTGTCACGCATCCACGCCGCCTCTGCCGCACGCTTCAAAGCGGACCGAAATGCCTGGTCGCTGTACCCATGAGCCTGTTGCCACGCTGAGAGCGCTTCCGCGCCGCCGGCTTGCGAGGCGAGGGCGTCCACCCGCGCCTGCAGGGCGGCGTCATCGAGGCTGAAGCCGTTGGCGCGCGCGCCCTGCGCCAGGAGCAGCTGCGCAATGAAGTCGTCTGCGACGGCTTTGCGGGCGGCGGCTTCGTCCACAGGTTTGCCGAGGGCGGTTTGCGCGGCAAGGTAACGCCGCACCTCCGCGTCAAACTCGGCGATGGTAACGCCCTCTCCGTTCACGGTGAGCGCCATCGGTTCGAGGGTGGGGGTGGGCGGCGCAGGCGTAAAGGTCGGCTCGGGGGTGGAGGAGACAGGTTCGGGCGTGGAATTGGAGGCGCAGGCGGTCAGTCCCAGCGCAAGGAGAAGCGTCCAAAAAATCCGAAGGAATGAATTTGAGCGGGGTGTCATCGGGTTGATTATACGTTAACTCACCACAGGCGGTGGCGTGAGATTCTCGCCCTGAGCCTGCCGCACGTATCTTGCGGTTTCAGGCGGCACGAATGAACCGCGTAACATCAGTAGGTTATTGCAAATTAATCTAGCAAGAGCGTAGCGCGAGATTCATCTCGTCTTTGGCGCAGGCGCCCCCAGATATGGTAAGCGACATGAATGTCGCGGCACAGACGCCCATATCTTGATCGTCTGAATAATTTGAAAAAGTACAAAAACAAACCCCTCTCCCGGAGGGGAGAGGGGAGAAAGGGGCAGAGGATGGTTTAGTAATCCATTCCACCGGGCGGCATGGGGGCGGGTTTTTCCTTTTCGGGAATGTCGGTGATGAGCACGTCGGTGGTGAGGATCATGGAGGCGATGGAGGCGGCATTTTCGAGCGCGCCGCGCACCACTTTAACCGGGTCAATGACGCCGGCGACGATCATGTCTTCGTATTTGCCGGTCAGCACGTTGTAGCCGATGTTCTTGTTCTTCTTTTCGGCGGCAGTGCGGCGGACGGTGTCAATGATGACGGAGCCGTCTTGCCCGGCGTTGGCGGCAAGCTTGCGAATGGGGGCTTCGAGCGCCTTCTTGACGATGTTGATGCCGACGCGGATTTCTTCGTAGTCGCCGTTTTCCTTTGCCAGTTTGTCGAGTTTGGAGGCGGCGTTGATGAGGGCAATTTCACCGCCGGGGACGATGCCTTCTTCGACAGCGGCGCGCGCGGCGGAGAGGGCGTCTTCAACGCGGTGTTTCTTTTCTTTCATTTCGGTCTCGGTCGCCGCGCCCACGCGGATGATGGCGACGCCGCCGCTCAGTTTGGCAAGGCGCTCCTGGAGTTTTTCGCGGTCGTAATCACTGGTGCTCTTTTCGATTTCGGCGCGAATTTCCTTGATGCGGCCCTCGATGTCGCCCTTCTTGCCTTTGCCGCCGACGATGGTGGTGTTTTCCTTATCGGAAACGACCTTTTCGGCTTTGCCCAGGTCTTGAATGGTGGCGGTTTCGAGTTTGCGCCCGGTCTCTTCAGAGATGACGGTGCCGCCGGTCAGGATGGCAATATCCTGCAGCATGGCTTTGCGGCGGTCGCCAAAGCCAGGGGCTTTGACAGCCAGCACGTTCAGCATGCCGCGCAGTTTGTTGAGGACGAGGGTGGCAAGGGCTTCGCCGTCAACATCCTCGGCGATGATGACCAGGTCGCGTTTGCCGATCTGGACGAGTTTTTCGAGGATGGGGACGATGTCTTGCGCGGCGGAGATTTTCTTTTCGTGAATCAGGATGTAAGGCTCGTTGATGACGGCTTCCATCTTGTCGGTGCTGGTGATGAAGTAGGGCGAGATGTAGCCGCGGTCGAACTGCATACCCTCGACGTATTCGGTCTCGAACTGCAGGGATTTGGATTCTTCGACGGTGATGACGCCGTCTTTGCCGACTTTGTCCATCACATCGGCAATCAGGCTGCCGATGGTCTCATCGGCGGCGGAGTTGGTGGCAACGTGACCGATTTCTTCCTTGGTGTCAATTTTGACCGCCATCTTGCGGAGTTCTTCCACCACGCTTTCGGTCGCCAGCATGATGCCGTTCTTGAGCAGCATGGGATTGAAGCCGGCTTCGAGGGCTTTCAAGCCTTCGTTGACGATGGCGTGTGCCAGCACAGTGGAGGTGGTGGTGCCGTCGCCGGCGATGTCGTTGGTCTTGGACGCGGCTTCCTTGAGCAGTTGCGCGCCCATGTTCTCAAACGGGTCTTCGAGTTCGATTTCCTTCGCAACGGAAACGCCGTCGTGCGTGATGGTGGGGGAACCGAATTTGCGGTCCACCGCCACGTTGCGCCCTTTGGGACCCAGGGTGGCGCTCACCGCATTTGCAACAATGTTCATGCCGTTTTTGAGTTTACGGCGGGCATCTTCAGAAAAGAGAAGTTGTTTTGCAGCCATGTTTCATTACCTCCAGTTTAGCCTTCGATTACAGCCAGAATGTCGCTTTCGCGCAGGATGAGCAGTTTCTTGCCATCCACCTTCACTTCGGTGCCGGAATACTTGGCAAACAGCACCCGGTCGCCAACGTTGACATCCAGGGGGATGCGGTTGCCATCGTCATCGCGGTCGCCCGGTCCCACCGCCAGGACTTTCCCTTCCTGGGGTTTTTCCTTCGCGGTTTCGGGGAGATAGATGCCGGTGGGAGTCTTCTCGTCCTGCTCGATCGGCTCCACAATCACGCGGCCGCCAAGGGGTTTCAGTTTCAACTTACTTGCCATCTTACTGCCTCCTCATTAGGATTTGGTTTTTGGATAATCACGAAATTAGCACTCTAACTCCCAGAGTGCTAATCCAATCTTACCTATTTCAGAGGGGCAAGTCAAGGGAATTGGAAAAACTCTTATATTTCTCTGATACCCCTGCCAGGCAGAGATTACTACTACCTCAACTTGATTAAGAACCTATCCGAAAAATAGTTGAAAAAAGAGACGAGACCTGATAGAAAGGGGATTCTCTACAATCCTCTAACAAGGTCAACGTCTCAATGTCCAAGG
>JABRVZ010000105.1:0-9060 GCA_039961775.1 Chloroflexota bacterium
ACAGAACAACTCGATTAGACTATCCATCAGGGGCTCCTTGGAATGCTTGTTTTCGCAAATCCAAGTTTACACCAGGGAGCCCCTTATCCCGAATTCACGTAGGATAGCAATGAGATCGTCTTGAACGGCTGGAATGGAGATGGCAGGAGTGATACAGGCAACATTGTATACACGGTGACCCGTCCCGAGATCCGCGGCGGACCGCCGCCTGTGACCATGTATGACCTGATCCGTTCCGCCCTGCGTTCCCGTCCGCATGGCGTCGTTATTGGCGAAGCACGCGGCGCGGAAGCCTGGGAACTCATTCGCGCCACCGCAACCGTGCATGGACATTCTGCATTCACCATCCACGCCACCAGCGCGGAACATGTCTGGCCTCGTTTCCTGCAGGTGGTGCAGGCGCATCCCGACGCGGCGCGCATGTCCGAGGTACAGATTGCCCAATCCTTTGCAGAAGCGGTGACTGCGGCAGTGTATATCGAGCGTAATCCGCAGTATGGGCAGATTGTGCGCGAGATTGTGGAAGTCTCCCCAATTGTGGAACGGACCGCGGCGCGTCCCTCCTTCTCTCCACTATTTCGCTATGAACCGGGAAAAGGATTGATCCCAACCGGCAACCGCCTCATCCGTCCGGGCTTTCGCGCAACGGATTTGAACCTTCCTGAATCGATCTTCAAGGGGATGGTGTAATGGCGAAGCAAATCGTGGGCTCCACGCGCACCATTGTGCTGGCAAAGGGATTTACACTGGTTGGTAATCACGCGGCTTTGATCGGCGAGGATGATACGCGCCGTCTGTTCGCCGAGTTGTGCGCCGACCCAGACCGTCCCGATGTGCGGCCGCAGGAGGCGTATCAGGCAATTATCTCTTCGATGCAGCCGGGCTGGACTCTACGTGTATTGCAATTGTTCTGGCCCGACCCTGAACCCAGGTTGACGTTTCAAACACAAGTCCAACAATGGGCTTCGCCAAAGACGGAGGGGCTGGATATTTTGAATCAAGGTCTGTTGTTGGCAGTACAGGAACATCCCCTGCCTTTTGTTCGCCGCACGGTGTTGGAGTTTGTCTTACCCGGCAATGAGGGCGTTGCGTGGTGGGAGGGACTGGAGGGTCTGTGCACCGGCTTTGGGTTGCGAGTCCGCTATTTGAATCAGGCTGCAATTGAAGAACTGACTCGCTGGGCACTCAATCCTAATTTGGAATATTATCGAGAGAAACGTTGAGTTTCGTCCAGCTTTTGCCAGGTTCGATTGAAGCGCTTTGCATTGAACCTCTATGCCAGTAGCAGAAGCAAACTCTTGCCGACACCCGCAGACCACCCCTGCGGGTGTTTTTGTATCATGCCGCCTATGCCTGAATCTCAAGACCAGTTCGCTGCATCCATCGCTTCTGAAGCCGTAGAAATCCTGGAAGATCACCTGCTCTTTCCGGGCGGGTATCTGCTTCCATTGTCTGCGCGTGGTAGTGGCGTTCCGGGCATTGCAGATCGGCCTTGGTCGCGTCTCACAGCAGATGTGTTCTATCCCAACCTGCCAGCAATTTACTCTCTTTCTCTACGCCGCGAACCGCCGGACGTCCTGCGTGGTTCCCTGCGGGCGCGCCGCACGCTCTTCGAAGGGTTCATGATAGCGCTGGCGGAAAAGACCGGCCGCCGTCCCTCGATGGCGGAACGCTCTGCGGACCATGCGCTGGACGCCGCCGAGTCCGAATTAACCTTTGGCAAGCCGGCTTTTCACATTGCCTTGATGAGCGCGCTTTTCGTGGAGCGCAACCGCTACGAGGACGCAGAGGCTGCCCGTCGCGTCATCGAATCGAATTTACGGGCGCGAGGTCTCGCCGCCCAGCGACTGTTCTATATCGCCGAGCGCGCCCTGCACCATTTTCAACCGGGCGGGAAACTGTTTCCAGGGCTGGATGAACCGACGCTCTTTTTGGAAGAAACGCTTCCCTTGTTGCCGGCGCCATCAAGACAGGTGTTGCCTGTTGAAGACTCAGTCTGGATTGGCACACATGCCCGCGATGGGCGGGATGTACATTTTCTCGTTCACGAAAGGTCTCGATGCTACAGTCCCGCCTCCGCCGCACGCCACCACGTTGATTCTCGGCGAACCCGGCGCGGGTAAGACCAGCCTCCTGCGCTGGATCATGTTGCAAAGGTTATTACAGGGGAGGACGGTTATTTCTATTGACCCGGAAGGCGAGAACAACCGTCTGTGTGAGGCAGTTGGCGGCAGGGTAATTCCTGCAGGGATTCCTGAAGATAAAGAAATCTGCTTGCTTCGCCCCTTACAGGGTGAGAACCCGGCTGAACTCTTGCTTGCAGTTCGCTTCCTGATCGCCGCCCTTGCTGGTGAATCGGTTTTATCTCCCGGCGTGCAGGCTGCCTTGCACGAGGCTGTGAAAAGGCGTTGGGAGCGAAGACCCGGCTCAATATCCATCGCGGAACTCGTGGAAACGCTGGGAACGATCAATGCGCCCGAATCGGCTATGCCTCTGGCATTGTTGCGCCCCTTCATGCGCGGCGGGTTGTTCGAAGGTTTCTTTAATCGCCCCAATGCATTACTCTCTCCTCACTTTCCTGCTGGTCAATGGTGGAACTTCGACCTCTCTTCCTTGCGCGAAGAAAATCGCGCTATCGTGCATTCGGTATTGGCATGGTTTCTATATCATTCCGTGACGATTGGGAGACAACCCATGGATATCTTCATTGATGAGGGCTGGCGTCTATTGCGCAGCGGTCCCTTCACTGACTTGCTGGATGAACTGGGACGGCGCGCCCGCAAGCGCGGCGTCGGTGTCACGCTGATCACGCACTTGCCTGCAGACCTGATGAAGAATCCCACCTCATTAAGTCTGGCGTCCACTGCGTTCATTGGAAGGCTTGGACCGGATGAGGCTTTTGCTTTCTATCGCTCGCTTGGGGTTCCTGAGAGCGAGGCGCACAGGAACGCGGAAACCACTTCACGATTGCCGCCGCGCGTGTTTCTCGCGGCTCCATCGGCCGGGCGCGGGGCGCTGTTTCCTGTGCTGGTAACTATTCCTTCGATGTGGATTCAATTCTGGAAGCAGTTGGGGGCGACATGAGTCATTCGATGATTCACCCGAAGAATGGGTATATATGCATTCAGTGTGGTTATGAATTCGCATCCGACCCTGATAACTGTCCCCTGTGTAATGGCCAATGGCAGGGTTGGGAATTGCTCTTTGCCCCTCATGCACTCGACGATCTGCGCACGCAGGTGATGAGCTGGATCGGGCAATTGCCATTTCCATCTGTCGTCGAGTGGATTGCTTCGGCAAAGGGTTTACGCGTTCGCCTGTTTCTGCCTCCCAATGTCGCGGAGGGTGTCGTGCAGTCCTGGGTAGCCATGACCGGGCAGAATTCCCGCTGGCGAAAGTTGGAAACGGTGAACATCGAGGAAATCGGATACGTTTTGCATTCCACCAATCGTCTGCCGTCGCTCATTGCCTCCGCCAAGGACAGCGACCCCTTGCTCGCTATTGGAAGCCGCTTGATCAGCGCGGCGCGGGGCAGAGAGGAAGTGAGCTTGAGGTTGTGGTTGCTGGGGAATGAAGATCAACTGCAGGAACGCCTGCGAAGTCTTTCCGCCTACTCATACGGCACGGAAGCCGGCGTAGAGAACAATACCCCGAATTCATGGGGGCTGCAATTGGATTTCCTGCGCGCGGGGTTGTTTCTTGGCATGTTGACCGCAGGGATCAGCGGGGCATCTTGTTCGCCGGCTGGTTCAATCCTTTGCCAGTGCTCTTGTTCGTGATTGCTGGTATCGCGATTTGCCTCGCCTCCGCCTTGGGGATTCGCAACTGGCTGGAATGGCGCTCGATCCCAAAGGAAGTATTGGAAAAGCGTATTCAAGAACCACTACTGAAGGTTGCCATGACTTTATCATCGCAGATGGATTTGCCGCTCTTGGCAGGGAAGCAATCCTGGGAGCCTCTTGCAAACGTATGGCCCGATATCCGCAGACATGGATTTCCGCTGCCAGCCGGCGAACTGTCTGGTCTCATCGCTCCGCTTCAATTTGGTGAAGATTCGGGGCTGTTGGATCGCACTGTCTGGCAGGAAGTTCCGGCGCCGCCTCCATCCCAGCCGTTGTTGGAAGCGGAATTCAAAATCGGGCGAAGCGTTGCCACTGGAGAACTCGTGGGCGTGGACCCGGATGGACATGGGCTCACCACAGGTGGCAGCCGTTCAGGTAAATCCTCCTTCGTCTATGTGATGTTGGAACAGTTGCTGGACCGCGGCGATGCTGCTCCTGGCATCTTTTTGACCGATCCTCACGTGTCACTGGCGGACGCTTTCCTGGATGCCATTGCCCAACTGCCGGAAGCGCAGAGACAGAAGGCGATCAAGAGACTGCGAATCATCACGCCCGACCAGCCGCAAGTCATTCCTTTGAATCTGCTCGCCGTCCCTGACTTCACCTGGGCCGGCAATGCCATCGTGCAGATCGGCCGGCGCATCTGGGACGATTACTGGGGGCCGCGTATGCAGGCCGCTTTGCTTGGCTTGTTCCGCCTGGCGCACGCCTGGAACCAAAAACATCCAGAAGATGGTCTCGGACTCCTGCATGTAGTTTTCATGGCTTTCAACAAGGAGTGGCGGCACAAGGCAATGGCGCTATTGCCGCCGGGTGAGCGCATGGGCGCGTTAGCTTTGGATGCCCTGCTGGGTCAAACCGGAGAAGGGGACAAATGGAGTCAGGGCTGGATCACGGAAGTCATCAGCCCGGTGCTCTCCAAAGTGATGGCGCTGGAACTCTCGCCGTGGTTGTTCTCCGCCATGCACCAGGATCGCTTCGTGGACATGACCAAGTGGGTGGAGGAAAAGGCATGGATCGTTCTTCGCCTGCCATCGGGCGAGATGGGACGCGAAGGGGCGCGGCTCACTGCCAGTGTCTTGTACAACGTCTTCGATGCGGCGTATCGCCGCGCGACGATGGATAAGCCCATTCCCTTTTACTTTATCGTGGATGAAGCACAGGAGATCGGTTCGGGAATGAGGCTGGAGTCCATGCTGGCGGAAGGCGCGAAATTCGGCGCGCGCATGTTCGTGTTGGCGCAGTCGCTTTCGCTGATGCGCAAGGTGGAGGGCATGGAGCCGGTCGTGCAGGCGCTGCTCGCCAATACCTCCACACAGATGTTCTTCTCGCCCGATCCGGAAGATGCTGATTTGATCCGCGCTACGTTGAATTCAATGGTGCGCTATGGGAACATGACGCTTGACCTGCCTTCTTTGCAGTGTTGGCTGCGTGCGCGTATTGGTGGACGATGGCAACCGCCCACATTGACCGAGATCAAGCCTTTACCGCGCGCCGATGGCGCCCGAGTCAAACCGCTAATCGAAGAAGTAATCGCTGCCCACCGAACGGATTACCTTCCCGCCGACGGCTGGCAGGAAAAAGCTTCAAGGGTCTTGCAGGGCATGCTCCCCGCAGCATTATCCCATTTGCTGGAAGAATTCCTGGCGGTCAGGCTGGAGAAGGAAAAGGCAAAGGTCTCACAGCCTGCGGCGCAGGAGGATGAACGGATGCTGGGTTTTTAATGGCTACGATCATTCTGCGTTTCTTGTTGGTGTTGTGTGGCGGCTCACTCATGTGTTTGGGCACCGGTGTTGGTGTCATTTATCTGGCCTGGGCCATGTCGCGGAGGGATAACGGATGGGACCGATGAATGATTTGCATATTCTGATCGAACAGATGGCTGCGGATATTTCCAGCCAGGCCGTGCGTTTGGACGATCTTCGCTTGAAACTGTTTCTAGAATGGCTGAACTCCCACAGCAGGAAAGTCTAAGTCATCACAGATCCTCACGCTCAGGAAGGGCTACAGGTTCAAATTGATGCCGCCTTGATTCGGGAGGGGATTAGAGAGGAGCGGCTCAAAACAGGTCTGGGAATGTGGATTGAGTCGTTGCCCATGCAGGAATTGCTTCGGGAATATCACCTGATCCTGGATGAAATTGCCTGGTGGCGCAATCTCGATGCCCGCCGGCTGAGTATGATCATGAGATCAGAGGTAAGGAAATGAGATGCTCAAATTTGTCGCCGGCTTTGTGGTCGGTTTGTTCGCAGGTTACTTGCTTGGGCTCGCGATTCCGGTCGAGTTCTTCCTAATCGCATGTCTGGTGTTTCTGGCTCTCACAGTTTTGTTGTTCTATCTGTTTCATCTTGGATTGCGTGATTTTCAGGAATATTAGCCATGCAGGAGTTTGGTATGCGACACATGCGAATTGGTTTGATTACATTATTTCTTCCTGCCCTCTTGCTATGGACGACAGTTTCTACAGGCGCGGCTCCACGCGCTGCTATTTCCTTGCAGGAAGGTCGCACCTATGACCAGGCGCATGATGCAGGTTATATCGATTGGAGCGGGCCGGCACAGTATGTGTATATCACCCATCGGGATGGTTCCTCCCTGCCGCCGGAGGAAGGCGGAACCTATTGCGGTTCAAGTTGTTCGGAGTGGGTCACCCGGTTGGGCAATGGCGGTGTGGCAAGCGGTTCCTTTGACCGCAATGTTTCTTACTTTGAGGTCATGGTGGGCTTTACGCCCGACCCAGGCACTGGAAACGCTACGTTGCGCGCTTGTTCTGCGTCCAAAACATGGTATCTCCAGACCGGCTCGAGAC
The DNA here is from genome assembly GCA_039961775.1 of Chloroflexota bacterium. Taxonomy (GTDB): domain Bacteria; phylum Chloroflexota; class Anaerolineae; order Anaerolineales; family Villigracilaceae; genus Defluviilinea. The sequence goes on from JABRVZ010000105.1 coordinate 6,652, forward strand.
TTCCCGGTTTCGTCAGCATGGACCTCAATGTACCTTCGGGTTGTCGGTCCTGGTCGTTGACCGCCTCTAGCGGCTATGTGGATTTCCGTTCCATCGATGTTTACTATATTGGTCCACCTTCTACAGCCACGCCTACCCCCTCGCAGACACCTACATTTACACCAACCATGACGCGCACCCCTACCATAACGAACACGCCGACCTTGACCTTTACACCTACATTCACACCAACCAATACAGCAACCGCGACGTTCACATTTACACCCACGCCAAGCTTTACGCCCACATACACTGCGACGAATACACCCTCGCCGACTCCAACGCCCCTGCCTCCCACAATTACTGGACAGGTGATCTGCGATCTGTGGGGAGATATCGGTTGGTGCAGGGGCAATGAGATTCTGGAATTGACCGCCAGCGATCCGCAGGGATTTGACGTGGCTATCAATGGAGATCTGAATGGGGTTCCCTTTACGTGTGGAAGTTCGTGCAGCCTCCCATTACCGGAAGGAAGTGGAACTGCGAACTTCACTGTGTTTTCCACGAGCGGCAGGTCAGCCAGTGGATCGTCTACGTGGCAGCGTGACAGCACGCCGCCTGTTATCAACCTAACCCTTCCACCGGTGGATGGCAGGAATGGATGGTATGTCACGGAGGTGGATGTTTCGGCAACTGCAATGGATGCTATCTCGGGTCTTTATTCACTTTCCGGAAGCACGGATGAAGGTATAACCTGGATTCCATTCCCGATTCACCTCACAGATGGAGTTCATCCGGTATCGGCCCATGCACGCGATGTGGCTGGAAACGAAGCAACAGTATCCGACATGATCAGCGTGGATACGGTTACACCCGTTGCACAATTTACCTCTCACTTGAATGGGGAGGTAGTGCAAGGAAATGTGCTATTGGAAGGCAGGCTGGAAGATAGTACGTCCGGCGCCGCTGGCGGTGAACTATCGCTGGATGGTGGAACGACATGGCGGGCAGTTTCAATGGGCGGCAACGATGCCTGGGCTTTTACATGGCAATCCAATGAAGCGCCAAATGGGCAATATACGTTGCTAATGCGCGGGTGGGATCGCGCTGGCAATATCGGCAATCCGGCTTCTATCACGCTGGTTGTTGAAAACGGTCCGCCAAGTGTTTCCATTTCCGAGCGTTGGTGGATTTGGGAATCTGGCAAACTGAAGATATCTCCCAATCACTTTCCGATTGCCAGTGTGAAGGTGACGATCCGTGACCCGCAGAATCGCTGGCCGGCGCGGGTGTTGAACTTTGATCCAGGGGAAGTCCCAGACTCCATATCCTGGGACAGGCGATTCGCAGATGGGACGCTTGCTCCATCAGGAGAGTATAAGGTCGAGGCTGGGGTTTGTGATATTCACGATCTGTGCGGCAGGGATACAGGCATAATTGCTATCCCGTTTGCGACAACCTCAACCGTTGCGGTGACCCCGTCACCGACGCCAACGCTCACCGTAACTCCTCAGGCTACACTCATGCCCATACAGAAGTTTGCCACTCCAACATTGGTGTTGGTTACGCCATTGCCGGAAACTCCTTCTGTGCCGGCTCTACCTGCAAAGTCCGTTCCGTCTTGGCAGTTGTTTGGTCTGCTCGTTTTGTTTCTTGCAATTGCATCCGCCAGTGTGGTAGATCCCCGACCTGCGGCATTGGACCGGTTGAGGGAGAGTATCCAACTCATATCTGGTCAAAACATCATTAACTCGTCTGAAGACGAATAAAAATCGAAACGAAAGGATTTTGAAAAATGGAAATAACACTTGCTGTTGTCGTAGCCGCTGCAGTAATCTTCTTCGGTGCGTTGATCAGCACCGGGAATGAACGTCAGCGAAAGGCAATTGATGGTTTGCGTGAACAGGTGATCATGTGGGCTATGCAGGACTTGCGAATCAAGCGTGAAAAACTGGCACGTGATGTGCACGTGGATGATCCGCTCGGCTGGTTTAATCAGATTGCAGTGAAAATGTCTAGAATGAACTTTAGCCTTCGGTTAGTGGAAGCAATCGGAGAATTGGGAGTTTTGGTCTTTGCATCAGAGGATGGGCTCAATCGTGTGGTGTTTTCCAACACATCCCCAGACGAACTTCGCCGCTTGAAACGTTCAAGGAACGGCAAACTTTCAAAATATGCAAACAATAATCCCCTGTTTTCATTGTCTTCACACGCAACGGCTTATGAAATTTCAGTTCTTAATGGAGGCGTTTTCTTCGATCTCGAACTTCCAAAGGCATGGAAGGCGTTGACAGGAAAGACTCTTAACAGCATAGAATGTATCTGGATGTATGTAACGTGAATTCGGGATAAGGGGCTCCCTGGTGTAAACTTGGATTTGCGAAAACAAGCATTCCAAGGAGCCCCTGATGGATAGTCTAATCGAGTTGT
>JABRVZ010000106.1:0-11003 GCA_039961775.1 Chloroflexota bacterium
CAATCATTCAAAAATCTTGCGTATTTTGCGCTCTCTAGCGCAACTTCGGGCGTTAGAGAACGCCCAGTACGCTTCAAAAAAAATCCTTGCAACAGAGCATTTTAGGATAATTAGCGCTTGTTTTGTCATTTATTCTGTGTCATAATTTTCCCATGGAATGCCCGCGCTGCAGGTACGAGAACTTCACCGCTGATGTGTCCTGTCCCCGCTGTGGCTTTGAGGGGGAGGCAGGTCTGCTCGAGCAGCTCGCCCGGCTCGACTGGCTGTTGAGCGAGATGGAAACCTGGGCGGCGCAGGGCATCCTCCCCGAACTCCCCAACTCTCTCAAAGGACACTACCTCTCCCGCCGCAACGAGACTCTTGCCGCGCTGGGATTGGAATACCCGCCCATCCCCGCCGAAGAAGCGGAACAGGCGTGGGGAGAACTTTATCTTCACGAAGTTTTGTTCAAGGAAATCGAAGCATGGCGCAAGGAGGGTTGGCTCAAAACCGGACTCCTTCCCTCTCACTATGCCCGAATGCTGGAACTGCAAAACCGCCTCGCCTCGCATCCCCGCCCGCAAATCGAAAACACCCCCGAAAACCGCCTGGCAGAAATCAACTTTTTACGAGAAGCCATTCGCGCACTCGACCAAAGGGATGAGTTTGTCTCAAGGATAGCGAAACAAAAAATCTTGCTGTCGCTTCTCACGGAGAAAGACCGCCTCGAAGCCGCGCTCCAGCCTCCCGTCAAGGAAGAAGCGGCGAAGCCGTCCAAAGCGGAGGAGACGCCGGCGCCTCCTCCCGCGCCCGAGCCTGTCCCCGTCGCCCCCAAACCTCCTTCACCCCCATTGCGCGAACGGCTGTGGCGCACACTGCTCTCCGAACGCACCCTGCAGGCGCTGCTCTTCCTCGGCATTTTCCTGCTGTTCGTGGCGGCGGTTTCGTTCGTCGTGTGGGGCTGGAAGGACTTCTCGGCGCCCGTGCGGGTTGCCATACCCATGGGGTTCACGGCGCTGTTCTTCGGGCTGGGCTGGTTCGTACGCACGCGCACCCATTTATACCGCTCCGCCATCGCGCTCAGCGCCATCGCCGCCCTGCTGGTGCCGATTGACTGCTACACCATTTACGCCAACTACGGAAACCCGCCAGCAGGCTGGGAGCAGTTTTGGGCGATCACCTCGTTTGCCTGCCTCGCCGCATACATTCTCGCCGCCCTGCAAATTCAGAGCCGCTTCTTCGGTTACATCACCGGCGCGGCGGCGGGAAGCGCGCTGCTCTCCCTGCTCGAACTGCTGACAGACCTCTCCCGCGACTGGTACTCCGCCGCGCTCTCGCTTCTCGCCGTAGCGATGTTCCTATTCGGGACGTGGCTCGCGCGTCATCCCCGCCCCGGAGGCTGGCGCGTATTCTCCGAACCTTTCCTGCAACTGGCGCTTTGGATTCCGGGCATCCTCATGCCGCTGACTCTCGGTCTGCGCCTCGTCACCCGCGAAACCTACGACGCCCTGCACTACGCCATGGCGTTGAACTGGTTTGCGGGCGCGTTCCTGTTCGGCTGGGGCGCGGTGCATCACCGCAGCCGCAGCCTGGGAATCCTCGCCGCCATTGCCCTGCCGGTCTCCGTGTACATGGCGCAGGGCGCATGGTTCGACCGCAGCGGCATCAACCCTGCCTGGCATGCCTTCGGGCTGGCACTGCTCACGCCCATTTACCTCGTCAGCGGCTGGAAACTCTCCGCCTACAAGGATGACCCCGTCCTCGCCGCCCACGGTCAGACCGCGACGCGCTGGGGGACGGCGCTCATCGTGGCTGCCGCCCTGCTCTCCCTCACCGACCTGCGAAACGGGACCGCCGCCGCCGCGTCTCACACAATCCTTGCGGGGAGCGTGGCGTTCTCTGCCCTCCTGTGGAAGAAGCCGCGCACGCTCTACGCCGCCTCCTTCTTCTCGTTCACCGCCGCCACCTTCGCCATGACCGGCTTGAACCTGGCGCTGAATCAGGTGGGCGTGGGCTGGGCTTCGCTGTCAATTTTGCACATCCTGCTTGCCCTGCGCTTCGCCCGCACACCTCCCTCGTTGGAATCCTCCAGACCCTTCCTGCCGCCGCTGGTCGTATCGGCGTATGCCATCGCCGCGCTGGCGATTCTGCCGCCAATCTTTTTCTACAACGGCGAGACGCTCGCCTACGCCCTCGGCAACTGGATTGCGCTCTCGGCGTGGGGCGCCGTCCTCGCCCACCGCGGACAGCCCGGCTTCCTGCCGCTTGCGAAGCCGCGCCTGTTCGGCAGGCTGGTTCAGAACGGCTCGTTCTATCACTGGTTTGCCAGCCTCCCGCTCCCGTTTTGGGCATGGATCGTGAACCGGAACAACGAATGGCGGGCAGAAGTCCTGCCGGTTCTGCTCACGGCGCTGGCGTGGTTCATGGTGCTGCTCAGTCATCGGCTGGGAAAGGTTCGGGCGGAGTATCCGCTCCCGTGGCGGCTGACTGGGCTGACGGTCAGTATTGCCGCGCCGATGGTCGCATATCCCAACGTTCAGGAGGGATATGTCCCTTCGGCGTGCCTGCTGGCGGTGGGCGTCCTGTACTTCGTCAACGCTGTGCTTTCGAGGGGAGGCATCGGCTTCTACCCGGCGGGACTGGTCACGGCGGCGGGGGTCTGGCAAATGCTGAGCGAGGCAGGGGCAGAGACGGAGGTCAAGGCGTTTGCGTTGTGCCTGCTGACGGCGGCTTACTTCCTCACCGGGCTGGAGGCGGAGCGGCGGAAAGCGCCGGGCGCAAGTTACAACTTCCTCGCGCCGCTCTACCACACCGCCCACTTCCTCGCCTTCGTGCTGGTGGTGCGGATTTACCTCCTTCCGCTGGAGGAGTTCATCGGCGCCTCCGAATGGACGAAAGCCGAGCAACTGTGGGGCGCAGGCAGCCAACTGCTCTTCGGCGTGACCTACGGACTCTTCGCCTGGAGGCGCTATCAGGAATTTTGGGGGCACATCGCCGCGTGGCTGGGCATGCTCGGAGGCGGGCTGGTCGCCGCCGCTTACAGCCAAGGACACGGCTCGCTTGCCGCCAAAGGCGCAATCATTGCCTCCATCATGGTACTTGCCGAACGCGGATTGAACCACCTGAAAGAGCGCGAAACCCTGCAGGAACGTACCCGCACCTTCTTCCGCCTCGCCTGGGACCTGTACCGGCGTCCGCTGCTCCTCGCGGGCTGGACTGCCTCGGTAGCGGTCACCCTGCTGGCGCTCGTCCGCAACCTCATCCTGCTCGGCGGCGGGCGCATCCAGCAGACCTGGGCGGCGGCGGGACTGCTCATCATCACCGCGCTCTACGCCGTTTCGGCGAGGCTCTTCCAGCGGGCGCGCTTCGTCTGGTTCGCTGTCATCGTCGTCTTCGCCCCGTGGACCATCCTCACCAACCTCGGCTGGTTCACGTCATTCAAGCCTGAACTGCCCGATTTCGGCGTCAGTTGGACGGTTCTCGCCTGGGCGCTTTTCCTCGTCAGCCTGCTCGTCGCCGCGCGCGCGCCGCTCGCCTATGCCCGCCCGCTCAAAACCGGCACCCACCTGCTTCTGCCCTTCGCCATGCTCTGGTCAGTGGCGGATACCGAAGCCAGCCTGTACACGGTTGGGCTGTCGGTCGCGCTCTACGCCGTCTCTGCCTGGCTTGCCCATCGGCAGGCAAGGCAAACCGACCTGCCGCCCCCCGCCGCGACCAAATTCCTCTACCCGGCGCTCGGACTGCTCCCCGTCTGGAGCGTGTATTGGCTGAACTTCCTCCGCCCCGGCGCGCCGCATGAACACTACGGACTGCTCCTGCTGACCTTCGGCGTTTTGGGCTTGCTCGCCGGGCTGAGACTGGAACGCCTCGCCCCCCGCCCGAACCTGAAACGCCCCTATGGGCTTCCCGCCTATCTGACGGCTTACCTTGCCCTCATCGTCGGCACGATGCTGGTTGCCCACCTGCGAAACTTCCTCGCCTGGGCTTTGCTCTACGACGCCCTGCTGTTGGCGGTCTCGGCATGGCTGTTCCGCAGTTCGCTGTGGCTGTACCCTGCAACTGCCCTGCCCATCCTCTCCCTGTTCATCGCGCTCAATGAGGCGAAGGTCCCTGCGGAGCGGCAGGGCTGGTGGCTGATTGGGCTGGCGGCGGTGTATCTGGCTGGCGCATGGATACTGCGCCGGCTGAACCTGCCCTCCTACGGCTCGCCGCTCCTCGCCATGGGTTTCGCCGCAACTGCGCTAGGCTTGCCTCCCTCCAGCCTGGACCGGGTCGGCGCGATGTGGGGCTATGGCGCCGCCGCGCTGCTCTACGCCGTCTGCGCCTTCTGGCTGCGCCAGCCCCTCCTGCTGACGCCCGCCAGCGCCCTCATCGTCGTCCCCTACGCCGCTATCATTCAGCAATGGGAAACTCCGCTGCAATATCAGGGGCTCAGCCTGTTGCCGGGCGCGCTGTTCGCCCTGCTCGCGGCATGGGGGCTGGATCGCCGCTTCGGGAGGCTGGAAAACCTGCCTGGCAATTGGTTTGCCCGCCTCGTCAACCGCTTCCTGACCGAGTGGTCGTTCCCGCTCCACGCCCTCGGCTTGGGACTGGCGACTGCCGCGCCCTTCTTCTCCGCCTCCCGCGCGGACCTGATCGCGCTGAACTTCCTCGCGCTCGCCGGGTTCTACGGGTGGGCGGTGTACCGCTTCCGCTCGCGCTTCTGGTTGACGGCGGCGCTGCTCGCCGTTCACCTCAGCCTTGGCTACTACATCGAACACCTCGACCTGTGGCGGTTCGGGCATGAGGTGGAAGGCTGGCTGCGCTTCCTGCCGTTGACCGCGGCGCTGACGGCGGCGGGCTTGTTCCTCGAAAAATGCCTGAACGAAGGCTCGCCCCTGCATACCCAACGTCTGCCGGTTGGCTGGTCGCGTCCGTTCTACCTGTTCGTAGTTTTCGATATTTACCTCTCGCAGCTCGGCGGTCTGAGCGGCACGTATGAGAGCGCCTGGTTGTCGCTGGGCAATACGCTGATTGTCGCGGCGCTGGCTTCTGCCTGGAGGTCGGATGGAATTGCGTACATCGGCGCACTGCTCGGCTTCGTCACGCTCTCGCAATGGCGGGGCGCGGTGGAGGCTTCCTGGCTCGACCTGCCGGTGCATTGGGCGGGGCTGGCGTTGGGGTACGGCGCTGTGGGCTTTGGCTACAGCCTCCTGAAACGCTGGTCAGGCTCGGGCGGGGAGGGAAGCGAGGTCACGTCTCAGGTAAAGTGGCACGCGGTCTGGGAAGTCCCGCTGCAGAGGTCGGGAGTCATCCTGTCATTCCTCGCGCTGGGGGTGGCGGCATTGATGGGGTTCGATATCGCCCGTTGGAGCGTGCGCGCGCTCTTCGGCGTGCCGTTCCGCCAGGCGGTTGACCTTGAGACGGTGTATATGGCGGTCTGGGTGCTGTCGCTGGTTGGTTTGCTGTATGCGGGCGCCGCCGCGGTGTATCGGCGGGTGAGGGTGGGGTATCTGGCGGTGGCGATGCTGCTGGCGGGCTGGTTCCTGTATGCGTTTTACGTGAATGTCTGGGAGAACCTGCGGCAGTTGCAGTGGTACGCCGTGCCCGCCGGGCTGTACCTGCTGGGGGTCGGGTTCGCGGAATGGGAGCGCGGCAACCGCAGCCTCGCGCGCTGGCTGGATTACGCGGCGATTTTGCTGCTGCTCGGCTCGCTCTTCTGGCAGACGCTGGTCTTCGGCTGGCGGTTTGCCCTGCTGTTGGGCGCGGAAGGCTTTGCGGCGTTCTTGTGGGGCAGCGCGCGGCGGCTGAGGCGGTTCTTCTATGCGGGAATGGTCGGCGTGGTGCTGGCGGGGCTGGGACAACTGCTCAACGCCCTGCAGGAGGTCAATCAGTGGATTACGTTCGGGTTGATTGGTCTGCTGCTGGTGGTTCTGGCGGTCATCGTGGAGCGGCGGCTGGAGGCGATCAAAGCCTGGCAGCAGGTATTGGAGAGTTGGGAATGATACAGTTTTTATCGAAAAACCTGAATTTTAGCCACGAAGACACTGAGTCACGGAGTTTTTTATTCTCTGTGTCTCCGTTGCTCTGTGGTACAAGGGGTTTGGCTGGATGAACGAGGCACAGACCACCGCAAGCACGGTCCCAGACGGGTTGAAGCGGCTCATCCGCATCCTCGGGTTGATTCTCATCATCGTCGGTGCGCCGCTGATAATCAACCTGCTGTGCATCCTGCCGCTTGTTGCTTTGGCGGGCGGCATGGATGTGGTGTACTTCGGCGTCGTCAGCCTGACGCTGGCGCTGCTCACATTCGGCGCAGGGCTGGCGGCGTTTCTACATGCCAACCGCTCGCTGAATGGCAAGCCGTCGAAGCCGCTGAAGTTCGCGCCCACGTTCCTGCTGGTGGGGGTGTTCCTCTTTTTGATTGGCGCAGGAATTTACATCGTCAGGTCCGAAACAGCGGCGGGGGTTCTCTTCCCGCCGGTCCTGCTGGCAGCGGCGGCGCTGCCTCCGCTGTGGGCTGTGGCGTGGATGATTCCGGGAGCGAAACCGTCGGCGGAGGGAGAGGCTGGGGCGGCAGACCAACCGTCCCTGCCTGCACCTGTGGCGCAGGCACAGGTGAGTTGGAGGCGGGGTATGCTGGCGTTTGCCGGCGGCGCGACGGTGAGCGTCTTCATTGCCATCGTGCTGGAGATCATCCTGCCGGTCACGGTCTTTGCGCTGGTCTTCAACCTGGCGGAGAATGTCTCGGCGCAGATGGAGGGCATCTTTCGCGCGCTTTCGAACCGCGACGTGGCAGAGGCGCTGACCAGCCGCGGGTTTATCTACCTGTTTGTGCATGTGGCGGTCATTGCGCCGCTGGCGGAGGAGTTCGCCAAGCCGCTGGTCGTTCTGCCCATCGTCCGCCGCCTGAGCCGGCGCGAAACGTTCTGGCTGGGGGCGCTGGCGGGAGCGGGGTTTGCCGCGTTGGAAAACGTGATTTACGCCACGAGCGGCTTCGGCTTTTGGGCGGGCATTCTGACGGTGCGGGCGCTCGGCGGCGGATTGCATCCGCTGGGGGCAGGGCTGGTGGCGCAGGGCTGGCGGGATGTGCTGCGCGGCGAGACGAATGCGTGGAAAAACTGGTGGAAACGCTTTGGGATCGCCGTGGCGGTGCATGCGGCTTGGAACGGAGGCTCGCTGCTGGTCATCACGCTGGGCGGCGCGCGCTTCTTCGGGGACCTGCCGCCTGAGATTGACATCCTGGGCATTTCCGCCGCTGGAACGGTGCTGGCGCTCCTTCTTATCCTTGGGCTTGCCGCGTTGTGGATTGGGCGCGCCTACGGTCACGACAAACCCTTCCTGCCATCGGAGGTCGGCGAAGCGGAGACGGGGCTTGCCCCCTCGGAGCGCGCCATCGCGCTGTGGGCGGCTGCCTGTCTGCTTGCCATCGTCCCGGCAGGGATTGCAGGACTCAAACTATGGCTGCGATGAAGACCCGCCTGAACCTGTTCATTGCCGTGGGCGTCATCGCTGCCAATTTGTTTGCGTGGGGGCAAATTCTTCTGGCGGCGTCGAACCCGCACGTGGTCGAGCCAATCATGGACCCGGAGGTGCGCGCCCTGCTGGATTACATCCGTTCGGGCGAGCATTCCGGCGAGGCGTGGGAGGTGACGCTGACCGAACTGGAAGCGGAGCAGACCATCACCTGGTACCTGAACCGCTACCCGCAGATTCCGTTTGCGTACCCTGAAATTCACATCACGCCCGATTCGATTCGCGGCGAGGGGGATGTCATCCTGACCGGCTTGCACTTCCACGTCAGCGGGGAGGCGCGCATCACGCTGGAAAACGGCTTGCCGGTGGTCGAAATCCTCGACCTGAACCTGCCCCTGCCCGGCAACATGAAAGACGCCATCGAGAGCGAGATTCAACGTCAACTGCGCCGCGCGGAACTGCTCCCCGTGCGCTTCACCTCGGCGGAGTGGGGCGACGGCGTGGTGGTGGTGAGGGGAGTTATCAAGTGACTGCGTAACGTACGTTCTCTAACGTCCGCCCGGCATACATGAGCCAAGTGTTCTTCGTGTATAACCTCCGCCCGACAACAAAGCAAGGGTTTGGCATGAAAACGCGAATTTGTTCAAAGTGTGGCTTAGAAAAAGATATTGAGGAATTTCCGTTAAGAAGTAGTTTTACCCAGAGGAGGCAATCTTATTGCAAAAGTTGCCGATCCGAAATGGGTAAAAAATGGTATCAGCAAAACAAGGAATATCAAACTGTACTTTCGCCAATTTTGTTTGACCGCCAGATATGGCGGTCAGAAGGACACCAAAGTGCCAAATATGGATGTTTGCTTCTCGAAAATTTCGCATAAACCATAAAAAGGCGAAACTACAGTATCAAAAAGAAAATGCCAGAAAACATACTTCCATGTATCGCAAGTCCATAAAGGAATACTTGTGGAACTATTTGTTATCCCACCCTTGTGAATCGTGCGGAGAACGCGACCCTGTTGTCCTTGAATTTCACCATTTACACAGCAAAGACATGGCGGTATCAGAAATGGTTACAAGGATAACAAGCATTGAAAGACTTGAAAAAGAACTAAAAAAGACCCAGGTACTTTGCGCCAACTGCCATCGCAAACTTACAGCTAAAGAAAGGGGCTGGTTCCGCGCCAAAAAGTAAAAGTGCGCCCAGAGAGACTCGAACTCCCAACCGCTTGTTCCGAAGACAAGTGCTCTGTCCAATTGAGCTATGGGCGCATTACGTTGTAATTATAATCCATTGACAAAAACAATCCCCGATTTCTTGAGAAGCTTTTCATCGAAACCACATTTGTCCTATGCCTCCTCGCTCTCACATCCACCTCCTCCGCATGCTGGCTGAACGTCTCGAGCGCATCTCCGCGGATTCGGTCTGGGCGCACCGCGCCAGCGGCGTACGCGGGTCGCTGCTCAGGCTGATGGAAGAAGGCGAGCAGGGACATCCGCCCGACCCGAAGACCCTTTCCCTGGTTGTCACACGGGCGTTGTATATCCTGACCCAAGCCGCGAAAAGGGAGTAAATTGGTAATTGGTGATTGGTAATTGGTGATTGGTAATTGGCGATTGGGGCTTTACAAAATTTCAAGGCTGACGATGACGGGGATTTTTCAGGGTAAGATTTTGCGGCAAAACTCGTTCCAATGGACACCATTTCACCGCAGAGGCAACTCATGTCTGACCGTTACACCCTCACACCCTCCCAAATCGTCATGTACGTCACCGAATACTGCCCCGATTGTCACCGCGCAAAGAAATTCTTCGAGGCGCATAACATCCCGTACCTGCGCGTCAACCTCGAGGGGGACCCTGAAGCCGTCAAATTCGTCATGCAGGTCAACAACGGATACCGCAGTGTGCCGACCATCATCTTCCCCGACGGGAGCATCCTCGTGGAACCCGGTTGGGAAGAACTCAAGCAAAAGTTCAACTGACCTGTCCCCAACTCCGTCTGATACAATCAGGCGGAGTTTTTTTATGGAACGCTGCGACGCCGTCATCTGCGGCGCGGGCATCATCGGTGTCTCCGCCGCGCACTTCCTCGCCAAAGCGGGCATCCGCCGCATCCTGCTTGTGGACGAACGCCCGCCCCTCTCCTTCACCAGCGACCGCTCCACCGAGTGTTACCGCAACTGGTGGCCCGACCCCGCCATGCTTGCCCTCATCAACCGCTCCATTGACCTGATGGAGGGGTTTGCCGACGAAAGCGGCAACGTCTTTCGGATGAACCGCCGCGGCTACCTCTACGTCACAGCGGATGAGCGCAAGGTGGATGAGATGAAATCCGCCTCCGACTCAATCTCGAGGCTGGGCGCCGGGCAATTGAGAGTCCACACCGCCGACGCCTCCGCCTACCAACCCTCCCGCCCCGAAGGCTTTCACAACTCCCCCGATGGCGCCGACCTGCTCCTCGGCAGTGACCTCATCCGCAGGCACTTCCCTTATCTCACCGACAAAGCCGTCGCCGCATTGCACGCCCGGCGGGCGGGGTGGCTGTCGGCGCAGCAGTTGGGGATGTACCTCCTCGAAAGCGGACGCAGGCTCGGGGTCCGTTTTGAAGCGGGGAAGGTGACGGGCGTGGATGTGGAGGGCGGCAAAGTCCGAGGCGTGCGGCTGAGTTCGGGAGTCCGGGTCGAAGCCCCCGTCTTCATCAACGCGGCGGGACCGTTCCTCAGGGAGGTCGGCAAACTTGTTGGCGTGAATCTGCCTGTACACACCGAACTGCATCTCAAAGCGGTGGTCAAAGACGCGCTGGGCGTGGTGGGGCGCGATGCGCCGCTGTTGATTTGGAACGACGCGCAAACCCTGCCGTGGGCGGATGACGAACGGGCGGCACTGGCAGATGACCCCGAAACCCGCTGGCTGACGGAGACCTTCCCGCCCGGCGTACACACCCGCCCCGAGGGCGGCGGCACGGATATCCTGATGCTGTGGGAATATCACACCCTGCCGATGGACCCCCTGGACGCTCCCCCGCTCGACGAGCAATACCCCGAAATTGCCCTGCGCGGACTCGCCGCCATGCTGCCGCACATGAAGGAATACTTCGGCAGAATGCCGCGTCCGCAATTGGACGGCGGTTTTTATACCAAAACCCGCGAGAACCGTCCGCTGGTGGGAGCGATGGGCGTAGAGGGGGCATTCGTTGCCGGGGCAGTATCGGGCTATGGCATCATGTCGGCGTGCGCGGTGGGTGAACTGCTGGCGGCGCATGTGACGGGAGCCAGCCTGCCCGGCTACGCCCCTGCCTTCGCCCTCTCGCGCTACGACGACCCCGAATACCGGCAGAAACTGGACACCTGGGGCGACAGCGGCCAGTTGTGAATCCCAAGCCTCAAAAGTCTCATAGACCTTTAGGGTCTACACAATGGCACGCAACGGGATACAATGAGGTTGAGGAGAAAAAATGCACAGCACCTTGAAGAAAACCGCCCTGTTCATCCTATTTGCCGCTGTCCTCGCTTCGTGCAGCGGCTGGGGCGTGAACCCTCTGCCGCAGCCCACCCCCTTCCTGCCCCCCAC
>JABRVZ010000107.1:0-5190 GCA_039961775.1 Chloroflexota bacterium
TCGCCAGGTCGTTGAGTGGCTGCGTGAACGTGCCATCCTGGATTGGCTCATGCTTCAATCAGCACTGCCGATGCGCAACTGACAAAGTAGTATTAAAGTAACGGATCGGGGCGACGGCTTCAACCCCCGGCACGGAGGCGATACGCTGTCCCACATCCCCACGCATGGGGATGGAGGACGAGGCGAAGATGTCCCCGCCGATGTAGGCGGACATCCACTCGCGCAGGTCGCCCGCAAAGGATTCGGTAATGCCGCGCGTCATGATGACCATCGCCACGCCAACCATCAGCGCGGCGACCGTCAGCGTGGTGCGCTGGCGCGAGCGCTGGACGTTGCGGCTCCCCAGACTGCCGCTGGTGCCGTAGATCCATTTCATGAAGGGGCGGGTGACGCGCTCCCAGGCGGTGACGGTGGCGGGGATGAGCAGGGTTGCGCCGCTGAACAAGCCGAAGACGGTCATGCTGCCGAGACGGAATTGCACGTCGTAGGGGAACGGGTTGGTGATGAGCAGGATCGCCGAAACGATGAGGAGAGCCACGCCCAGTTTCCAGCCCTGGCGGATGAGCCAGCCTTCGTTTGCCTTGCCACGCACACGCAAAGCCTCCATGGGGGAGACGCGTCCCGCCTGCCAGGCGGGGATGCCCGCCGCGAGGAACGTGACGACCAGCCCCACCCCCCAACTAAAGACCATGTCGTCCACGGGCACTTCCACGAAAATGAGTTCCTGGTTGAGGATGACGCCCATCAGGTTTGTCAGACCGCGCGCCAGGAACATGCCCACACCCACACCCGCCGCCGATCCAAAGATTCCGAGCACGCCTGCCTCGAGCAGGATCAGCCCGGTGACCTGCCCACGCGTCATGCCGATGGTGCGCAGCATGCCGAACTCACGCGTGCGCTCCACGACGGTCATGGCAAAGGCATTGTAAATGAGGAAGGCGCCCACGAACAGCGCGATGCCGCTCATGAAGTTCAAGCCGATCTGGTAGTTCTGGAGCATCTGAGTCATGCGTTCGCCCTGGCTGGACGGGTACGTGACCGACAGGTCCTTGCCGAGGCGGGTTTGCAGGTTATCCTTCAAGGTGTCCAGTTCGGCGCGCGGAGGGTTGGGGTTTTCGGTCAGGATATCCACCTGGTCGAGTTCGCCGTCGCGGTTGAAGAGTTCCTGCGCGGTGCGGAGGGGGATGACGCCGAACGAGCCGTTGGCGGTCTGACCTGCGCCTTCGCGCGCGATCAGTCCCACGACCTTGAGCGACTCGATGCCGTTGGGTGTGATGACCGCCAGCCAGTCGCCGACCTCGATCTCCTTATCCTCGGCATAGGTTTCCACGAGGACGACTTCTCGTTTGGCGTTCAGGTCTTGCAGGAATCTGCCCTGGACGAGTTTGTACTCGCGCAGGCTGGGTTCCATGAGGGGATCGATGCCGTGCAGGGTCAAGCCGCCGCCCGCATCGGTGCCGAACAAGCCGAGGGCGATCTGCTCGGGCGAAGCGTCGTCCGCGGCGACGGTGTTGATGCGGATGATGGGGGAGGCGATTTTGACGCTGGGAACATTGCGGATGGTTCGCAACGTCTGCTCTGGGAAGCCGGAAGTGGACTGGCTGGCAGTGGTGACGCTCAATTTGACATTGCCTGAGGTGTTCGAGAACAAGCGGACGATGGAGTCGAGCGCCGCCTGGTTGGTCACGCCGATGGCAAGCATCCCTGCCACGCCCAGGACGATGCCGAAGGCGCTCAGCAGGAATCTCAGCCAGCGCGCGCGGATCGAGCGCAGGGTCAGATAGCGGATCTGGCGCAGGAGGGTCATCAGGTCAGGACTCCAGTTCGCGCATGGTGGATATGATGCCGTTCATGCGGTCTGTCAGGGGGATTTCGTCGCCGGGTTTGTATTCCTTCACGATTTCGCCGTCGCGCAGGAAGATGACGCGTTGCGCGTACGAAGCGGCGCGCGGATCGTGCGTGACCACGATGACGGTTTGATGGAATTCGCGGCACGAGCGCTGGAGCAGTTCCATGATGGAGGTGCCGGTCTTCGTGTCGAGGTTGCCTGTCGGTTCGTCCGCTAAAAGGATGGCTGGTTCCGTGATCAGTGCCCGCGCGATGGCGACGCGCTGCTGCTCTCCGCCCGAGAGTTGGTCCGGTTTATGTTTGCGCCTGTCGTACAAGCCGACCAGTTCGAGGATCTGCTTGAGGCGGTCTTCGTAATGGCTGGGATTCTTGCCGTCAATGATGACGGGCAGGAGGATGTTCTCTTCCGCTGTCAGGGTGGGCAACAGGTTGAAGAATTGGAAGACAAACCCAACGTTATGTCGACGCGCCAGGGTCGCCTGGTATTCGGTCAATTGGGAGAGTTGGGCGTTTCCGAGGGTGACCTCCCCTTCGGACGGGGTGTCCAATCCGCCCAGGAGATGCAGGAGCGTGGACTTGCCGCTCCCGCTCGGCCCCATGATGGCGACGAACTCACCTTTTTTCACGTCGAAGTTGACGCCCCGCAACGCTTCGACGGTGTGTTCCCCGAGTTGATATTTCTTGCGCAGGTGGCTGGCTTTTAGAACGGACATGAATGCTCCAATGATTTATTTGTGTATCAACACTTCGCCTTTGTGACCATCCACGGTAACGGTGGTCTCGTCGGGCAGGAGGGTGGCGCCCTCCACGGAAACCACGGCAGGGATATTGTACTCGCGGGCGACGATGGAACTGTGCGAGAGCAAGCCGCCCGACTCGGCGACGACGGCTCCCGCGCGGGCGAAGAGCGGCATCCAGCCGACGTCGGAGTATGGCACGACCAGCACGTCGCCGTGTTTGACCTTCTGAAAATCCTGGATGCCCTTCACCACCTTGACCTTGCCCGTGTAATGCCCGATGGACGTGGCGATGCCGCTCATCACGTCCATGTTCGGCTCGCGGATGGGCGGGATCTCATCGCCGTAGATGACGGTGGGGATGAGAATGTCCTTGTAACGCTCCATGTCCGCTTTGTGGCGGGAGATTTCGCCGCGCAGGTCTTCGAGGGGTTGTTTCCCGTTGACGAGGTCGCGCACCTGGCTGAAGGTGAGGTAGAAAATATCCTCGGGCGCATCAATCAATCCGCGCTTGACGAAATGCCCCCCCCAGCGCGAGGAAATAATAACGGAACAAGCCGTAGCCATACGTGTACAGTCCGCTGACCTGCTCGCGCAGCAGGCGGAACTCGCGCGCCCGCTTATAGAAGAACTTGAGCATCCCGCTGGCTTTCACGTCAGCGAGCGTGACCTTCTTCCCCTCTTCCTTTTTAGGGACAAAGTCTATGACAATTTGCAGTACCGTCTCTGGCTGTTCGCGCCAGGGTATGGCAGAGAAGTCGTTGCCGTTGTCGCTCAGGTGACCGAACTCCTCGATGAGTTGCGCAACCTGTTGCGGAAAGTCGCCTGCTTCGGTCATCTTCTGGAATTCGGTGTACGAGGCGTTCCGCATCTTTTCCTGGACCTCAGGCGGGAGCGTGCAGAACTGGGCATGCAGGCGCCTCAGGTGGGTGGCGGGATCGTATTCGGCGATTTCGTCCATGCCTTCGGTCAAGTCGAAGTTACTGAACTCTACGCCCTGTTTGCCGAGTTGCGCTTTGAGCATGTTGTTGTACATGCCCATCAAGAGCGGTCCCATCACGTTGTAGTAGGCGACCTCCCGTATTAGTTCGTAGTGACGGTCAATCGCGGCGAGGAGTTCGGATTCGCTCCATCGGTCAAGATTCAGGTACGGGGTCGCTTTGACGCGCTCCTTCAATTTTGGCAGGGCGCGGCGCATCTTCGATCCAAAGTTCCACTTGTCAATCATAAAGCGGGTCATCCACGGCAGGCGCGTGAAAGTTTTGAAACTCGGCTTGAAGGAGTGTTTCACCGCGCCGCGCGGCAGAGATCCCATGATCATCTCCACCGAGTCGCGCGGGAAGCCCAACCCCTCGAAGATATCGCCCAGCGCGCCCATGTTGAAGTAGACGCGGTAGTAGAACGACTTCGCCAGGTCTTCGGGTTTCAGCCCAAGGTCACCTGTAATCTCCGACATCCAACTGATCCAGACGCTATTCACCAGCGGGATGTTAACCGAGAAGATGAGCGGCTTGATCATGCCTGGCAGCATCTCGCGCGGGATGTAGTTCGAGTACACGTTGCGGTTATTGGAGGTAGTGATGGCTCGCACCTGTACCCAGAACAGGTCGTTTCCGTCGTAGACCCATTCCAGATCCACGGGATGACGGAGTTTCTTCGCGATGACCTTTGTGCCTGCGATGACTTCCTCGATCAGACTTAAGGGGACGCCTGTCTCTTGTTCATCTGCCTTTTCCACCCAGTAGCCTTTTTTGCTAACCCAGCGCAAGGGCGTCGCGCCGCTTTGCACGAGTTGCGTCCCCTCGCTTTTGACCGCCTCCACGACGATGTCATCTCCGCCGGTGACCGGGTTGCGGCTGAGCGCAACGCCCGAGAGGACCGGCTTGACCATCTCCTGAACGATGACTGCCATCGCCAGTTCATTGGTCGGGACGTTGTGCCGTTCGAGGTAGGTCTTCACCGCCGGCGTCTGCGCCGACGACCAGACCGCCCAAACCGCCTGCAGGATGCCATCCACGCCCTGCACATGCAGCACGGACTTGAACTGCCCGGCGAACGAGCGGTCCATGCTGTCTTCGATGTTGGCGGAGGAGCGGACGGCGTAGGTCTTGCCCGGGTCAATGATCTTTGCGATTTCGGCTCGTAATTCATCTATCAGTCGGTTATCGTCCTTCACGTAACGCTGATACGCCTCCCATTTGATGGCGTAGGTCTGCGGTGTCTTCATGCCGATGCCTGCCAGCTTCCGCAGGTTGACCGCCTTGTTTCCCACTGAGACGGGCGGCTTTCGTTTGGTGACGTCAATGATAAGTCCCATACAAAGCCACTCCCGTTATTTGATCTCTACTTTGAAGAATTTCGCCATCTTGAGCATGCCCCTGCCCATGGGATTTGCCTTGAGCGCTCCAAGCCCGTATTCAAGATATTTGCCCTCAGCCTTATACTTCATGGCGGTTTTGTATTCAGGGATCATGGCAAGGATGAATAGGATGTTGACAATTACTGCACTCACCTTACGCAGATTTGAGTAAACTTGGTGCATGAAAAACGACAAACTTCTTGACCTGTACAGCGACTATTTGATAAGCGCCTTTGGACAAACCAC
>JABRVZ010000108.1:0-17364 GCA_039961775.1 Chloroflexota bacterium
TCGCCGTCTGGTATTCCACGTGCGCAATGTTGATCGTGATGCCGCGCGCTTTCTCTTCCGGCGCGTTGTCGATCTGGTCGTACGCCTTGAATTCCGCCTGTCCCATCATCGCCGCCACTTTCGTGATCGCCGCCGTCAGCGTCGTCTTCCCGTGGTCGATGTGTCCCATCGTCCCAACGTTCAGATGCGGCTTGCTTCGATCAAATTTTTCCTTCGCCATTGATGATCTCCTTTATGTATCCGAAAAGAAAAGTTTATTTCAAAATTTCCTGCGCAACTGCCGGTGAGACAGGCGCATAATGGTCGAACTCCATACTGAACACGCCGCGTCCCTGCGTGGCAGAGCGAAGTTGTGTAGCATATCCAAACATCTCACCCAGCGGAACCATGGCACGGATGGCTTGAGCGTTACCGGGGCGAACATCCATACCCTGGATTAAACCACGGCGGCTGTTGAGCTGCCCCATCACATCGCCGAGGTATTCTTCCGGCACAACAACTTCCACTTTCATCATGGGCTCGAGCAGAATGGGGTTGCCTTTTTGAACGCCTTCCTTCAAGCCGATGGAAGCCGCAAGTTTGAACGCCATTTCACTCGAGTCGACTTCATGATAGGAGCCGTCGAACAGGGTGATTTTCATATCCACAACTGGATAGCCAGCCAGAACGCCGGTTTCGCACGCTTCGCGGAAGCCTTTTTCGATGGCGGGGATGTATTCTTTCGGAATCGCACCGCCAACAATTTTGTTTTCGAAGATGATTCCACTTCCGCGTTCGCCAGGTTCAAGGGAGAAGACGACATGGCCATATTGTCCCTTGCCACCGGATTGTTTGGCGTATTTGTAGTTCACTTCGGGAACAGGCTTTGTGATGGACTCGCGGTAGGATACGCGCGGCGCACCGACATTTGCCTGCACTTTGAACTCACGAAGCAGGCGGTCCACAATGATGTCGAGATGCAACTCGCCCATCCCGGAAATGATGGTTTGACCGGTGTTTTCGTCGGAGCGGACACGGAAGGTCGGATCTTCTTCTGCGAGTTTGCGGAGCGCCTCGCCCATTTTTTCCTGATCACCCGAGCTCTTGGGCTCGATAGCAATGGAAATGACAGGTTCAGGGAAGGTAATGCTTTCGAGAACAAGCGCCTTGCTGTCGCACAACGTATCGCCTGTAAAGCTTTCTTTAAGTCCCAGGATGGCGCCAATGTCACCGGCGCGGATTTCCGTAATGTCCTCACGGCGATCTGCATGCATACGGATCAAGCGTCCGACCCGTTCCTTCTTACCCTTGGTGCTGTTCAGCACCGATGTGCCCTGACTCAACACCCCGGAATATACCCGCACATACGCCAGCCGTCCTACGTAAGGATCGGTCACGATTTTGAAAACGAGGGCGCTCAACGGCGCATCGTCACGCGCGGGCAGTTCAAAAACATTTTCGGGATTTCCCGGTTCGGATGCTTTGACAGACGGAATATCCACCGGTGACGGCAGGTATTCAATGACAGCATCGAGCATCAGTTGGACGCCCTTGTTTTTGAGAGAAGAGCCACAGAAGACGGGCGTTGCTTTATTGGCAATAACGCCTTTGCGCAGAGCGGCTTTCAGTTCATCAATACTGATTTCCTGACCTTCCAGGAATTTCATAGTGAGGTCGTCGTCCAGCTCGGCGATTTTTTCGACCATTTTTGCGCGCGCTTCCTGCGACTTCTCTTTCAGGTCGGCAGGAATTTCGATTGCCTTGGGCTCCTTGCCCAGGTCGTCTTCCCAAACCCACGCTTGCATGGTCAACAAATCAACAACGCCCTTGAAAGTCGCTTCGAAACCAATCGGGACTTGCATCGGTATCGGGTTGGCGCCCAGCCGGTCAATGATGGTTTCGATTGTCCGTTCGTAAGAAGCGCCGACACGGTCCATCTTATTGACGAAGCAAATGCGGGGGACGCCGTAACGATCCGCCTGACGCCATACGGTTTCCGACTGCGGTTCAACTCCTTGAACCGCATCAAAAACCACCACACCGCCATCGAGAACGCGCAGGGAACGTTGTACTTCGGCAGTAAAGTCAATGTGACCGGGCGTATCAATGATATTGATTTGATAACCCTTCCATTCCGCAGAAACAGCAGCAGAGACAATGGTGATGCCGCGCTCGCGCTCCTGCACCATCCAGTCAGTGACTGTCGTACCGTCGTCCACCGAGCCGATACGGTGAGTCTTGCCGGTATAGAACATAATACGCTCGGTAGTGGTGGTTTTACCGGCGTCAATGTGGGCAATGATGCCAATATTTCGATACTTCTCAAGCGGATATTCGCGTGCCATTCGAATCCTAAATACTCACAAAGAATTGATTAAACTCGGTAATGCGAAAAGGCGCGGTTGGCTTCTGCCATCTTATGGGTTTCGTCGCGTTTGCGAATCGCGGCGCCGGTTTCGTTGGAAGCGTCAATCAACTCGGAGGCCAGTTTATCCGAGAAGGATTTGCCCGAGCGTTCGCGAGCCGCAGAGAGAATCCAGCGAATTGCCAAAGTCAGGCGGCGATCAGCGGAAACTTCCATCGGAACCTGGTACGTAGCGCCACCCACACGACGAGGGCGAACTTCCATCACTGGAGAGACATTCTTGAGCGCAATATCAAACACCTCAATCGCGTTTTTGCCTGTGCGCTCACCGACCAGATCCAAAGCATCGTACACCAGCCTTTCAGCAAGGCTTCGTTTGCCCTTCTTCAGAACATGCTGCATCAATGTCTGAAGATGAACGCTGTTATAACGAACATCGGGATGTGTTTCCCGTTTTTCGGGTTTTGCTCTACGCATTTATTCCTTCTCCGTCAAAATTACTTTGGACGCTTCGCGCCGTACTTCGAGCGGCCCTGCTTGCGATTTGCCACCCCGGTGGTATCCAGTGAACCGCGCACAATGTGATAACGGACGCCCGGCAGGTCCTTCACGCGGCCGCCGCGCACAAGGACCACAGAGTGCTCCTGCAACTGATGTCCTTCGCCAGGGATATACGCCGTAACTTCGATGCCATTGGTCAGGCGTACGCGGGCAATTTTCCGCAACGCGGAATTCGGCTTTTTCGGCGTCATGGTACGCACAACCGTACACACACCGCGTTTCTGCGGCGCGCCTTTCGCCTGATGCACGCGGCGCTGTTTGAACGAATTCAGCGTGTATTGCAGCGCAGGCGCCTTGCTTTTGACCTTTTTATTTTTGCGGCCCTTGCGGACCATCTGATTAATTGTCGGCACGTTCAGCCTCCAGGTTCCTATTTCATAGATATTTAATGTGTATTCGCAAGAAATGAGGCCATCCATAAACACACTGATGGCCTCATTGTAGTGCCATGCTTTTTTGCGGGAGAAATAGCCGCTTGTTTTATTGGCAACGGGTTGTGATTTTATCACGCCAATAAACAAGCGTCAAGATTACTGCTTGCCTACAAACTTTTCTCCAATTCCAAGCAGACCGGTATCCAGGCGCGGCGGGTGTTGTTTTTCCTCATCTTTGCCAAAGCGAATAACCTCGCCGTTTTCATTTATCGCCTCAACCGCCAGACCCAGCGACTGAAGTTCCTTGACCAAAACACGGAACGACGCAGGAATGCTCGGCTCCTCAATCGGCTCACCTTTGACAATCGCCTCATAGGTATTCACGCGTCCCTGCACGTCGTCGGACTTGACGGTCAGCATTTCTTGCAGCGTATACGCCGCACCGTACGCCTCAAGCGCCCAAACTTCCATTTCACCAAAGCGCTGTCCGCCGAATTGAGCCTTGCCGCCCAGCGGCTGCTGGGTCACGAGGCTGTAAGGACCCGTGGAGCGCGCATGTACCTTGTCTTCGACCAGGTGATGCAATTTCAAAACGGTCATCACGCCGACTGTCACAGGCTGATCGTACGGAAGGCCGGTTTTTCCGTCCCGCAAAATTTGTTTGCCCAGTGTCGGGATGGGATGACCGGTTTCGAGCATGACCTTTTGCGCCTCCTCTTGCAGACGCGCCTCCGCCACCCGCCCGCTATGTCCTTCACTTTCCATCCACAAACGCAGGCAGGCATTGATGGCGGCTTTATCATATTCTTCACGGTCACGCGGACTTACTTCATCCGTGTAGAAAACCGTGTCGGGGTCATACCCATGATCCCGCAGCCACTCGGAGGCAGTAGCCTTGCGGGCATAATCCACATCTTTCAAATCATAGGGATCATAGCCACGCTCTCCCAGCCACTCGGCAAGATACAGGTTGCGAACCTCGTCGTCATCCTGTATCGTTTCTGCTTCATACCCTTGTTCCTTGATCCACTCCCAAGCCACGGAAGCGGTTTCCCGCCATGCCTGGTCAACGATCCAGGCGCGCGCCAGTTCCGCTTCAATTTCGTACTCGGAGGCGCCATCGAACACAGGCGTGACAGCACGATACCCAAGCCGCTTCGCCGCCCAACCGAGATGGACCTCCAGCACCTGACCGATATTCATACGCCCCGGCACGCCGAGGGGGTTCAGGATAATATCCACAGGTGTGCCATCTTCCAGGAACGGCATGTCTTCCACAGGAACAACCTTCGAGACCACGCCTTTATTTCCGTGGCGTCCCGCCATTTTGTCGCCCGCCGTCAATTTACGGCGCTGGGCTACAGAGACGCGTACCATCATATCCACACCGGCCGAGAGATCGGAGTTCTCTTCGCGCGTAAACACCTTGACGTCCACCACCTTGCCACGCTCACCATGCGGCATGCGCAGAGAGGTGTCCTTCACATCCCGCGACTTCTCACCAAAAATCGCGCGCAACAGGCGCTCTTCGGGCGTCAACTCCTTTTCGCCTTTAGGCGTAATCTTGCCCACCAAAATGTCGTTCGGACCAACTTCAGCGCCAATGCGGATAATTCCGTTCTCGTCGAGGTCCTTGATTGCGTCGTCGCCGACGTTGGGAATATCGCGTGTGATTTCCTCAGGTCCCAGTTTCGTATCGCGGGCTTCCACCTCATATTTCTCGATATGCACCGAGGTGAAGCGGTCTTCCTGCACCAGCCGCTCCGAAATCAGGATGGCATCTTCAAAGTTGCCGCCCTCCCAGGAGACAAAAGCGACCACAACGTTCTGCCCGAGCGCAAGTTGACCGTTATCAGTGGAAGAAGAATCAGCGATAATATCGCCTTTCTTGATCACCTGCCCCTTGACCACAGCCGGACGCTGGTCAATACAGGTGCTTTGATTGGAACGCTGGTACTTGCGCAATTGATACGTACGAATCCCGCCTCTTTCCTTGACCGTAATCGAGTTGCCGGTCACCGAAATGACCTCGCCGTTGGCGTCTGCCACCACAACCTGACCCGAATCCAGAGCGGCGTGATACTCCATCCCCGTCGAAACCAGCGGAATCTCCGGGCGCACAAGCGGAACAGCCTGCGCCATCATGTTCGAACCCATCAAAGCGCGGTTGGCATCGTCGTGCTCCAGGAAGGGAATCAGCGCCGCGCTGATCCCCACCACCTGATGCGGAGCAACGTCCATGTAATCCACCTGATCCGGTGTGGAGAAGATAAAGCCAGAGTGGTAACGAGCAGACACGCGGTCGCGCACAAATTCCCTGTCTTCGGTGAGAGGCGCGTTTGCCTGCGCAATCACGTACTTGTCCTCGGCATCGGCGGAGAGATAATCAAACTGATCAGAGACGTAGGGCTTAATGGCAACAGGCTTGCCAATCTTGGCAATCCGCTTTGCCATTTTTGCGTCAATCTTCTCGCCAGCCTTGAATAACACCTCTTCGGTCTTGGGATCTACGACATTTTCGCGCAGAGTACGTCCCTCGAGACGGGGATCGTCCGCATCCATGACGCGGAAGACCTTACGATATGGCGTCTCAATAAAACCATATTCATTGACGCGGGCAAAGGAAGCCAGACGACCAATCAAACCAATGTTCGGTCCTTCGGGCGTCTCAATCGGACAGATACGCCCGTAGTGAGAGTGGTGAACATCGCGCACATCGAAGCCGGCGCGCTCACGGCGCAAACCGCCCGGTCCTAGCGCGGATAGGGTACGCTTGTGCCGCAACTCTGCCAGCGGATTGGTTTGATCCATAAATTGGCTCAACTGGCTTGAACCAAAGAACTCCCGCAGCGCCGCCACCACCGGACGGATATTGACCAGAGTCACTGGAGACAACTTTTCCTGGTCGCGGATGGACATGCGCTCCTTGATGACGCGTTCCATGCGGCGCAGACCGATGCGCAGTTTGTTCTGAATCAACTCACCCACCGTCTTGACGCGGCGATTGCCCAAGTGATCAATATCATCCGGCTTCTCGACGCCATTGTTAATCTGAATCATGCGGCGAATCAGGCGGATAATGTCGCTCTTCGTCACCGTGCGGTGAGGGATGGGAATGTTCAGGTCGAGTTTCTGATTAAGTTTGTAGCGACCCACACGCTCGAGATCGTAATGACGCTGGTCAAACAACTGCTCCTCAAGGAACTGGCGCGCATTCTCGATGGTGGCAGGGTCGCCGGGGCGCATCTTCTTGAAAAACTCGATCAGAGCGGCTTCGGCAATGGTCTGACCGCCGCTCAAGTCCCATTCAGGCTCCTGCTTGAAGGTGGACGCGATGAACATGCGCTCGGGGTTGTTATCCACATCTTTGAACAGCGACAACAACTCCTCGTCTGAGCCGGTGACGAGCACAGAGTCCTTCGTCCCATCGTCCACAGCCGCCAGCGCGCGCAGGAAGACTGTAATCGGCACAGTGCGTTTGCGATTGAATTTCAGGATGATATAGTCCGACTTGCGCGTCTCGAACTCCATCCAAGCCCCTCGGTCGGGAATCAGTTTGGACATGGCAAGCAGGCGTCCCGTAGCGCGATCCGTCGGCGCTTCGAAGTACACACCCGGCGAACGGATCAATTGCGAGACGACGACGCGCTCCGTCCCATTGATAATGAAAGTTCCCTTATCGGTCATCTCAGGGAAATCGCCCAGGAAAATTTCCTCCTGGATGGGCTCCGGCACGTCAGGACCCGCCAGCAGTACGGAAACAAACAGCGGGCTGGCATAAGTAAGGTCGCGCTCCACGCACTCTTCGATGGTATGCTTAGGCTCGCCAAACCAATACTTCAACCCCCACTGCCTGGCTTCGGGACTGCGGCTGGGGAAGTACAACTTCATGCCCTTGTTGTAAGACTCGATGGGCGAGATCTCATGAAACAAGTCGCCCAACCCTTCTTTCTTGAGGCGCTCGAAAGAATCCAGTTGGACTTCGATTAGATTGGGGAGGTTAATGTTGACGGGGATACGCGCATAACTCTTTTTCGGCAAAGTAGAAGACATTCGGTTCACTCCTGACCTTGGGTATGTGCGCCGTTACGAATTACCTTTTCCCATCCCGAGACTTAGTGCTTGCCAGGTAACAGTTTGCAATTCAAGTTTCGGTGATCTTGCAGGAACGGTAAACACACGAAGCCATCCCGCTGATTGGCGGGATAGCGAAGGGTAATTATATATGAAGGGGTAGATATACGCAAGGGATTTTTGCCTTGAATTTTGCTCCTTTCCCTGAAACCTTGCACGAGCAGATTGTACCATAACCCGGCATTAACGCAACAAAAAGCGACAAAAGGGGTTTTGGCTGATAAAATCGCCAAAACAATCTCCGGAGGCACAATGACCACACCACAGGCAATGATCGTCAACGACAAGCGCGAAATTTTCGGCTGGGCAATGTACGATTGGGCAAACTCCGCCTTTAGCACCACGGTGGGAACAGTTTTCCTGGGACCGTATATTGCTTCGCTGGCGGCAAAAGCAGCGGAGGCTTATCCCGATGGATTGGCTCGGTTCTTTGGCATCCCCGTTGCTCCAGATTCCTTCCTCCCCTATTGCGTATCGTTTTCGGTCGGGTTGCAGGTTCTCTTCCTGCCCATTCTTGGCGCCATTGCAGACTATTCTCACCTGCGCAAGCGAATGATGCAAATTTTTGCCCTGATCGGAGCGATTGCAACCATTCTGATGTTCTTCGTGACGGGAAGTCTATGGTGGCTTGGCGGCATCCTGTTCATTGTTGCCAACCTTGCCTTTGGCGCCGCAATAGTCTTCTACAACGCCTACCTGCCCGATATTGCCAGCGAAGAAGAACGTGACCGCGTCTCATCCTACGGCTGGGCGATGGGATACCTGGGGGGCGGCATTCTCCTCGCACTCAACCTGGCATTTTTCATCTTCAGCGATGACCTGGGTGTACCCGGCGACCTGGCAGTGCGCATTAATCTCGCCTCGGCGGGCATTTGGTGGTTGGGTTTCTCCTTCTTCACCTGGTCTCGGCTGAGACCGCGCCACGCGGCTCGCGCTCTCCCGCCCGGAGAGACCTACGTCAGCATCGGGTTCAAGCAACTGGGCAAGACATTCAGAGAAATCAAACATTTTCCCGAAACCATCAAGTATCTCGTTGCCTATTTCCTCTATAATGACGGCATTCAAACTGTGATTGCGGTTTCCTCGACGTTTGCGGCGGCGCCCATCCTGCGCGGCGGTCTCGAAATTGACCAGGACACGCTCATTGCCGTCATCCTGATGATACAGTTCGTTGCCTTTGGCGGCGCACTGTTTTGGGGAAAACTGGCAAAATGGATTGGCGCCAAACAATCCATCGTTGTCAGTCTGATCATCTGGGCGGGCGTGGTCATTTTCGCCTATGGCGGCATGAAGGGCGAAAACCGCGTCACCGAATTCATCATCCTCGGCGCAATGATCGCCATCGTCCTGGGCGGTTCGCAAGCCATCAGCCGCAGTTTATTCGCCCAGATGATCCCCGATGGAAAGGAAGCGGAGTTTTACTCGTTCTATGAAGTCAGCGAACGCGGCACTTCCTGGACGGGTCCGCTAATTTTCGGGCTTGCCAACCAGATGTTTGGAAGTCTGCGGTATGGCATTCTCGCTCTCATCTTTTACTTTATCGCGGGCTTGATCGTTCTGCCATTCGTCAACGTCCAAAAAGCCATGGCAGACGCAAAAGCCTACAGCAACAACAACGGCTAAAAGCAAAGACCGGGGCGGTGAGCCCCGGTCTTTGCTTTTTGACAGCCTGGCAACCCTATCTCCCCGCGCGCCAATTTAGCCGCCCAGAAATACAGAGGTAATCTAAAGGCGGCGGTCAACGCGGCAATGAGGTGAACCAGATTTTGGTCTGAAACCGAGAAACGGGGTTTCACTGCTTGCCTTCAATGAATTTGCGGCTATAACTTTGGTAAGACAATGGACTGTTGCTTCTGGTATTTGCCCTTCTTATCCGCATAGGAGATCTCGCATTCCTCGTCTGCCTCGAAGAACAATACCTGCGCCAGCCCCTCGTTGGCGTAAATCTTTGCAGGGAGCGGAGTGGTATTCGAAATTTCGAGCGTGACATACCCCTCCCACTCCGGCTCGAACGGCGTCACGTTGACAATAATCCCGCACCGCGCATACGTGGACTTGCCAAGGCAGACCGTCAACACCTTGCGCGGGATGCGGAAGTACTCGACCGTCCGCGCGAGCGCAAATGAGTTGGGCGGAATGACGCACACCTCACCCTTGAACTCGACCATGGACTTCGTGTCGAAGTTTTTTGGGTCCACAATGGCGGAATGGACGTTGGTGAAAATCATGAACTCATCCGCCACACGGATGTCGTAGCCATACGACGATACGCCGTAGGAAATCACGCCGCTGCGCACCTGACTGTCCACAAACGGCTCGATCATTCGGTGCTCCAATGCCATCCTGCGAATCCAATGGTCGGGTTTCAATCCCATGGTTCTCTCCTGATATTTCTGATTTGGCGCTCATTGCGCAGCGCACTAACGCGGCGGTAGAAACCGCCGGGCAAGTCACTTCACAACGAACACAACCTGCGTAAGTTTGCCCGATTGTACTTCAACCCAGCGCTCATAAATCTGACCGTTGAATGTCAAAGCCACGCGGTAAAAGCCCGGCGGCAAACCGCCCAGCGCCGCGTTTTCCTCCCCAAGCATCATATCCGTCGCATACGTCGCGCCGTAATATGACTTGACCTTTGGGGCGTTCTTATCAAGATGATAACGGGCTGTGAAATCGGCAAAGACAAATTCAAGATTTTCATTCAAGACGGAAAAGGAAATCGCCCCCAACAGCATCCCATCTTCATTGCGGTTGGGAACCAGCCACAGTTCGGGATTTTGAGTCGAAAAGTAATCTGTCCCATCGCCTCCCCTGCGGACCTCAAAATGCAGATGGCTCCCCGTCGCCACGCCGCTCTGCCCGACCTCTCCAATCACATCCCCCGCCCTGACCTCGTCTCCCGCCTGCACGTTGATTTTGGACAAGTGACCGTATAACGTGTACATCTCGTTTGCATGGCGGATGACCACCACATTGCCGTAGAAATTCCTCCACGGGCTGTACAACGCTTCCCGGTCTGGACCTGCAAACTGCACCACCCCATCCCCTGCGGCATGGATCGGCGTCCCAAACTTGTTCAGGAATTCCACCCCGTGATGCGGCTCGCGCCTCCCATCCTGCGTCGAACCATAGCGGTAGGAGACATCCACAACGGTGTTGCCCGGCGGTTGAATGGGAATTTGGAAGATGAAATGACCGTCTGTGATGCAAAAATCAGCGGCAAAGGGATTGCACCCCTCGGCGGTGGCAGTGGGCGATGGAACAACCGCCGAGGGCACAGCCGATGGCGGTAGAACTGTTGCCTGCGGTGCAGCCGTAACACTGGGCAAAGCCTCCGCCGCTGCCGGCGCCGCCGCAGGCGCACAGGAATTCAAAAACAGGATGAAAAGAAGAAAGATTTTTTTCTTCACACGAAGTTAAATTCCGCCTCGCTCCTTCATCACTGCCTGAATTTCCAGTTCGAGTTTATCGGCTTCGAATTCCAATTCTGACAGTTCCGCCAGCATCTTCTCCCCCACCGACTTCTCCTCCAGCGAGTTGAGATTGATGCGCACATTGTAACCGGCGGCGGTCAGTGCGGCGCGCGCCATGGCAAACCCCGACATGGCATCGCTGATGGCGTTGACGTTGCCGCGCCGGGCGCACTTGACCGCCAGTTCCATCACTTTGACCGCGTCGCTTGCCACGTGAAGCGGAACACGCGCGGCATTCAATGTGGCGTTGATGATGGCGGCGTTTCGTGCGGCTTTTTGCTCTTCGGTCTCTTTGGGAAGTTTGAAAGTGCCCATCAGCGCTTCGAAAGCGGAGGCGTCGTCGTCCACCGCGTCTGTCAGTTCCTTGCGAAGTTTCTCCGCCATCACACGAATCGCCTGCATTTCCGCTTCCACTTCGGCGTATTTCTTCTTACCGGCAGTCAGCCCGGCGACCATGGAAACCAGCGCCGCGCCCATTGCTCCGGCATAAGCGGCGGCGGAGCCGCCGCCCGGAGTCGGCGTGGGAGTGGATAAAACTTCAATGAAAGAGGGACAGTTGTCGGCGGGGCGTGAGGCGGCGGATTCAGCAGAGTACAGCCTGGATTCGAGAATCTGCTCTTTGTCGAATCCGTCCAGTTGGGTGTACCAGACCGCCGCGTCCACCAGCGCTTCCTGCGGAATCAGCCCGACCAGTTCGCTGTGATGAATGCCGACGCCATAACGCTCGGCTTCGCGGCGTACGAATTCGACGACGCGGGCAAGCGGCGTTTCGTGAAAGTTGGTGAGGTTCATGGAAACCTGGGCGCGTCCCTCCACGAGGAGCCCCAGCGCCTTGACGTAGCGCAGCCCGCCCGAAGAGTGGCGTACCGCTTTGGCGATTTTTTTGGCGATTTCAACGTCGCTGGTGGTGAGGTAAATGTTGTAGGCGATGAGCGGGTTGCGCGCGCCGATGACGGTTGCCCCGGCTTTGGGCAGTTTGCTGGGACCGAAGTCGGGGCTGCGCTCGGGGTTGGTTTCGATTTCGGTTTTCAGCCCTTCGTATTGACCGCGGCGGATGTTTTCCAGATTCACGCGGTCGGGGCGCGTCGCCGCCGCTTCATACAAATAGACGGGGATGCCGAGTTCCTCGCCCACGCGTTGACCTACTCTGCGGGCGATTTCCACGCATTCCTGCATGGAAACGCCCTTCAAGGGGACGAACGGCACCACGTCCGCCGCGCCGATGCGGGGATGTTCGCCGGTGTGCTGGTCGAGGTCAATCAGTTCGGCGGCGGTGCGGATGGCGCGAAAGGCGGCTTCTTCCACGGCGGGCGGGGGACCCGCAAAGGTCAGCACGGTGCGGTTGTGGTCGAGGTCGGAGGAGCGGTCGAGGAATTTGACTTCGGGGACGGACTGGATGGCGGCGACGATTTGGTCAATCACTTCGGGACGCCGCGCTTCGGAAAAGTTGGGGATGCATTCGATGAGGGAGGTCATGGGATTTGGGATTTACGATTTACGATTTGCGATTTGGGATTTGCGATTTGCGATTGGCAGGGCAATTATAAGGGAGAAAGACGGAAACAAGAAAAGGCTGTTTTGTGGTTAAATTGCGGCATGAAAGAACTCGTCCTGCTGAAATTGGGAGGGTCGCTCATTACCGATAAGACCCAACCGTACACCCCCCGCCTGGATGTGATGGATGACCTCGCGCTTCAGGTGAAGACCGCGCTTCAGAACAACCCCGCTCTGCGGCTGGTGATCGGTCATGGCGCCGGGTCGTTTGGTCATGTGCCAGCCAGGGAGTACCGCACGCGCGACGGGCTCCCGCCCCGCCCCACGCCTCTCACCCACCGCGAACGCGACGAAACCGACGACAATTACTGGAAAGGCTTTGCCGAAGTCTGGTTTCAGGCTTCGACGTTGAACTGGTTTGTCACGCAGGCGCTGCACAAGGCGGGCGTGCGCACCCTGTCGCTTTCGCCGGCTTCCAGTGTGATTGCCAGCGACGGGCAGGTTGCCATGTGGGAAATGACGCCCCTGCAAATGGCGCTTGCGGCGGGAATTGTGCCGCTCATTCACGGAGATGTGGTCTTCGATGAGGTGCGCGGCGGCACGATTCTTTCGACCGAAGACCTGTTCAGCCATCTGACCTTCGCCCTGCGCCCGGACCGTCTCCTGCTTGCCGGGCTGGAGGAGGGCGTGTGGGCAGATTTCCCCGCCCGCACGCGGAAAGTCGAACACATCACGCCCGCCTCGTTCAAGGAGGTCAGCGCGGGGGTGGGAAAAGCCGCAGGCGCCGATGTGACCGGCGGTATGGAATCCAAGGTTCGGCAGATGCTGGAGTTGGTGGAAAAATTGCCGGGGCTGACGGTGCAGATCTTTTCGGGGGCGGAGACGGGCAACCTGACGCGGGCGCTGAACGGCGAAACAGTGGGGACGCTGATTTCGGCATGAGGGGAGATTCGGTCATGGGAGGTGAAGCAGGCTCCGGCGGAGTCGGAACCGGGGCGCGGTCGTCAAGGTGACAAATTAGTGACGGAAATCCATTGCCTTTTTTGTGAAAATTTTCGATAATAAGCACACATTTCAGCACGCCTGACTTCAAACATTTCATGCCACAAAGGAGAAGATATGGCAACCCGCAAAGCAACCGCCAGAAAAACCGCAAAAGGGGCGAAAAAGGTTGTAAAACCCGTTTCAAAGGGAAAGAAAACCGCCGTGCGAAAAGCGGCTCCCAAGTTCCCCTTCCAGCCCACCAAATTAAAACTCGTCCGCCCCGTCCCGTCGGATATCGAAATCGCGCAAGCCGCCAAACTGAAGCCCATCCTGCAAATTGCGGAGGAACTGGGTATCAAGGAAAGCGAACTCGAACTGTTCGGACCTTACAAAGCCAAAATCAAACTGGAAATTCTCGACCGCATCGGCAAGCGCAAGGACGGCAAGTACATTGACGTGACCGCCATCACCCCCACCCCGCTGGGCGAAGGCAAGACGACCACCACCGTCGGTCTTTCGCAGGCGCTCGGCGCGCACCTCGGCAAAAAGGTGATGACCGTCATCCGCCAGCCCTCGCAGGGACCGACTTTCGGCATCAAGGGCGGCGCGGCGGGCGGCGGTTACAGCCAGATTATCCCGATGGAAGATTTCAACCTGCACCTGACGGGCGACATCCACGCCATCACCGCCGCGCACAACCTGTGCGCCGCCGCGCTGGATGCCCGCATCATGCACGAAGCCAAAACCCCCGACGACGATAAACTTTTCGACGCGCTCTGCCCGCCCGACAAAAAAGGCAACCGCAAGTTTTCCCCCTCCATGCTGCGCCGCCTGAAGAAACTCGGCATTGACAAGACCAACCCCAACGACCTGACGCCCGAAGAGCGCCGCCGCTTTGCCCGCCTCGACATGGACTACAGCGGGGTGCAGTGGCGCCGCGTCATTGACATCAACGACCGCATGCTGCGCGAAATCCAGGTGGGGCTTGGCAAGGAAGAGCAGGGCTTCGAGCATCGCTCCGGCTACGACATCACCGTGGCTTCTGAACTCATGGCAATCCTTGCCCTCACCACCAGCCTCGAAGACATGCGCGAGCGCATCGGGCGCATGGTGGTGGCGGTGAACCGCCAGGGCGAAGCCATCACCGCCGAAGACCTGGGCGTGGCGGGCGCGATGACCGTCCTCATGAAGGACGCCATCAAACCCAACCTGATGCAAACCCTCGAAGGCACGCCCGCCATCGTTCACGCGGGACCCTTCGCCAACATCGCGCACGGCAATAGTTCCATCATCGCCGACAAAATCGCCCTCAAACTCGCCGATTACGTCGTCACCGAATCGGGCTTCGGCGCGGATATCGGCATGGAAAAATTCATGGACATCAAGTGCCGCTACTCGGGTCTCATCCCGCATGTGGTGGTGCTGGTGGCGACCGTCCGCGCGCTCAAGATGCACGGCGGCGGACCGAAAGTGGTGGCAGGCAAACCGCTCGCGCCCGAATACACCGAGGAAAACCTCGACCTGCTCCGCAAGGGTTTGCCCAACATGATTCAGCACATCGAAAACGCCCGCAAGTTCGGCGTGAATGTGGTGGTGGCGGTCAACTCATTTGCCACCGACACACCCGCCGAGGTGGAACTCGTCCGCCAGGCGGCGTTGGAAGCGGGGGCAGTGGATGCAGTCGTCTCCACGCACTGGATGGACGGCGGCAAGGGCGCGGTCAAACTCGCCGAAGCGGTGGTCAAAGCCTGCGAGATGCCCAGCAACTTCCGCTTCCTCTATGACCTCGAACTGCCCATCAAGGACAAAATCGAAATCATCGCCCGCGAAATCTACCGCGCCGACGGCGTGGACTACACTCCCGAAGCCGAAGCCAAGATTGAGCAGTTCACCAAACTCGGCTTTGCGGACCTGCCGCTGTGCATGGCGAAGACTCATCTCTCCTTCACCGACAAGGCAGACGTGAAAGGCGCGCCGCGCGGCTTCCGCGTCACCATCAGCGACATCCGCGCCAGCGTGGGAGCAGGCTTCCTCTACCCGCTGCTCGGCACCATGCGCACCATGCCCGGTCTGCCCACCCGCCCCGTCTTCTACGACGTGGACCTCGACCTGGAGACCGGCAAGGTGGTTGGGCTGTTCTAGCAACTTCTCCCCTGAAGCCAAACGTCCCGAAGGTTTGAATCCTTCGGGACGTTTTTCGTTTTTTTCAGAGGCGCTTGCGGTGCGGCAGCGTTTACAGATTTGTCAGAAAGCGCGCCCGCCGGGGAATAAGACTTTTGGGGTCTCTCTTTTTGTATGCAGAACAGGCAACGGGTTTTATAATCGCCCGCATGGACACACAAACGCTGACCATCTCAAACGCCCTCGACGCCCTGGGGCGCGGGACGTTCACGCCGCAAGACCTCGCCGAAGCCTGCTTCGACCAAATCAACCGCCTCAACCCGACACTTAACGCCTACATCACCGTCATCCCACCACAGGACGTGCTCGAAGCCCAGCAGCCCCCGCTGACTACCGCCCCGCTCTACCGGGCGCTGCGCGGCATCCCCATCGCCGTCAAAGACTTGTTCGACGTGGCGGGAATTCGCACCACCGCCGGCGCAAAATTCTTCGCCGACCACATCGCCGAACGCGACGCCTTCGTGGTGGAAAAACTCCGTCAATCCGGCGCGCTCATTAACGGCAAGACGAACACCCATGAAATCGCGCTCGGCATCACAGGGAACAATCCGCATTACGGCACGGCGCGCAACCCCTGGAACACGGAGCGCATCTCCGGCGGCTCCTCCAGCGGATCGGCGATTGCCGTGGCGACGGGCATGGCGCTGGGCGCGCTCGGCACGGATACAGGCGGCTCCATCCGCATTCCCGCGTCGTTGTGCGGCGTCGTCGGCTTCAAACCCACTTACGGGCGGGTGAGCCTGCGCGGCGTCTTCCCCCTCTCCTGGAACCTCGACCACGTCGGTCCGCTGGCAAAATGCGTGCGCGACGCGGCAATCATCCTGCAAGTCATCTCCGCCTACGACCCGCTCGATCCCGCCTCCATCAAGATGCTGGCAGGCGATTACCTCGGTCACCTGACGGACGACATGGAAGGGCGGCGAATTGCCGTTGGTTCCGGAGACTTCATCGAAACGTCCGACCCGCAAGTGCTGGAAGCCGTCCGCGAAGCCGCCCGGGTGTTCGAGAGGCTGGGCTGCAAAGTGGAAAAGGTCAACGTGGATTGGATGCGCGACGCCGCCCTCGCCAACAAAATCATGGTCCAGGCAGACGCTGCGGCGGTTCACCGCGACCGCCTGAAAGAACGCCCCGAATGGTTCGGCGAAGACATCCGCCGCCGGCTGGAGGACGGGGCGAAAACGTCTTCGACAGAGTACGTTCTGGCGAGGCGCACCCAGGCTGAGGTCAGGAAAAGATGCGAATTGTTCTTCGAGTCCTATGACTTTTTGCTCACCCCCACCACCCCCATCACCGCGCCCACCATCGAAGGTCACGACGCCGTCGAGCAGGCAGGGCGGCTCACGCGGTTCACGGCTCCGTTCAATCTGACGGGGCTGCCCGCGCTATCTGTGCCGTGCGGCTTCACCGGCGAAGGTCTGCCCATTGGCTTGCAGATTGTGACGCGCGCCTGGGGCGACGCCAAAGCGCTGAACGCCGGTTATGCTTACGAACAGGCAACGGAGTGGCATAAAAAATTTCCAGCGGTTTAACTAACTGACGTTACGCAGTTCATTCGTGCTGTGACACATCGTCCCCGAATGGGGATTCATGTCGCTTGCCTTATCTGGGGGTGCCTGCGCCAAAGGCGAGATGAATCTCGCGCTACGCTATTGCCGAATGGGGATTCATGTCGCCTGAAAATCCGAGATAAATCTCGCGCTACCGCGTAAGATGAGTAACTAACGTGAGTTCGGGTTAGGCAACCAAAGCGGGCAGGGTGCCCAAGCCGAGAGAAGGTTTCTTGGGCTGACGACAATACGCTATCACGCCGCAAAGCAGA
>JABRVZ010000109.1:0-34119 GCA_039961775.1 Chloroflexota bacterium
TGTTCATTTGTTACCAAAATTCAGAGCTCGGCTGTCTCATCTCAAACTTCAACCAGTCCTTTCTCCATTAGCCCAATTTGGAAAAGTGTAAGGGGATCAGGAAAAGGTATTAGAAATTGCCTAATTTCACCGAATCCACCATCGAACAAGCCGCGCTGGACTGGCTGCAAGACCTGGGCTACGCCTGCGCCTTCGGTCCCGACCTCGCGCCCGATGGTCCCGCGCCCGAGCGCGAGAATTATGAAGACGTCATCCTGTTTGGGCGCCTGCGCGACGCCATCGCCCGTCTCAACCCGCACATCCCCGCCCAGGCGCAGGAAGAAGCCTTCCGCCGGGTGACGCGCCCAACCCAGCCTTCGCTCCTGCTGAACAACCATGCCTTCCACCGTATGCTCATCGAGGGCATCACAGTGGATTTCAAGGGGGAGGACGGGCGCATGGTCAGCAAGCCCGTGCGTCTGATTGATTTCGATGACCCCGATGCCAACGACTGGCTGGTCGTCAATCAATTTACCGTTGAGACCCTAATGGTCTCCAAGACCATTAGGGTCTCGCGCCGTCCCGACGTGGTCATCTTTGTCAATGGACTGCCGCTCTCGGTCATCGAACTGAAGAACGCCGCCGACGAGAACGCCACCATCTGGTCGGCGTTCAACCAACTGCAAACCTACAAAGAGCAAATCCCCGCCCTGTTTCACTACAACGAACTTCTGGTCATTTCGGACGGTCTCAACGCGCGCATCGGTTCGCTCACCGCGGACCGCGAATGGTTCCTGCCGTGGAAGACCATCGAAGGCGAGGCGACCGCCCCCTCGTCCGTGACCCAGCTCGAGGTCCTGCTGCGAGGCGTGTTCGAGAAACGCCGCTTCCTCGATCTCATCCGTTACTTCATTGTCTTCGAGCAAGACCGCGGCGCGCCGACCGTCAAGAAAATCGCGGGGTATCATCAATTCCACGCGGTCAACGTGGCGGTCGAGGAGACCCTCCGTGCCGCGCACGTAGGGGCAAGTCACCGACTTGCCCAACTGGGCGAATTGAAAGGCGTTTACAAAGCCCAGTCCATGAAAGACGGTGAAACGGGTGACCGTCGTATCGGCGTGGTCTGGCATACACAGGGCGCGGGCAAAAGCCTAACGATGGCATTCTACGCAGGGCGCATTGTCCTGCATCCAGCCATGGAAAACCCCACCATCGTCGTCATCACCGACCGCAACGACCTGGATGACCAACTCTTCGGCACCTTCTCGCGCTGTTCCGAACTCCTGCGTCAGGTCCCCGAACAAGCCGAAAGCCGCGAAGACCTGATTGCCAAACTGCGCGGCCGCGCGGCGGGCGGCGTCATCTTCACCACCATTCAAAAATTTCTCCGAGAGGGACTCCCCTCCCCCCGCGGGGGAGGGGTCGGGGCTGGTGTCCTCTCCGACCGCCACAACATCGTCGTGATTGCAGACGAAGCGCATCGTAGTCAATACGACTTCATTGACGGCTACGCCCGCGCCATGCGCGACGCCCTGCCCAACGCCTCCTTCATCGGCTTTACGGGGACGCCCATCGAACTGAGCGACAAGAACACCCGCGCCGTCTTTGGCGATTACATCAGCATCTACGACATCCAGCAAGCGGTGGAGGACGGCGCGACGGTCAAGATTTACTACGAGGGCCGCCTGGCAAAATTGGAATTGGACGAGAAGGAGCGCCCGCGCATTGACCAGGAGTTCGAGGAAGTCACCGAGGGCGAAGAAATCGAGAAGAAGGAAAAACTCAAGTCCAAATGGGCAGCGCTGGAGGCAGTCGTCGGCGCGGAGAAGCGCGTGCAACTCATCGCCAAAGATTTCGTCCAGCATTGGGAGCGGCGGCTGGAAGCGATAGACGGCAAAGCCATGATTGTGTGCATGTCCCGCCGCATCTGCGTGGACCTGTACAACGCCATCATCGCCCTGCGACCCGACTGGCATTCCGACGACGATAAACAGGGCGTCATCAAAATCGTGATGACGGGCAGCGCCTCCGACCCGCTGGATTGGCAGCCGCACATCCGCAACAAGGCGCGCCGCGAAGAACTCGCCCAACGCTTCAAAGACCCCGCCGACCCGTTCAAGGTTGTCATTGTGCGCGATATGTGGCTGACAGGTTTCGATGTTCCGCCATTGCATACCATGTACATTGACAAACCCATGCAGGGACATGGTCTCATGCAAGCCATCGCCCGCGTCAACCGTGTCTACAAGGACAAACCCGGCGGTTTGATTGTGGATTATC
Source organism: Chloroflexota bacterium (assembly GCA_039961775.1). GTDB lineage: Bacteria > Chloroflexota > Anaerolineae > Anaerolineales > Villigracilaceae > Defluviilinea. The sequence goes on from JABRVZ010000109.1 coordinate 2,260, forward strand.
TCGGTCTGGCGTATCACCTGCAAAAAGCGCTGGCGACTTACACCGAAGCGGGTCATCCCGCCGAAACCGCCATTGACCAAAACGTCGCCGTCGCTCAAATGATGGAACGCTACGAGATTTGCCTTGGCTTATTCCATGGTTTCGATTGGTCGAAATGGACGACAGGCACGCCGCAGGAAAGGCTCGGTCTCCTGCCACTGGCACAGGAACATATCCTTGCTCAGCAAGACGGCAAGGCGCGATTGCTCAAAGCGGTGCGCGAACTCTCGCTGGCGTTTGCCCTCGCCGTCCCCGATGAGCGCGCCTTGGCGGTGCGCGATGACGTCTCGTTTTTCCAGGCAGTGCGAGCCGCGCTGGTCAAATCTACGGTCGAAGGCGAACGCTCTGCGGAAGAAGTGGACCACGCCATCCGCCAAATCCTTTCACGCGCCGTTGCGACCGATCAGGTTGTTGACATCTTCGCCGCGGCGGGTTTGAAGAAGCCTGAGATTTCCATCCTTTCGGAGGCTTTTCTTGCAGAAGTCAAAGGCTTGCCGCAGAAGAACCTGGCTATTGAACTTTTGCGGAAACTGCTGAACGATGAAATCAAGAGCCGTTTGCGCAAGAATCTCGTGCAGTCGCGTTCCTTTGCCGAGATGCTCGAACGCACCATCCGCGCCTACCAAAACCGCTCGCTCGAATCTGCCGAAGTCATCGCCGAGTTGATCAAACTTGCCGAGGAAATGCGGGAAGCCGAAAAACGCGGCGAACAACTCGGCTTGAGCGAAGATGAAATCGCCTTCTATGACGCTCTCGAAGCGAACGACAGCGCCGTCAAGGTGCTGGGCGACGAAACGCTCAAAGGCATTGCCCGTGAACTGGTCGAGACCGTGAGGAAAAATGTCACGATTGACTGGACGGTGAAAGAATCTGTGCGCGCCAAGTTGCGCGTGATGGTGAAACGTATCCTGCGCAAACACGGCTATCCGCCCGACAAGCAGGAGAAGGCTACACAAACTGTGTTGGAGCAAGCCGCGTTGATTGCGAGGGATTGGGCGGAGTAAGTTGGATTTCGATAACTAAATTCACCTCGTCGAAATTGGTACTCGTGCTTAAAACAAAAAGCCCCTGATTTTCACCATCAGGGACTTGCTATTTAGATTAACTGGTATCGCCTCAGATACTCCTGCAATCTTTCGTGCGAGATTACTCTGCCGCTCGGATTTTCCTTCCAGCTCCCATCTTCCAATGGCTCGTACATCAGTGGTTTTCGGTGCGGCAGCAACAAGCCACACTGAAACGCCTGGCGCGTTTCGAACATCCGTCTGCGTTCCTCCCGCCGCCGGCGATATTGCTCTCGCTTGCTCAATGGCTTGGCGGGCATTTCACCGGAGAAGAGCGGTGCGTGCTGTCCACCTGTGCCAACGCTTTGGTATGCCGTTCCCGACCTTCGCTTGATTCCAATATGAACGTTCTTTCCATGTGTCGTGGAAAGACCTGCACATTTTGGTCCCATTCCCCTAGCGATGCTGGCAGGAGACTTCAAAATCTGACCACACTTTTTGCATCTTGGGATTCCTTCCATCGTGATCCTCCCGAACAGAATACACCAACCCGGGCATTCCACCCGGGCTGGTGTCGTTTCCCCGCATTCTTCATAACCAATTTCGGCTGTAGAATGCGGGACTTTAGAACAGCGAGATTTGATTTTGCGCCGCGTGTTTGGAACGTCCGCGACTGTTTGATCGCACCGCAACATTCTTTTGAGCCATCCAATCCGCCCAGGAAACGACTTTGGGCATCTCTGGAACAGGCAGCGGCGCGCTCGGAGCGGTTGGGCATCCCATCGGCGAGTTGGAGACAACGACTTCGTCGGCAAAGAGCGATTGCAGGTCGGGCAGGTCGGCGGACTCAAGCGCTTCCCGAGCCAGTCTCATCAGGATGTCGCCGTCCTCTTCCGGGACGATGGCGCCGCCGACTTCATCCCCGTAGAGAAGTTGCGCGGCTTTCATCTTCTGTCCCATCAACGCCAAGGCGCGCGCCTCCATCGCGTCGCTGTAAACCGCGAAGATGGCTTTCACAGGTTTGGTCTGTCCCAGCCGCCACACTCTCCGTACCGCTTGCCAGAGGGTGTAGAGACTGTACTCGATCTCGGCGAACACAACAGACGAGAAGGCAATCAGATCGAGCCCGGTCTCGACCAGGCGTGGATTGGCGACCAGCGCATCCAACCCAATGACCCGCTTTGCAATCCATTCCTCGCGCTTGCGTGGATTGATGCCGCTGTGCAAGACCTCCGCGCGCACGCCTCCATCCCGCAGGATTTTCAGGATGCGATCCTGAATGTCGCGCGTCCCGGTCTGGCGGAGATAGATCAGCACCTTGCGTCCCTGCTGGCGTTCGGAGCGGCAAAAGTCTGCCAGCCATTCTTCCTTTGGCATGACCGCTCCGTCAACCGCCGCGGGAAGCGCCATCACCTGCCGCTTGCGGACGAATTCGCCCATGCGGTCCATTTCGTCAACCTCCACCACTTCATCGCGGAAGGCGGAGTTGGGACGGGCGAGAGTCCATTGCAGCCAGGTCGAGAGATAGCGGCGATTGTTGAGCGCCAGCTCACGCAGTTTCTTCTCCATCGAGCGATATTGGCTGCCCTGCCCGTCGGTCATGGAAAGCGTCACGACTTCCTCAGCGTATTGAGGCAGAGCCAGTCCTAAATCCTTGAGCGACAGGAAAACCGTCGTATCCAGCAGACGGTTCACGATGGCAGGCGAGATGCCCGGTTGTTCCTTCGCCTGATTCTGATAGCGGCGGTTGCCGGTGAACCCATCTTCTTCATCGTCATCGGTCGCGCGCTTGCTCTTGCGCGTCGTCTCCAGCACGCCATACAAGCGCGCCCAGCGCTTTTCATCGTTGAAGGCAAAGTCACGGCGCACGCCGGAATTGAGACGATGGAGCAGCCAGAAGATGGAGGTCGAGCGTCCGCCGAAGAACGTGCCGGTCAGCGTCAGCGTGTATTTGGTCGCGCCGACGAGTTGGTGGAAGGCGATGCCCCGATCCGAGGCTTTTGCGGAGAACTGATGACACTCGTCCGCGATGAGCAACCTGAATTTGCCTCTGGCATGCTTGGCGATGTAATCCGCAACCGCCCACCGCCGCCCGGTGAACTGAAACAGTGGCGCACCGCAAATCCGCTTTCCCCACACGGAGCTGCCTTGCTCATCGCGAACCAGCCGCCGATGTTCATCCAATTCATAGCCAACGATGTCAGCCTGGCAGAAGCGGCGTTTATCACCCAGTTCTTCAATGGTGGTAACGGTGGTCACAAACCCACCGGGCAGATCAATCTGAATGGGTGAACCGCATGCAGGGCAGGCAAGCGCTTCAAACACGCGACTATTCTCCTCATCAAAGAACTTCTTTCGGACAACAGCGTGTTCCCAGCCTGCGCCATATTTCGCAGAGGTGTGGGCGATGACTGCAACGGGTTTCTTCCCCAACTTTCCTTCCTTGCATAGCTGCAGGAATCGGCGCACGTCATTCACGTCGCCAAGGTCATTGGCATTGCGTCCGATGCGGCTCAGTTCTATTGCCTTCGCGCTGGGGATGGTTTCCTCGATTTCACGAATCCATTTGGGGACGAGATGTGGCGGGCAGAGGATGATGGCGGGATAGGCGCCCAGCAACTCCAAAACCGCCGCTCCCACGACCGTCTTTCCGACACCCATCTCGCCTTGTACATTCCCAACGCCATGCTTCTTGATTGCCCTTGCAATTCCAGCAGCGATGTGACGTTGTGTCGGAAGCAGACCTGGCTTTTCCTGTCCGGGCAGCGGTTTACGCTTCATGCCCAATGTGTCTAGTATGGCAATCTCTTCCGGTTTGGGATCGAAGTTATACAGCGGGCGATACGTGGAGAGGATGTGCGCTCCGATCTGGTCGCCGTACTTGTGCATTAAGTTCGAGAGCGGCTCGACCTTGTCTATGATCTCGATCCCGCTCTGTCGCAGGATGGCAACCGTCGAGACAAAGCGATCTCGAAAGACCTCCGATGTTGTCTTACCCTTCTTGTCCATCGTCTCTTCAATCTTTTCCGTAACCTTCACCACGCGGCCCTTGACCAGCATGGGCTTGCCATCATCGTCATTCAGGCGCAGAGTACCCATCATGCCGGACGCCATCAGCATGGCGATATGTCCCTTTTTCAAAGGCATAACCGGCTGTTTGAATTCCCCCAATCCGCGCGAGGGGTTGAGCAGATCGAGCCATTCCTTCGAGGAATGAACGCCGCGTTTCTGCGTGGCATCCACGACCTCCTCCGGCTGCCAGTCCAGACGGGAGAAGCGGACCGGCTGACCGCTGGCGCTTTTGTCGGACGAAAGCAGGAGTGTGTACAACGGCTCGTCCACTTCTACCAACATCGGCGGCTCGATCTCCGCCCATGCCTGCACCTGTTGAACCTCCTCATTGGACGGCATCTTGAACTTCAACCGCTTCACCGCCATCACGATGACCTGATTGAATTCGGTTTCAGGGTAGCGATGAACGGTGATGTTTTCGTAATACCCAGCCAGATGGGAAGCCACATCCAGATCGCGCAGGAGCGGGTGCGGCACGATGTAGATCAACGCGCCACCGCGCATCAATTTGGGTGTGGTGGATTTCAGGAACTCGAGTTCCAGGCGTTTCTGGTCACCCAAGCGGTCATGGCTGTATGGTGGGTTGAGAAACAGCAGGGTGATGGACTCGTTGGTCAGGTGACAGGATTGCCAGGGCGCGTTGAACAGGTGGTCCATCTTTTCCGAGGCAAGCGCGGCGCGGGAGGGCGATAATTCCGCGCCCCAACTCTGGCAGTTCAAAGCTTTCGCCAGGATGGATGCTGCCGTGCCTTCGCCTGCGCAGGGATCGAGCAATCTGCCAGACTCGGCGGGTTTGAAATACGTTGTGAGCAATTCGGCAACGCGGGTGGATGTGGGATACCAACCCATTTTCTCTATAGCGGGAGGACGCATACCAATCTCCTTCTTGAAATGAAAATCCCCCACGCCGATTGGCATGGGGGATCGAGTTGAATTTTGGTTATTACTTCACACGGCAGAACAACCGCCCGGCGATGTTCACAAAACCCAGCGGCTCGCCTTTCCCCAAATGGACGAACTCCGCCATGCCGCGCGACCAGTCGGACTCGGAGTGGCGAAACTGGATGAGCAGGAGGCGATGCGTCTGGCGCAACTCTGTCCACAACTGCCAGACGTCCCCGCGTCTCTCGCAGACAACAAACTCGTAATGCTGCAAGGCAGCCTCCGCCATCGCCTGCTTCTTTGTTTTCACCGGCAATTTCACATCAATGAACGTCAGCAGGTATTGCCAGTCGGCTTTGCGCAACTGCGCCAGCCAGTAGGCGGCGTTGTCCTCCGAGACCTGCCAAAAACGCGGGTCGAAGATTTGTTGAGGTGAAACGGTTTGGAACATGACATCCTCCTACACTTTCAGGGCTTCCTGCGCGAGCAGGTTCTGCACCAGTTCCTGCCAGGGTTTGGTCAAATCAATTCTTACTCCGCCGCGGCAATCCCCACCGGTTTCCAGACGCTGGATGTATTCCGCCTCCAGCGCATGTTCCCACAGGGCCTTAGCCCACGTGTCCGGTATGGGAAATGCCAGGGCCTCCTGCAAGCGTTTCAACGCCAGCGACTGCAAATCCGACTCAACGTCTGTTCCTTGTTCAAAGACCAGGGCATAGACCGCATCGTCCTTTGCCTCCCACTTGCCGGGCAGAGCCTTGCGGCAGATGATGCCTGTGTGCAGGACGTTGAATTCTGCCAAGGGCTGGGTCACCATCTTGACCTCGCCGTCCGCCAGAACGGATGCGCCGCGCAGGGAACACCCGCCGCGTCCGCGGATCAACGACGCCCACAGACTCTCCACACTGGTCTTGTGCGCGGCAATCCCAACATAAACGAGCATGCGCTGGTAGGGACGATCCGCCAGGAGGGCGTAACCGGTTACGTCGGCGCGCGTGTGCGCGTTGCTCAGAACGGGGATGCGCCCATCGGGATACAGATGGTGTACAGGAGACGCCTCATCCACCGGCTCAATCCTCCACACATACACACCCGCGTTCACGCGCACCAGTTCGCGGTTGATCTCCCGGAGCAGTTCGTGCGCGTTCAGGCTGACGTCAATGCTGGTGAAGGTGATCTGGATTTCCTCCACCTGGATCTTCGCCGTGCGGGCATTCATGTCCACCGCCGCCCCGGCAGGCATCCATTCCTTGATGTTTTCCAGCGCTGGAGGAAGTTCAGCACCGGGCTGCGGGGTGAACCACAATGCGCCGTGAAAAGGCATATCAGCCGCAGGTTCAAACGTCCCATACGGCGCGCGGTGCGTTTGCCTGCCGAGGTATTCAACGTCCGGCAGGTCGTTCAGGACCGGCAGCCAGAATTGCTCGTAGGGGGCGACCAGGATTTTGCCGTTTCGTGCGGCGTTCTCTTGCGCCTGCCTCAATGCCTCGATCCGTTCCTTGAGGTAGGCGTCTTCGTAGGGTTGCGTCCATTCGTACATCGTTCGCTCCTTTAGAGGTGTAAATGGGAATGGGTGAGACAATCGTCGCTGTTGAGCGAATAGCGGATGGCATACGCCTTGCGGATATAAGCCCGCGCGCCGCGCTCGAAGCGGAAGAGCGGTTCGTTTTCGTACAGGTATTTCGTGACGGCGCGGCGGAAGATCGTCCAGCCGATGGCGTGTGGCGCGCGGGGGTAACTGCGTTCGATATGCACCTGTACTTCGTTTCCTTTGCTCAACATCTCGATGGCTTGCTCGAATGTGAGGTGAATGGAGGTTCCCCGGATCAGAGCCGTAAATGGAAGGATTACGAGATCGGGTTTGGGTTCGTTCATTTCGCTCCTTGCAAATAAAAACTGCGGGACCGGTATGACCGGTCCCGCAGTTCGAAAATTGAGTTTGGCTTGTTATTGTTTTGAACGCCTTTTTGTCAAAAAACAAAAGCCCGTAATAAAGGCTGTCATGGAGGGCTGATCCGAACGGTTTGAATCTATTCGTCGGCTTTGAGGATTTGCTCCAGAGCGCTGATCAGAGGCGGAATGTCTTCCAGCGCCGCTTCCCAAAGGATTTCCTCGTCGAGGCGGAAATACTCGTGCACCAGGACATTGCGAATGCCTTGCATCTTTCCCCAGGGGACATCGGGAAACCGCTTTTGTACGTTGGGTGGGATGACCCGCGCCGCTTCTCCAATGGTGGTGAATTCATAAGCGACGGCGCGTATTGTTTTGGGGTCTTCGAGAAAAGATTCAAAGGACATGCCTTCCGTATAAGCCCGGATGTTTCGGGCACAGGAAAGGATGTCCTCAATGCGGACTTTCCAGGATCTAGGCGACACGGATCGCCTCCTGCAAGACCTCGTCCCGGATGCGCGGCTTGAGTGAACGCGCCGTTCCCAAATCCACTCTACCTCCCAGCAGCGACTCCAGACGCTGTTGAAATTCTATAAACTGGAAGAGCCCAATGGGACGGCTGAATTCCACCAGCAGATCCACGTCGCTGCCTTCGCGTGCATCACCGCGCGCCAGCGACCCAAACAGGGAAAGCGATTTCACATGATATTGCTCTGTGAATTCGGAACGATGTTCCCGCAAGATGCGTATTACATCTTTTCTTTTCATGTTTCGCCTTTCACTTGACTTAAGCATAGCGAACAAGACTGTTTTTGTCAAACAAACGTATGGTGGGGCTGATTGTCTTCCAACCCTCTGCCTTCCTTTCGTTGCATGGTTCGTTCCTTTGAAAGAGTATGGTCATGGTTGGTTCTCCAAAAAGCTCGGAGGGCGACGATGTCGCCCTCCGATGGGATTTCGATCTATTCGCTCCAACCGCTGATACTGTCTTCGAACACGGCTTCGAGCCAGCCGTCGTCGCCGAGGCGGGAGGCGTTTTCATACTGTTCTACCAGCGGACCTTCGTCGGGTTCGGTATCCGCCTCCTGGTATTCGTAATCCGGACGCAGAGGCACATTGGCGGGAAACTCACCTGCCTGCCAGATCTCCAGTGTGCGCGCGACCTCATAGCCGGGCTTGCAGAACTCCTGCGGGTCCAATTCGGGCGAGACGATTACCACGTATTCATCCCCATCCGAGACATAATGGGTGAGGATGTAGGGTCCGATTTCAGAAAGCGCCGCCTGCTCATACTCGAACGGCGGCAGCGGCGCTCCTGCCTCAGCGAACAGCCAGGACACCTTCTCCTTGAGCCACTCGATGTCCGCGTCTCGGTTGAAGATCGTGCGACGGTGGTAATCACGGGGGATGTCAGTCAGGTTGCAGAACTCATCCGGCTTCTGGTCCGCCAGGGCATAGGCGGAGGTCTCGATCTCCAGCCCGACGATGGTGTCGCCCTCCCATTTCCAATGCACACTGCCGACATACTCGCAGGGTTTGGAGAAGGAACCAGGATTCATCAAGATGCCATCCCAGCCTTTGGGATGATCCTGCGGCGTACACCACACTTGGAAGCCGCCGCTGCCGGCTTCGAAGATCGCGGCAGGATGGGGATTGCTGGCGATGTCGAATTTGCGCGCGAGGTCGAGCACAGGCTGCATTTTTTGATGTTCAGAAGAGTGGGACATGGATTTGCTCCTTGTGGTTGTGATTTGGATCTATCCGCCGCGCGGACCGCTGTATTCGTACTGGTGGTGGAATTCCTCGATCCCCTCGGACCAGCGGGCATGTCCGCTGAAGCCCATGCCGCCTTCGAAGTATTTCAACTCGAAGGTGTGATCGGGGAACATGGAGGCAAGTTTCTCGATCACGGGGATGGGCGGACTCCATGCGGTATCGAATTCCAGGAAAGCCTGAATGGGTTCGGCATCCGGCAAGGGACTGCCGCACTGCTGGCAGGTCAGGACAACCATCGTTTCAGTCTTATGAACTGTCTGGCAGTAGGCGCATTTGGAAGTTTTGCGCAGGGACCTGGAGGAGTCGGCGCGCGTGGTGAGATGGACATGACAGGCGTTCCATTTTGTCTGCCAAAATTCACAGCACCACTCATAACCGCCAGAGTTGTAACCATCCTTGATCCACGGTGTGCCGGGCTCCACGCCATATTCCGTGCCGAGCGCTTCGAGTTTTTGTTTGCGTTCCGGGTCATCGTTTGCGATGGCGTGCAGTTTTTCCCGATACTCCTCTGCGCGTTTATCCAATTCGCGATACATCTGTGGATAGGGAATGATCTTGTTGAAATCCAGGATGCGGACATCTTCATCCTCCCCGGATTGGGAACGGATGGCTTCGAGCACCTTGTTGACCTCGGGACCGGTGATGGTCAGTTCGTTTTCATTCCAATTAGGCATGGGATTGCTCCTTGTGTTTGAAAAATTTCCTGCCGGCTTGTGACCGGCAGGGTGGATGGTGGTGAATATTCAGCTTGGTCCTGCGCATCGCATTCACGCGCGATGGAGAGTTCCTCAGCAGTCAGGCTTTCCTCGACGATGAGATGCTCCATGCGCGGGTCGGCGCGCGCCAGGCGTTCAGCATCAGCGGCTGTGCGGATGTCTGGATTGTTTCTTCCATAGCGGGCGAAGTAACCCGCCCCGACGCGGCTTACGAAGGGTCCGATCACAGCCTTGTACAAATGTCCGTGAGTCTGTTTTGTGGGTGGCATGGCAGAGTGAAACAGGATCAAATCACCTTCTCCGCGCCTGCCGAGATAGAATGGCATGTTCCCTCCTAAAAATCCTGGATCAGTCCCAGCAGGATCAGTTGCTCCTTTTCCTCGACATGCAGGCGCAGGCTGGTCTCGATAAAACGACCGTTGATCTTGTCTTCCCGCAAGAAATCGAATGTGAAGGAGAAGGACGGACGTTGATCCAGCGCCAGATGGTGATGCGCCAGCCAGAGTGCATCATAGAGTTGCTGGTCGTGGTCATCCTCGTCATCCGCATGGATGGGCATCAGGGCGTCGTTCAACGACTGGCTGATCTCCACCTTTTTGGTGAAGCCAATGCAGGCGGTTGCCCAGCCTGCATTCAACCAGGCCGTGTTTTTGAAGATGGTCTTTACAGATGGCGCAGGGGTAAACGTCAGGGTGAGAGTCAGTTGTTGCATCCCAGCCTCCTAGTTGAAGCCCAGCCCGCGTTCCTTGAGGCTGACCCACTTGCCCTGCCCGATCACGAGATGATCCAGCAGGTCGATGTCCAACAGCTTGCCTGCCTGCACCATTGCACGCGTGACAGCCACATCATCCGGCGAAGGCGTGGGGTCACCCGATGGATGGTTATGGATCACAATCAGGGCGGAGGCATGGCGGCTGATTGCAGATTGAAAGACCTCTCCGATCCGCACCTGGGAGGAACTGACCGAACCCTGGTAGACCTCCACGATCTCCAGCACACGGTTGCGGCGGTCCAGCAGGATCGTTCTCAAATGTTCCTTTTCGAGCAGCGACATTTCAGCCTGCACCAATGCGGCGGCATCGGCGGGCGAGTTGATCGCTGTTCTTTCATCACCCGGCAGACTCAGGCGCAAACCCAGATTGAGCGCCGCCTTGATGCGAATGGCGGTTGCCTGATTGATACCTTTTACTTTGGCAAGTTCAGAGGGATGCGCCTTATACAAGCGGCGGATGTCTCCCCCGAAATGCGCCAACAAAGCCTGCGCGATCTCGATTTGTCTCTGCCCGCCAATCACCGCCGCCATAAGTTCCGTCAGATTGCAGGCGGTCGCGTTTTGCGCGATGCGATAGGCGGGCTGTTCGCGCAGGGGCATGGTCTTCAGTTTGGGCTGTTCGTAATGGGTGGGTGTGCGAAGGAGTAACTGGTTGTTGGTGGTAATCATAAGTCTCCTGGGAAACGAAGACGGCGTGACATCATTGACGCCACGCCGTCTCGAAACGATTTGTTTTTGGCGGTTATGCCATTGCTATCTCTGGCAGGCTGAGCGCGATGGCTTCCTCCTCGGGGAAAGGATCCTTGTTCCCTTCCACAAGCATCGGCATGATGACCGCACTAAAACTACCCGCCTCGATCAGGATGGGTCGCTGTGTGCTGCTGATCCGAATGGCAAGTTCGCCCTTGCAGGCTTCCGCCGCGCGTTTTAGGAAGACCGCGGAAAGCCAGATGCTGGTGTCTTCACCACTGGCGATACCTTCCAGGATGTTGCGCGCCTGCCCGGTCTCGGTTTCTGCAGAGGCGATCTTCGCGGCACCGTTCACAGCCTTGATGAACGTGCTTTGCGTGCCCATTGCGCTCACCATGCGGATGGACTGCATCAGGCTGTTCTGCTGCACCTGAAGATGAGCGATAGCGTTGTTTCTCGCCTCTTCGATCAGGGTCGTGATCTGTGCGGAGGGGAAGTTCTCTGCGGAGGTGACGGTCGCCAGAGTCAGGTCTTTCAAGTTCTCTGCATTCGTGATCTGGAAGATGTAGCGGTTGGGTCCCGACATTCCCAGGCGCACCGTATCGCGATCCTCCACCAGCGTGGAAAGCATGCGGGCAAAATTCAAAGGCAGGGAAAGCGAGGCGGGTTCTGCCGGTCCCTCGATGCTTTCGCGCACGGTTCCGGCGGAGTATCCATCGGCTGTCTGTGAGATCACGGATTCCTGATCCAACATCAGATGCAGCACCTGTAAAACCGTGCGCGTATCATCTGCAGAGGCAAAAGGCAAGACGCGCGCCAGACTGCGGAATGCCGCTCCCGAGAGCGCGGTAATCGTCTGTATGCTTTCCTCACCGATGATGGGAAGCGGCTCGTCCACGATGCGCAGGGTGGTTTTTGTGGAGGCGCCTTGTAGGATGAGCGAGTTCTGCTCTACAGACAGGTGAATTTCGCCCGTGAGGGTCTCCGCCACGGCTTTCAAAGTCAAGGCGTCCACGCTCACAGACAGATCTTCGTGGCAGTCCACGTTTACTGCGGCACGCGCGGCGGTCTCGCCGTTAAAGCAGGACAGGTGCATGACGCCGTTGGTGTTGGCGTCCAGCCGCACGAGCGAAAAGGCGGTCACCAGAGAACTCTTCAGGCTGGCGCGCGTCACGGCGTTCAGCGCGGCGTGCAAAGTATCTTGTTGAATGGCAATCATGGGATGGGCTCTCCTTTTTGCTGTTCCAGAAAGTCCTGCAGGATCAGGACATCCAGATAGATGTGGTTTGCGCGCTCCTCCAGCGAGGCGTTTTCAAAGTGGGATCCTTCATCCTGTGCGAGATAGTCCAGGACTCGTTTTAGCGAACGGATTTGTTCAGCGTTCATTGAGTGATCTCCAAAAACGAACGGTTGTCCTGTTGAACAGCCGTTCGTGATTTAATTGGTTAATACGGAATGTCATCCTCAACGGGATCAGCCTGTGCGATGGCGGCTTCATTGTTCCTGCCATCCAGGAAATGGATCTCCAATACTTTGAGTTCATAATCCGCGGCAGCCGTTCCATCCTGTCGGACCCAGATGCGCGGGCGACCTGTGGCTTTATCCGGTGTAAGCCTGCCCTCAATCAGCACCTTGCTGCCCTTGTGCAGGTACTGGCTACAGACCTCCGCCTGCTTGCCCCACGCCGTGCAGCGAAACCAGGTCGTCGTCTTGGTGACCTCGCCCTTCTCGTTGGTGTATTGGTCATTGCTGGCGACGTTGAAGGATGTTACCGCTGTGCCGGAAGGTGTGTAACGCATTTCCGGCTCCATCCCAAGATGACCGACAAATGCGGTTTTGTTGTATTGCTTCGACATTGTTTTCTCCTTGTTGAATTTGGTCTAGCGACAGATGTCGCGCAAACGCTTGTCCACCTCGTACTGGCCGGAGGCGATGTAGCGGATCATGGCGATCACGAACCAGACCGCCCAGCCCAGGAAGAGGACCGCGATCAGAAGAACAATGAGAGTGAACGTTGACATGATTTGTTCTCCTTGGGGAAATGAAAATCGGGGAGCGATCCTTTCGCTCCCCGACACAGGGAATTGGGTGAACTAGATGGCGGGCGGCCACCATCCGCTCAGGATGGCTTCGTCCGGGTCGAGCAGCTCGGGCGGTTTGATCGTGCGCACTTTCCCGCCGCCGCCTCGGATGGACGCCGATACAGTGTGTGCCCATTCGATACCGGCTTTGTCGGGGTCGCGCAGCAGCACGTACTCGTATTCACTGTGTTCGCTGAACCACCGATGCATTTTTGCGGAGGGGCTGGCGCCGTTGGTGTACACTGCGACTGTATCGGCATCGCGCCCGAGTTGGTACAGTTTTTGCGCCGTAATAAGCATATCGAACAGCCCTTCCAACACAATCAGCGTGCGCGTAGAGGGAGCGATGCGCCAGCTGCCGAGAGGTTGAATGCGGTTGCCCCAAGTCTTGTGATTCTTTTCCGGTTGGAATCTGCGCGCGCCTTTGGGCAGTTGCTCTTCGGGGATGTAGCGGACATTTATCACCGTGGGACGTGTCGGCGGATCGGCGTACACCACGCCGCCCGCCCACAACCAGATCCCGTCGCGGCGCACCATCATGGACTGTTCTGCGGCTTCGATGGTCTCGCGATGAACCCGCGGGACGGGAACGCCGTACCCGAGACCATAGACCAGCGCGGTATAGGGTGTCACACCGCGCCTCGCCAGATAGGTCCAGGCAGGGGAGGATTGCACGCACGAGCGCGCTTCCGACATGGCTTCGTCGAGCAGTTGCACCTGCCGTCTCGCACCGTCGTTCTCGCGGCACGAACGGTGTGTCGGGGGGCGTTTGGGGTGTGCCGTTGTGGTTGCCGGCACACCTGGCTTCCACCCCCGACCCAGTCTGTTCCGCAGCGATTTCAACGACCCGCCGCTGGCGCCGCAGCGCAGACACTTCCAGTAACCCTTCACCAAATGGACGCCGAAATTGGGATGACCACCTTGCCCGGAACGATCCGCGTCGTTATGGAAGGGGCACCAGAAGATGGCCCAGTCCCGATGATCCTCCACTCGAACCGCCGTTCCCAAAATTTCTTCGGCGGCGGATAGGATGTTTTCCATGTGCTTTTCTGCGACCTCCTTTTCGTCTGGTTATCTGCCGATACAACGTGCGATGGAAGCCATGAGAACCGAGAGCCAGTGATGGGGCTGGCTCGCGGCGATGTCGACCAGGATGAGAAGCAATGCGAGGGTTCTCATGATCCGTCTCCTTGTTTGGATGGATTAAATGATTCCAGGGAGAGGACATGATCACGCATCCGCGCAGTCCGGTGTGTCGGCTCATTCCACCTCCACACTTGCCCAGCTGGGCGCGGTGGTATACACGGCTGCATCTTCGCGCAGCAGTGTAACGGTGGCGGAATACAGGTAGTCTCCCTGCTGTCGCCCGGAGGGGGAGGCGATGTCGAGCAAATGACCTTCGACTAGAACCTTGCGTTGGGCTGCGTTCAAGCGGAAGGGCGCGGAAATCTTGACAGTCCTGCTGGTTGTGGTATTATCGGCTGCGAACATTTGTTCCACCATTGAGATCGTCTGGCTGCAACCAGGCGATCTCGCTTTTTTACCGGGCCTCTCATCCCAGTGAGTCCTCGCTGTAGGAATCGAAAACGGGCGCCGCCTGGGAAAAGCCAGGACAGCACCCGTTTTTGCATGCTTGATGGGGATATTCAATTGTGTTCTTGGTTAGAGAACCTCCTTTGAAGTGACCAAACAGTCTGTGGTGAGGTATTTATCGCCGACACAGTTCGCCAAATTCGAACTGTGTCGGGAATCGTCACGAGCATTTTCAGAAGATTTTAAACTGCCTATTGTTGAAGTGCTTATGTTCCTACTTCCCATCAGTTTATGATTTGTCCTTGCGATTCAGGCAATTTGATCCAGGATGCTCGTTGCTTGTTGACTTTATGGAGAGATGGAAGTGTTTTGGCTCTTGAATTTGTGAATTTGGCTTCCTTTCGTGTGCAGACAGATGAGGTTATGCGACAACGGTAGAAACCCGGCGGTTTGCCAGGCTTCTTGGGAAGAGAGGATGGATTGTGGGAAGTAGGAACGATGCGGATTATATGGAGTTTGAGAAAATTGTCAAAGCACGTAGGCGGCAGAATCGATTTTCTGGCGCGTTTTCACGCCCCTCTTACCTACGGGTGGAATTAATTCGGTACATCCTGAAACCGCCCCTCTTGGTACAGGTGTTCCCGATAAAAAAAACAAACAATATAGGACGAAAAGGTGCTTTTACTTTGGCAACCTTCTTCGACTTGAACGACCGATGTCATGGTTGAAAATGCGTCCCCGTCTCGCCGCGCAGAGCGCGCAGCATGTTGTCGGGGTCGGTGATCAACGCCTTCTTGCCGCCCCACTCAAGGAAGTTCAACACTGCCTTAATCTTCGGCTCCATACTACCCTTGCCGAACTGACCTTGCGCCAGGTATTTCTTTGCGTCCTCAACGCTGAGTTGATCCAGCCATTGCACGTTCGGTTTGTTGAAGTTGATGGCGACCTTTTCGACCTCGGTGGAGATGAGGAACAAGTCGGCATTGATGCTGGAGGCGAACAACGCGGAGGCGAGGTCCTTGTCAATGACCGCTTCGACGCCTTCGATCTCGCCCTTGTCATTCTCGATGACGGGGATACCGCCGCCACCCACCGCCACGACCGTGAATCCCGACCCGACCAGCGACAGGATCGCACCCTGCTGGAGGATTTTCATCGGAGCCGGTGAAGCGACGACCCGCCTCCAGCCGCGACCCGCGTCCTCCATCACGGACCAGCCGTCGGCGTCGCGGTGTCGAAGCGCGGTTTTCTCGTCCATGAACGAGCCGATGGGTTTGGTCGGATTCTTGAAGGCGGGATCGTTCCTGTCCACCAGTGTTTCAGTGACCACCGTCACAGCCTGATTGGACATGCCGCGCCGTTTAAATTCATTTTGTAAAGCGGTTTGAAACATGTAGCCGATGGAGCCTTGCGTATTCGAGCCGCAGTAATCGAGGGGAATGGTATGCAGTTCATGCGCTGAGAGTTCCGAACGCCGCAGGATAAACCCCACCTGCGGACCGTTGCCGTGCGTGACGATCACATCCCAGCCGTTTTGCACCATGTCCACCACGTGCGGCATGGTGAGGCAAGCCGCGGCGTATTGGTCGGGCAGGGATTCTTTGCCTTTTTCGCGCACCAGGGCGTTACCGCCCACTGCCACCACTGCTACTTTGCGTTGCTCCGTCATTGAAATTCTCCTGTAAGTTTTTCGTCATTGCGAGTCTTCGAGAAGCAATCCTCTATTCGATGATGAGATTGCTTCGTCGCCCCTACGCGGCTTCTCGCAATGACATAATTGCCTGCTCGAAGCATTCCAGCGGCGCGCGTGTGATGCCCGCGCCAACCTGCCCGACGCCCGCGTCTTTGTGCGCGATGCCTGTGTTGATGACGGGCGCGATGCTCGTGTCAACAACCTTGCGCGCATCAATGCCTGCGGGCGAGGCATCGAAGTTCAGCGGTGGCAGGGTGAACCCGCCGTTGACACCCATCGTGATGTGGAACATCTCGCGCGTGTAGGCGATGGCGTCCTGCGGCGTGCCGCCCACGAATTGCACAATGGCGGGCGCGGCGCCCATCGCAAACCCGCCGATACCAGCCGTCTCCGTAATGGCGCTGTCGCCGAGGTCGGGCGCGGCGTCGGCTTGGGAAAAGCCTGGGAAGAAGAGCCCAGCCACCGTCGGCGCGGGAGCCGTGAACCACGCGTCCCCCGTCCCGCTCATGCGAATCCCAAACTCCACGCCGTTGCGTGCCATTGCCGTGACCAGCGTACTGCCCTCCACGCCGTGACCTGCGTCAAGCATCGCCTTGCAGCACGCCATCGAGATGTTGAGGAAGAAATGATCGTTGCCCGCGATGAATTCCAGCACGCGCGCCATGTCGTCTGATGGAAGATCGGTCTTCAGCAACGCAGGGGTGAGTTTCTTGAACAGCAGCGACGAAGCCGCCGCGTTGCGATTGTGGCACTCGTCGCCTATGTGCAATGCCTGCGCGATGATGGGACGCAACTCGACTCCGCCCAGGACTTTTAACGCCGCATCCATCGCGGGACCCAAAACCGCCTCCATCCATTTGAGCCTGTCCAACACCGAGGCGTCGTTCGCGCCGAAACGCAGGACCTTGCCCAGCCCCTCGTTCAGGTTGCTGAACGCGAGGTTGCCGCGGTCTTGGTTCTTCACAATCCACACGGGCATGGACGGGCTGATGACGCCCGCCATCGGTCCCACCGCGCCGAAGTGATGACAGGGTGCGAAGGTGACCTCTCCGCCCCCCGCGAGTTTGCGCGCGGCGTCGTGATCCGCCGCCCAGCCCTCGTACAAAATCGCGCCGATGACCGCGCCCTGCATCGGTCCGCACATACGTTCCCATTCGATGGGCGGACCTGCGTGCAGCAGCGTCCTCTCGCCTAAATTGGGAATGGCGTTGCGCGCCGAAGCGACTCCGATCAGAATCGGCTGCGCCGCCAAAAACCGCTCGAAGGCGGTTCGGTTCGCGGCTTCCACTTTGGGGTCGTTGACCAGCAGGGCGAGTTTCATGCCTGTCTCGCGGTTCCCCGCCGCGGGTGGACGCCAATCGAGGTGCAGCGCCTTCCCACCCGTCTGCTGGATCGAATCCGCAAAGGACGAAAGCCCGACGTTGATGACTTGTAATTCCTGTTCAAAAAGTTTGTTGACCATGAAGACTCCATTACCTATGTCATTGCGAGCGTTCATTGCGAAGCAATCTCCTCATTGAAAGCGGGGGATTGCTTCTCGAAGACTCGCAATGACATCAACTAACAATCGCCGCGGCGAGCCGCGCGGCTTGGGCGTTGCTGTCGGTCAGGAGGACGCCTGCCTCGCGCAGCATCGCCTCCTGCCGCGAGAGATTCTGCGGGTCGGAATCCGTGCCGCACACCGAGCCGACGAAGACGAGGTTTCGTTTTGCCTTCGCGGCGATCTTCTGCGCACCCTGAATGGCAGGGATGAGTTCACCCGCAGGGTCCATGTTCGAGCCATAACCCAGCACCACGTCCAGCAGGATGACCGCCGTTTCGGGGTCTTTGGCTTCCTGCAGGATGCGCTCGTTCCGCAGGCGGAAGTCAATCATCGGGTGCGGGCGTCCCTGCGTGAACAGATCATCGCCCAGGTCAATCACGGTATGCTCCAAGGATTTCCACACGTTGGGAATCTTCTCGTCCTTTTTGATCGGCGTATTGGAATACACCTTTCCCAACGCTTCGCTCAATAAAAGCACGGTCTCATAGCAGAACGTCCCGCCGCTGAACAAGCCGCGAATGTATTTCTGTCCCTTCTTCAATTTTTTCTGCGCGGGCTTGACCAAGGATTTATATTTCGCGGGCAAGGCGCTCGAAAACTTCTTGACCGCCCTGCCTTTCGACAACAACACTGCCGCAACCGCCGCGCCCTCCAGAGTCTTCACGCCGTAAATATTTCCACCCGTGATGGTCTTCGGGTCTGCGCCGATGAACTCCACCACCACCGGCTTTTTGCTCTGCGCGGCTTTGTCCAGCACGTTCTTCATCACATCCGGCGACGGCGGTTTCGAGACCAGCAGGATCACTTTGGTGGACTTGTCTTTTGCCAGTGCTTCGATGCCCTGCAACATCGTGATACCGCCCACCTCGCTTTTCAGGTCGTGCCCGCCTGTGCCGATGGCTTGCGTGATGCCCGCGCCAAATCGGTGGATGAGGCTCGTCACTTGTTGCAAACCCGTTCCAGACGCCGCGACCACGCCAATATCCCCGCGCCGCACGACATTGGCAAATCCCAACGGGATGCCGTTGATGATCGCCGTGCCGCAGTCGGGTCCCATCACGAGCAGGTCATGGTCGCGCGCGTAGCGCTTCAGCGGGATCTCCTCCTCCATGCTGACGTTGTCGCTGAACATCATCACGTGCAGACCGAGTTGCAGCGCCTTGCGCGCCTCCGCCGCGGCGTATTCGCCCGGCGTGGAGATGAGGACGAAGTTGGCGGACGGCATGGACTCCAGCCCCATTTGGATACTTCTCGGCGGCACGCGTCGGACTCCGCCTTCGCCTGCCTCCGCCGATTTGGCTTTGAGCATCGCCTCCGCCGAATCCAGCGCCGCGCCCGTGGACGCCTCATCCCTGCCCTCGACGACGATCAATAGGTCGTTCGGGCTGGGCGGAACGGCGCCCGCCAGTAAACCAGCCTCGACCAGCAGGCTGATGTTGTTCTCGGTCGCCATTACCGCCGAGGCTTGTTTGATTCCCTCCAGCGCGCGCAGTTTTTCGGAGAACTGCATCAGCGACACCGAGTCGCGGTATAGATTTTTGATCATGCGTTGTGAAGTTGTCATATCACTTCCTAATTCCCCCTCTCCCCATGGGAGAGGGTTGGGGTGAGGGAGTATTCCAGACACATAACCCGATAATCACGAATCCATGCTGAGGGCGGATTTGCATACTTCAAGAATACAGCCTGAGGCGTTTACCCCAGGCTGTATGGTCTGTTCCCTGCTCTCAGTCTTCCAACTTGGGCGCAGGTTCGTTTTTGGTGTAGTTCATCATGATGGCGAACAACACAGCCATGGCGAGATATCCCACCACAGGACCCCAATTGGCATTGAACGATGGGTCGTTGAAATTGAAGGGCCCACTGGGGAAGAAGCGCAGTTGTGTGCTGTGAATAAAACCGACCCACGCGCACGCCGCGCCAAAGAGGGTGTAGCCGATGGCGCCTTTCCAGTTGCGGTCAATCACGTAGGCGACGATGGCGCCAAGGATCATGCCGACCAGAATCGAGCCTGCGCCAAGGACGGTCATACCGCCGTAGGAGACACCCGCACCCGCCAGCGCCTCCACGCCAAGAGTGGTTGCGTTGGTCCCTGCCGCGCTGAGCGCGTTATTCACCTGCGTGGTGACGTAATCCGCGATCCACGGTACGATGGCGATGGCGACCGCCGGAGCATGGCGTTTCGGGCTGGCGTTGAAGGCTTGCGACGTAATCAACATGCCGATGTAGACGAGGATGGGCAGAATCGCCACTACCGGAATGATGGCGGAGAGAATGCCCAGCAAGCCCAACACGCCGAGCAGGAACATGGTCACGCCGGTGAGCCAGGAATACCCGACGCGCGAGCCGACCGATTTCCAGCCGGGATGTCCGATGTAGATCAGGGTGGGGAAGGGGGAGCCGAAGAGCGAGGCGACGGCTGTCCCGCCCGCCGCGGCGAGCATGGCTTCGCGGGTATCGTAGGTGTCGCCGCCCGCCATGGCGGATTCCACGTTGTTGAGCGACTCGAGGAACAAGTAGATTGCAAGCGGGATGGCGGTCACGAGGTACGGCGCGATCCGGGGCAGTCCTTCGAGCAAAATTCCAATTTGCGGTACTGGGATGGCGATGGACGCATTAGCGACCGCTTCGGTCAATGTGCCGACCTTCATGTAGCCCGACGCCCAACCGAAGATAATGCCGAGGATCACCGCCACCAGTCCCGCCGGGATCTTGCCGGGGAACTGCACATTGGCAAGCCAGCCGACAAAGATGATGCCGAAGGAAATCATGCTGAGCCACGCCACGTTCCAGGCGTTGAACGCCGCGCCCATGGCAATGTAGGTGATAGCAACGCCAGCCAGCGTTCCAAGCATAGCGGCGCGCGGCGTCAACCTCTGCATGGTCGGACCGACGAAGGCGCCAATGGTGGCAACAATGGCATGAACAAAACACCACGCCACACCCACGCTCCAGATCAGGTTGAAATCTTCGCCGCTCAGTTTGAGAGGTAACATGATGGCAAAGGTGACAAGGAAGTAATGCGGGACCGAGATGCCGTACGGCACGGCGGTCACGTCATCGCGTCCTTCCTTTTTGCCTAACTTGTATGCCATGTAGGCAAAGTAGATGTTGCCCACCGCCAGCGAGAGCACCAAGCCTGGCACAATTCGTCCGAACAGGATTTCCTTGGGAAAACCGATGACGAACTGCATCAACGAGACCGCCACCAGCGTGTTGGTAATGCTGTTGGTGCACAGCCCGAAAAAGCCGTTCAAGTCGCCAGCCACCCATAATTTGGGGCTTGCCGTTCCTTTTGCTGTACTCATCTTCATTCTCCTCTTTAAGTTTTTGATCGAATTCGCCCTGCGACAGGGAAAACTCCAAAATTAACCTGCCTCTGGCAAGTGATTCCCATCGAAAGGCAGGTAACTGAATCCGTAACATAGCGCCGCGAGCAGAAGATAACCAACCGTGATGGCGGTGGGGAGTCCATTCGCGCCGAACTGCACCTGTTCCGCGTGCATGAAGCCAAAGTAGGAAAGCACCCCCCCCGCCAGCGCATATACCGCCGCAAGTTTCGGCTTCCGATCCAACAGGAAAACCGCGATTGCGCCAAGGACAAGTCCACTCAGGATGGCGCCGCCTCCGAGTCTGGTCATGCCGTCGTACAGGACACCGTTAACGGTTAACGCCTCCATAACGTCCCGCGCGCTGGTTCCCGCCGCTGTGAGAGCACCGTCCACTTGGCTCTTTCCCCATGCCGCAAAATGCGGGACCAGTGCCAGCACAATCGCCGGGGCATGATGACGCGGGGTTGCCTGAAACGCCTGCGCTCCGATCAATGCTCCGATGTACAGCAGGATGGGCAGGATCGCCACGAGTGGGATGAGGTTAAGCAGGACCGGTACGATGTTCAACAGCGTAACCGTGATGACCAACACACCGGTCGCCAGCGAATATCCGATGCGCCCACCGACCGCTTTCCAGCCGGGGTGACCGATATACACAGCATTGGGGAAGGGACTGCCGAGGACCGTGCCGATGATGCTGTTGAAGCCATCCACGAACAGCACTTCGCGCACGTTGTATTCGTCTCCTGCGGCAGAGGCGCTCTCCACGTTATCCATGGCTTCGATGAAGTCATACACGCCGAATGGAATTGCAGTGACCAGTAGAGGGGCGATATTCTGAAAACCGGCGATTAGATTGCTCAATTGTGGCAGGGGAAGAGCCAACCCAAAACCACCGAGGGATTGGCGCAAGGCGACAGGGTCCATTACGGGCGCCCAGCCGAAGAGCGTCGCGCCCCACGCCAGTGTCGTTCCAACGAAGATCGCCACCAGACCCGCTGGAATCTTCCACGGAAAACGCACACCCGCAAACCAGCCGCCCATCACGATTGCCAGGCAAACCAGCCCAATCCATGGGTAGGGATCCAGGATTTGCATGCCGGGACGCAGGGCGATGAAGGCTATCGAAACGCCTGCCAGCGTGCCAAGCAACGCGGCACGGGGGGTCAATTTGCGTACCCAGGGTGCAATGAACGCGCCGCTCAGATTGACAAGCCCTTCGATGAACGCCCACGCCAGCCCCACCTGCCAGGCAAGAATAGGGTCCTCGGTGGTGATTCGGACCGGCAACATAATGACCAGCACCACAATGAACATGTGGGGGACGCTCGGTCCTGCCGGCATGGCAGTGACATCCGTACGGTTTTCCTTGATTGCCAGCCGCCGCGCCATGAAGCCGTAATAGATATTGCTGAGGAACAACATAACGCCCACGGCTGGCACGATGCGTCCGAACACGATCTCCCCGGGCATCTGCACCACACCCAACAGCAACCCGGAGAGCACGAGAATGTTCAACAGGCTGTTCGTCCCCAAACCGAAAAAGCCGTTCCAATCGCCCGGCACCCAAAAGGGGACCTTCAAAGCACTTTCAGATTTTTTTGTCATTTTGAACGACCTCCTTCATGCAAAGGATGGTCTTGCTAATAGCCCAATTTCATGAACCCGTGGCGGCTTGCTCCAGCCCTTTCACAACCTTGTCCGAATCACTGACCCATCCAAAGATGCCGCCCTGCGCCTTGATCATCTCCAGCGCCACACGTTTGAACTCCGGGAAGTAGGACGCGGTGCAATCTGCCGGAACGAGGACATCGAATCCCCGATCATTTGCCTCACGGACGGTGGTATGTACGCAGACCTCTGTGGTCACTCCACAGACGATCAACTTTTTGATGTCCCGGTTGCGCAGGATGCCGAGCAGATCCGTTTCGTAAAATGCGCCCTTGCCGGGTTTGTCAACTACCGGTTCCCCTTCGATGGGATACAGTTCGGGGATGATATCGTGACCGGGTTCGCCACGCACGAGGATGCGCCCCATGGGTCCCACATCACCGATCTTCAGCGTCGGGTTGCCGCGATCCCTTTTGGCGGGCTGCAGGTCGGAAAGGTCCGGCCGGTGTCCCTCGCGGGTATGGATGATGAACATGCCGACCTTACGCGCTGTTTCGAGTAATTCCTTGCACGGTTCGATGGCGCTGCGCAACAGCGAGACGTCATTGCCCAACGTTTCGCCGAATCCGCCCGGCTCGACGAAGTCGCGCTGCATGTCAATCATGACCAGCGCCGTCGTGTCAAGATCGAACTCGAAATCATAAGGTTCCGCCTGAATGGTGCCTTTTCGCATGTGTGCCTCCGTTGGTTTAAATGATCAGGCGCCAGCCTTGGGGCCTATATAAGCCCGTGCCAGCGCCTCTTTTATCGCGTGTTCCACGTTCTTGCGCCCGTCCTCAATGTTGAGTTGCAGGGCTTCACGCGCACAATCTACATTTTTTTTCTTGATGCAGTCGAGTATTCTGAGATGTTGTTCACAGGTTTCGCGCAACCGTTCGGTGGAAGTGATATCCGTCACACGGATAAAGTGCAGCCGTTCGTCAATGGATTGGATCTGCTGGAGGAGCGTCCTATTGCCGGTCCAACTGGCAAGCCTTTCATGGAATTCCTCGTCCAGCTTGGCAAAATCTGCTGAATTGGGCATTGATGCTTTTTGCAGGTTCTGCCAGGTGCGATACAGTTCCTCCCAATCCGCTTCAGGGTATCCGCTTTGAGTCAGTCGCTCGATCACGAAGATCTCCAATGCCAGCCTGACATCGTACAGTTCGTGGATTTCCCGCATATCCAGTTGCTTGACGCTGTAGCCTTTATGCGGCGTCTTGTCAACCAGTTTATTTTCCACCAACATGCGGAGCGCTTCCCGTACCGGACTTCGGCTGACACCGAATTCCTCACATAATCCCTCCTCGGTGAAGCGATGTCCAGGGGGATATTCCCAATGAATAATGCGTTCTTTGAGAACCGAAAAGACATCTGTGCTCAGGTTGGGGGAGTGTTGTTCTTTCATGGGAATACCTGGTTCTGGAAGTGATGTTTGTATTGTATACAATTTTGTATACTTGTCAAGGGAAGCCGATTTCGAAATTGAGGGTATTTTTTCGCACATCGACGACACCTGCCGACACAGCCGCCACACCTACCGATGCGCTCTCGTATCATGTGGTACATGAGCGAGACGTACCAGTCCAAGCGGGAACGCTGGCAGCGCCTACTGGAGTCATTGCCTGTTGGCTTGCGCGAACACGTTTCCCTGCGCAACGTCGAAGCCGTTGCGGCCTTGACGCCGCGGGCGCAGGAGCGGCTGGCGGAAGCCATTCAATCCGGTCTCAAACGCATCCCGCGTGCAGTGGAGCGATTGCGAATCAATCCAGACACTTCTATTGCTGATCTGCTTAATTCGCCGCCTGATTTTGTTGCAAAGCCTCCACAGCCAGTATCGGATTTTCCGGGACACATCCAACAGCGACTGGCAGATTTGATCCAGAGATGTTTCCCGGACATGCCGCGCATCTCGGCGGAAGCCCTCGCAAATTCCGACGTGATGGACGCGGCTCGCAATATCGCTCAGGCGCATGACCAACTCTTCAGGTCCAACCATCTGCGAACCGATTTTGTGACGATGGTCCTCTACGGTCTCATCCGCCAGACGCTGGACCGTCTCGAAGAAGTGATCGAAGCCACCCCTGCCCTGCGGCAGGCATTCGACCAGAGCCACTTGCCCTGGAATTCCAACGATAGGAGAAGAATCAATGCTTAAACGTATCGCCTCGACCGGCGTCAACGCGGTCGTGCTCGGCGTGTCGGTCGCCGTCTTTCTGCTGGCGTTCATCGCTCTGAATGCGCTGGGCGCGGCACAAAGACCACCCATCATTTCTGTTTTATCCGCCACACGTGATTTGAACATCGGTGATGTCATCACTGCGAACGATCTCGCGGTCAAGACGGTCTTTCAGGATGACAACGCCAGTCTGTATATTCCCGGCGAGGAGGTCACAGGGGTCGTCGGCGGTGTAGTGGCGCAGCCCATCTTCAGCGGGCAGCCCGTCTTTCGTTCCGCCATCCTCGCCCAAGCCGCAGAAGGAACGCGCCTTTCCGCCGTGCTCGCGCAGTATCCCGGATACAGCCTTTTCCCTCTGCCCCTGGATGCGATGAACCTTGTGGCGCCCGATGCCGAGGCGTTCCTGCCGGGCGATCTGATCGGCGTGACTGTCGTGATCACCAGCCGTCCGCAACAGCTGATCACGCCGACCGCCATGCCTGAGATCATCCTTCAGCCCGGTTATGGGGTCGAGCCCACCGCAACGCCTGCCCTCCAGGAGATCGAACAAACACAAGCGTTGAGCCGCGCCCTGCCGCCGCTGGCGAAGGATTTGTTCCCAATGGGCGTGCGCGTAATCGCCGTTCAGGGCTTGCCGTCTCAAACCGACTCGACCGATTCAGGCAACTCAGATTCCGCCTTCACGACCTTCGACCAGCCACACATGCTGATCCTGCTCATACCAAATGAGAGCCGTGAAGTGTTTTCTCTTGCATTGCAGCAAGGAGATCGTCTGGTTGTTTCATTGATGGCGCGCGGCGAGGAAACACCGACCGCCGGCTTCACCTACTGGGACTTCGAGGACCTGTTCAAATCGGATCGTGAGGAAGTATTGGGAGGAGGACGATAATGCAGGTTCTCTTGCTTGGCGCAGGAACCGTGACCTCGCGCCTGAACATGCAACTGGCGGAGCAGGGTCATTCGGTCATCGCGCAGATCGCCGCCTTTACGCCTCAGCACATTGACCTGTTCGACTTCCGCGCTCTTGTTGTTGTCTCGCCTGAATCGTCTGTTTCGCCGGAGAGTCTGGTCAAGGCGGCGGAACGCGGCAAGTTAATCTTCGTAATCGCAGGCGTAGGGGATGGCATGTCTTCCTGGGCGAATGGTGTGGGCGTACCCTCCATTGCATATCCGCCCTCAGATGTGGACATCAATAAATTGTATGAAGAAATGCGCCGCGCGGATGCAGGTAATCTCGCCGCAGACGATCAATATCGCCGCGCGGTGTTGGGCAGTGATATGTCAGCGCGCATCCAATCTGGCATGGCGATTCGCAAGATCGCGATCACGTCACCCAAAGGCGGCACAGGCAAGACGACAGTGGCAGTCAATCTTGCAGTGGCGCTGGCTTTATCGGGTATCACCACCTATCTTGTGGATGCAGATGGCAATGCCGGCGCACTGCAATATCACATGCGGATGGAGCGCGTCAACACCACCATGATCGGACTTTTGCGCCGCGAGATTGCCAAAGCCAATAAGGGTGTGATGGGTGATGTCGCATCCGGTGCCGCCTATCTCAATGCCTTCACTCCATTAGAAAACTTACCTACGCTACGAGTTCTTCCAGGTTTGATTACAGACGATCTTGGTGATGAAGTTCTTCAACAGGAAGCGAAAGTGGCGGAAGTGATTCAGGGTTTGTATGAAGCGGGCGTCGCGGCGGGCGGCGTGGTCATCATGGATGTCGGCATCAACCCGGCGCACGTGGTCCACCGGGCGGCATTGAAAGCCGCTGAAGGAATTGCGATCGTCATCAAACCTGAAATTCCCGACCTGGCGGAAACCCGCCGCTGGATCGCGCGCATGATCAACTCCCTGGCAAGTGTGGTGGGCAAAGGCAGCGCGCATGAATTTGTGGGCAGCCGCGTGAAGCTTTGTTACAACCAGGTGGTGGGGGATGGCTTTAAATCGGCGCATAAGATGCTGCAACAGGCATTGAGTGAGGACAAGATTGAACTCGCCTTGATCCCCAATGGCATCATCCCTATTGTTGATCCACGTCTGACAGCACAGGCAGTGAACTCGGATCGCCGCGATGACATCCTGATCTGGCGCTACAAGAAGGAGAAGTTGGAGGAACTGGGACCGTTTGCCGATTCGTTATTGGGATTTGCCTCCCACTTTGTTCCGGCTGTGCGTGAAGGCGCATCACGAATTGGCTTGTTGCCCAACACGAATAAAAAACGCGGCTGGTTCGGGAAGGGATAGACGATGTTTGACATTGCAGGCAAAACTCTGAAGCCAGTTACCGAAGCACGCTCCGCGGATGAGATGGAACGGTGGTGGCATATTCTTGCGGAAGAGGGTCGTGCGAAGAAGGCAATCGAATCCCTCCAACGCTCGCTCTCCTCGACGGAGATCGAGGCACTGGCGCGCCAGGTCTTTGATGAAGTGAGCGCGCGGGCAGTGGACGCGGGTGTCACACTCCCGCCCAAATACCTCCTGCATTTGATCGGCGATCTCTCCGGCATGGGTCCCCTTCTCGAACTCATCGCGCGATCTGACAGCGAAGACATCGCCATCAACCTGGGACATATCTATGTGTACACCACCTCAAATGGTTGGGAACACGTCGGCGCCGCGCCTGAGGGGATTGGCGATGCCCTGCGCGTGATGATAGACCGCGCCGGTCAACGCGCGCCGACGCCGGATTACCCGATTGCCGACGCCATGCTGCAGGTCATGGTCCCGTTGGTGGATGGAACTGCGCGAAGGAAAGGAGTGCGCATCAATTACATTATGCCGCCGGCTTCGCCTTACGGAGATACGATTACACTGCGTATCTCGAACTATCGCACGGAATCCGATCTCACGCAGGGAAGTCTGGCATTGCTTTGTCAGAACAGGCTTCCCCCCGTTTCGCGTCCCAAATTCGACCCAAAAGACTTCCCGCGTGGCAATGGGCTTCTTACTCCCGAAGCCGCCAACTACCTGTTGAGCGTGATGGTGCATGGCGGCACGCTGGTCATCGCCGGCACGACGGGTTCGGGCAAGACCTTTGTCGGGCAACGCATACTTCAAGAAATGCTGGACTACTATCCGCGCGGCGCGATCCGTTTGTTCATCGTGGAGGACAGCAATGAGATCATCCTGAACGGCTGGAATGGCGACGGTAAAAGCGATACGGGAAATATTGTTTACACGGTAACGCGCCCTGAAATTCGCGGCGGTCCGCCGGTGACCATGTATGACCTGATCCGTTCCGCCCTGCGTTCGCGCCCTCACGGCGTCGTCATTGGGGAAGCGCGCGGCGCGGAAGCCTGGGAGCTCATTCGCGCCGCCGCAACCGGACATGGACATTCGGCTTTCACCATTCATGCGACCAGCGCCGAACACGTCTGGCCCCGTTTCCTGCAGGTGGTGCAGGCGCATCCCGATGCCGCGCGCATGTCCGAAGTGCAGATTGCCCAATCCTTTGCGGAAGCAGTGACTGCGGCTGTGTATATTGAGCGCAATCCGCAACACGGACAGATCGTGCGTGAGATCGTGGAAGTATCGCCAATTGTGGAGCGCACGGCGGCGCGCCCTTCGTTCTCGCCTCTATTTCGTTATGAGCCGGGGAAAGGGTTGGTCCCCACCGGCAATCGTCCCATGCGTCCGGGCTTTCGCGCGACGGATTTGAACCTTCCCGAATCCATCTTCAAGGGGATGATGTAATGGCAAAGCAGATTGTTGGTTCGACGCGCACCTTTGTGCTGGTAAAGGGCTTTACACAGGTCGGCAATCATGCCGCTTTGATCGGCGAGGATGATACGCACCGCTTATTTGCGGAGTTGTACGCCGACCCGGATCGTCCAGAAGTGCGGCCGCAGGAGGCATATCAGGCGATTCTTTCTTCCATGCAGCCTGGGTGGACTCTGCGACTGTTGCAGTTGTTTTGGCCTGATCCGGAACCCAGGTTGGCATTTCAAAAACAAATCCAACGATTGTCCTTGCCAAAGAGTGAGGGGCTGGACATTTTATATCAGGGATTGTTGTTGGCTGTTCAAGAAAATCCATTGCCATTTACACGCCGCATGGTGTTGGAGTTTGTCTTCCCCGGCGATGAGGGAATCGCCTGGTGGGAGGGTCTTGCAGGGTTGTGCGCCGGCTTTGGGCTTCGGTTGAATTATCTTAACAACGAAGATCTACTCCAGCTTATTCAGTGGATTCTAAACCCGAAGATATAACAGGTCATTGACTTGCCTCAAGGTTCCGCAAGTACGATGTCCATATTTTCTTTTATATTGACAAATTTCACGGGGGGGGGGTAGAATGCGCGCATTGGTGTACGCGCTGGGGGAAACCCAAACAAGAACCCAGCCGCGAAATAATGACAAATTGGAAAGAGGGGGAAGATTCTTAGTTGCAAGCAAAGTATAGGAGGCGCGATGTTTGCATTCATTCTCAAGAGAGAAACCCTGATCCGCGTCATCTTGAGCGCGGTGATATTGTTCAGTTTAGCTTCTTCAACCATACAACCAGTTCAAGCGGCAGAAAAAACAGATGCGGTAGCCGGCTTCCAATTTTATGGGATAAATTGGAAGCCGGATTTTCTTCGCGCCGCTAAGAACCCTGATGAGACAACCAATCTGTACGAACGTGATACTTATGAGACTGCACAAAGAGAACAACAGTTGCAGATATACACCGCAAACGGAAAAGAGGGGTTACGCTTGGCACAAGAATATTTTGGCTACGGTAGCTTAACAATGGATTGGATAGTGCAAAAAAGCGCCAGCTCGTCAAGCGATCATGAGACTCTAACTACCTTTTACTCAAGTTCACTGCCCAAAGGACCAGGCATCCTGCGGAATTTTGTCGGACAGTTCCATTACACAGTCAAACCAACCGAGGCTGGATCGGACAAATGGGTCTCTTTTCAATTGGCTGGCATAGTGACAGCGGCAGAAAACTTTCCGGCAGATGGTTGGGACAGGGCAAGGTTTTTTGTAGATATAACCTCACCATCTGGCCTGCCTGTAACTTGCAGTGCGGCAACACAAGGATGGGGTTACATTGATGCTGCTTCGTTCTGCATCCAAGACAGCAGCTCACACGTACATGGTATGGCCGACGGCGGGTGGATTTCTAACTATGCATCTGGGTCGTTCAACAGTGGAGGCTCCTATGCACGCGTCGCAGTCACGGGACTTACCGCTGGACAAGAATTAATAGTCACTTTTTATACACCGATCAACGACCTAAACACGAATTCCAGTTCATCGCTCGATGGCTGCATTTCTTCCGCACCGTCAGCAAACGGGTTTATTGCCAAGCCCATTAATACCCGTACTGGTAACTATGAATACTTTACAGAGGACATTTCGATACCGACTTTGGCGGGGAATTTGAGCTTTACTCGCGACTATGTATCGGCAACCATATCAAATACCACTTCCCTCAGCCCAGGTTGGACACATAATCTGGATACAAGGCTGATATTTCCGGGACAGCCAGAAAGTCTGGCAGACAATGTTGTTTTCAAGGCACATACCGCTAATAGATATTTGTTCAAAATTGACGGTGTCAATAATATGTATATGGCTGAGCCTGGGCTACAGGCAACATTGGTCAAAAATTCTGGCAGTCCAATCACCTTCACGTTAAAATGCCCTGGGCAAATCACGTATACATTTAATGAGACTGGCAGATTAACAACTTATGCAAACGCGCAGGGACACACATGGACATACAGCTATGATGCCGACGGAAAACTGGACCGCGTTACTGCCGAAGGCGGAAAGTATCTGGATTTGGATTATGATGGGCAAGGAAGAATTATATCTGTTAGGGATCACACAAACCGTTCTGTCTCATATCACTACAATGCCAACGGTGATTTGGATTCGTTTACGGATATTTTGGGGCAGACTTGGACCTACGAATACAATGACCTGGCGCTTAATCATTATCTCACTCGTGTGGCAGATCCTGGGAACGTAACGGTTGAGCAACAGGAGTATTACCCAAACGGCAAAGCGTGGAAACAATACGATGGGGAAAATAATCTCGTAGTTGAGCTCGTTTACAATGCAGATGGTACAACCACCGTGAAAGACGCTTTGAATAATATTGAAACGCATGTTTACAATGACCGAGGCGTCCTGATCGAGAAAATAGACGGCGCAGAGAGAAATACAAGAACACAGTATGATTTCAACTTCCGTCCGACAATCATCACAAACAATGCAAACCAGACGTTGAGCATGACCTGGAGCGCGGACGGCGCCAACCTGCTCTCGAAGACCGACCCGGCCGGGAAGCAGACCTCCTACACGTACGATTCCCTGAATAACCTGACCTCGGTCACCGACCCGCGCGGCAACACTACCACCTACACCTACAACGGGAAACTGCTGACCAGCAGCACCGACGCATTGGGCGGTGTGACCACTTACACCTATACACCCGAAGGGTTTTTGGCGTCGGTCACCGATCCCGCCGGTCGAACGACCTCTTATACCTACGATTCCTTCGGTCAGCGCACCTCGATGACCGACCCAAGCGGCAATACCTGGACGTATACCTACGATTCCCTCGGACGCTTGATTGACACGACCGACCCGCGCGGACGCGTCACACATAACGAATACAACGCCGCCGGCAAATTGATTCGGGTAACGCAGAATTACGATCCCAGCCGCCCGCAGAACGATCAAAACCTGTATAACATCGTTACCGAATATACCTATGATGCGCGCGGCAACCAGATCGCCGTCACAGACACCTACGGGCGCACAACGCAATATGTTTACGACGATGCAGACCGCTTGCTCCAGACCATTGACCCGGCTGGGAACGTCACGACGAACACCTACGATGCGGCCGGGCGGCTCATTTCCACCACGGACCCGCTGGGGCATACAACCGCCTATGAATACGACGCCGCCGGGCGGTTGATCAAGACGATCAACGCCCTCGGATTCCATTCTGGTACAACAACCTTCAACGTCAGCACCAACACCTCCACGGTGACGGATATGC
>JABRVZ010000110.1:0-37457 GCA_039961775.1 Chloroflexota bacterium
AAAAAGACCAGCGCAAACCCGCCGCCGGGACGTCCACCGCCACCGCCGCCGGGTTTGCGCTGGTCTTTTTCACGCGCCTCTTCGGCTGTCCATCCTTCGAGCACTGCCTGCCGTGAGAGGCGGATTTTGCCCTGCGGGTCAATGTCGGTCACCATCACGGTGATCTCATCGCCCAGGTTGACCACGTCTTCCACTTTGTTGACTCGCTCGCTGTCCAACTGCGAGATGTGGACGAGCCCATCCACGCCGGGCAAAATTTCCACAAACGCGCCGAAGGCTTCGATGCGCACCACCTTGCCGGTATAAATGTTGCCGATGACGGCGTTTTCGCCCAGCGATTCGACGCGCTCCTGCGCGATCTTCGCGCCGGCGCCGTCGGTGGAGGCGATGTACACGGTGCCGTCTTCCTGCACGTCAATTTTGGTGCCGGTTTCTTCCTGCAAAGCGCGGATGTTCTTTCCACCGGGACCAATCAGCGCGCCGATTTTGTCCACAGGGATTTTCACCGTGATGATGCGCGGCGCGTGATCCTTGATTTGCGGGCGCGGAGCGGGAATCACCTCGAGCATTTTCCCCAGGATGTACATGCGCGCCTCGCGCGCCTGTTCGAGCGCTTCTTTCATCATTTGTGCGCTCAAGCCGCTGATTTTGATGTCCATTTGCAGGGCGGTGATGCCCTTTTCCGTGCCAGCCACTTTGAAATCCATGTCGCCGAGGTGGTCTTCGGTGCCTTGAATGTCAGTCAGGATTTTATAGCGTCCGCTCTCATCGGTGATGAGACCCATCGCCACACCCGAGACCGGCGCTTTGATCGGTACGCCGGCGTCCATCAATGCCAGGGTCGAGCCGCAGACCGAGCCCATCGAAGTCGAACCGTTGGAGGACAGCGCCTCGGACACGACGCGGATGGCGTACGGGAACGACTCTTCGCTGGGGATGACCGGTTCCAGCGCGCGCTCAGCCAGCGCTCCATGCCCGATTTCGCGGCGGCTTTGTCCGCGCAGAGGCTTGACCTCGCCCGTGCTGAACGGCGGGAAGTTGTAGTGGTGCATGTAGCGTTTCGTCTCGATGGGGGAGAGGTTGTCCAGTTCCTGCGCCTCGCCCAGCGTGCCGAGCGTGACAAACGAGAGAATTTGAGTCTCGCCGCGAGTGAACAGACCGGTGCCATGCGCGCGCGGCGAAACGTTCACCTCGCACCAGATGGGGCGGATTTCGGTCGGCGTGCGCCCATCGGGGCGTTTGCCCAGGCTCAGAATACGCTCGCGGACAACCGCCTGTTCCGCCATTTCGAACGCCTCGCGGAACATGTTGACGGGGATGTAATCGGCGGGGTTGCCGCCTTCCGGCACGGTGCACAGTTCGGCTTCTGCCTGTTGTTTGATTGCCGTCATGCCGGTGTAGAACTCGTTCTTGGAGAGCGGTTTTTCGAGCAGTTCATTCATCAGTCCGCTCACGCGCTCAAAGACTTTCTTTTTGATTTCCTCACTGGGCAGGAATAACTCGACCTGACGTTTTGGTTTGCCCACTTCTGCCGCCATTTGCAGTTGGACGTCAATCAACGGCTGGAGGGCTTTGTGACCCAGTTCGAGGGCTTGCACCATCACGTCTTCGGGAATTTCGTCCGCGCCGCACTCGACCATGAGGATGGCGTCTTTGGTGCCGGCAATCCGCAGGTCGAGGTCAGAGGCGTCCATTTGGGCGAAGGTGGGGTTGATGACGAACTCGCCGTTCACCCGTCCCACGCGCACCGCGCCGATGGGTCCGTTCCAGGGGATGTCCGAGATCATGATGGCGGCGGAGGCGGCGTTGATAGCGAGGATGTCGAGCGGGTTCATGCCGTCGGACGAGTAGGAATAGATGATGACCTGCACTTCGTTGCGCATCCCATCCTGGAACAACGGGCGGATGGGACGGTCGGTGAGCCGGGCGGTGAGCACGGCTTCGGTGGAGGCTTTGCCCTCCCGCCGGAAGAACGAACCGGGAATTTTGCCGCCGGCGTAGAGCCTTTCTTCGTATTCCACGCTGAGCGGGAAGAAGTCAATGCCTTCACGCACATCGCCCATGGTGGCGGCGGCAAAGACCATTGATTCGGCTGTGCCGAAGGTCACTGCGCCGCCTGCCTGCCCGGCAAGTTTGCCGGTTTCGAAGGTGAGGGTCTGCCCTCCGACAGTGGTTGAATATTTTTTGGATTCGGGTTTCATTTTGTCTCCTAAACTGCCTGCACCGACCATTTTCCGGCAAACGCAAAACGCGCAAAGCCGGTTGTCCTCTTCGCGTGTTCGCGGGTTCGACGGTTAGTTGATGGTGGTCAATGCAAGCCCTGCAATTTGGTTTCCGCCTTGAGTCAGGGACTGAAGAGTGTGAATGACCGGAGTCATTCGCGCTGTTCAATTCCTGACGGCGGATGAAATGTGTAGGGGCGGAGATTCCTCCGCCCCTACAAAGAACACTACTTGTGGCGCAGGTTCAAACTTTCGGTCACAGCCAGGTACCGCTTGTAATCCACTTTGCGCAGATATGTCAGCATGCGGCGGCGCTGTCCAACCAGTTTGAGAAGCCCGCGGCGGCAGGACTCGTCTTTTTTGTTGGCGCGCAGGTGTTCGGTCAACTGCTGGATGCGCCCCGTCAGGATGGCGATCTGGACTTCGGGGGAGCCGGTGTCGCTGTCATGACGGTGGTACTTCGAGATGAGCCCCGCCTTTACTTCTTTCTGTAAGGGCATGACGTTTGCTTTCCTTTCTACAAGATTATGCAGGTCTCCGTGCTTGCAGTCTCGTGCGAAACCGCTTGCAGGACCAGTCACGAGCCGAGATTATACCAGAAATTCACCGCTCAAAACCGCCTGGAGGACGCCCCTGTAACCTGCCGCTACACCTCAATTTGGATGGCGCTTCCCGATTCATATCGCCTCAATCCCGACCTGAAAACGGTCACTGCCAGCCCAAGCAGAATCGCCGCCCCAAGCAGAAGTTCGCCGAGCGTCCGCCAGCTTGCGGCGCGGATGTATTCCGCCGGGACTGCGCCCATTAGCGCGGCAGGGATGACCGTGAAAAGGATGAGTTTGGCGTAATTATCGAAAAGCGTGATGGGGTAGATGCCAAAGGTGAGCATGGCGTTGACCATCAGGTTTGTAAAACTCGAAACGATGCCAACCCAAAACGCCAAACTGTTGACCAGAATGAGGAACGCGGCAAACACCACCGCCGCCAGCAGGATGGCAAGGAGGAAGCGCAGAAGTCCGTCCCAGGTGAATTGGCCCGAAAGTGCGTAACTGATGAATCCGTAGGTGAAATCTCCCATGCCGCTGGTAATCATGCGGCTGGCAACGGCGTGGAGCAGGACGGGGCGGGGAAGCGAGAGGTAGTAATCGAGCCGCCCGCTGTTGACGATATCGCCGAGGACGAAGGCGTTGCCGAAGAACAGCGAAACCAGCCCAAACGCGCTGGCAAGCACCCCGAAGGTGACGTACATGTCGCTGGCGCCCCAGCCGCGCACGTCCTTGAAGCGGTCGAAGAAAATCAGCCAGATGGCGAAGTAGATGAAGTTGTTGAGCATCATCCCGATGACCTGCGTCAGGAATGAGACGCGGTACTCCATGACCGATTGCAGGTTTGCCTTCCAGATGGCGAAGAGGAATTTGGTGTGTTTCATTTACCCTCCGTTCACCGTGAGGTACCCCACCCCGCGCCGGTAAGAGAGCACAAGGATGGTTCCCAGCGCCACAATCCAAACCGCCTGCATGGAAAGAACATTCAGGAGCAGTTGCGGCGAAGGGTCCACGAATAACTTCGATGGTCCGTAAATCATGTAGGCGAACGGCAGAGACCTGGCAATCGTCTGCAGCCAGTTTGGGTAAAAATCCAGTGGGATGAGAAACCCGCCAAGGATGAAGACGAACTTTTGATAAATCCACATGAACGGCGAGACTTCCTCCACCAGGAACGCCGAAAGCCCAATCAGGCAGGTGATGCAAAAGTTCATGATCCAGGTGCCGAAGAGGGCAAGCAGGGCAAAGGTCCAGCCGAGAGGGGCGGGCGGCGCTCCCACCAGCCACCATACCACGATGCCGCCGAAGAGCGCATTCATCACAGCGCGGAAGATCGTCTCGCCCATGGAGTTGCTGAACTGGTACAGCAGGAAGTCATAGGGTTTGTTGAGGATGTAGGCGATGGAGCCGTCTTTGACGTTCTCGGAGATCGTCCGCGCGAGTTGCGGGCGGCTGAGTTCGATGGTCTCTGCCATCATCAGGTACCACATCGTGCTGTACAGGGTCATGCCGTTGATGGTGTCGGCGCCTGCCGCGCCGAAGGTGACCTTCCACAACTGGTAGAAGATCCACATGAACGGCACGATCATCAGGCTGCGCCCGATGAGTTCGCCGGGATAGGCAAGCGAGTTGATGAGCGTGATTTGAAAGATTGCCCAATATTTGCGGAGGGAATTCATCGGTTGTTTGAGTCCAGTAAGGGTTGGTAATCTTCGTGGTCTGGGAACGGATAGACAATCCAGCCGTTCTTCTTCACCTGCAATTTGGAGTAAAACATCGGATGGATGACGCACTCGTCGTCACTGGTCAGGGTGAGGCGATCCTGCATTGCGTATTCGAAATCCGCGCCAATGATCATGCTTGATTCGTCTTTACTCCGTACTTTGCCCACAATCCCGAGTTCCGCCACTACGCGGCGAAAGGCGGCTGTGGAGTAGGTTCCCGGCGCCCATGCGCTGGAAGTCCGCTTGGCGACCTGATCGAGATAATTCCCTTTGAAAACCATCGGCGCATTTGTCAGGGCAGTGATGATATCCGCCACGCGCGGATAAATCAGGTCGTAGGAGTTCAAGACTTCGTCTGCCAGATCATA
Source organism: Chloroflexota bacterium (assembly GCA_039961775.1). Classification (GTDB taxonomy): domain Bacteria; phylum Chloroflexota; class Anaerolineae; order Anaerolineales; family Villigracilaceae; genus Defluviilinea. The sequence goes on from JABRVZ010000110.1 coordinate 4,860, forward strand.
TTCGCATTCCGAAATGATTTGAGAAATGGGCACCTCCTTGAAGTGCGGGAACTTCCCGTTTCTCTCTGCCTGACGGGCAATCTGGTTGCAAATTACCACCAGTTGACGCGGTCTCATTTGGGTGTGGCGCAAAATATAGGGAAAACTACGCTCTGTACCGCCGCGCAGGTTTTGAACCGCTTCTCCAAAATAGGGATTCCAGAGTTTTGCCAGAATGTCGCTGAAATTGTCCCAGGCGGGTTCGTGGAGCGCGATGCGCTGTCCGCGTTCCTCCATGTAGCGGTAGAAGCGCCACATGATCAACCGAATCAAATCCTTGGGTTTCCAGCGCAGATAGACCGGATTGCGGATGAACTTGGTGGTGTTGGTGATGACGCTTTCTTTGATGTGCGGAAAAATTTCCGCCGACACGAACGCCTTAACGTGAATCCCGCGATGCGCGTAAGAGATGTTGAATTCATTGGCGCGCTGAATGAGGGCGGCGGTGACAATCATCATTGCCGTGTCTTCGCGGTTATACCGCTCGAAGGTATCAATCGCAACAATGACCGGTTCCTTGCGAGTAATTTCCAGCACTTTGGTTTTGGCGTTTTCGAATACCGGCGACGATGTGGTTGCGGAAATCTCGCTGGCGACCCGTCCGCTTTCATCCACATATTTGTTCAACAAGCCAGTCAGAAGGTCGTAAACAAAGTGGGAAGCGGTTCCCTTGCGAATCATAAGGCTGGCGGCTTTGATGGCGGGGTCTTTCTCACGAAATTCATCGAAAATCAGCGACCAGATCAGATAATCCCAAATCTTTCCCACTTCTATCACTGCCAGATCTGCGGAAAGATATTGTTTTTCTGCCAGTCCCTGCAAAATGCCGCTGTAGATATTGGGTTCATCCACGTCAATGCTGTGGGCGTTTTTGATGTGCTCCTGAAACCCGAAATATTTCGTGAGCGATGTCTTCCCGGAGCCGCGTCTCCCCACAATCAGATAAACATCCTCCTCCAGCGCTTCGACGTTGAAACGGCTCTGGTTATAGTAGAATCTTTTATATTCCTCCTGAAGAACCTTGAACTCATGTTCACAGGATTCTTCCCCAAACGGAAAACGAAAACCGATTTGCTGTCCTGTTTCTGGTTCCATCGCCGCCTCGAATTTGTGAGATTTATTGCAAGTATATATGAAAATGAGATGAAATACTACGACCAATTTTTGCACAGACCTTTTCATGTGACGGCTGTATAATGAGAATGACAAAACTATTGGAGTTTCCATGACAAGTAACCACAACCGCAACCCCGGCACACCCCTCGACCTCGACTGGGTGATGGGCGCGCACGTCAACAAGAGCGCGGTCGAGCGGCGTGTCGAGACTCTGCCCAAGCGCCGCACAGTCAAAAAAGACTGGCAAGCCGCTTGGCTGCTGCGCGCCGTCACCTGTATTGACCTGACGACGCTTTCGGGAGACGACACCCCCGGACGAGTCCACCGCCTGTGCGCCAAAGCGCGGCAACCCATTCGACCCGATATGATGGAACGCCTCGGACTTAACGGAGAGCGGATTCACGTCGCCGCGGTCTGCGTCTACCCGAACCGCGTCCGCGACGCGGTGGAGGCGCTGCAAGGTGCCGACATCCCCGTCGCTTCCGTTGCCACAGGCTTCCCCGCCGGGCAGACGCCGCTCCCGCAGCGCATCGGCGAGATCGAGCAGGCGGTGGAAGCGGGCGCGAAAGAAATTGACGTGGTCATCGCCCGCAATCACGTGCTAACGGGCGACTGGCGCGCCCTCTACGACGAACTAGTTCAATTCCGCAAAGCTTGCGGCGACGCGCACATGAAGACCATTTTAGCGACGGGCGACCTCGGCACGCTCAAGCAGGTCTATCAAGCCAGCCTCGTGGCGATGATGGCAGGCTCCGATTTCATCAAGACCTCGACGGGCAAAGAATCGGTCAACGCCACGCTGGAAGTCAGCCTCGTGATGACGCGCGCCATCCGCGAGTATCTCGACCGCTTCGGCTACAAGGTCGGCTTCAAGCCCGCGGGCGGAATCAGTTCCGCCAAGCAGGCGATGAACTGGCAATTCCTGATGAAGGAAGAACTCGGCGACGAGTGGCTGGCGCCCGACCTGTTTCGCTTCGGCGCGAGCAGTTTGCTGACGGATTTGGAACGGCAGTTATATCACTACATCACCGGTCACTACGCCGCGAAACATCACATGCCGATGGGATAAAATTGTTTGGAGAAAGTGAGAAAATCATGGCTCTTGATATAGTTGAACGATTACTCAAGCAAGCGGACAATTTGACGCCCAACCAGCAGTTATTGCTTGCCACGCGCCTGATCGAGAAGGTGAGACAAACAAGCAAGCCCATGACGGGCAAAGACTTGCTCAAATCTGGTTTGGTCGGTATGTGGGCGGATCGAACAGACATTGGCGATAGCGTGACCTACGCGCGGAAACTGCGAACGCAGGCGCAAACCAGAAGGAAAACCTCATGATTTTGCTCGATACCGACGTCATGGTGGATATTCTGCGCGGTTTCGAGCCTGCCAAGGAATGGTTGAAAACCGCTCAGGAGATTGGCGTTCCAGGTTTGGTGGCGATGGAATTGATCCAAGGCTGTCAAAACGCGAGAGAACAAAAGCAATTGGAAAAATCGTTGTCTGCCTATCCGCTCTTTTGGCCTGATGAAGATGACTGTAATCGCGCTCTGGCAAGTTTCTCGTCCCATCGTTTGAGTGACAATATCGGCTTGCTCGACGCCTTGATCGCTGAAACCGCAATTGGCGTCAACGCAGAACTCGCGACCTTCAATGTCAAGCATTATCGTGTGTTGAAGGGCTTGCGAAGCGTACAGCCTTATGAGCGATAGTACAGGTCTGCGCCGCGAAACATCCCATGCCGATGGGATATTGAGTAGCAGCGTTTTGAAAATCGGTTCGACAAAAAATTTGCAACGCCGTTTGCCCCAACATCAACAAGGACTTGGCGCAAAGTATACATCTCGTCGTTTGCCCGTCAAACTCGTTTACTTCGAAGAATATGAACGCGTTGCCGACGCCTATTATCGTGAGAAGCAAGTGCAGAATTGGAGCAGAGCAAAACGGGAAGCGTTGATTAATGGCGAATATGAAAAACTTACCGCGCTTGCAAAGAAGAAATTTCAAAAGCAATCCGTTGGTCGAGTAGTGGCGCCGTAGGCGACACGTACCGAGTCCAACGAGTCACCAAAAAACGAAAGATTGCATGAAACGCGCTGGTCTCGATACGGGTCTCGTTACGCTTCGCTACTCGACCCTGCGCGACCAGCGAGATTGGAATAAACCATGTCCACCCTCCTCGACCTCTTCAAAACCCTCGAATACGGACCCGCGCCCGAATCTCCCGCCGCGGTGAACGCCTGGCTGGACGAGCACGGACGCAAGTTCGGGCTGTTCATCAACAACGAATGGACGACGCCCAAAGGGGCGAAGTATTACCCTTCCTACAACCCCGCCACGGGCGAACTGCTCGCCGAGACCGTGCAGGCTGGCAAAAAGGAAGTGGACGCCGCCGTCGCCGCTGCCCGTACAGCCTTCGAGACGTGGAGCAAAACTCCAGGCGTCGTCCGCGCGCGGTATATGTATGCGATTGCACGCAACGTCCAGAAGCATTCGCGTTTGCTGGCGGTATTGGAAAGCATGGATAACGGCAAGCCCATCCGTGAATCGCGCGATATTGACGTGCCGCTGCTGGCGCGTCACTTTTACTATTACGCGGGTTGGGCGCAATTGATGGAAACCGAACTGCGCGATTACCAGCCCGTCGGCGTGGTGGGACAAATCATCCCGTGGAACTTTCCGCTGCTCATGCTGGCGTGGAAAATCGCGCCCGCGATTGCGATGGGCAACACGGTCGTGTTGAAGCCCGCGTCCTACACGCGGCTGAGCGCGCTGCTCTTCGCGGAGATTATCGCCGAAGCGGGGCTGCCCGCAGGCGTGATTAACATCGTCACAGGTTCGAGCGGCGCAGGCTCGATGATTGTCACGCACCCCGACGTGGACAAGATTGCCTTCACAGGCTCGACCGACGTCGGGCGCACGCTCCGCAGGCAGACGGCGGGGTCAGGCAAAAAACTCTCGCTGGAGTTGGGGGGCAAGAGTCCCTTCGTCGTGTTTGAAGACGCCGATTTGGACGGAGCCATCGAAGGGGTGGTGGATGCGATTTGGTTCAATCAGGGTCAGGTCTGCTGCGCGGGGTCAAGGCTCATCGTGCAGGAAAACGTCGCCGAGCGCTTCCTCCAAAAACTCAAACGCCGCATGGAACGTCTGCGCGTGGGCGACCCGCTCGACAAGGCGATTGACATGGGCGCCATCGTGGACAAGACGCAATGGGAGACGATTGACCGTTGGGTGAAGACGGGCGTCGGCGAAGGCGGCGAATGTTATCAGCCGAACATCGCGCTGCCCGAAAAAGGATTGTTCTACAAGCCCACGCTCATCACGGGTCTCGACCCTGCCGCCGCGACGGTGCAGGAAGAAATCTTCGGTCCCGTGCTGGTCTCGCTCACCTTCCGCACGCCCGCCGAAGCCGTCGAGTTGGCGAACAACACGCGCTACGGTCTCGCCGCGAGCGTGTGGAGCGAAAACGTCAATCTCGCGCTCGACGTGGCGAGCAAAATCAAAGCGGGTTCGGTGTGGGTCAATTGCACGAATCTGTTCGACGCCGCTTCGGGCTTCGGCGGTTACCGCGAATCGGGCTTCGGACGCGAAGGCGGGCGCGAAGGACTCTTCGAGTACGTTCGACCGAAGTGGATGGAGAGGCCGCGTCCCAATTTGACTTCATTAGGACTCGACGCGGAGACAAACGAACCTGCCAAATCGTTGACTTGGGGCGAGCATATCCCTGCGCGTCCCGCGCGACCCGAAACGGGTCGGGCAAACGGGCATGACCTTCCCCGAATTGACCGCACCCCGAAGATGTACATCGGCGGCAAGCAGGTTCGCCCCGACGGGCAGTACACGCTGACGGTCGTCGGCGCGGACGGTAAGATAATCGGTCAGGTCGGCGACGGCAACCGCAAAGATATTCGTGACGCGGTGGAAGCGGCGCACAAAGCGCGGACTTCGGGCTGGGCGATGCGTCACGGTTACAACCGTTCGCAGATTCTGTATTTCATCGCCGAGAATTTGGACGCGCGCAACGCCGAGTTCGTCGAGCGAATCGTCGCCATGACGGGACGGACGAAGAAGTCCGCGCAAGCCGAAGTGGACGCGGCGGTGGAACGTCTCTTCACGTATGCGGCGTGGGCGGATAAATACGGCGGCACGGTGCAGGAGACCACCCTGCGCGGAATCACGGTGGCGGTGAACGAGCCTGTCGGCGTGATTGGTATCGCCTGCCCCGACGAATATCCGCTGTTGGGATTCGTCTCGCTGATGGCGCCTGCCATCGCGCGCGGCAACACGGTGGTGATGATTCCCAGCCAGAAGTATCCGCTCTCCGCGACGGACTTCTATCAGGTGCTGGATACGTCCGACGTGCCTGGCGGCGTGGTCAACATCATCACAGGCGACCGCGACCACCTGACCAAGACTCTCGTCCAGCACGAAGACGTGGACGCGGTCTGGTACTTCGGCTCGGCGGAAGGCAGTTACTGGGTGGAGTACGAGTCCGCCGCCAACATGAAGCGGACGTGGGTCAACTACGGTCTGCCGCGCGATTGGATGAATCGCGAGCAGGGCGAGGGTCATGAGTTCCTGCACGAGGCGACACAGGTGAAGAATATTTGGACGCCGACGGGAGAGTGAGGGGTGAACAGTGAGCAGTCCAGATGCTCCCTGCGGTAAGCCATCCACGAATAAACGAACCAACGGCGCGCAATTCGAGTATTCGTGAAAAATTCGTGGATGGTTTTGTTGAGGATGATGGCGCGCGGGTGGAAGTCCGCTTCGGGGTGGGGGAGGCTGTCTGCTTCGACAGGCTCAGCCCAATGCGTGCGGCGGGGTGTGGGTTTCGGCGGGCGTCTGTGGAGGGGGGTCAATGGATGAGAAGCGGATGAACGGATGGACGGCGCGCGGTTCGAGCTTTCGTAAAAATTCGTGGATGGTTTCGATGTGGGTGATTTCGCATTCGTTGAAGCGCGGGCTGATTTCTCGCGTGATGGCGAGCGGCATTTATCTTTCCCCGGAGCGGTAGCGTTCGATGAGCGCTTTGGTGCGCGGGTCCTGCGGCTGGCTGAAGAGGACATCGGGCGTGGCTTCTTCGATGATTTGCCCGTCTGCCATGACGAGGACGCGGTCTGCCACTTCGCGGGCGAAGCCCATTTCGTGAGTGACGACCAGCATGGTCATGCCATCTTTGGCGACCTTTTGCATGACGTTGAGCACTTCGCCGATGAGTTCGGGGTCGAGGGCGGAGGTGGGTTCGTCGAAGAGCATGACGCGGGGCTGCATGGTCAGGGCGCGGGCAATAGCGACGCGTTGTTTTTGTCCGCCGGAGAGGCGGTTGGGGTATTCGTCTTTTTTGAAGAGCAAGCCGACGCTGTCGAGGTTTTGTTCGGCGAGTTCGATGGCTTGTTTGCGGTCCATGCCTTTGACGGTGACGGGTCCTTCGATGACGTTTTCCAGCACGCTCATGTGGGGGAAGAGGTTGAATTCCTGAAAGACCATGCCCGTCCGCAGGCGGATGTCGTGGATTGCCTGACGGTGTTCGCGGGTGGTGCCGTTGTGAATTTCCACGCGGATGCCGTCCACTTCGATGACGCCCCGCGATGGGTCTTCGAGAAAGTTGATACAGCGCAGCAGAGTGCTTTTGCCAGAGCCGCTCCGCCCAATGATGCAAACCACCTCACGCGGCTGGACTTCGAGAGAGACATCTTTGAGGACGTGAAGCAAGCCAAAGTACTTGTCGAGATTGGAGATTTTGACAATGGGCGTCATGGTTAGCGGTCTCCTTTGGCGAGGCGGGTTTCGATGATGCTTTGGATGTAGGTCAGGATGATAGTCATGAGCCAGTAGAAGACTGCCGCCATGATGAGCGCTTCGAGGTTGTTGAACTGGGCGCGTCCGACGCGGGTGGCGCGCCACATGATTTCGTGGACGAAGCCGGTGGCGGAGACGAGCGCCGAGTCTTTGGTCATGGCGATGAAGTCGTTGCCTATAGGAGGGATGGCGAAGCGCAGCGCCTGCGGCAGGATGATGCGTTTCATTGTCTGCCAGGGGGTCATGCCAAGCGCCATTGCCGCCTCACGCTGACCGCGTCCAACGGAGGCGAGCCCCGCGCGGAAGATTTCGCTCATGTAGGCGCCGTAGTTGAGTCCCAGCGCAATGACGCCGGCGAACAAGCCGGTCAGGACGATGCCCAGTTGCGGCAGGGCGAGGAAGAAGAAGAAGATTTGCAGGTAGAGGGGCGTTCCGCGAATGAGGGAAACGTAAAATGTGCTGAGCGCATAGAACGGAGGGAATTTGGAGAGCCGTCCCAGCGCGGCGATGAGCGCAAGGACGATTGCCATCGAAATGGAAAGAAAGGAAACCAGAAGCGTCTGCCACACACCCCCTGCAATAAACGAAAGGTTTTTCTGCATGAATTCCAGGTTGAGCGAGATGGTTCGAATGCCGAGGAAACTTTGCCCGCTAAAAAGATAAATCAGGACAAGGAACAGCCCTCCCCATGTGGCGGACACCCACATGTTGAACTGGCGCGATTTACGCAACTGCGCTTCATAGAGAAGTTCGGCGTGCGTTTTTTGCAGGGCAGGGTCTGAATGCATGATTGCGCTCATGATGACGCGTTGCTCCTTTCGAGGAAGCCGGGGAATGGATAAAAGGGAGGCGGTATTTCACCGCCTCCCCGTCGCGGACTGTTTGTCTTATTTGGGAGCCTGGGTGAGGTCTTCGCCGAGCCACTGGATGGACAGTTGCGAGAGGCGACCGTCGTTGTGCATGGCGGTGAAGATTTTGTTGACTTCTTCGCGCAGGCTGTCGGTGGGCAGGCTGGAAGATTTGTCGAATGCCGCGGCGAGTTCTTCGGAGTAGACGGGCGAGCCGAGTTGAACCACCGGGAAGCCAGCCGCAATGTTGGCGTTGACAACCGTCATCGAGGTCACATAACCGACGAAGTCCTGGCGTCCGGCGGCGATTGCCTGCGCGCATTCCTGATCGGTCGGGAGCGGAACGACCTTCACATTGGCGGGCGGCTGGGCATAGATGGACGATTCGGGCAGACCGAGACCTTCGAAGTCGCCGCTCAACCACTGTTCGTAGGTGGTGGCGCTTCCGACGCACAGCGCCTGACCCTCGAGGTCAGCCAGGGAGGTAATCCCCGCATCTGCACGGACGGCAACCACAGCGGGCGCATAGTAATACGGCACGCTGAAGTTGAGAACTTGCTGGCGGGCGGTGGTGATGGTCATCGAGCCGATGCTCACATCCCATTTGTCTGCCCAGTTGCCGGCAGTGATGAGGTCCCAGTCGGGGGTGGCGAAGCAGGTTTCCACGCCAAGACCTTCGCCCACTGCCTTCGCCACGTCCACATCGAAGCCCTGCATTTCGGCGGTGGTCAGGGCGTCGGCGGGGCATTTGGTGTCGGCGGGACGCTTGCCGTCGGTGTTGAGGAACGATTGCGGTTCATAGTTCGGGTCGGTGGAGACCAGGATGTATCCTCGCTGTTTGATGGCGTCCAGCAGGGTCTGCGGCTGTGCCTGCCCGCCGCCTCCGCACGCGGTCAGCACAAGGGCGGCAAGTATCCCCACTACGAGAAAGGTGTACAGCTTTTTCATTTCTCCTCCAGAGAATGGAATTGGTACAAGGCAGTCTTATTGCCTTGCTACACGATAATTAAGCATAGACTATTTTCAGTGATTCTGCAAGGTTCGCCGCTTTTTCTCGAATGGTAAAATTACCGTATCACCTTACGCTGTGACGTGAGATTTATCTTGTGGTTTCAGGCGACATGAATGTCGCGCACGAATGAACTGCGTAAAGTCAGTTACACCATCATCATGATTTGGAGGCGACACTATGGCGGCTGTATTTCCCAGCGAAGAATGGCTGAAGGGACTGGAAGCAAAATTGAATTCCGATGAGCGATACGCGGACATCGCTAAAAATTGGGAGGGCGACTTGTTCTTTTTCATCGAACCGGAGGGAAATCTCAAAGAACGGCTCACGTTCTATCTGGACCTGTGGCATGGCAAATGCCGAAAGGTGGAATACCAGCCCGCGCCCGATTCGTACCCCAATCCCGCCTTTACCTTGACCGCTTCGTACAACAATATCACTGCCATCCTTTCGGGCAAACTGAACCCCATGACCGCTATGATGACCAGCAAGTTGAAGGTCAAGGGCAGTATGGGCTATATGATGCGCAACGTGCCGACCGTGCTGGACTTTGTCCGCGTGGCGCAGGAAGTGACGAAGGAGATCATGTAGGGCAGCGTTCATGTTGTTTTATGCCATCCTATGCAGCCTATTCTCAAAATTGACCTGACAACAGGAAAAACTGAAGAGTATGTCATCCCGAAGGAGTGGGAAAGGGATTACCTCGGCGGCGCCTCGCTTGCCGCCCGTCTTCTTTATGAACACCTGACTCCCGATTTGGATCCGCTCTCGCCCGAGGCTCCCCTGCTCTTTTTGACGGGACCTCTGACCGGCACCTCCGGCCCCACAACGGGACGCTTCGTCATCTGCGGAAAGGGACCCGCCACCGGGCTATGGGCGGAATCTAACATTGGCGGTTTTTGGGGACCCGAACTGCGGAAAGCCGGCTACGACGGGCTGTGGGTCACGGGAAAGGCGTCAGCGCCGGTGTATCTCTGGTTGGACGGAGGCAGGCTCGAGGTCCGACCGGCGGCGCATTTGTGGGGCATGGACACCTACGAGGCGCAGGAGAAGGTCAAAGAGGAAGTCGGCGTCAGGTCTGCGAGAGTCTGCGTGATTGGTCCGGCGGGGGAGAGGGGCGTCCTGTTTGCGTCCATCATGTGCGATCACGGTCGCATGGCTGGGCGGACGGGCATGGGCGCAGTGATGGGGGCGAAAAATCTCAAGGCGGTGGCGGTGCATGGGGATGGGGAAATCCCTGTGTTCGACCTGGCGAGATACAAGGTTCTGCGTTCGGAAGCGAACCGCAAATTGCGGGAGGACAACGAGGCGAAGGTGCTTCGGGAATTGGGGACGGCAAGCGCGGCAAATTATGCGGAATATCTCGGCGCGATGCCGGTGAAGTATTTTTCACGCGGGTCGTTTCCTGCGGTGGATGAGGTTTCCGGCGCGAAGATGACCGAGAGCATTCTGGTAGGGCAGAGCGCCTGTCAGGGATGTGTGATTGCCTGCGGGCGGGTGGTGAAACTGCCCGGCGAGTCGGTGAAGCGCAAAGGTCCCGAACACGAGACGATGGTGGGCTTTGGCGCAAACCTGCTGAACGATAATTTAGCGTCCATCGTGGAGTTGGGAGAGTTGTGTGACCGATTTGGCATGGATACCATCAGCACGAGTAACACAATCGGTCTGGCTTTTCATTTATACGAGGCGGGAATCATCACGAAGGACGATACGGACGGAATCGAGTTGAAGTGGGGCGATGTGGATGCCATAAAGGAATTGGTGCGGATGACCGCCTCCCGCGAGGGGCTCGGCGACTTGCTGGCGCAGGGATCGAGGCGCTTCGGCGCGCATTTCGGCGCGGAAGCGGAAGCCGTGCAGGTGAATGGGCTGGAGGTCGCGTACCACGATCCGCGCGGGGTGTCGGGGATGGCGCTTTCGTATGCGACCAGTCCGCGCGGGGCGTGTCACAACCAGTCCGATTACTTTTTTGTAGATTGGGGGCACTCGCATGAGGAGATTGGCATCGAGTTCATGGATCGTCATGCCCAGGCAGAGAAAGCCGCCAACGTCGCGCGGCATCAAAACTGGCGCTCGGTGGATAACGCGCTGGTGACCTGCATCTTTGCCAACGTAGGCGCGCAGGAAAAAGCGAACCTCATCAACGCCGCCTGCGGGCTGGATTGGTCGGTGGAGGAGATGATGAAGTTCGGCGAACGCTCGTGGAATCTGAAGCGCGCCATCAACAACCGCATGGGGCTGACCGCTCAAAATGACAGGCTGCCGAAAGCCTTGCTAACCCCCATGCCCGGCGGCGGCTCGGCGGGATTTGTCCCCGATATCGAAGGGATGCTGTTTGCCTACTATGAAGCCCGCGGCTGGGACGAGGCGACCGGTAAGCCGACACGGAAAAAGTTGATTGAGTTGGGGCTGGCGGATGTTGCGCGGGATTTGTGGGGAGTGAACGCCGTTTGATTTTTGTAAGAGACGGACAGCACGAAGCAGGTCTTGCGTTACAATTCCCGCACCCAATGGAGAAACCATGAAACTTGTAACCGTTGCACAAATGCAGGCAATTGAAAAGGAAGCCGACGCCGGCGGCTTGACTTATGACCAAATGATGGAAAACGCCGGTCAGGGACTGGCGGACGTGCTCCTCGATCTGTTCGCTGACGAGCCCGAACCCGAAGCGGTGGGCTTGGTGGGGCCGGGCAACAACGGCGGCGACACGCTGGTTGCGTTGACCGCCCTGCTCGAAGAAGGCTGGAAGGCAAAGGCATACCTCGTCAAACGCAAAAAAGATGCCCTCGTCAAACGCTTCACTGAAGCGGGCGGAGAGGTTATCTCCGGCGACGATGCCTTCGAGAAACTGGCGGACGCCATCGAATTGGCGGACCTCCTGCTGGATGGGGTGCTTGGCACGGGCGTCAAACTCCCCTTGAAAAAGGATGTCGCCGAACTGCTCTCGGAGGTCAACGACATCCTGGACAGCCTCGAAGAAGACGCCCCCCTCGTCGTCGCTGTGGATTGTCCCAGCGGCGTGGACTGCGACAGCGGCGAAGTGGCAGAAGAAACCATCCCCGCCGACATGACCGTCACGATGGCGGCGGTCAAGCAGGGATTGGTGAAACTGCCCGCCTTCGAGTACGTGGGCGAACTCAAAACTGTGGACATCGGCTTGCCCGCTGATTTGCCCTCCCTGCAGGCGGTCACTACCGAAGTTGCGGAGGAAGACTCCGTCGCCGCGCTCCTGCCGGAACGTCCGCTCGAAGCGCACAAGGGGACGTTTGGCACGGCGCTCATCGCGGCGGGGTCGGTCAATTTCACAGGAGCCGCCCTGCTGGCGGGCGAGGCGGCATACCGCGTCGGTGTGGGGCTGGTCACGCTGGCGGTACCGGCGCCGCTGCACGGCGCGCTGGCTGGTCAATTCCCCGAAGCGACCTGGGTCCTCCTCCCTCACGAAGCGGGGCGCATCTCGGAGACTGCCTCCGATGTGCTGGCGAAAAATTTCGAAAAAGCCAGCGCCCTGTTAATCGGTCCTGGCTTTGGAACCGAAGCGACCACTAAAGTCTTCCTCGAAGACCTGCTGGCGGGCAGGTCGGCGCAGAAAAAGGCTCCAGCCAGGATCGGGTTCATTCATCAGGAAAACAGCCCAACGTCGGAGAGCGAAGCGAAACTCCCGCCGCTGGTGATTGACGCAGACGGGTTGAAACTGCTGGCGCAAATCAAAGACTGGGCGTCGAAACTTCCCCCGCTGTCCATTCTCACGCCGCACCCAGGCGAAATGTCTGTGCTGACGGGCTTGTCGAAGGAGGAAATTCAGGAGAACCGTCAGTCGGTGGCGTTGAAGTATGCGAAGGAGTGGGGGCACGTGGTAGTGTTGAAGGGCGCTTTCACGCTGATTGCCGCCCCCGACGGACGCCTGACCCTCATCCCCGTTGCCACGCCCGCCCTTGCCCGCGCCGGGACAGGTGACGTTCTGGCGGGACTGATTGTTGGTCTGCGCGCCCAGGGCTTAGACGCCTACGATTCAGCCGTCGCCGGAGCCTGGATCCACGCCCAGGCCGGGCTCTACGCCGCAGACGACCTCGGCACAACGGCCTCCGTGCTGGCTGGCGACGTTCTGAACTCGGTTTCGGATGTGTTGAGCGACCTGGAATGACGCTTACAGGTTGACAAGTTCGCAGGTTAAAACGTTCCAACCTTCAAACTTGCCAACCTTCAAACCTGCAACACATGAATCAAAAAGAGGAGACTGATTTCTCAGCCTCCTCTTTTCATTACCAACTACCAATCACCCCTTGAGAAACTCCTCCAGCGCCGCCTTGCTGATGCGGTAGGCATTACCGAGTTTCTTTGCCTTCAGGTCGCCGGCTTCGATGGCGGCTTTCACATCTTCCTCCGAGACTTTGAGGATTGCCGCCGCCTCGGAGGGCGTCATCACTTCGGGGATGCCCGCCGCCGCGCCTCCGCCGGATTGCTGTGATTGCTGTCCCTGCTGCATTGCGCCGGAAGTCGCCTGCTGCATCAGGTTGCCTATGCCCATCCCCGCGCCGATTCCCGCCGTGAGACCGGCGCCGCCGCTTGGGTTCTGCGCCGCATCGCGCATGGCATCCGCGGCTTGCAGTTGGGTGTAGGTTGCCATATCGAGCATGCCCATATCGCGCAGTTCCTGAGCCGACTTGCTGGAAGGTTTGAGGTTGCCGATGTAGAAAGATTTCAGCGTGAGCCCAAGCGCTTCGAAATCATCCTGCGCCTTCGCCCGCACCGCCGCCCCAATCTCCTCCGTCAGCCCGATGAGTTCCACCACGCTCTTCGCGGAAGTCGTCTCGCCCAGCACATCCTGAAGTGTGGAAAGCAGCATGGTCTTCAGGCGGTCTTCGATGTCTGCCGTGCGGTACGCGCCCTGCGTGCCGACGACCTGCGTCACAAACTGCTGCGGGTCCTTCACCTGGAACGAGAATGTGCCAAATCCCTGCAGGAGCGCCACGCCCAGCCCCATGCCCGGATTGCGGACGATAATCGGCTGGGGGGTTCCCCATTTCTCGTTGGCAAACTCTTTCATCGAGACGAAGTACACCTCTGCCGGGAAGGGTGTGCGCTCGTTGAACAGTTTGCCAAGCAGGTTGATGAGCAGGGGGATGTTGGCTGTAGTCAGGGTGTGGCGTCCGCCGCGGAACACATCCAAAGCCTGCCCGTCGCGGAAGAACACCGCTGCCTGTGCCTCGCGCACAATCAACTGCGAGCCGATGCGAAAATCGCCGATGCCCTGTTCGGGAAAGCGATGGACGATTTCGCCCTGCATCTCGCTCGGATATTCGATAACATCAAAGACTCTCGCCATGATTTTCTCCTTTTTGAAGACCGTTGATTTGATTATAGCCCATCGGACTTGCAGGTCAAGAACCGTTTTTCTTATTCCTACGAATTTCCTCCCCAAAAGTTTCGCGCTTCGACAGACTGCACTGATCACTGATCACTGGTAACTGGTAACTGGTAACTGGTAACTGCTCTCTTCCCTCTACTCCTTCATCATCTTTCCCGTCCCCTTGTTGCGCACCATCAAAATTTCCGCCATGATGCTGACGGCAATCTCTTCGGGCGTCTCGGCGTTCAACTCCAAACCAATTGGCGAATGCACCTTCTGGATCAACTCATCGGGGACGCCCTGCTCTTTCAACGCCTTGACCGTCGTCAGCCAGCGGCGCTTCGAACCGATGACGCCGATGTACGCCGCCTGCGACTGGAGCAGCGCCGGCAGCCCTGCCGCGTCAATGCTGGACCCTCGGCTGGTCACCACGATAAAAGTCCGCCGCGACACTTTGAGTTGATTCGGCAACTCTGCCATCAGGCAGGGATAGTACGCATCTGCGCCCGGCACGGCTTCGGGAGTGCAAAACTCGGCGCGGTCATCGCTGACGGCGACCCGAAAGCCGAGCCACTTGGCGAGATGCACAACCGCCTTGCCAACGTGCCCCCCTCCGACCACAACAACCATTGCAGGGGGCAGAATCGGTTCCACAAACACCTCCACAGTTCCGCCGCACACGCCAGGGTCGCCGCGGCTGGGGTCCACCATCGAATATTTCAGCAGGCGCGGCTGACCGTCGCCGATTGCCATCCACGCTTCATCGAGGACGCGGTGCTCCAGGTCCCCGCCGCCCACTGTCCCGATGAAACTGCCGTCGGGATAGACGAGCATCTTGCTGCCCACATGCCGCGGCGTGGAACCTTCGCTTTTCACCACCGTGCATAACGCCGCGGCTTCGTTGTTCTTTTCCAGTTCGGAGAGAGCCTGGTAAATGGTTTTCATAAAATCGTTTCAATTCGCATTCGAGCAACTACCTCTCCAGCAGACCCAGCACCACCGGCAGCAATTGCTTCTTGCGCGAGACCACGCCGGGCGCATCGCGCGTGCCGTCGGGGAGGGGCGGGTAGGGCAGGTCGGCGAGGATGGGCGGCGGGTTGGAGGAGACGATCAGCCTGCTGGAGCCGCGCACCACGTCGGTGACGAGCAGCATGGCAAAGTCGAGACCGCGTTTGTCGCGCAGGTCGTCGAGGGCTTTGGTGAGTGGCTCGAGGTGTTCGGGAAGTTGGACGAGGTCAGTGACTTCCGCCTGGGCAATGGCAAGTTTGAAGCCGCCGGCTTCGTAGGGCTTGATGTCGTTGCTGACGATTTCTTCGGGCGTGCGGTTGGAAAGTCCCGCGCCGGCAGAGAGTACCTGCCGCCCGAAGGATTCGATGGTCTCGCCTTTGAGCGGGCTCCCGCCCACGAATGCCCAGCGTGCCAGGCGTTCGGCGGCTTCCTTGTCGCGCGGCGTGGTAGTGGGAGAGGTCAGGATGAGGGTATCCGCTAAAAGTCCGGCAAGAAGCGCACCGGCAAGGTCCGGCGGGGCGGAGAGTCCCGCTTCGGCGGTCTGTTCGGTGACAAGGGTGGAGGTCGAGCCGACGATGTCCACGGTGAAGCGGATGGGGGTGTGGGTGTGCGGGTTGCCGAGGCGGTGATGATCCAGAATTTCGAGCAGTTCGGCTTCTTCGAGCGAGGCGATGGATTGGCGCGGTTCGTTGTGATCCACGAGGATGATTTTGAGGCGCGGCGGGTTGAGGATGTCGCGCTGGCGGGCGATGCCGAGGTACAAGCCGTTTTCGTCGGTGACCCAGTAGTCGTCGTGGTCGTCGCGCAGGATGCGGTTGAGCGAGTCGCGGATGTGGGCGTTGGCGGGGTATTTGGGGACGGTGGTGTCGGCGGCGTCGCGGCATGGAGCGGACATCATCTCGCGCACGGTGGTGTCGCCGGGGCGCGGTCCGAGGATTTTGGTGAAGTAGTTGAAGAGGCTGAGGCCGTTGATGAGCCCGTAGGGTTTGCCGTCTGCGCTGACGACGGGGGCGAGTCCGCCCGTTTTGCTGGCGAGGGTCCACGCCGCGCCGAGTTGGGAATCGGGCGTGAGCGTGTCGAGCCGCTTCATCACCGATTCGAAGCGCGGCGAGGCGTCGGTGAGCAGAAGCGGCGGATCGAGTTGGAGCGTTTTGAGCACCCAGGCGGTCTGCGGGTTGAGCGCGCCGGCGCGCGCGGGGAGGGTATTCAAGCCGTCGCGTTCGTGCAGCAGCCAGGCATAGCCCATGGCGGAGGCGATGGAGTCGGTATCGGGGTTGACGTGTCCGATGACGAAGATTTGATCGGTCATGAGAATCTGTTAATTCCTTGTGCGCGGAGCGGGGATATATTCAACCGAGGGGCGGCGCTGGGCGGTTTGCGGGTAGAGCGCCATGATTTGATAGATTTCGGCGGGCATCTCGGTGCTGACGGGCAGTCCCAGTTCCCGCGCTTCCGTCACGGTGATGGGGTAGTCGTGGGTCCAGGTGCCAGTGGAGAGCGTGGCGGCGAGCTGGTCGGCTTTTTCGGGGGGCAGTTTGTCCTGCAGGAGTTGGCTGACCGTGCGCCGCACCTGACGGATGGCTTTTTCGGCAATGTCTGCCATGATGAGCGTATCGTCATCAATTTCGGCGATGGGCTTGCGCTCGAGGACTTTGAGGATGGACGCGGCGGGATGCTGACCGAGTTGCGGGTCTACCGGACCGAGGACCGCGTTCTCGTCCATGATGATTTCGTCGGCGGCGAGAGCGATGAGCGTCCCGCCGGACATGGCGTAGTGCGGCACGAAGACGGTCACTTTGGCGGGATGCTTGCGCAGGGCAAGGGCGATTTGTTCGGCGGCGAGCACCAGTCCGCCGGGGGTGTGCAGGATCAGGTCAATCGGCACATCCTTGTCGGTCATTTTGATGGCGCGCAGGACGGCTTCGGAATCCTCGATGTTGATGTAGCGCACCAGCGGGAAGCCGAGCAGACTCAAAGTCTCCTGGCGGTGGATGAGGACGATGACGCGGCTCTTGCGTTTCTGTTCCAGTTGTTGAAGCAATCGCTGACGCGCCATATCCAGCATGCGCTGACGCACGACAGGTTGAAGCGATGAGATGAGGAAGAACAACCAGATGAGCGATACGAAATCCATGAGGGTCTCCTGAAGGTTACCAGGGGTAATACTCGTCAAGGTACACGCGGCGGACATAGCGGCGGCGGGCGAAGAACGGCGCGAGGACGAGTCCCGCCGCGAACCCGCCCACGTGCGCCCACCAGGCGACTCCGCCAAAGGCTTGCACGCCCGCCATCACCGAAAACAGGCCGTTGAACAGTTGCGAGAAGAACCACATCCCCAAATAGAACAGGGCGGGGATTTCAACGAACCACGGCAGGAAGAAAACGGGGATGAGGGTGATGACCCGCGCGGTGGGGTAGAAGATAAGATACGCCGCCAGCACTCCGCTGATGGCGCCGCTCGCGCCGACGGTGGGAACAGGCGAATTGGCGTTGAAGAAGATGTGGACGAAAGCCGCCGCCAGACCGGAAAGCAGGTAAAACAGCAGATAGCGTCCGCTTCCCATGCGGTCTTCCACGTTGTCGCCAAAGATGTAGAGCGCCAGCATGTTGCTGAACAGGTGCGCCCAGCCGCCGTGCATGAACATCGAAGTGAACAACGTCAGGTATTCGTAAGGGTTGGCGAGGTCCAGCAGGAAGCGTTTGGGGACGAGGGCGAAGGCGGCGGCCAGCCTTTCGCTCCCCGCTCCCGCATTTGCCAGCCAGACAAAGGCAAAGACGTTGGCGGCAATCAACGTCCAGTTGACGATGGGAAACGAGCGCGAGGGGACGGTGTCTTTGAGCGGGAGCATGAGATTATTTTACCCTCATCGCCCTCCACACCTTCTCAGGCGTGATGGGATTATCGTCAATATTGACGCCGACCGCGTCCAGCACGGCGTTGCCGACGGCGGGCGCGACGCCGTCCATCGGGATTTCCGCCACCGCCTTGACCCCGAACGGGTGCGTCGGCTCGAAGGTTTCCACAAAGATGGTTTCGAGTTTGGGCATTTCATCGGCGCGGAAGATGTGGTAGCGGTCGAAGTCGCGCTGGCGGATGAGACCGCGCTCATCCCACGTCATCTCCTCGCAGACGGCGTAGCCGAGGGCTTGGGTCATCCCGCCTTCGATTTGTCCCGAGGCGGTGAGCGGATTGACGATAACGCCCGAATCCACCGCCATCACCAGTTTGTCCACCGTGACCGCGCCTGTTTCCGTGTCCACGGTCACCTCGGCGAATTGCGCCGCGAAGGGAGGCGGCGAGGACGGCGAGACGTAAGACGCCACGCCCATGATTTGTTCCTGTTCGTTGCGGTGCAGGCTGTCGAGGGCGATTTCGCTCAGTGGAATTTTCTGACCGTCGGGAAATACGGCGCAGCGATCTGCCAGCCGAACGTTTGAACGTTCGAACGTTTTAACGTTCAAACGTTGATTCATCATTTTGGCTGCCCGCTCTTTGATTTTCTCGGCGCAGATTTCCGCCGCCCTCACTGCCGCCGTGCCTGAGATATACGTGGTCGAAGACGCGTACGCGCCCTTGTCGAACGGCGTGAAGTCGGTGTCGGACGAGTAGCAAATGATGTCTTCCAGCGGAACGCCCAAAACTTCAGCCGCCATTTGCGCCAGGACGGTGTCCGAGCCTGTGCCGAGGTCGGTCGCGCCGACGAGGAGATTGAATGAGCCGTCGTCGTTCATCTTGATGGACGCGCCGCCCATGTCGAGATAGGGGATGGCGGTGCCTTGCATGACGAGGGCGACGCCGATTCCCTTGCGGAGGGACGATGGATGGTGGACGGTGGATGGTCCACGGTCTGCGGTCCATTGTCCCGAACGCCACGCCTCATTCCCAAACTTATCATCCCACCCAATTGCCGCTTTGCCCTGCGCCACGCATTGCTCCAGCCCAACTGTGTGGATGATTTCGGGACGCGGCTCGCGCCCTTCGTTCCATGCCGTGCTGAAGGGATGATACTCGCCAGGGCGGATGGCGTTCTTCAGGCGGAACTCGATTGGGTCAAAGCCCATCGCCCGCGCAATCTTCTCCATGTGACGGTCGAGGGGCCAATATCCCTGCGGCACGCCGTAGCCGCGGTATGCGCCTGCGGGCGGCGTGTTGGTATATACCACGTCCGCGTAGAAGCGGATGTTGGGACTCTTGCGATACTCGCCGTCGCCGACGTAGAGCGCCATCGCCTTGTGACCCGTGTTGCCCGTCACGGTCAGCGCGTGACAGCCGTACGCGCCCGTGTCCGAAAGCGCATACATGGCGTTGGCGGTAATCGTCCCATCGCGCTTCACGCCCGTCTTCATGCGGATTCTCATCGGGTGGCGCGAACGCGCCGCGATGAACTCCTCCTCGCGCGTGTACTCGTACATCACGGGGCGTCCTGTGGCGATGGTCAGGTGCGCGGCGACATCTTCCATCAACACTTCTTGCTTGCCGCCGAATCCGCCGCCGATGCGCGGCTTGATGACGCGGATGCGCTTAATGGGCAGTCCCAGCACGGGGGCGAGTTGACGCCGCACATGAAACGGGACCTGAGTCGAGGTCCGAATGACGAGGCGGTCGTCTTCATCCCAATACGTCACGCAGACGTGCGGCTCGATGTGCGCCTGCTGCACCTTCGGCACTTCGTACTCGGCTTCGAAAATTTCGTCGGCTTCGGCGAATCCCTTCTCCACGTCGCCGATGTCAATGCGGATATGCGCGGCAAGATTTCGGTCGGGGTTCGACTCGGCGAAGTTGACGTACTCGGGTTCGTCGTGAATCTTCACGGGGTTGTCCAGCGCCTGGCGCGAATCGAGAATGGCGGGCAGGACTTCGTACTCGACCTCAATCAGGCTGAGGGCTTTTTCGGCGATTTCGGGCGTCTCCGCCGCGACGAACGCCACGCGGTCGCCCACGAAGCGGACTTTGTTATCCAACGAAAACGTATCCAGCGGACCTGGGATCGGGTCGGACTGCCCCGCGGTGGAGTACACAACCCGAGGGATGTCCTGCCACGTGAGCACCGCCGCGACGCCCTCGAGGGCGCGCGCCTTGCTGGCGTCAATGCGTTTGATGCGGGCGTGGGCGTGCGGCGAGCGCAGGACTTTGGCGTGGAGCAGTCCGCGCTTTTCCAAATCTGCCGCGAAGGCGGGCTTGCCCTGCACGAGTTTCACCGCGTCCACCTTGACCTCGGGCTTGCCCACCACCTGCCAGCCGTCGGTTTCGGGCGCGACGACCACTTTCGGCATGACGCGCGTTTGAGTCATCGTCTCGCCGTTTCCCGAACTGGTTGGCGGCAGATTCATCTGTTCATCACTGCTCACTGATAACTGATCACTGCTCGCTTCTCCACGAAGTTCCGCCGCCGCCCTCAGCACCGCCTGCACTGGCTTGAGATACCCCGTACAGCGGCACAGCACACCTGCAATCGCCTCGCGGACTTCGTCTTCGCTGGGGTTGGGATTTTTGTCGAGCAATGCTTTTGCGGCGAGAATCTGCGCGGGCGTGCAGTATCCGCACTGGATCGCGCCCGACTCGACGAAGGCTTTTTGCAGTGGATGAAGCCCGTCGGTTTTCTTCCAGCCTTGTTCGGGATGCTCGCCGAGCGCTTCGATGGTGGCGATCTTGTGACCTTCCGCCTGCGCCGCGAGCATCGAACCCGCGTTGACGGGTTTGCCGTCCAACAGGACGGTATCCGCGCCCGTCAGCCCGTGCTCGTCGCCGAATTTGACGCCGTGAAAGCCCAGTCCGCGCAGGGCAGAGAGCAGGGTGGTGTGCGCGGGGGCTTCGAGTTTATGGTCAATGCCGTTGATGTGGAGGGTAATGTTCATGGGAGGCTCCTGATCGTCAAAAGTCAAAGGTCAAACAACCAACTTTTGACCTTTGACCTTCGCCCTTGACTTGCTTACAACACCTTCGTCATCTTCAACCCGAGATTTGCGCTCTCCAGCGCGCTCTGCGATCCCATCACCGCCAGCGCCTCGGACTGCGCCGCCTTTTCCAGCGCCTCGCCAAAAGCGATGAAGTCCTCGCCGTTGGCAGAAAGCACCTCCTCGCGGATCTCCTGCCGCATTTCGTCTGTGCGCCCCGTCAGATAGCGCATCATCGAAGTGTAGCCTTTTGCGTCGGGCAGTTGATAGGCGTCCAGCTCGCCGATGGCGGCGATGATGGCTTTGGTCAGTTCCTTGTCGTTGAGGCGCGAAGAGTCCAGATTTTTGAGGAATGATCCAGCCTTGTCGTAATTTTCGATGGTTGCGGCGACGTTCGGGTCGCGGTATGAAAGGAACGTGAACACGCCCGAAGCGTCATCGAACGACGAGAAGCCTCCGTACGCGCCTCCCTGCACACGGATTTTTTCCCAGAGATACGCCATTTGCATGTACCCGTTCACCACCAGAGCCGAGCCGTCGTACTCGTAACCCAGGTCGTACAGGTTTGCGCCCTTGCCCACGTAGTTGACCTGCGCGGGGATGACCAAGCCCTCTTTTTGCGGCGCAGGCTGGAAGTCGAAGGAGACGAGGCGGAAGTCTTTGAGCGGCAGAGCGCCGAGGAAATCGTCTAGTTGGGGTTTGAAGGCGTTCCAGTTCGCCGCGTCGAGTGTCACGTTGCACAACAGCGCCTTGCGGTTGACCAGCGCCTCGCGCATCGCCTCCAGTTTTGCCAGCACAGCCGACCAGTTCTTCCCGATTTCCTTTTCCAACTCGCGCAGAGCGAACAGATACCCAATGCCGCTCATCTGATCCTGCGCCCAGCCCGCCTCGCTGAACTGCGCGTTCAGCCGCTGGTTGGTGAAGACATGTCCCATCGGCACCAGCATGGTCTCCACTTCCGCTTTTTCCTCGAGGACGATTTGCTTGAACCTTTCTCTATCGTCGAATTTTGCGGTGAGCAGGATGTCGCGCAGGATGTTCAGCAACTCAGACGCCTGAGCCGTTGTCGCTTTGCCGCGCAGGAACAACTTGACCACGCTCTCTCTCGACCCGAAAACTGCCGCGGCGACCGATTCGCTTCGGATTCCGCCTGTGCTTTTACCGATGCGCTGTGCCAGTTTGACGTAGTCTTCGGTCTCGGTGCCCATTTCGAGCAGGGCGCGCCCGAAGACCTCCGTCAGCGGGAGCAGGTCTTGCGGCAGGGCGCGCAAATCGAAGCCGAGGTCGAGATAGACGATGCCGTTGGTGAACAGGTCGTGATACAGGACTTTGGTCTCTTGCGCTTCCATCGCTTCGATGGGAATGGTCTTGCTCTGCCTGTCGAGGTCTTCGAGTTTGAGGGTGGGAAGTTTGGCGAGCGCTTCGGGCGAGTCGGGAGTCTCCTGCCGCTTCTTGAGTTGACGGGTGTTTTCGGCAATTTGAGCGAGCTGCTCCTCGGTCAGTGATTCGCGGAGTTTGGCCAGTCGGGTTTTCTCCTCTTCCTCGAAACGGCGACCCAGTTCCGGGTCCGGTTTGAGGCGCAGAGTCGTCCGATGCGGGTTGTTCAGCAGATACGTCTCGATGAGTTTCTCGAAGTAGCGCCCGTCGTTGGTAAGCCGCGATTTGACGGCTTGAAGCGGCGCTTCGAAGGCGAGCAGTTTGAAGGGGTCGTCATCGTAGAGCCAGGTGGACAGGGCGCGGAGCATGAGGGCGATGCCGCGCGGGAAGGAGCCGGTGTTGTTTTCGCGCAGGCGGAATTCGATGGTGTTGAGCGCGGCGGCGGTCATGTCGGGGTCAATGCCCTCGCGGACGAGGCGTTCGAGTGTGTCGAAAATAAGTTGTTCGATTTTCTTTGCGTCGCGGGCGCGCGTGCCTTTGAGCCCGGTGGAGAAAATCATCTGACGTATGTCCGCTTCGAGACCGAGACCCGTCAGGTCTTCGCCGAGGCCGGAGTCGAGCAGCGCCTTTTTGAGCGGCGAGGCGGGCGTGCCGATGAGGATGTGGGCGAGGATGCGCAGGCTGAAGTTCATCAGCGGGTCGGTGGTTTCGGGCAGCGCCCAGTTGACGGTGATGTAGTGTTTCTTTTTGATGTCGGTATCCTGTCCGGCGTCGTAGGCGTATTGCACTTTTTTCGGACGCTTGAAAGGCTTCTTCAGCGGAACCTGCGATTTGACGCGCAGTTTTTTGTAGGGCTTGAGGTAGCCTTCCATGAGTTTGAGACGCTTTTCTGGGTCGTCGTTCCCGTAGAAGAAGATGAAAGCGTTGGAGGGGTGGTAGTATCTTTCGTGGAAGGCTTTGAAGTTTTCGTAGGTCAGTTCGGGGATGTGGCGCGGGTCGCCGCCGAAATCCACGCCGTAAACGTGCCTGGGGAAGAGCGAGTTGATGACCTTCGTTTCCAGCACGCCTTCGGGCGACGAATATGCGCCCTTCATCTCGTTGAAGACCACGCCCTTGTAGGTCAGCGGCTGGGAGGGGTCTTCCAGTTCGTAATGCCAGCCCTCCTGCATGAGCGTCTGCTCCGAGATGAGCGGATGCAGGACGGCGTCCATGTACACGTCAATCAGGTTGTAGAAATCCTGCACGTTCTGACTGGCGACGGGGTAGCACGTCTTGTCGGGGTAGGTGAACGCGTTGATGAAAGTCGCCAGCGAGCCTTTGAGCAATTCCACAAACGGTTCCTTGACGGGGTACTTTTCCGAACCGTTCAGCACCGAATGCTCGATGATGTGCGCCACGCCGGTCGAGTCCTTCAGCGGCGTGCGGAAGTTGATCGAGAAAACCTTGTTCTCATCATCGTTGATAATCGAGAGCAGGCGCGCTCCCGTGCGTTTGTGGACATATAACCTTGCCACCGAGTTCAATTCGGGGATATTTTCTTCCCTTATCAAGCGAAACGCTCTGGACATGTGATCCTCCTTGTGTTTTCTGGTTTATGCTTCGGCTCTAAACTTTTTGCGCAATTCGTCAATCGCAATTTTATTTCCGTTTTCATCCTTATACAGCCACGCCTCCCAGCCGTTGACGGGCGCGCCGTTCGACAGCGCCTTCGCCACGCCGTGAATCGAGCCGCTGATGTTTCCACACTTGATGTGACCGTTCGCCAGGATTTTTGCCCTCAAGCCGTTTTCTGCGAAATACAGACTCTGCCCCGGCGACAGAATCCCACTCTCGACCAGCGCTCCAAACGGGACCCGAACCTGCTTCGGCTTCCCAACCTTTACCGCCTCCGAATCCGCTTCTGCCGCCGCCTCGATCCTCTTTTGCGCGATGCGGATGTACTTTTTCTCCCGCTCGATGCCGATGAAGTGACGTCCGAGTTTCTTCGCCACAACGCCGGTTGTGCCTGTACCGAAGAACGGATCGAGCACCACGTCGCCGGGCTTCGACGACGCCAGAATCACGCGGTAGAGCAGGGCTTCGGGCTTCTGCGTGGAATGCGCCTTCGCGCCGTTGACCCTGAGCCGTTCTCTGCCCGTCGCCAGCGGAAGATGCCAGTCGGAGCGCATTTGCAGTCCGTTTTCGCGGCTGTCGTCGTTCAGGGTTTTCAGGTCGTGGTGATTGAACGTGTATTTTGCCCCTTTCCGTTTCTGCGCCCAAATCAGAGTCTCGTGGGCGTTGGTGAAGCGCACCCCGCGGAAGTTGGGCATGGGGTTGGATTTGACCCAGACCACATCGTTGAGAATCCAAAACCCCAGGTCCTGCATGATCGCGCCGACGCGGTAGATGTTGTGGTAAGTGCCGATGACCCAGATGGTGCCGGTGTCTTTTAGCACTCTTTGAACTGCGCGTAGCCAATTGTGTGTAAACTCGTCATACGAGTTGAAATCCACAAATCTGTCCCATCTATCGTTTACTGCGTTCACCTTTGTGCGGTTGGGACGGTAGAGGTCGCTGCGAAGTTGCAGGTTGTAAGGTGGGTCGGCGAAGACCAAATCCACCGAGTTTTCCGGGAGCGATTGCAGAACTTCGATGCAGTCGCCTTGCAGGATTTGATCGAGGGGGAGGAGGGATGTCACGACTACTCTTTATCAGGAGGCAGAGGCGGAAGAAGCGTCTCCAGGCATCTCTTTGCCAGCGTCGCGGCGACATCCATGCGATATTCGGCGGATGCCATGTCATCTGCCGCTTCGTGACAGGCGTTGCGCGCTGCGGCTTCGAGACCTTCGGCTTCTGTGCCGTCCATCGCCAGGGTTGGAGATTTGCCCCAGCCGCCGAGCGCCAGCCGTGCGCGCCCGGAGTTCCACTGCGTCAACGCCGCGCATACGATGGGTTTGTCGGAGGGAGTTCGCGCAACGTATTCGAAGGCAAATTTGGCGTTGAGGGGAATGTTGATTTGCGTGATGAGTCCGCGCGGGCGCAATGGCAAAAACTCACCAAGATTTACGATTTGCGATTGACGATTTACGATTATTTCAGCCCTGGCATCAAGAGCGAGCAAAGCGCACGCAAACGTCGAACGCCCGTCGCACGCCACCAGCGTCCCTGCTGCCGTTGCGGAATTGCGGAGATTCAAGGGCGCTTCGAGTTTCAGGGCAGTTTTCAGCGCCGCAGGGCAGTGCTCCGACTCAAGCAACTGCTGAAGTGTGACCGTCGCGCCGATTTCGAGGCTGCTCCCTTTGGGGCGGATGTAGTTCAAGCCGAGGAGTTGGAGGTCAACAACGGAAACAGGATCAGGCGTCGGCTTGGAAAGAAGCGTCCCGCCGCCGAGGGGGACGGTGTTCGGTTGAGAGAGAAGCGTCAGGGCTTCGTCGAGAGTCTGTGGGCGGTGATAGAAGGTGATCATGGCGTTTTCCTCTTTCCAAATCATTATACTGTTTCTTCCGGCACCACTCTCCAGCCTAATTCGCTCAACCGCGACTTGTCGAACTGTTCCTCGGGGACGTTAATGAGCAGGGTGTTGCCTTCGGCGAGCAGTTCGCCCGTTTCGGCGTCGTAGATTCCCGCCCATGCCTCGGCAGACCTGGATTTTGCCTTCCCCGCTCTGCCGATGATTTTGAGCGGTTTTCCCACTGGCACGTTTTTGCGGTATTTCACTTCGAGTTTGGCGGTGAACATGAAGCGCGGATTTGCGGGGTCGCTGCCCATGTGCGCCCGCCCGGAGATTTCGTCAATGATGGCGCCGACAATGCCGCCGTGCAGAACGCCGGGGTAGCCCTGGAAATGCTCCGGCGCAGTGTAGTTTGCTTCGACCACGCCCGGCTCGGTTTCGTAGATGTGCAGGTGTAAACCGACCGGGTTTTCGAGTCCGCAGATGAAACACATTTTGGAATTAGGCTGTTTTGTTCGCATACTGCGATTATACAATGCCGCCAATTGCCCTGCGCCCTGCCGGCGCGCTATAGCGCCAGTTCCATGCCGATGTCATCCGGGTCGTCGCCGGAGGCTTGGATTTCGCAAAACCCAAGCCGTTTGTAAAATTCCACGGCGCGTTTCTGGTAGACAGGGTCGGTGAAGAGGCGCATGGACTTGTATCCTTTTTGGCGGGCGATGCGGAATAGTTCCTGCATCATACGGTAGCCCAGTCTCTGACCATGATATTCCGGAAGAAGCCACAACCTTTTCAGTTCGCACACATCTTCTTCCAGGCGGCGGATTGCGCCGGTGCCAATGATGCGCCCGTCGTTGACCGTTACGAGGAATGTCCCGCCATTTTGGAAGTAGTTTTTCTGAACGTCGTCCATCTCGCTGAGTTTTCCTTGCGCCGAGAATTTGGCAATGGAGTCCTCGAGCGTATCGGCGCCGCCGAAAATTTCAAAAGCGACGGTGAAAATGACCCTTTTGGCTTGCGGAATTTCGTGTTCTTGGATAGGGCGGATTTCAATCATGCGCCGATTCTACCTGAACTGCCCGGCAGTTTCGGGCGTTATAATCGACTCGTGAATTCTGTAACCCCACTGAGCGAAGAAGACCTTCGTGTCCAAAAACTGAACTTTCGTTACGTACAGATTGACGCTGTGGGGGTGAGCATTTCGAACATCTCTGCTCCGTTCCTCCCCGTCTTTCTGACGCGCTTGGGAGCGAGCAATTTTCAGGTGGGGCTGCTTACCTCCATGCCCGGCGTGACCGGGCTCCTGTTGGCGATTGTGGTCGGGCGGTTTTTACAATCGCGCAGGAACATCGTTCCCTGGTACAGCCTGTCGCGTTTGCTGGTCATCCTGTGTTATGCGCTGACCGGCATCCTTGCCCTGCTTCTCGCTGAGAGGTACGTCATCATCGCCACGCTGGGGATTTGGGCATTTGCCACCATCCCGCAGACGGCGCTGGCGGTGGCGTTTTCGGTGGTGATGAACGGCGTGGCAGGACCGACAGGACGCTACGCCCTGCTCAGCCGCCGCTGGACCATCTTTGGGTTGACCGGCGTCATCGGCACATTCATCGTCACCCGCGTCATTGACTTGATCCATTTTCCGGTCAATTATGCCTCCATGTTCCTCATCCTCTCGCTGGGAGGGTTTGTCAGTTTTTATTTTTCGCGGAAAATCACACTCCCCGACCAAACTCCGTCATCCCCCGCCGATACTTCTGCGCGGCGGGGAATGCGCGGCATTCTGGACCTGCTGAAGGCAAACCCGGCTTTCCTTTCCTTTTCTCTCAAGCGGTTTGTGTATTTTTCCGCCATCACGCTGGGAACGCCGATTATGCCGCTGTTTCTGGTGCGCGAAGTGCATGCCACCGACGGGCAGATCGGCACGGTCAGCATGGCAATGACGCTGGTTATGCTGGGGGGATATTTTTTCTGGCCCCGCATGTCTCTTCGCCGCAGCGGAAGGTTTGTTCTGCTGGCAACAACGCTGGGGATGGTGCTCTATCCGGCGTTGAGCGCCCTCACCCCACGCATCGAGTTGATTATCCTGTATGCGGGCATGGCGGGGTTCTTTCAAGGAGGTCTCGACCTGGTTTTCTTCGACGAGTTGATGAAGACTGTCCCTGCCGAATACAGCGCGACGTTCGTGTCCATTGCCCAGTCCATGCAATACCTGTCCATGATCCTTGCACCGTTGCTGGGCACATGGATAGCGGGATATATCGGTCTGGCGGGGGCGTTGTGGGTGAGCGCCGGCTTGCGCTTTTTGGGCTTTCTCCTCTTCCTTCTGCCGGAACGAAAACGAACCGCCTGACGGTCTGTTTGCCGGCTCTTTCGCCTCATGCTAGAATTCAGGCGATGTTGATCCGCGTCAAATTGATTGCGAATTACCGGCAAGCCCTTCCGCCCGACCACAAGCACGGCGTGGTGGAATTGGACCTTCCGCAAGGTTCGACAGTCTATGACGCCATCTCGCGCTTCGACATTCCCCTCAACGACGAAAGCGTCATCGTGTTGAACGGTCTCACAGTTGACCTGAACACGCCGCTCAAAGAAGGCGACATGGTCACGGCTTTTTCGGCAATTGCAGGCGGCTGAACCTGTAACTTTCCAACTTTCAATCAAAGGAGTTCTCATGTACGGCTGGCATCTCAAAATCCTGCGCGTGAACCTGACCACCCGAACTGTTACCACCGAAGATGTGGATCCGCAAATTGCCCGCGATTACCTCGGCGGGCGCGGATGGGCGATCCACTACATGTATAAGGAGATGGATCCCACCGTTGACCCGCTTTCGCCGGAGAACATGCTCATCTTCGCCACGGGTCCGCTCACCGCCACCCCTGCGCCGACCGGCAACCGTTACATGGTGGTCACCAAGTCCCCGCTGACGGGGGCGCTGGCACATTCCAACTCCGGCGGCGATTTTCCGACCTGGATGAAGCGCACCGGCTTCGACATGTTCATCTTCGAGGGGAAGGCGTCAGAGCCGGTATATGTTTGGGTCAACGAGGACCAGGTTGAGGTCCGTTCTGCCGCGCATGTGTGGGGGAAGGATACGCATGAGACGACAGACATCCTGCTCGCGGAGACGCATCCCGATGCGCGCGTCGCCTGCATCGGACCCGCCGGCGAGAATCTCGCGCTCATGGCGGCAATCATGAACGATAAACATCGCGCCGCGGCTCGCTCAGGCGTGGGGGCGGTGATGGGGAGTAAAAATCTCAAGGCGGTGGTGGCGATGGGAAATAAGAACCCGCCCCTCTACGACCCTGAGGGGATGCGTGAAATCAGTGTGGCAACCTCGAAAAATGTGGGCGTGGATGTGAAGAAAGGCTCCAACATGCGTATTTACGGCACTTCGTATGTGCCGCAGGTGACAAACACGCTTGGCATCCTGCCCACGCGCAATTTTTTGCAAGGCACCTTCGAGCATGTCCACAACATTGACGGCGACGCGCTCAAGGACAATTACCTCATCCGCCACACGCCCTGTTACCGCTGCCCGCTTTCGTGTGGACGCCTGACCGAAGTGCCGGATGGTCCCTACAAGGGTAAGGGCGAAGGTCCCGAATATGAGACGATTTCATCGCTCGGCACCGGCTGCGGTGTGAGCAATCTCGCTGCCCTCGTCAAGGCAAATTATCTGTGCAATGAGTATGGCTTGGATACCATCTCAACCGGCATGACAATTGCCGCGGCGATGGAGATGTACGAAAAGGGCTATATCTCCGACGATGTGACCGGCATGCCGCTGCGCTTTGGTGACCACGATGCCATGATTGCGATGATCAAAAAGATGGCATACGGCGAAGGCTTTGGCAGAGAGTTGGCAATGGGCAGTTACCGGCTGTGTGAAAAATACGGTCATCCTGAAATTGCCGTCACCACGCGCAAGCAGGAGTTCCCCGGCTACGACCCGCGCGGTTCGCAGGGCATGGGCTTGCTCTACGCCACGTCCAACAAAGGCGCATCGCACATGGAAGGCGACGTTGCCTACGAGGAAGTCTTCGGCGTGCCGGTGAAGGAAGATCCGCTCACTACCGAGGGCAAACCCGAACTGGTCAAACACTTCCAGGATTCGTTTGCGCTGATTGACTCATCAGGGTTGTGCGTGTTCGTCGCCATCCGTTACGTCTTCAACAAGAACCGCATCATCTGGCCCGAAACGCTTGCCGCGATGATGAACCTTTCCACCGGCGCAGGCTACACCCCCGAAGAAGTGCTGAAAGCCGCCGACCGCGTGTACACCCTCGAGCGCATGTTCCTCATCAAAGCAGGTTCGGGTCCCGAGTGGGACACGCTCCCGCCGCGCATGCTGCATGAGCCGCTGCCGGACGGTCCCGCAAAAGGAAAGGTGGCGGAGTTGGACAAGATGCTCCCCGAGTTCTACCAGCGGCGCGGCTGGGACGAGAAGGGCTATCCCACCAAAGAGAAATTGATGGAGTTGGGGCTGCCGTTGAATTAATCACTCACCTTACGCGGTGGCGCGAGATTTATCTCGTGGTTTCAGGCGACATGAATGTCGCGGCACGAATGAACTGCGTAACGTCAGTTAATCAAGAAGCGGACGCGATAAACGTCCGCTTCTTTCTTGACCGGAAGTTGTTTCTGCTTACGATTTATTTTTCCCGCCCCTCGGCAAAAAATCGAACGGCGGGCGCTGGTTGAGTTTCAACAGCATTGCGCCCATCTCGCCAATGGCAAGCGCCGTGAGCGAGGCGGTGTCGCATCCCAGCCGCTGAAACTGATCGAGCGGCAGACCGATGTAATGCGCCACCGCCAGTTTGATTGGGTCCGCATGGAGGACGCATGCCACGATGTCTTGCGGTTTGTGTCTGGCAAGGATGGCGTCGAGCGTGCGGACGACGCGGCTCTGGCATTCGTAAAACGTCTCGCCGTTGGGGAACTGCGCCCGCGAAGGCGCCCGCTGGACGACCTTCCAATGCTTGTACAGATAGAGCCGCTTCAGCGACTTGCCCTGCCAGTCGCCGATGTTCGTTTCGAGCAGTCCCGCCTCCTGTTGGATGGTCAAACCGGCGGATTGGGCGATGGGCGCAGCGGTCTCCAGCGCCCTCTCCAGCGGACTCGAGTACAACGCCTTGATGGGGACATCCTTCAGCGCTTCGCCCAACGCCTGAGCCTGTTTCTGTCCATGTTCATTGAGATGCACTCCGGGCAGCCTCCCCGCGAGTTTGTGAGACTTTGTATAGTCGTTTTCGCCGTGGCGGATGAGAAGCAATAAAGGCATTACTTGATCTTCCTCTTCATCTCTTGAATTTGTTCCTCGCTCATGGCAGGGACGTTCTCCACCTTCGTAATGCCCAGCGCCTTGCGCTGCGCCTCGCGCCACATCTCCAGCCGTGACTTGACCTGCGCCTCGTATCCCTCCTCTGAGGGCGAATAGAAGTAGGTTCCAAGCAGCCGCTTTGGCAGGTATTGCTGCGGGACGAAATGCCCCTCGAATTCGTGCGGGTACACATAATCCTTGCCGTGACCCATCGCCGCGGCGTCGCGATGGCCATCCATGAGATGGCGCGGCACGGAGATTTGCCCCTCGTCCTCGATTTTCTTCATCGCTTTGAAGTATGCCCCCGCACTATTCGACTTGGGCGCGGTGGCAAGGTAGAGCGTCGCTTCGACGAGGGGATAAATTCCCTCCGGCAAGCCCACATAATCGAACGCCTGCGCCGCTGACGAAGCCACCACCAGCCCCATCGGGTCGGCAAGACCGATGTCCTCGCCCGCCAGAATAATCAGGCGGCGCAAAATGAAGCGCGGGTCTTCGCCGGCGTAAATCATCTTTGCCAGCCAGTAGAGCGCGGCATCGGGGTCGCTTCCGCGCACCGATTTGATGAACGCGCTGATGGTATCGTAGTGCGCGTCGCCATCTTTGTCGTACAGCACTGCCCGCCGCTGAATGGACTCCTGCGCCACCTCCAGCGTGATGTGGATGACGCCCTCCTCATTCGGCGCGGTGGATTCGACGGCGAGTTCGAGCGCGTTGAGGGCGTTGCGGGCGTCGCCGCCGGCAACTTCGATGAGGTGGGCGCGGGCGTCGGGGTCCAGCAGGATGCGTTTGTTTCCGTAGCCGCGCTCTTTGTCGCTGAGGGCGCGGTCGAGCAGGATGCCGGTCTCGTGCTGGTTCAAACTGCGCAGTTGAAAGACGCGCGAGCGCGAGATGAGCGCCTTGATGACTTCGAAATACGGGTTCTCGGTGGTTGCGCCGATGAGGGTGACGACTCCCGCCTCGACGTGCGGCAGGAGCGCATCCTGCTGAGCCTTGTTCCAGCGATGGACTTCGTCCACGAAGAGGATGGTGCGCTCGTTGTGCAGGCGTCGGCGTTCGAGGGCTTCTTCGATGACCGCCCGCAGTTCTGCCTTGCCCGCCAGGATGGCGGAGATGGTAACGAAATGACTCTTGGTGGTGTTGGCGATGACCTGCGCGAGGGTGGTCTTGCCGGTGCCGGGCGGTCCCCACAGGATGATGGAGGAGAAGAGACGGTCGGCTTCGATGGCGCGGCGCAGGAGTTTGCCCGGCCCGATGATGTGTTCCTGCCCGACAAATTCCTCCAGCGTGCGCGGACGCATGCGCGCGGCGAGCGGCGCTTCGTTTTTCATTCGTTCCTGCAGGGCGTGGTCGAAAAGGTCCGACATGCTGGAGATTATAGCAGGGGGCGGGGGAGGGAGG
>JABRVZ010000111.1:0-12673 GCA_039961775.1 Chloroflexota bacterium
GACGAAGCGGAAATGAGCCTGTTTCCGACGTTGACGCGGATGTGGATGTTGCGCGGACAACAACGCAGAATTCGCGCGCCAGGCGTTCATCCGCCGAAGCGGCACGAGTGTGCCGCCGCCGATTGGCGGACAGGTACGATCGTGCGGATTCGGAGCGAGAAACGAAATGCAAAAGCATTCTGTCATTTGGTTGAGAAGTGCCTGACCCGTTCAGCACAGCGCAAACGGCGTGTGATTATCGTTGCAGATCGTGCCCGCATCCATACGACGGAGGGCTCACGATTGGTGGCTGAATTACTCAAAACGTATGGCAGGCGAGTGCGGCTGCGCTATGTGCCCAGCTATTCGCCCGAGTGCATGCCCATGGAAATCTTCTGGAATGATTGGCGCGACCAGGTAACGCATAATCATGACCGTCTGACAATCAAGGACTTGGAACGGAACAGCGATTGCTATTTTGCTCGTTGCGCGCGTCATTCAGATGACGTTCTGCGAAGAATTGGCAGTCCCTTTGCCAGGCAAAACCGTAAAATATTAATTGGTTTCATTTAGGATTTTTTTATGTAGCGGTCTGCAAAACGCTCAAAATTCGAATGAAAATTTTCCAGCCAGGACGCTATAAATCCAGCATTCTCGAACATGGGGAGCAAATCAACCGCCAGATCATGCACGGAAATGCCGGCAACTTTTTCCTTCAGCGCCTGAACAGCAGACTGCACGGTATAACTTTTTTTGCCATCCTTCGCCAGCTTCTCTTCCAGCGGTTGAACTCCGTTCTGCATGAACCACAACAGATCATAGTAATCACGGCCCTTGATGAACGCTCCCTCCCTGCCGCGCTGGAAGTTGCGTTCCAGGCAGGCAATCATCTTGCCGGCCATCATGGTCTCCAGGGAAAAATGAGAGGGGACAAAACTGCGTCCCAGGTAGAAGACGGGGGTGTTACGCAGGATGGCAGTCTGCTTGTGATGACTCACCTCCACCTTCAAGTGTAAAGCTTCGTTGGGATATGGGGAAAGTCCCACCTCATTGAGCACGGGGAGCTTGATGGTCAGCCGTAGGATTCCATGCTCACCTTTCTGGGATTTAATCTCTGCTGCGGCATATCCAAGGGATGTACGAAAAAGGTCTGTTAGATCTTTTTCAAGATTGGAAAGGTCAAGTTCATCGCTGTTGTCGAAATCCAGATCCTCCGATAAGCGATTCAGCCCATACACAACATGCAGGCAGGTTCCGCCATAGAAATGAAGGCGGCGGTACTTTGGATGGTTGTAGAGAAAATCCAGCACATAAGACTGCAACACCTCCTTGAGGAGGATGCGCTTGGTCTCCACGGCCAGTGAAGGGTCCTTGGATTGAAGCGTATGCTGTAATATTTGGATCAGGGAAGCCATACTTTGCTCCGAAAGTTGTTGAGGATATAGTTCATTTTGCGGGACTGGCTTTCCTCGACAAACCTGGAAAACTCGTCTCGATCTGCCCTGGAAAGTTCCTCCAGGTTCAATCGCAGTTCCTCCGCAAGATTGAGTTTCATACTCCGGTACGCAGCCGGCAGCGGGCGCAGGTACAAATAATCAAACAGCGCTTTTCCAAGCGTTGCCTGTGCGACGGGAATGCCAAAGTATTCAGTAACGGTAAAGCCGCGGTATAGGTCGGGTCGAATGTTCCTGTACCAATAGGTTCCAATCTCATTGACGATCCGGCGCGTGACCTTCAATGTCATACAAGTGATGGGATAGGTTACCTCGGTCAAAAGATTGTGCCGCTGCAGGATGAATTCAAGGGAAACATAGGACTGAGGAATCAGGATAGCGCTGACCGCTGCCGAGAACAAATAGTCACCCCGATGCTGTTCATAGAAGCGGCGGGTCATGTACACCCCCTTTTTTAGCTGCAAAAGATGCCCAGCCTTTACCCAGCGGTACAACGAATTGCGCACAACCTGGTCAGGAGAGTCCATCCCGGCGATCTGCCGAAAACCCTCGATTGTAAAGTAGGGCATACTTTCGAATGGCTTTAGGAGTTCATTTTTCATTTTTGTTTAGGATAATAATATATTTTTGGTTATTATCCTAAACAAACATGAAGTTGTCAAGCGAGATCACTCTGCAGCCAAGCCTGCACCAAGCGCAGGCGTGAATGTGGAAAGCAGGAATGCCATGCAAAAACCGATTGGATTCAAACGGATGTGGTATCACACCGCTCGAATTTGCACCGAACTCAAACAGATTATCCCGAAACTAAAATCCTGGGACGATATTGTAACGCCTCCGCCAGATGCGCGGATTGGATGTCTTCACTCCCCGCCAGATCCGCGATCGTGCGCGCCAGCTTGAGGATGCGGTGGTAGGCCCGCGCCGATAGGTTCATCTGTGTCATGGCGGAACGCATTAATCTTTCGCTGGCCTCATCCAATTTGCAAAATTCACGAATTTCTGCAATGCGCATGTCGGCATTACAGGTTATGGAATACGCATTTGGGTTGCCTGAATGATCGAGACCGGCAAAACGCTCCCGCTGACGTTGTCGCGCCGCCTCCACTCTTTGGCGGATCACTGCAGATGGTTCACCCAGACGGTCGCTGGAGAGTTTTTCGTAATCCACACGCGGCACTTCGATGTGAATATCAATGCGATCCAGAAGGGGACCCGAAAGCCGCTTCTGATACTTCGTCACGGCTGATGGCGCGCAGGTGCAGGGCTTCACAGGATCGCCATACCAGCCGCAAGGGCATGGGTTGGTCGCGCTAATGAGTTGGAAATTGGCATTGAAGGTGAGCGAGCCCTGCGCGCGGCTGATGGTGACCACCTTGTCCTCCATCGGCTGGCGCATGACTTCGAGAACGCGGGTGCCAAATTCGAGAAATTCATCGAGAAATAAAACGCCGCGATGAGCCAGTGAGATCTCACCGGGTTGGGGAATGTTCCCGCCTCCCACCAGCCCCGCATGGCTGATTGTGTGATGTGGCGCACGAAAGGGACGGTGACGGATCAGCGGCATGCCGGGCGGAAGCTGATCGGCAATGGAATAAATCCTGGTGACCTCCAGCGATTCTTC
This sequence comes from Chloroflexota bacterium, assembly GCA_039961775.1. Classification (GTDB taxonomy): domain Bacteria; phylum Chloroflexota; class Anaerolineae; order Anaerolineales; family Villigracilaceae; genus Defluviilinea. Next base: position 3,058 of record JABRVZ010000111.1, read on the forward strand.
CAGTGTCATCTCTGGCAGGATGCCGGGCAATGCGCGCGCCAGCAAAGTCTTGCCTGAACCTGGCGAGCCGATGAGAAGGCAATTGTGGCCTCCTGCTGCCGCAACCTCCAGCGCCCGCTTGACGTGTTCCTGCCCCTTGATCTCCGCAAAGTCGGTTGGAACGAACGCAGGCGGCGGTTCGTCTCCGGAGGCCACAAATGGTTGGATTGAAACGCGACCAGATAAATGGTCAAAGAGGGATGCGAGCGTTTTTACCGGGATGACTTCCAGATCGGGGATCAACGCCGCTTCCGCTGCGTCCGCCTCCGCAACGACAATTCTTTTATACCCCTGTGCCCGCGCGGTCGCAGCCATCGGCAACACACCGCGCGTGTGGCGCACCAGCCCGTCGAGGGAGAGTTCGCCAACTACTAACGTATTCTCAACGGCTTGATGTGGTAGATAACCTGAAAGGACAATCACTCCCAGCGCGATGGGCAAATCATATGCGGGACCTTCCTTGCGGACCGAGGCCGGCGCAAGATTGACCACGACCCTCTTGCGCGGGAATTCCAGGCCCGCGTTGCGAATGGCCGTCTGGACGCGCTCGCGGCTTTCCTGCACCGCCGCATCCGGCAGGCCGACAATGGTCATACCGGGCATGCCGCTGGTGTAATCCACTTCAACCTCGACGATCACGCCGTCGAGTCCCACAACTGCACATGAAAATATCCTGGCAAGCATGGGGATATTTTACATGATGTTGACGGATAGAACGCGGACGTATCAAATCTGGAAGATTATCGGGGCATGCAGCTGGCTGTATATCGTTCGATCTTATAAAAACCCTGAATTCAATCATGGGCAACAAACCCACCGCCGGATCAGGATTGGAATTCCGGCGATCTTTCTTTGTAAAGCAATCATGGCAGATGCCGCTATATGGGGATTCCCACCTTTATTCTCAAGCCTCCCCTTGGCAACGACAATTGAGCGGGGATTTAATATCCTTCCGGAAATGTGCCGATCCAATCCTCTCCAATGCGAATCTCAATGTCCATATTTGAAGTTGGGTCGGTCTGGAGGATGATCTGTGGACTTCCCGCTCCGAAGAGTTCTGCCAAATATTGAAAGGCATATAACTTGGGGAAATACAGAATCAATTGGGTATGACCGGCCCACCCAGTGGGCATGCCGTATTCCACCATTTGCATTCCCTGAGCCGTCAGGAACCTGGCTGTGCGTTCCTCCAGGCCGGCGCTGTAGGTGTTGTTGATGATCCTGACCTTCACCTCATCTGTCTGCATCAATATCCTCAGATCCCCTTGCGCCGGAGGACTCACCGGTCCACCTGGAACAAAAATCTCGTCCCGCAGGATGCGAATTAGATCAGGAACGGGGCGCAGGACGCTCGCGGGCTCTCCGTTGAGGGTGTGTTGGACGGGATCGCCATGTTGGAATCGATCACACCCTGCTTGATGCTTTCGGCCGGAATCTCCTCTACCAGCATCGCCAGTTTCAAAGCATCCTCAAAAGACATGTTGGTGTGAATGCCGGACGAAAACTCCCAATAGATCTGCGGAGCCTGCCCGATCAGTTCAGGAAAATAGGCAGGGTCAAGCACCTTGTCCTGGATCGCCAGGATGACCTGTTGCTGGCGCTTCACCCGGCCGAATTCGCCGCCGCTGCATCCTTTAGACTCGTCGCGGCAGCGCGCGTAGGCCAGGGCGCGCTTCCCGTTCAGATGACGATAGTCTCCAGGGGCAAGCACAAAATGATCCCGTCCGGAACTGGCAGGGTCAAGCACCATGCGTTCTTCGATGTACACATCAATCCCGCCAATCGGGTTGATAAAGGACACGTACGTCCCAAAATCCACCTGGTCATAGTAATGGATTGGACCGCCGATGAATTGCGAGGCGGTTTCCATCGCGAGACCCGGTCCGCCTCCCGACAATTTGTCAGCCTCCCCAATCGTCCAGGCAGTATTGATGCGGCTGTAGCCGTATCCCGGAATATTGACCCACATATCGCGCGGAATGGAAAGCATGCCAGCGGTTTTCGTAACCGGGTCTACTGTCAGCAATATGATGGTATCGGTGCACGCCGGGCAGTCTTCGCCGCCTGCGTCGCCTGCGCGCAGGCCAAAGAAGGCGATGTTGACACGGCTGGCGCCATCCCATTGGGGAATCTTCATTTCCGGTTCCGGCGCTGAACCTATTCAGTGAGAATAGGTTCGGCCGGCAGATTGACATCGTAGGGATCGGGCAAGCCGGATGGAATGGAAGGCTCTGCGGCGCAGTCCGCAGGCGGAATACCGGGGAGCGCGGTCAGCTGCCAGCAGGCCGTCAGACGGCGCACAAGGAAAAAATCCCTATGGCTGCAATCAGGGCGAAGGACCAATACGCGGTGGACCGCCACGAGGGATGATAGAAGCCGGTCTTTCCGGATGACTGTGGCATCGGCTACAACATCCCTGAACCTACACCTGCACTTGCGCCAGGTGCAAGTATGAACGGCGCGATGATCGCCAGCACCAGACCCAGCACCGCCATCACGCCGAACAAACCAGCGCGCTGGCGCACCAATGCCGCGCGCGCTTCGGTCGCTTCCACTACGGAACGGTGAACGGACTCCTGCAAACCCTGCACGCTGGAGAGAACCGGGCGATTGTTGGCAAAAAAGTCGTAGATGTCACGAAGGAAAAGATTGGCTTCCACGTCGGCAGGGTCGGGTAGATGCGCGCGCGTGACTTCAATCGCCTTCGTAAAATCCTCCACTTCCATGCGCGTCACGAGCAAGCCGAGCAGATTGCAAAACGGACCGCCCACTGTGGAGGCGCGCCGGAGTGCTTCCTGCACGCCGCCACCCGAAGATAGCAATGAACTCAACACGGACAGCCCGATCAGCATGTTGTTGCGTAATGACTCTGCGCGTTTCTTGGCAAGGGTTTTCAAGCGCACATAAGGACGGCGCAACCCGAGGAAGATAAAGATCAATGCTATCACCGGCGCAACCACGATTATGTTCACACCTGCACTTGCGTCAGGTGCAAGTGTTGCCGCCAGCGCGCCCGCCAGCAAGCCTCCCACGGTCAGAAACAGGGAAAAGTCACGGATCACAACCGCGTAGAACTCACCCGGTGTGTCATAGGGATAGCCGGCTCGTCGCAGGAGGCTGATCACATCGGCTGTGTCCTTCGCCTGGTTCGGATCGAAGCGACCGGGCAGGATAGCAACGAGTAATGCCTCCCAGGTGGAACGCTGCTTCGTCGTGCTCGTGGCTCGAATATTCATCAGGCGGTTGCCGCCAAAGACGCTGAATGCGGATTGGAACGTGGACATTAGTTCAAAGGTCAGCACACTTACACTGAGCGCGCCCAGTAAAGCAAAGAATGTCATGAGGTTTCTCCTTCGTGAAGTTCGAGCCGGTAGTTTAGTAGTTTCTGCAAGGGGGCTTCGCCCGGCTGTCGCCCGCGAAACTTCTTGCTGAACAAGGCGCGGCGCAGGGCATCCATGTGCTGATCGTTACGCCCGATCCCGTGTGGCGGGCGCGGCTCGGCGTCCTTCAAAGAAACGCTGCCGGTCTCCCAGGTATCTCCGCCAAATTCGCGCGACCAGACCGGAAAGGTGTATGGATCCCATTCTGGCAGGTGATTATTTTTCGCTGCTCGGTGCCACTGCCAAAAAGCCTCGAAGCGCGGACCCCAAAGTCCCCACGCCAGGTCGATCTGCAAGGACTCATTTCTCAAAAGGTCAAGTGTCTCGGTGCAATGGTGACAGATCGGGACGGCGTTCTCCGGCCGCTGGTAACGCCAGGTAATTTCAACCGGGGCGTCTGGGGAAGGATTCAGGATCGGACGCCACGAACCTGGTTTGCCGCAGCGCATACAATGATTCGGAAATTCGTGCCGCCAGGGAACCCCGGCGATCGAGGCTGCCACCAATTCGTCAAGATAAGGTTCCTCGGCTTGCAGGACGGAATAGGAGAGCTTCACTGCCCCGTGAGGAAGGTTCCAGGCGCGCGAGAAGTCCAGGAGAAACCCGGCTGAACTCACGATCTGCCCGCACTCCCACGCTTCGAACTTTTTCCTTTGAACTTCAGGTTTGACCTCGCCAGGATGCGCCTCGCGGATGCGGCGGATGTTGGCCACGGCTTCCGCCAGTAACGCGAACAACAAACCGTCTATTCGTGAGCCGGCATCCATTGCCCCCAGTTGAGGCAGATCGGGAGCGACGGAAAGAATGGTATTCACATAAGGACGGTAATCCACTTTCGGTCCGATCTCGATCACGTAACGACAGGCGGGCAATTTAACAAACCTCCATTTGGAAATGACGTCATCGAACAGTACTTGCCCGTCTGCGCTCAGAGCAACGATGCGCATGAGCGGGCAGAAAAAGGTGTGAAAGATGCGCGCTTCATCTGTTGGATAGATGAAAACCAGAAGGTCGCGATTCAGGTTCCGCATGAACATCGCGCCGAAGGCGCGTTGTTTGGAAGTGACCAGAAATTGCAGTTGCATGTTATGAGTTATCTTCTTCGCCAAAGAGGATAGTTCGTACGGCTGGTAGATGAGGGTTATTGGTACCCATCGTCCTCTTCCAGACATGCGCAAGTGGGTGATTGATTTGTCTCGGGAGATCGTAGGTTCGTGTGGGAGTTGCGTCGATCAACATCAAAAGTTCAAGAGGTGGCAAATCTGCGAATTGACGAAAGACCCCGCGCGCTTCTCGAAGAGGGTGTTCCCGAAGCCTACTGATAGCATACCCCAACGGATCGGATAGATTCCCGCTCTGCGGACTGGCGACGTAGAGCACCCACGAGACAAAAGCGCGCACCGAGGCTTGGACTTCTAGCAGTTCTCTCTGGACCCTGGGATGCACGTCGTTTTATTGAAGCAAAGCCTCGAGTTCCCAAAAATCGGGAACTGCTGCCATCGCCGCCGAAGATTCTGCGTGTTGGGTGGTGGAAGTGTTCTCTTGATGAGTGTTTAATGGTTGTTTAAAAGAGCTGTAGTTTCGCCAAAATAAGGGGATGAGCATTGGCAAATCTGGTAGGATTAGTTTGTCACAACAAAATCCACTACCAGAGGTCACCAATGCTCTCCCTGATTGTACAACATTCCGAAGCGCTCACCAATTTTGTTTTTGCCTTGCAGCTTGCACTTTACCAACCGCAAATACGACATCTGCTGCAGATTGTGGACGCCATGATTGTCTGCAACCAACGCAAGACCCTGAGCAATCTGGCCCGTGCGCTCCATCTGACGCCAGACCCCAAGAGCCTGGCGGATTTCTTCCGAGAAAGCCCGTGGACAGTAGACCAGATCAGTCAACCGCGTAAGCGCTTCATGTTGCGCACCTTGCTGGTTCTGGCCGCCAAAGCAGGTTTTCCACTCCAGATCCTGGCCAGTTTGGATGACAGCCTGGGCGAGAAAGGCAAAGCCACGAAACATCTGGAGGCGGTGGATTATCACCACAATCACACCGAATGCCCACGTAAACGACCGTCGTGGTGCAATGGCTATAGGTACGTGGAACTGCATCTCCAGAATGGAAAGATTCGCCGGCGAGATACTGGAAGAGCTTGGCAGCGAGGAGGAGATTACCTTAGAGAAAAAACGCAAACTTTTTGAAATGATGCATGTCAAAGTCATCCTGCATCCTGATGGGAATGTTAATCTCGATGGCTGGTTCAATGTACCAGAGTATAATGGTTTATTGCCCCCACCATCAGCACGTTATGTCCTCCCGCCGCCGCAACTTCTAAGGCGCGTTTGACGTGTTCCTGTCCTTTGATTTCAGCGAAGTCAGTAGGGATGAAGAGCGGTTCGAGGGTATAACTGCCGTCGGGTTGATAAGGCTCCAGTAAACGGCGACCAGTCAAATGGTCGTAAAGATCCGCAAGCGTTCGGATGGGGTACACTTCCAGCCCGGGGATCAAAGCCGCTTCGGGCGCATCGGCTTCCGGGACGAACATCCGCTTGAAGCCCTTTTCGCGGGCTGTCACAGCCATTGGCAGAACTCCGCGCGTGTGACGGACAACGCCATCCAGTGAGAGTTCTCCAATGACCAGTGTGTTTTTAACAGCCTCTGCGGACAGGCGCCCGGAAAGGATGATAACGCCCAGCGCGATGGGTAGGTCGTAGGCGGGTCCTTCCTTGCGGATGGAGGCAGGCGACAGGTTGACGACGATACGGTGACGGGGAAAGTGAAGACCGGCGTTTTTGATGGCGGTCTGAACGCGCTCGCGGCTTTCCTGCACGGCGGCGTCGGGCAAGCCAACGATAATGACAGCGGGTAAACCGTTGGAATAGTCCACTTCGACTTCGACGATGACGCCTTCCAACCCAACGACAGCACAGGAAAACACGCGGGCGAGCATGGCGGGGAGTTTAGACGAGGAAATGAGAAATGTCAAATGAGAATGAGTTTATAATATCTGTATGTCTATGAAAGATAACCTTTTTTTGCAAAGCGAATTTACCTACGACAGCAAGTATAGAAAACATCCGGCGGTTGAAGAATTGCTGGATCTTGTCATGTATCGCGACCTGATCCAGCAGCTTATCCGCAGGGATATTATTGCACGGTATAAACGATCAACGCTGGGAATCCTCTGGACCATGTTGCAGCCATTGGGAATGATGGCTGTGATGGCGATTGTCTTTTCGGCTCTGTTCCATCAGGTGGAAGGATATGTCGTTTATCTGCTCAGCGGCCTGGTGGCGTGGACTTTTTTTGCCCAAACCACTACTGCGGCAATAACACATATTGTTTGGGGGGGCACTTTGTTGAAACGGATATACATTCCGATGACATCATTCTCGATTTCATCCATTGGCACTGGGCTGATTAATCTGGTGTTGTCGTTAATTCCATTGCTGCTTATTATGTTAGCCGCAGGGCGTCCCATTACCTGGGCGTTTCTCTTCATCCCCATTCCCATTCTGTTGCTGGCGACCTTTGCCTTGGGTGTCAGTTTGATACTTTCCACACTGGCTGTATACTTTCCCGATATAAAGGAGATGTATCAGATTATCGTTCAGGCATGGATGTATTTGACGCCTATTGTGTATCCGGAAAGCATTCTGCCGGATTCGTATCGCTTTTGGTTGTTGTATTTGAATCCGATGTACTATTTAATCAAGATGTTCCGTGTGACTATTTATGATGGAAAATTACCGTCCGTTGAAACCATGCTGGTTGGGACTTTAATTTCTCTTGTTACGTTGGCAATCGGTTGGATCTATTTTTCAAAAAAGGCAGATGAATTTGCCTACCTGGCTTAACTCATCTTTCAATATACACAATGAAACCTGTCATCATATTAGAAAATGTTGTCGTCCGTTATCGAAAACCCGACGAGAGATTTGGAACATTCAAGGAGTATGTAATTCAATTTGTTCGGCGCAATGTACGATATCGTGAATTTACTGCCCTTAACCAAATCAATTTACAGGTGCATGAGGGGGAGATTTTGGGGGTAGTTGGGCGAAATGGAGCGGGAAAGAGTACGTTGTTAAAAGTTATCTCGCGGGTGTTGATACCAGTCGAAGGACGCGTCCGCATCAGGGGGCGTGTCTCTCCTCTTTTGGAATTGGGCGCAGGCTTTCACCCTGAATTGACCGGCAGGGAAAACATATTTTTAAATGGAGCGCTTCTGGGACACAGTCGGCGTGAAATTAGAGAGCGTCTTGATGAGATTGTGGAGTTTGCCGAGTTAGGGGCGTTTATCGATTCGCCTTTGCGAACATATTCAACAGGGATGATTGCCCGTCTGGGCTTTTCCATTGCCACCACCTGGAAGCCGGATATTTTGATTTTGGATGAAATTCTGGCTGTGGGAGACGAAAATTTCAGACAAAAATGCGGAGTTCGGATGAATAAATTCAAGGATGAAGGCACCACCATTTTGCTTGTTTCCCACACTGCCAGCAACATTGAATCCATGTGTACTCGCGCGGTCTGGTTGGATCATGGAGAAATTAAGGCGGATGGTTCCACGAGCGAGGTCATTGCTCTATACCGTAACTCTTCCCAAAATTAGAAAGAGTGTGAGGATATATACATTGAAAGTCATACATTCCAGTATCCCCGATGTGCTTTTAATCGAGCCAACTGTTTACCAGGATGAGAGAGGCTTTTTTTTCGAGAGTTATCAGAAACAGCGATTTGCCGAAATTGGCATACCGTTTGAATTTGTTCAGGACAATCATTCCAAATCAGTGCGGGGAGTCCTGCGCGGTTTACACTACCAGATAAGGCAGCCTCAGGGCAAGTTGGTGCGTGTCATTGTGGGGGAAATCTTCGATGTGGCTGTTGATATCAGGAGAGGTTCTCCAACGTTTGGGCAATGGGTGGGTGATTATCTTTCGGCTGAAAATAAGCGGATGCTTTGGATTCCAGCAGGGTTTGCCCACGGCTTCCTGGTAACTTCCCCTGAGGCGGAGGTTATTTACAAAACCAGTGATTACTACGCCCCGCAATGGGAACGTACCATTGCATGGAATGATCCGCATCTGAATATTGGCTGGCCCCTTGGCGACACAGTGCCCATTATCTCTAAGAAAGATATGGCTGGCAAACCTTTTGCCGAGGCGGAGGTCTTCGAAAAGGAATTATGAACATCTTGTTGTTTGGCAAGAATGGACAGTTGGGATCGGAATTAAAAAATCGACTTCTGCTTTTGGGTAAAGTAACCTGCCTGGATCAGGAGGATTTAGATCTTTCAGATGTTCACGCTCTTGTGCAAACCCTGAATGACCAGATGCCGGATCTGATCGTGAATGCGTCGGCTTATACTGCTGTTGATCGGGCAGAGGTCGAACAGGAAACGGCAATGAAAATCAACGCGCTGGCTCCCGCTGTAATGGCAGAATGGACCAGAGGACACAACGCCATGCTTATCCATTATTCGACCGATTATGTTTTTGACGGTAGAAAGGGAGCGCCCTATACCGAAAGCGACCCGCCAAATCCTCTCAATGCATACGGAAGAAGCAAACTTGCAGGCGAGGAAAATGTTCAACAGGCGGGGAATGCTTACTGGATTTTTCGCACCAGTTGGGTATATAGTGTGGGCGGAACAGGCTTTGTAAATAAAGTTCTGGAGTGGGCGCGCAAAAGCCAAGCATTGAGGATTGTAAACGACCAGATCAGCAATCCCACCTGGGCGCGAGATTTGGCGGAGGCAACCTTCAGCGTGATTGCCGCCCATCGGGACAATTTACAAGATGTTATGAAAGAAAGGCGCGGTGTTTATCATCTGGCAGGCGGTGGATATACATCCCGCTATGAGTGGGCAAGGGAGATTCTTGCCAACGATCCCAAACGGACCGAACAACTGGTACAAAGACTTGAGCCTGCTTCAAGCGATGAGTTTCCCACACCTGCTGTGCGTCCATTATTTTCGGCATTGGATTGCTCGAAGATGGAAAAAACATTCCAGGTTCGCCTGCCAGACTGGCGGGTTTCATTGAAGAAGGCTATGTCATAATAATTATTGTTTTGTTGGTACACCTTATCAAAATTTAATAACTCACCTTACGCAGATTTGAGTAAACTTGGTGCATGAAAAACGACAAACTTCTTGACCTGTACAGCGACTATTTGATAAGCGCCTTTGGACAAAC
>JABRVZ010000112.1:0-14615 GCA_039961775.1 Chloroflexota bacterium
GACAGTCACGGCGGGAGGCGGGAGGGGGGTGTCGGTGGCGGCGGCGGGAATCAGTCCGCTTCCGCCTGATCCACAGGCGCTCAAAAAGGTCATGATAATGATAAGGTGTATCCAGCGGAATAACTTCATTCTTTGCCTTTCGGTTGTTCTATCTGCGCGGTTTTTCTGGCTCCGCAGTTTGCAGGATGGACTCGAATACCGAGCAGTCATATTCCAGCAGTTTCTGGCAGTTCGAAGGGACATCGGCGGCGGGAGGGACGTTCACCCGGCGCATCAGCCTGACGACGTGGCAGAGGGGCAGCCCCATGACGGCAGCGTAACAGCCGTCCATGCGGGCGACGGGGCGGAAGCCGTCATGTTGAATGGCGTAGGCGCCCGCCTTGTCGAGCGGGTCGCCGGTGGCAACGTAGGCGCGGATTTCTTCGTCGGTATAGGCGCGCATGGGCACGTCGGTGACGCAGAGGTCGGTGAGGAGGAGGTCGTCGCTTTTTCGAAGCAGGGCAATTCCGGTGTAGACCTGATGCGTGCGTCCGCGCAGTTGGGTGAGCATTCGAACCGCCTCCGCCTCGTCTGACGGTTTGCCCAGAATCTCTCCTCCATCTACCACGGTGGTATCCGCCGCGAGGATGAGATGCTCCCCGTCGGTGCGCTCTGCGATGGTGCGCGCCTTGTCTTCCGCCAGCCTTAGAACGTAATCGGCGGGCGTTTCGTTCTCGAACGGGGTTTCATCCACATCGGCAACGGAGACGGTAAACTCCCAGCCGGCGAGGGAAAGCAGTTGTCGCCGGCGCGGCGAGTTGGAGGCAAGGATGAGGGTCATAGGGGAGGATTCTAACACAGGGGAGATTAGGCAAATGTGAATTTGCAATTCGTCCATACGCGTTGTAAAATGTCAATAAAATTGTCTGGTCATGGAGGCGGCTATGAAGGAATTGGAAGAACGGATTCTGCGCGACGGGAAATATCTGGGCGGGGGGATTTTGAAGGTGGATAGTTTCGTCAACCATCAGGTGGACCCTCTGCTGATGGATGCCTGCGGACGGGAGTTTGCGCGTCTTTTCGCTTCGGTTGGCGCGACGAAGGTGCTGACCGCTGAAATCTCGGGCATTGCTCCCGCGCTGACAACGGCGATTCATCTCGGGCTGCCGGTGGTGTATGCCCGCAAGCACAAACCGATTACGATGCCCGATCAGGTGTACCTGACGCTTGCCCCCTCGCACACCAAGGGGCGCATGGTGGAGTTGATCGTCTCGCCGGAATATCTGGCAAACGGTGAGCGGGTGCTGATCATTGACGACTTTCTTGCCAGCGGTCAGACCATTCTGGGGCTGGCGCGTCTGGCGGAGGCTTCGGGTTCGCGCATTGTCGGCATCGGGGCGTTGATCGAGAAGGTGTTCGAGGGCGGGCGCGAGGCGCTCAAGCCGCTGGGGGTGCCGATTCATTCGCTGGCGTGTATCACTTCGATGGAAGACGGGCACATCGTGTTTGGCGAAGCGGAATGAACGCGGCGGGCAATGGCTTCTCCAGGTCATGTCTGACAAACCTTTTGATCCGCCAAACCCGCGAAGAACATGGTTTTCTAAAAGTCAGCAAAAGCGGCATCAAATGGACGCGAATGGACCTAATTTTTGTGAAATTCGCGTAATTCGATGCAAAAAAACCAGAGCAGACAGTCATAAAGGCGACTTTGAGAAAGCCATGCCGCGAAGAACGCGAGATATTGCAAAAACCATGCGACCTCGTTATAATGTCAGTCCTGCGGGCGGGTAGCTCAGTTGGTTAGAGCACTGCTTTGACATAGCAGAGGTCGTAGGTTCGAGCCCTATCTCGCCCACCTGGTCAATTCAGCAATCAGTAAAATGCGACGACCGAGACGAGTATGCGGTCAAGTCCCTGACAGGGAGAAGAGAACGATGATTGAGAGTCTCTTCCAGGGAACTCCGCAGAAAACCACTCGCGAGCGTTGAACAGAACGGTGGTCAGTGTTCAATACAGTGATCAGTCAGTATGGGAAACGGGTGGCTCCGTTAGAGGCTTAAGAGATGTAGCGCAAGATTAATCTTGCGGTACAAATCGGGTGGAACCGCGTGAATCAAATTCTCGCCCCGTAGCCGGGCGGGTTTTTGTTTTAACACGAGGTACACAAATATTTTGTGTGCATTGTGGTGCGAAAAATTGGAGGTCGCCATGACTCAAGATGACACTACCATCACTCTTCGGCGGCTCGGAGGTTTGTGACTGCTTCCCTTCGAGGCGCGTAATTGTCCACGAAGCAGGAAACAAACCAAAGTCAAGAAAGGAAGCGAAAAATGGCGCAACAAGTTCAGGAAAAATACGAAGAGTCCCATCTTTATCGGATTCGACACTCGGCGGCGCATGTCATGGCGCAGGCAGTGCTGGAAATGTTCCCCGAGGCAAAATACACGATTGGTCCGCCGGTGGAAAACGGCTTTTATTACGACTTCGACCTGCCGCGCAGCCTGACGCCCGAAGACCTGGAAGCCATCGAAAAGCGGATGCGCCAGATCGTGCAGGGCAAACACGACTTCAAAAAGAAGGTCGTCTCGGCGGAGGAGGCGCGTCAGATTTTCAAAGACCAGCCCTACAAACTGGAATTGATTGACGGTCTCGAACAGGGCGGGTTCGACGAATACGGGAATCCGCTCAAGGAAAAGCCGGAGATTTCCATCTACCAGCACGACACGTTCATTGATCTGTGCCGCGGTCCGCACGTGGAGAACACGCGCGAAATCAAGCCCGATGCGTTCAAGTTGATGTCCGTTGCGGGTGCGTATTGGCGCGGCGACGAGAACAACAAGCAGTTGCAGCGCATCTACGGCACGGCATGGGAGAACAAAAAACAACTCGAGGAGTACCTGCATCAGTTGGAAGAGGCAAAGAAACGCGACCATCGCAAACTGGGCAGGGAGTTGGAGATTTTCATCTTTGATGAGGAGGTCGGTCCCGGCCTTCCCTTGTGGCTGCCCAACGGCGGCGTGATGATCGAGGAATTGGAAAAACTCGCCAAGGAAATGGAAGAAAAAGCGGGCTATGTGCGCGTCCGCACGCCGCACCTGACGAAGGAAGACCTCTTCCTGCGTTCGGGACATCTCCCCTATTACGCCGAGAGCATGTACCCGCCGATGGAATTGGAGGGCGTGAAGTATTACGTCAAACCGATGAACTGCCCGTTCCACCATAAGATCTTCGCCTCGAAACAACGCTCCTACCGCGACCTGCCGCTGCGTCTCGCCGAATACGGGACGTGCTACCGCTACGAGAAATCGGGCGAGCTCTTCGGGCTGATGCGCGTCCGCTCGATGCAGATGAACGACTCGCACATCTACGTTTCGGAGGAGTTGTTCGAGCAGGAGTTCATGGGGGTGGTGGAACTGTACCGCAAATACTTCGACCTGTTCGGCATCGAGAAGTTCGTCATGCGCCTGTCGCTGCACTCGAAAGCGGGGCTGGGCAAGAAGTATGTGGACAACGAGCGTCTGTGGCTGAAGACGGAAGAGATGGTGCGCCGCGCCATGGACAACGGCGGCGTGCCGTATGTGGAAGCCGAGGATGAAGCCGCCTTTTACGGTCCAAAAATTGACGTGCAGATCTGGTCTGCCATCGGGCGCGAATTCTCGCTGGCAACGAATCAGGTGGACTTCGCCGTCCCCGCCCGCTTCGACCTGAAATACATCAACAAGGACGGGCAGGAGGAGGTGCCGCTGTGCATCCACCGCGCGCCGCTCTCCACGCACGAACGCATGATCGGCTTTCTCATCGAGCATTACGCGGGCGCGTTCCCCGTCTGGCTCTCGCCGGAACAGGTGCGCGTCATCCCCATCACGGACAGCCAGAACGAGTACGCGGAAAATATCGCCCGGCAGTTGCGCGCTGAGGGCATCCGCGCCAGCGCCGACCTCAGCGCCCAGCGCATGAACGCGAAAATCCGCGACGCGCAGATGATGAAAGTGCCTTACATGATCGTGGTCGGCAAAAACGAGATGGAAGCGGGGCAAATCTCGCTGCGCGTGCGCGATGGAAGCCAGCAAAACAACATTTCCCTGGCGGAGTTCATCGCGCGGGCAAAGGATCGGATTGCAAGACGGGCAAAGGAGTTGTGATGGAAAAGAGAACAGGCGGAGGAAATTCCTCCGCCTGTTGTTCTACGGAAACACTTCCTCCGCCTTGTCTTTTTTGCGGCGCAGCCACCAGTAGCCTAATCCGAGAGCAAGCAAGTAACTGATGACCAGCACGTTATAACCGCTGTCAGCATTGAATGGGTCTTGTACGCCGAGGGAGAGCAGAGTCAACCAGCCAGCAAGAAAATAACCGAAAATCAGGTCACCCCGCTTTGCCAGCGGAACTTGACGCCACAGGGCATGAAAGGCTAACCATATAGCGGGAATGAGAATGGCAGACAATAGAAAGTAACTAAGAATTAACCAATATGGAGCAAAAAGCGCCCGCTGGATATTCAGGCTAACCGGGTCAGTTAGCAGGATGGTAGGCGCATTTTCAGTGAACGCGGCCGGCTCGATATGTTTCAAAGATTTAAAGAAAGCAGCCGTCAAATACGATCTTTCGAATGCCCTGGCGATGGAATTGCCAAGCATTGTAACAGCCGCGCCAAAGCAGGCATACAACCACTTCTCCCAGCGCGGGAGTTGCGCTTCGAGCCGTTCGATTTTCTCAGCGAGATGAATGTCCATTGTTTCCTCCATCCAAAACATGTTGAATACGTTCTGCCACTGCGGGATGCTGAAAGATGAGGATATTTCGCTCGATGAAGCGGCGCAGTAACTCGCGCCCGCTTCCCGTCAGACTGTAATACTTGCGCGGCGGACCGAGATTGGATTCCGCCCCCCGGCTGGAGACCAGCCCCATCTCCTCGAAGCGGCTGATGGCTCGGTAAATGCTGTTGCCGTCGGCAGAAATCGTCCCTTCGCTAAGGCGCGCCACTTCCGCGCTCATTTCGTAAGGGTAGGAGGGTTTCTCGTCCAAGAGCAGGAGCAGCCAGAAAGTGAGCAATCCTTTCTTATAGACACTTTCCCAATTTTCAAGCAGGCGGTCAAGGTCAGTCATATTGCCTTCCTTTATATTATTATACTATAAGTATAATACCAGAAGTAGTATATATGCGACAAATGAATTTATCAAGGCAAGCATGCAAAAACCAAGCCGCGAAAATGTCCTTTTTGGCTCATGTGTTGAGGGCGTGCGCTTTCCAATTCCAATGCCAGAGAGCGTCTCTTCGTGAAGCATAGTGAACGTTCTCTAACGTTCACCCGCACTTTGTTTATAGATGAGCCTAGCCTTTTCAGTTTCCTTCGGGAATAGCGCAGAGCCGACAGGCGGACAAAAAATATCAGTGCCCCTTTCCGTTTGAAGAGGGGCACTGATATTTACCAATCACCATTTACTATTTACCACTACACTCCAACCATCTCCTCCACTTCCGACTTCTCGAACTGGCTGTTGTACAGGTCGGCGTAGAAGCCGCCTTGCGCCAGCAGTTCCTCGTGCGTGCCCTGCTCGACGATGTTGCCGTCGCGCATGACCAGAATCAGGTCGGCGTTTTGGATGGTGGACAGGCGGTGGGCAATGATGAAACTGGTGCGCCCGCGCATGAGTTTGTCCATGGCTTTCTGGATGAGAATTTCCGTGTGCGTGTCCACCGAACTGGTGGCTTCATCGAGGATGAGCATGGGCGAATCCGCCAGGAAGGCGCGGGCGATGGTCAGCAGTTGCTTTTGTCCCTGCGAGATGTTGGTCACTTCCTCGTTCAGCACGAAGTTGTAGCCGTCGGGCAGGGTGTGGATGAAGTGATCCACGTGCGCGGCTTGCGCGGCGGCGATGACTTCCTCCTCCGTCGCGTCTTCGCGCCCGTAGCGGATGTTGTCGAGAATCGTGCCGTTGAACAGCCAGGTATCCTGCAGCACCATGCCGAACATGGCGCGCACATCGGCGCGGGTGAAATCGCGGATGTCGTGACCGTCAATGCGGATGGAGCCGCTGTCCACGTCATAGAAGCGCATCAGCAGTTTGACGATGGTCGTCTTGCCGGCTCCGGTCGGACCGACAATTGCCACCTTCTGCCCGGGCTGAATCTCCGCCGAGAACCCTTTGATGACCGGCGTGCCGGGGGTGTAGCCGAAATGCACATCGCGGAATTCGACATGCCCGCGCACCCGTTCCAGTTTGACCGGCGAGGCGGTTTCGGGAGTCTCTTCCTCTTTTTCGAGGAACTCGAAGACGCGCTCCGCTGCTGCCACCGTGCTTTGCAGAACGTTGGAGATGTTCGCCAGCTGGGTGATGGGCTGGGTGAATGAGTTGATGTACTGGATGAACGCCTGAATATCGCCGACGGCAATCGCCTTGCGGATGGTCAGCCAGCCGCCGAGCAGGACGACCGCCACATAGCCCAGGTTGCTCACCAGCCGCATGACCGGCATCATGATGCTGGAGAAGAACTGCGACTTCCACGCCGAGCCGTAGAGGGTGGTGTTGTACTCGTTGAATTTGGCGATGCTCTTCTCCTCGCCGTTGAACGCCTTGACGATGAGATGCCCGCCGAACATCTCCTCCACATGCCCGTTGACGTGACCAAGGTAATCCTGCTGTTCCTTGAAGAAGCGCTGCGACTGGCGGATGATGAGCATCACCACCAGCATCGAGGCAGGCACAATCGTCAGCGCCACGAGCGTCATCTGCCAGGAGATGGTCAGCATCATGACCAGAATGCCCACCACCGTCACCAGCGAGGTGATGATTTGCGTCAGGCTCTGGTTGAGGGTCTGGTTGATGGTGTCCACGTCGTTGGTCAGCAGGGAGAGCACCTCGCCGTGCGGCGTGCCGTCGAAGTAACGGAACGGCATGCGGTTGATTTTCTCCATCATCTCGCGGCGGAGTTTGTAGGTGACCTCGATGGCGACATCGGTCATCAGCCAGCCCTGAGCGTAACTCAGCCCGGCGGAGAGGGCGTACAGTCCGAGCGCGGTCAGCAGGATGCGCCCGATGACATCGAAGGGCACATCGCCCGTGCCGGCAATCTTCGCCAGAATACCGTTGAACAGTTCGGTGGTGGCGTTGCCGAGGATTTTCGGTCCGACGATGGCGAAGGCGGTGGAGCCGATTGCCAGCACGAAGACCACCAGAATTTTCGTCTGGTAGGGGGCGAGATAGGAGATCAGTTTGCGCAGCGTGCCTTTGAAGTCGCGCGCCTTTTGGACGGGTCCGCCCATCATGTGTCCGCCGGGACCGCCGCCCATGGGTCCGCGCCCGCCCATCGGTCCGCGCGGGAGCGCCGTGGATTGGGGTTTGGGTTCTTTGCCGTTGGAGCCGTTCATGCCAGCGCCTCCTGTTTCAATTGCGAGAGGGCAATCTCGCGGTAGATTTCGTTGGTTTTCATCAATTCCTCATGTGTGCCTTGACCGATCAGCCTGCCTTCGTCCAGCACTAAAATCTGGTCGGCGTTTTTGATGGTGGCGATGCGCTGCGAGACGATCAGCACGGTGCTGTGCCGCAACTGCTTGAGCAGCGCCTGACGCAGACGGGCGTCGGTGCGGTAATCGAGGGCGGAGAAACTGTCGTCGAAGATGTAGATGGGGGCGCGCTTGACCAGGGCGCGGGCGATGCTCAGACGCTGTTTCTGCCCGCCGGAGTAGTTCACGCCTCCCTGCGAGACCTCAGCCTGCAGCCCCTCGCTTCGCTCCTGAACGAAATCTGCCGCCTGGGCAATTTCGAGGGCGAGTTTGAGGGTGTTTTCATCGGTATCTTCGTCGGCGTAGCGCAGATTGCTCTCGATGGTGCCAGTGAACAGGTTGCTGCGCTGCGGGATGTAGCCGATCTTGTCGCGCAGGTCTTTGAGCGGCACCTCGCGGATGTCCACGCCGCTGACCAGGATCGAGCCGCTGGTCACGTCAAAGAAGCGCGGGATGAGATTGACCACCGTGGATTTGCCCGATCCCGTCGTCCCCATGATTCCGACCGTTTGTCCCGCTTCGATGCGGAAGGTCAGGTTGTGCAGCACGTCGTCATCCGCGCCGGGGTAGCGGAAGGAGACATCCCGAAATTCGATGGTCGGCTGGAAGGGTTCGGGGAAGCGCTTCGGCTGGACGGGGTCGAGCACGGTGATGGGCATTTCCAGCACGTCGGCAACGCGGTGGGCGGAGACATCAGCGCGCGGGAACATGATGAAGAGCATGGAGAGCATCAGGAAGGCGAAGACGATTTGCATGGCGTATTGCATGAACGCCATCATGTCGCCCACTTCCATTTGCGCCTGCGCCACCTGATTGGAACCGACCCACAGGATGAGCATGGTGGCGCCGTTCATGATGAGCATCATGAAGGGCATCATGATGACGAACAGGCGGTTGACGAACAGGTTGGTGTTCGTCAGGTCGCGGTTGGCGCGGTCGAAGCGGGCTTCTTCATGTTTTTCGCGGTCGAAGGAGCGCACGACCATCATGCCGCTCAGGTTTTCGCGCGCCACCAGGTTGAGTTTGTCCACCAGCGATTGGATGATGCGGAACTTGGGCAGGGCGATGGAGAAGACGGTGATAATCATCGTCAGCAGAATGCCTACCGCCAGCGCAATCGTCCACCACATGGAGGGGCTTTTGTCCACGGCGCGGATGATGCCGCCGATGCCGATGATGGGCGCGTAGAAGACCATGCGCACCATGATGCCCATCACCGATTGAATCTGGGTGATGTCGTTGGTGGCGCGGGTGATGAGCGAGGCGGTGGAGAAGTGTTCGAACTCCGCGCCGGAGAAGCGCATCACCTTCTCGAAGAGGAAGCGGCGCAGGTCGCGCGCCAGTCCCGCGGCGATGCGCGAGCCAAGCAGACCGACCAGAATGGTGGCAACCGCCGAGACGAGGGCGATGAGCAGCATCTGCCCGCCGACCTTGAAAAGGTAGTTGTTCTGCACCTTCTGGATGTCCACGCCGAGCGCTTCGTATTCGGCGACCACGGCGCGGGCTGCGCCCTGCCGCAGGGCTTTCTCTCCGCCCAGGGCGGCGAAGCGCGTATCAACCGAACTCAGCAGTTGATCGCGCTGGGCGGCGGGCATCATCTTCAGCGCGTCGAAGATGTCCATGCCGGGGGGCAGTTTCGAGAGGTCGAATCCGCCGCTTCCGAACATGGCAGCCGCCTGGTCGGGGTTTTGAAGCGCCTGCTCGATGCCGAAGACCACCAGCAGGGGTTTGGTCAGAATCGCTTCCAGTTGCGAGCGCGCCGCCGCGTCGGTCGTCTGCAGGACGTAGATGGGTGAATCTGCCAGAGCGGGATATTGCTTGAGATAGTCGGCGTAGTCGGGCGAGGAGGAATCGATCAATTTGTACTGCGCCAGGACGGCGTCTTTCTCCTCGGCGGTCAGGAAGATGCCGAGCCGCTCCATCGTGACCTGACGCATGGCGTCGGGCACCGGGCTTTCGACTCCGCTCTGTTGAATGCCGACGTTGACGATGCGCGACATGTAGTCGGGCAGCGCCAGGTCGGCGTTGGCTTGGGCAAACAGTAAAGCGATTGCCATCACCAGTAAGAGGGTGAAGGGTTTGAGGTATTTGAGGATACGGGACATGGGGACTCCAGGGGGCAAGTGATCAGTAGTTCAGTGTTCAGTGTTCAGTGTTCAGTGGACAGTGGACAGTGGACAGTGTGCAGCGCTATGACTCCATCGCTTGAGCGGCGCGGGTAAGAATTTCGAGCGCCTCGCCGACGATGACCTGCTCCTCGGCGGGGAGACTCTGCACCAGGTCATCCATCCAGCGGTAGCGCTCGCGGATGCCCTCTTCCAGCAGTTTCGCGCCGGCGGGGGAGAGCGTCAGCAGTTTGGCGCGGCGGTCGGAGGGGTCTTCGGTGCGTTCGAGGTAGCCCGCCTGGACGAGTTTTTCCACCAACTGACTCGCCGCCGCGGGGGTCACGTCGAAGCGTTCGCTGATCTCGGACATGCCGCAGGGACCTTTGTGATGCAACTGCATCAGCACACTGAACTGCGACATGGAAAGCCCGGTCGATTTGGCGAAGCGCGCCCACTCGCGCATCGAACGGTGCATGAAAGCATCCATCCAGGCGCGCAGGGATTGAGAAATTTGGAGTGTTTTGGGCATAGTTAAGCCTTCTTTTTAGTTAAGCGGGCTTAAATTTATGCCCAGATGAGGTTTTCGTCAAGGGGAGGGAGGTAAGAGAAATGTTAGAAAATCTCTATGCGAGAAGTTTTATGGGATTGTTTTGGTAAGCCCATGCTCGCGGCAAACCGCACGCCCCTGCTGGTAATACTGCTCGGCTTGCTCCAAATCACCCAGGGCGCGGGATAAATTCCCCAGGTCACGCCAGGCTTCGGCGATTCCATCCCAAAATTGAAGTTGAGCGTCAAGAAGGCGATGCTGCTCAAAGTATTGGCGCGCCGTTTCAAAATCTTCCTGATCGAGGAAAAGGTAGCCCAAAAAAATGGAGACCCTGGAGATGAAGAACAGGTCCCCAAAACTGCGAAATGTAGACAGGCTGTTTTCCAGGAGCGTGCGTGCGAGTTCAATGCGGTCGGAATTGCTCTCCAAAATACCGAGGTGGAAGGTGCTAAGCGCAATTCCCCATTCATTTTGACATTCGCGGTTGAGTTCGAGGCTTTGCTCCAACAAGGGACGGGCGGCTTCTTTATTTTGTCCGATTTCCAACAGCCCCAGCCAGTTTAGGGTCTCGGCAAGGACCGGTTTTCCTGCTTCGCCCAGGCGCAGGCAAATGTCGCGGCTTTCCTCCAGCAACGCACGCGCTTTTTGGAAGTTATCCTGTGTCCAGCAGTAGCGTCCAATGTGATTAAGAAGACGGGCAAACGGAAGCGGATAATCCATCACGTCGGGCAGAGCGCGGATTCGCTCCAGCCAGAGCATCGCTTCACTATAATGAGCGCGGATTTCCCAGGGCCAGCCGAGGGCAGCCAGTAAACGCAGCGCCTGTTCGGTCTTATGGCTGGAGACTGCCCATGCGAGAGCCGCGCGCAGGTTGTTCTGTTCGCTCTGGATGCGTTCTGCCCATTCTGCCTGATTTGGACCGCGGATTTCCCGCTCTCCCCTTTCGGCAAACTCTACGAAATATGCCAGATGCAGGTCGCGCAAATGCGTTTCCTTTCCAGAATGGCGCAGAATCTCCTGGGCGAATTGGCGAATGGTGACCAGCATATGAAAGCGCGTCTCCCCGCGAGCATTGAAAGAACGCTGCAGCAGACTTTTATCAGCCAACGAATCAATCAAGGCAGGGATGGAGTTTTGGGGGAACAATTCGAAAAAAACCGCCTCCGCCATTGGAGCAGTGAAGCCGCCCAAAAAGACGGACAAGGCCGTCAACAGAGTTTGTTCTTCGGGCGAGAGCAGGTGATAACTGGATGCAATGGCATTATGCAGGGTCTTCTGGCGGGCTGGAACGGCGCGCATGCCATCGGCGGAAAGCACAAAGTCGGCGCTCATGCGCTCCAGCAATGCTTGCGGCGACATCCAGCGGATGCGCGCTGCAAGCAATTCGATGGCGAGCGGCAGACCATCCAGCTGCTCGCAAATGGCGGCAACAGCCCGGATGTTTTCGGCGGTCAGGCGAAAATCAGGGCGGGCGGCGCGGGCGCGCTCGAGGAAAAGAGTCAGCGCGGGGGATGCCGCCGCCGCTTCCAGGCCGGCGAACGAACGCTCAGGGGGTAGCGCAAGCGGCGGGACGGGGTAGAGCCATTCGCCGGGGATGCGCAGCGCCTCGCGGCTCGTGGTCAGAATTTTTAAGCGAGGGCAGGCAGAAAGCAAATCAAAGGCAAACGGGGCGACATGTTCGATAAGATGTTCGCAGTTATCGAGAACGAGCAGAATTTGTTTTTCTGCAATGCTCTCCTTGAGATGTTGCGCAGCGGGACGATGCCGATCTTCGACGTAACCCAATATCTGCAGCGCCGCGGGGACAATCAGAGATGGATCGGTCAGCGGCGCCAGTGAAAAAAAGAAAACGCCATGCGGGAAGTGGGGCAGAACACGGCGCGCCGTCCCGATCGCAAGTCGCGTTTTGCCGATGCCGGGAGAGCCAGTGAGAGTCACCAGACGGATCTCTGCTTGTTGCAAGTAGCCGCTGAGTTCGGCGATTTCCTGTTCGCGTCCAACCAGTGAGGTGAGAGCGAAGGGCAAATTCGAAGGCGGAGCGGGCGGGATCTGCCAGGGGGCGCTTTCGCGGCTCGATGCGGGAACAACGCCCCAGCCAACGCGAGCAAAATGCACAAAGGCAGGACGTTCCTGGGGAGGAATATTGAAAATCTCCGCCAGGCGCGCTGCAATTTGCTCGGAGGGACGGCGTTCCTCCGCTTCGATTTTACGCAGGGTGATGGTGGAGCAATTTACCTGGGCTGCCAGCTGCTCTTGAGTCAGCCCCGCCGCTTTGCGCTGCCGCTTTAGCCACTCTCCAAAAGATAGTTCGGTCAATGCTTCTTCCAGACTGTATCGCTTATTGTATCGTTCAGCGATACCTGATTCTATCCGCCTGAGAGTAAATTGAGAATGTCGAGAGAGTGCCAGATGGTATCTCTACCACCACCTTTAGAAGGAAAAGAGGAAAACATGAAGACCAAATTTTTATCGTTGATGCTTGCGCTGGCTTTCGCGCTGGCAGCCTGTGCTCCCGCCGCGACGGAGACCGCCGCGCCTGCATCTCCTCCAACTGCCGAGGCGCCAGCAACGAAATTCCCCGCGGGCAAGTTCATCAAGGAAGGTGAAACCAACTACGGTCTGGTTTTCAATACCGACGGAACGTTCTATGTGTTTCAGGGCGATAACATCTTCGTCCACGCCACCTACAAAGTGGATGGCAACACCTTCACCGAGACCTCCAACGACGGCGGTTGTGCTACGAATGTGAGTTTCACCTACACCTTCGACGGCACGCACCTGACCTTTAACTACGTCGGCAATCCCGATGATGACAAAGACTGCACGGGCCGTCACGCGGATTTCAACGGCGTGACCTATACGCTGGCGAAAGAATCTGCCGCTCCTGCCGCCCTGGCTGAAATCAAGGTGGACGCGGCGGATTATTCGTACACCGCGCCCGAAACCGTGACGGCAGGCTGGACGCGCGTCATCCTGACCAACAGCGGAACGGAGCCGCATCACGTACAGTTCTTGCGCCTGAACGACGGCGTGACTGTGGCGCAGTTCGAGGAGGCTTTGAAACAGGGCGAAGGTCCCGCGATGGCGCTGGTGAAGCAGGTCGGCGGCGTGGGCGCTGTCCATCCTGGCGGGACGGCGAGCGCGGTGATCAACCTGACTGCGGGCGAGTACGTCATCCTGTGTCTGATTCCTTCCCCAAGCGACCACGTGGCGCACCATGCCAAAGGGATGATTAAGTCACTGAAAGTGGAAGCAGGCGCGGCGTCCGCGAGCGAACCGCAGGCTGATTTGACCGTCAACTTGAAGGATTTCACCTTCGATATGCCAGATACTCTCTCATCTGGCAAATTGACCATCAAAGTGACCAACGACGGTCCCGAACCGCACGAGTTCAACATCCTGAAACTGGAAGAGGGTAAGACCGCCGCGGACGTGATGGCCTTCCTGGGTGGACAGGCTGGCGGCCCGCCTCCCTTTGCCCCTGTGGGCGGCGCGAACGGAATTGACGCGGGCGGCGTGGAGTATGCCGAACTCGATCTCCCGCCTGGCAATTACGTCGCCATCTGCAACATCCCCAGCCCCAAGGCAGAAGGGCATCCGCACTTCACGCTGGGCATGATCAAGCAGTTTACCGTGACACCATAAACTGAAGAAGCCTGTCCCATCAGGCGCTATGGGACCAGACTTCCAAAGTCACATAGGCTTTGGAAGTCTGGTTTCCTGTTTTTATGGTTCGCCAGTTTTTTGCGGGAGCGCCCCCGGAGTACCAATTCTTTGCCACGAATTACGCGAACAGGAAAAGAAGATTCGTGTCAATTCGCGTAATTCGTGGCTGTGATTAGGCGGCAAAATGAGGGAGACGAGAAAAACAAACATCCCCAAAACCACCGCACAATGGTATTATGCGAAGCACGCACGGAACACAACCTCGCATCCAAACGTTGGGAGAGTATGGAAAAGGTCTTCATCAGTTATTCGCGCAAAGACATGGACTTCGTCCGCAAACTGGCGGGCGACCTCGAAGCCGCCGGCTACGACGTCTGGTGGGACATCACCGATCTGCGCGGCGGCGACGATTGGGTGCGCAACATCCCCGAAGCCATCAAAACCAGCCGCTACTTCATCGTCGTCCTCTCGCCCAATTCCATCGAGTCGGAATGGGTGCGCAAGGAATACACCCAGGCGCTCTCTTTGCGAAAAAAAATCATCCCCATCATGCTTGCCGCGTGCGAAGTGCCCTTCGCGCTCAACACCATCAACTTTGTCA
This sequence comes from Chloroflexota bacterium, assembly GCA_039961775.1. GTDB lineage: Bacteria > Chloroflexota > Anaerolineae > Anaerolineales > Villigracilaceae > Defluviilinea. The sequence goes on from JABRVZ010000112.1 coordinate 14,401, forward strand.
ACTTCGCCGAAGGAGAATACACCGAAAACTTCACGCGTCTCCTCACTCCTCTCGGCTTCACCGGCACGCCGCCCGCCGTCGCGCCCTACAAAAGGACGGCGTCCAAACTGCCGCCGGCGCTCCTCAAATTTGGCATACCGGGGATGATCGGACTCATCCTCCTGCTTGCCCTGGGGTGGAAGTCACTCTTCCCGCCCGCCCCCACACCGACGGAC
>JABRVZ010000113.1:0-28155 GCA_039961775.1 Chloroflexota bacterium
GCAAGGATTTTTTTGAAGCGTACTGGGCGTTCTCTAACGCCCGAAGTTGCGCTAGAGAGCGCAAAATACGCAAGATTTTTGAATGATTGCAACAGAGCATAATAGGAACGAAACCATGCAAAACTTCACCGACGTAAAACTGGAAATCTTCGTGCCGCAAGATCACGCCATGCCACTCGCCGACGCGCTTTCGGAGATTGGCGTGGGCGTGATCGGCAACTACGACCACTGCGTTTCGCTGACCCCCGTGCGCGGATTCTTCCGCCCCCTGCCAGGCTCGAATCCCTTCGAGGGCGAGGAGGGGAGACTCAGCGAGGTGGCGGAATACAAGCTCGAGGTCAATTGCAGACGCGAGTTGGTAAGCGAAGCGATTCAGGTGATCAAACGCGTACATCCCTACGAAGAACCTGTCATCAACGTCATCCCGCTGGCGAATCATCTTTTTAGCCGCTAGTTTTATAGTCACTAGTCTTATAGCCTTATCGTTCTTTCATGCCTCTAAAGCCTATCACACCATGAGACTATGAGACTTCCGACTATTCGACTATCAGACCATCCGACTATCAGACTAGGAGACCCAAATGCCAACCGAATCCCAATCCCCCTACCTGCCCTTCGGCGAAAATAAAAACGCCTCATGGTACGGCAAGGACATCATATCCGTCAAACAGTTCAACCGCGCCGACCTGGAGTACATCTTCGGCGTGGCGCACGAAATGCGCGGCATGGTCGAGCGCATCGGCACGTTCGACCTGCTCAAAGGGAAAATTCTCGCCAATCTTTTCTACGAACCATCCACGCGCACATCGTCGTCGTTCACTGCCGCGATGGAACGGCTCGGCGGAAGCGTCATCCCCATCAACGAGGTGAAGTATTCCTCGGTGACGAAGGGCGAAAGCCTGACCGACACCGTCCGCACGCTCGAATGTTACGCCGATGTCATCGTGCTGCGCCACCCCGAAACGGGCTCGGCGGCGATTGCGGCAAAGGCGGCGCGCAAACCTGTCATCAACGCGGGCGACGGCACGGGCGAACATCCCACCCAGGCGCTGCTCGACCTGTTCACCATCTTCGAGGAACTCGGCGTCGGCGTGGTGGACGGGCTGACCGTGACCATGCTCGGCGATTTGAAATACGGGCGCACCGTTCACTCACTGGCGCGTCTGCTCTCGCTCTTCAAGGTCAAGTTGAATTACGTCTCGCCCGAAATTTTGCGAATGCCAAAGGAAGTGATGGACGAGGTCGGCGCAAAGGGCATTCCGCAGGCAGAGTTCAGCACGCTCGAAAAAGTCCTGTCCGAGACCGACGTGCTGTACGTCACGCGCGTCCAAAAGGAGCGCTTCGAAGACCCCGCCGATTATGAAAAGGTCAAGGGCGCGTACGTGATTGACCCCGAAATCATGAAAGCCGCCAAACGGGAAATGATCGTCATGCACCCGCTGCCGCGCGTCACCGAAATCAGCATGGACTTCGACGACGACCCCCGCGCTGCGTACTTCCGCCAGATGGAATACGGTCTGTACGTGCGCATGGCGCTGTTGGCGATGGTGTTGGGAAAAGCTTAATTGTTTACACGTTGAAAGGTTGGCAGGTTTGAACGTTCCAACTTGCTAACCTTCAAACCTTCAAACTGGAGAAAACTTGGAGACATTTTTTACCCTCCTCGAAAAACGCGTGGACGACTGTTCCTCCCTCTTATGCGTTGGACTCGACCCGCACCTCTCCGACCTCAATGAGCCTTCCCCCGCATCCGCCCTCGACTTCTGCCTGACTCTCGTCAAACAGACCGCTCCCTACGCTGCGGCATTCAAACCCAACGCGGCGTTCTTCGAGGTCTTCGGCGCGGACGGATGGACGGCGCTCAAGCAGGTCATCGAAGCCATCCGCGAGGAGGGAACGCGGCTTGGCTCGAAGATTCCCGTCATCCTCGACGCGAAGCGCGGCGACATCGCCTCCACAGCGGAAGCGTATGCCAAATCCGCGTTTGAAAATCTTGGAGTGGATTGCATCACGCTCAGTCCATATCTCGGCAAAGACTCCATCGAGCCGTTCATCCAGAATCCAGAAAAGGGCGCCTTCCTCTTATGCAAAACATCCAACGCGGGTTCGATGGACTTGCAGAATCTCCTCGTCATGCCGATGGGATCGGACATGCCCATGCCGCTCTACATTTACGTTGCCAAACTTGCGGAGCAATGGAACGAGAAGAACAATGTCGGCATCGTGGTCGGCGCGACTCACCCGCAAATTATGGAAATGATTCGCGCCGCCGCGCCCGATTTGTGGTTCCTCGCGCCAGGCGTCGGCGCGCAGGGCGGCGAACTCGAACTCGCGCTGAAATCGGGTCTGCGGGCAGACGGCAAAGGAATGCTGATCCCCATATCCCGCGTGATTTCCCGCAGCGCCGACCCTCATAAAACAGCCGCAGAACTTCGAGACTCGATCTTGGAGATTCGGGAACGGATAATGCGGGGAGGATAAAATAAGCCATGCAATCTCCAGTCTCCAATTCTCCAATCTCCAACTCTCCCATCTCCTCCCTCGCCGATGCCCTGCTCGAAGCAGGCTGTATCAAATTCGGCGAGTTCACTCTCAAGTCGGGACTCAAATCTCCCATCTACATTGACCTGCGGCAGGTCATTTCGCACCCCAAACTGCTTTCCCAAATCGCCCAAGCCTACCTTCCACTAATCGCCAATCTCCGATTCTCTCGAATCGCCGCGCTGCCCTACGCCGCCATTCCCATCGCCACCGCCATCAGCCTCGCGGGGGACTATCCCATGATTTACCCTCGCAAGGAAGCCAAGACCTACGGCACAAAGGCGGAGATCGAGGGCGAATATCACGCCGGCGAGACAGTCCTCGTCATTGACGACCTCGCCACCACAGGGGGGAGCAAATTCGAAGCCATCGAAAAACTGACAGGCGCGGGCTTGGTCGTGAAGGATGTCGTCGTGCTGATTGACCGCCAGTCGGGCGCGAAGGAGTCGCTGGCGCAGGCGGGCTATTCCCTGCACGCGGTGCTGACCATCACGCAGATGCTGGACCATTGGCAGGAAACCGGCAAAGTGAAAACCGCAATGGTCGAGAAGACAAGAATGTTTTTAGAACGTTCCAACGTGTAAACGTTCAAACATGCCAACCTTTACAAAGGATACAAATGAACCTGAAAGATTACCTGGTTGAATTGTACGATTACAACTACTGGGCGAACAAACGCTATCTCGCCGTCGCCGAAAACCTCACCGAGGAGCAACTCTTCCGCAAACAGGGACATTCGTGGGATAGCGTTCACGCAACGCTGGTTCACATGATGAGTTCCGAGCGCATGTGGCGGCAGCGGTGGCTCGGCGAAAAGGCGGAGATTCTCAATGCAAATAACTTCCCCGGCGTGAAGGCAATCCGCGAATATTGGACAGAGGTGGAAAAAGACATGCGCGCCTTCCTCGCCGCACAAACCGCAGAGTCGCTTCAACGCTCCGTGACCTACACCAATCCCAAAGGCGAGACCTTCACCCTGCCGCTGTGGCAAATGATGGTCCAGCCGCCGAATCACAACACGCATCACCGCGGCGAACTGGCGGCGATGTTCGCGCTGATGAACGTGCCGCACCCTGAGGAGGAAATCATCCAGTATTTTTTGGATAAAAGCGGACAGAAGCGCTTTTGAAAATGTATTCACTCCTTCGCCCTCTGCTCTTTCGCCTCGACCCCGAAACCGCACACCATATCACGCTTCAACTTCTACGCGTCGCGGGCGGCTTTCCACTTTCCAGGTGGCTGCTTACACAACTTTATCAGACGCCACCGAAACCCGTTCAGGCATTCGGTTTGACCTTCAGAAACCCGCTTGGGCTGGCGGCAGGGTACGACAAGGACGCCCTCGCCGTTCACGGACTCGCCGCCCTGGGCTTCGGGCACATCGAAGTAGGGACGGTCACCCTTAAGCCTCAGCCTGGAAACCCCAAACCGCGCCTTTTCCGCCTCCCGGAAGATGAAGCCGTCATCAACCGCCTGGGATTTCCGAGCAGAGGCGCAGCATTCGTCGCTGCCCGGTTGCGTCGTTCAAACGTCAAAACGCTCAACAATTCAAACGTCGTGCTTGGCGTGAACATCGGCAAGAACAAAGATACCCCTCTCGAAGAATCTGCCGGCGACTACGTTCAGTTGATGCGCCTCTTCGCCCCGCTAGCAGATTACCTGACCATCAACATCTCATCCCCCAACACAGTGGGGTTGCGCCGCCTGCAGGGGCGCGAACTGCTGGAAAACCTGCTCCATCAAATCAACCTGGAACGCGCAGGCTGGAGTCTGAAGCGCCCCATCCTCGTAAAAATTTCACCCGATATGAGCGACGACGAACTGGAGGACGCCGCCGGCGTTATTCTCGAAAAAGGCATGGACGGCATTATCGCCACAAATACAACGCTGTCGCGCGAAGGAGTGGCGTCAAAGTTTCAGCGTGAGACAGGCGGGTTGAGCGGGAGTCCGCTGAGGGTCCGCAGTGAGGCGGTGTTGAAGCGCGTGGTCGGGCTGGTGGGGGGGAAAATCCCGATTGTCAGCGCCGGCGGGATCATGAGTCCCGAAGACGCAAAAAGAAGACTCGCCTTGGGGGCGAGTCTGGTGCAGGTGTACACGGGGCTGGTGTATCGGGGTCCCGCGCTGGTGCGGGAGATTGTGCAAGCGCTCTAGGGTTTTGCCGGGCGCAAGGCAGGCTGCGGGGCTTCGCGCGGGTTTTTGAAGAAATCGGGCGGTAGAGGCAGCGGGGTGAATTTGGCGCCGGTTCCCAACTCGCCGACCGGCACGTAATAGAGCATGGTTTTGGTGTCGGGACCGAGAGCGAGGTCCTGGAAGGCGAGGAGGATGTAGGTGCCGTCGGGGCTCCAGCGTGAGTCGCGATAACAGCAGGGACCGAGCGGGGAGTAATGGACGCCTTTGTAAAGTTTCCAGTTGTAGATGTGCAGTTCGCCCCAGCCATTGTTGCGCCGCGCCGTGTTGAAGGCAAACAGTTCGAAACCGTCCCAGTCGAAATCGGGGATTTCGCGCGATTGGAAGCCGGCGGGGACAAAACGCGTGCCGGGGAAGTTATCCTTCTGGTCAATCAGTTCGGGCTTGCAGGCGGAAATATCGAGCACGCTCACCTGCTCGGCTTGCAGGTTGGGGTTGACGGCGTCGTTGCCGGTAAAGAGCCATGCCACCAGTTTGTCATCCCGCGACCAGCGGGCTTCGCGCACGCGGGCAACGGTGTAGGTCTTCGGCACCTGCTGTACGAGACAGCCGCCCTTCAATTCGACCAGCTGCCGGCGGTTGGTGACGGTTTTGAGCGCGGGGATGTCGAACGCCACTACGAAAATATTGTTGCTCATGGCAATCATCACCTGCCTGCCGTCGTGCGAAACCTGAAAGGCGTCCACCGAAACTTCGGAGGGGAAGTTTACAATCGTATCCACCGCGCCAGTCTGGCTGTCGTAGTATTTGACGATTTTTCCGCTGATGAAGAGCAGGTAGCGGTAATCGGGCGCGAGCCATTGCAGGTCGGTTTTGACGGCGCCATCGAAGGTGACCTGCTCCAGGTCTGAACCGTCCATGTTCATCAGCCAGATTTCGTTGTTCGCCACAAAGGCGATTTTGTCCGCGCCGCCGATGACGGGAGGCTTGGGCGGCGCAGGCGTCAGCGTGGGAGCAGGCAGAGGGGTTGGCGGGACAGTTGTGGGGGCGGGAAGAACCGGCGCTTCTGTGGTTGAGGGGAGCGTGGGCGCGGAAGTCGGCGTGACGGAGACGCTGGTCTGCGTGGGGATGAAGAGCGGCGCTTCCGTTTCTACGGGACGGTTGATTCTGGTCAACAAGGCGTACCCACCCCCAAGCATTCCCAGCACAAGGACCGGCACGAGGATGAGCCAGATGCTCAGCGGTTTTCGGGCGGGCGGAGCGGCGGCTTTCTCTGCGGCGGCTACTGTTTTGGGTTGAACTTTGACGGTGCGCATTTGCGTGGTGGCATTGGAGCCGACCATGCGCAGGGCGTCCACCAATTCGACGGCGGTGGAGAAGCGGTCTTCCTTGCGCTTCGCCATGGCGGTCTGGATGATGGCGTCTACGTCGGCGGGGAGGCTGGGGTTGGCTTCGAGGATGTGCGGCACCGGGTCGGTGATGTGTTTGATTGCCACCGCCATCGGGGTATCGGCTTCGTAGGGCTGGCGCCCGGTGAGCATTTCAAAGAGGATGATGCCGAGGGCGTAAATGTCCGAACGTCCGTCCACGGTTTCGCCGGCGGCTTGTTCGGGCGCCATGTAGGCGGGCGTGCCGATGATGGCGCTGCCGGTCACGCTGCTCGCCTGCGATTGCGATAGTTTGGCGATGCCAAAGTCGGAGATGTAGGGCGTGCCTTTGGCGTCGAACAGGATGTTGCTGGGTTTCAGGTCGCGGTGAACGATGCCTTTGCTGTGCGCCTCGTCCAGGCCGGGGGCAATCTGCCCGAGGATTCTGGCGGCTTCCTCCACCGACATGACCTTTTGCTTGATGCGCTCCGCCAGCGAGCCGCCGTTCATGTAGCGCATGACGAAGTAGGGCTGACCGTTTTCCTCCCCCACGTCGTAGACCGGCACGATGGAGGGATGCTCCAACTGGGCGATGATTTTTGCTTCGCGCTCGAAGCGCAGTTTGAATTGCGGGTCGGAATGTAAGAGTTCGGAGGGCAAAACTTTGACCGCCACTTCACGTTCGAAGCGCGGGTCGTAGCCGTGATAGACGGTCGCCATGCCGCCGCGTCCCAATTCCGCCCTGATTTCGTAACGCCCAATTTTCTCCGGTATCATAATGTTTCAAGTATACCCACCCGAAAGAGGGAACGCAAGAATTTTTCGTCACAGGTTGATTGCCGGGGCGGGGTACTTTCAGGCTAACGGACTCGCAATGTCTCGCGGGCGTCTTTTGTGGTATATTCCCGTTCACTATGGACGATAGAATTACCATTATCGAAGGACCTCCTCCCGTTTTCGAAGCGGTCAACGACGCCTGGGCGCTGGGGTTGAACGAAAGCGCTGCCCTCTCGGTCCCGGCATTGACCCGCCTGCGGACGTTCAACGGTCCGGCGCTTGTGGAGCGCTGTTACCGCGCCTGGAAGGCAAAATCTCCCATCCACCTGCACTACCGCAACGACATGGGGCTGGAACAATCGGCTCCCATCCTGGCGGCGCGTAACGTTGAAACCCCCGAAGGACACGTACTCCTGCTGTGGGTGTACCTCGACGGCGAAAAAGTGGAATACGAATTCGACACAGGCGAGGACGACTCAGACGAAACCGACCTGGAATAACCCCCAAAAAGACCGGCGCAAAGCCGGTCTTTTTGTCTGAAAACAACTGCTATTCATCATATTGACGAGACTTTGCCTCTCATGATACCCTTGACGGGCAAATCAATCTTATTGGCTCACCTTACGCGGTAGTGCGAGATTTATCTCATAGTTTCAAACGAGATGAATGTCGCGCTACGGGAAACCTGCGTAACATCAGTTATTGGGTAAGACACGATGAAGAATTGGACGAAATCATTTGGCAACAGGCGGGCGCCCGTTCCGGGATGCCCGCTTATCTTTTCTCAATTACCACAACTATCACTCCAGGAGAAGTAGCATGTCTGAACAAATCAATGCCTTTCAAATGGCGCAACAACAATTCGATCGCGTTGCCGAGATGCTCAACCTAGACCCCGGCGTGCGCGAAGTCCTGCGCTGGCCCATGCGGGAATACTCCTTCCGCATCCCCGTGCGCATGGACGATGGCTCGGTGCGGGTCTTCCAGGGCTTCCGCGTCCAGCACAACGACGCACGCGGACCCAACAAGGGCGGCATCCGCTTCCATCCCAACGAGACCTTCGACACTGTGCGCGCCCTCGCCACCTGGATGACCTGGAAGTGCGCCGTCGCCGACCTGCCTCTGGGCGGCGGAAAAGGCGGCGTCATCTGCGACCCAGCCACCCTCTCCAACAACGAAAAAGAGCAAATCTGCCGCGGCTGGGTGGGCGCCATGTGGAAGAACATCGGTCCACGCAACGACGTCCCCGCCCCCGATGTCGGCACCACCCCGCAAATGATGGGCTGGATGATGGACGAATACTCCCGCCTCGTCGGTCAATACACGCCCGGCGTGTTTACCGGTAAACCGGTCGGCAGCGGCGGTTCCGAGGGGCGCACCGAAGCCACCGGCTTCGGCGTCATCTACACCGTGCGCGAAGCCATGAAACACCTCAACATTGACCCCACCAAAGCCGTTGCCGCCATCGAAGGCTTTGGCAACGTGGCGCAATACGCCGCCATCGGCTTCGTCGAACTGCTCGGCGGCAAGGTCGTCTGCGTCTCCTGCTGGGACCGCCACGACAAAAAGGCGTACACCTACAGCAAAAAAGGCGGCATTGACCCGCGCTTCCTGCTCTCCATCACCGACCAATACGGCACCATTGACCGCAAAGCCGCCGAACAGGCTGGCTACGAAGTCGAAGACGGCGAAGCCTGGATCACCAAAGAAGCCGACGTCCTCATCCCCGCCGCCATCGAAGGACACGTCAACGCCGAAACCGTCAAGAAAATGTCCAGCCGCGTCAAACTGGTGGCGGAAGGCGCCAACGGTCCCTGCACCCCTGAAGCCGACGAATTCTTCAAAGCCAACAAAATCTTCAACATCCCCGACTTCCTGTGCAACGCCGGCGGCGTCACCACCTCCTACTTCGAACAAGTCCAAAACGACGCCAACTACTACTGGGAAAAGGAAGCCGTCCTGCGCCGCCTCGACACCAAGATGACCTCCGCCTTCAACGCCGTGCTCCAGACCGCCGAAAAAGAAGGCGTTTACATGCGCGACGCGGCATACATGGTCGCCATCTCGCGCGTGGTCAAAGCCATGGAACTGCGCGGCTGGCTGAACGCGACCTGGTAAACCATCACTGTCAAATTTGATAATCGAAAAGGATGCGCCCAACGCGGACGCATCCTTTTTTTGATTTTGCGCTTCACTCCCCGCCGACGGCTGATACTGTTTCGATCAGCCTTTGTGCCCCTCCAGGCAGACAACCCCCTCCGCACCCACCACCGCATCGTGGACGGTGCCGGCGGGCAGGTCGAGGCGGTCGCCCGCCTGAAGCGTGAGGCTTTGTCCCAGTTCGGGCAGGCCGAAGGTAATCGAGCCGCGCACCACGTAAATCACCTTGTCATACGAATGGGTGTGCGCGGCATACCGATCGCGCGGTCCGTTCGACCAGGCATAAGGGCTGAGACCTTCGTCTGCCATGAGCTGCCTCAGCGTGGATTCGGCCGGGGGTATGGAACCAGCCCACGGGGTGACACGAGGCGCATCCGTCATACGTTCCTACAACTGGCAATAGCGGTCCACGCGCTTGCCGATGATGGCGAGGCTGTCTGCCCAGAACTTTTTGGTGCGGATGTTAATGCCGAACTTGTCGGCAAGGTCTGCCGCGCGCGCTTCGCCGGTGGCGGCGAGCAGTTCCTTGTAGGCGGGAACGAATTCCGCGCCGCGCTTCTGGTAGATGGCATACAAGCCGGTGGCAAAGAGCAGACCGAAGGCGTAGGGATAGTTGTAGAACGAGAAACCGCTGGAGTAGTAGTGAGGTTTCCACGTCCACATGAACTTTTGCAGGTACCGTTCGTCCAAGCCGTCGCCGTAAGTGGCTTTTTGGGCGCGCTCCATAATCTCGCACAATTCGTCGGCAGAGAGTTCGGATTTGGCGCGGCGCTCGAAGACTTCCTTCTCGAACAGGAAGCGCGAGTAGATGTCCACCACCACCTGCGAGGCGTTGTTCATTTGCGCTTCGAGGATGGCGAGCGCCTCCTGCGAATCGGTGGTCTGCTCAAGGGCGGCTTCGGTGACGATGGTTTCGCACATGATGGATGCGGTCTCTGCCAGAGTCATGGGTGTGTTTTGCTGGATGGGTGTCTTGCCAGCCTGCCAGGCGCATTCGTTGTGGAAAGCATGACCGAGTTCATGCGCCAGCGTGCTGACCTGGTCGAACGAGCCGTCGAAGTTGCTGAGGATGCGGCTTTCCTTCACGCCTTCCACGCCCATGCAGAATGCGCCGCCGCGTTTCCCTTCGCGTTGTTCGCCGTCAATCCAATGGTTGTCGAAGGCGCGTTGGGCAAAGGCGCCCAGTTCGGGAGAGAATTTGTTGAAGTTGGCGACGATGAAGTCGCGCGCCTCGTCCCACGAATAGACCTTGTCGGTCTTGCCCATGGGGGCGAAGAGGTCCCACCAGGCGAGTTTTTCCTTGCCAAGCAGTTTTGCCTTGTGCTGGAAGTAGCGGCGGAACATGGGGAAGGAATCGCGCATGGCGCCCAGCATGGCGTCGAGGGTGGCGCGGTCAATACGGGCAAAATCGAGCGAGGCGTGGATGGCATCCTCACGTCCGCGTTTTCGGTCGAGCGTGAGCGTTTCACCCTTGACCCCGTTCATGCATGCCGCCAAAACTTCCTTGACCTCCTCCCAGGCTTTGTTCTCGGCTTCGTAGCCGCGGCGGCGGGTGGCTTCATCGGGGTGCGAGCGCAGGTTAATCAGGGCGGGCATGGGCATCTTTTGAACTTTCCCATCCAGTTCGAAGTCCACGGTCATCTGCGAAGTGACGGTTCCCTGGAGTTTGCCGAAGGCGTTGCCGCCGCTCAGGGTCAGTTCGGCGGCAAGGGCTTCCTCGGCTTCGCTCATCAGGTATTTGGATTGCTCTACGCTTTCCAGCAGGGCAAATTCATGCGCCTTTGCCGAGGGGTTGGTTTTGGCGGCTTTTTTGACGGCGGCTTTGCCCAACTTACCGACCCATGCCTGGAATTTCGTGTTGAGAATGTCGCGCTTGACCGACATTTGCTCGAATTCCGAGAGGGCTCGCATGGCATCCTTGTTCCGCGAGTCGGTGGAAACGAATGAGTAAATGTAAGGGCTGATAGTGCCGGAAAGTTCGAGGAGGGCATTGAAGCGGTCTACGGCTTCGCCAAGCAGTTTGCCGAGTTTTTTCGGGTCGGTTTGGGATGTGGCTTTGCCGGCTTTCTTGAGGAAGGCTTCCAGTTCGTCCAGCGAGGTTTGATATTTCTTGACGGCGCTCTTGTACTGTTTCGAATCGAGAGAGGGATAGACATTGGTCAAATCCCAGCGGGGGGCAGAAACGGTCATGGTTTACTCCTTTTGGGTGATAGAGCAAGTATAACAAATCCCCGCCGGGGATTGCCGGAAACCATGGCGTTCTCAAAGTTGCCTTTCTGAGCGCTCTGTCTTTTTTTGCATCGAATCACGCGAAGTTCACAAAAATTGGGTTCATTCGCATCCATTCGATGCCGCTTTTGCTGACTTTGAGAAAACCATCTCCCGGAAACTTCTTTTCTTGTTTTTTCGTCCAAAAACCACTACAATGAATCCGCAGGAGGAACCCATGAAACAAGACAGGTTTTTGACAGGCATTTTGATTGGTATTGGGGTATTGGTGGCGGCTGCGCTGATAGTGTTCTTTGCGCGGCAGGATACACAGACCTATATGGCGGAGGATACGCCGGAGGGCGTCGTCCACAACTACGTGCTGGCGCTGATCAACAGGGATTATGAAAAGGCATACGGCTACCTCGCCGACCTTGAGAACAAGCCCACCTACGAAGAGTTCCGCCGCCCATTTCTGCAAGGGTATGCAAATCCCGAAAACGAAGCCGTGGATATTGGCGCATCCTACCTCAACGGCGACGACGCCACGGTGGAAATATCGCAGATTTACAACAGCGGCGATCCATTTTCGCCTGCCTACCGCAGTGAACAGAAAGCCATTCTTGTGCGGCAGGGCGGCGCATGGAAAATAACATCCATGCCCCTCTATAATTTCTGGGATTACAGTTGGTACACGGAACCGCCCAACCCATAACCACGCCAAGCGTATTTCGTGCTTTTCTTTCCCCTAAAAACATTCCAAAGGAAGCCGCTATGAAATCCATTCGCCGTCTTTACTTTTACCTGGTCGCCTTCATCAGCATCGAGGTGGTGGCGTGGGGGCTGATCCGCCTGCTCCGCTCCATGGCGAGCAGAGTCATCTCAGGCGGGGCGGAGGTACTGGCGCAGGCGCTGGCTTTGATTCTGGTGGGCGTGCCGATCTTCCTCATTCACTGGTTGTGGGCGCAAAGGGCATCCGCGCGCGAAGAGGAGGAAAAAGAAGCCAGCCTGCGGGCAATCTACCTCTACGCAACCCTGCTCGCCACCTTTATCCCGGTCGTGCAAAATACCCTCTCGCTGATTGACCGCTGGTTCGTGCGGCTCGCCGGTTTGGAGGCGCAACGCGCCTTCTCCATCTTCCGCGACCAAACCATTTCCGACAATCTGATTGCCATTGTCATGAACCTGCTTTTGGCAGCGTATTTCTGGAATGTTCTGCGCGGCGACTGGGCAACTCTCAAAGAGCGGACAAACTTCACCGAAGTCCGCCGCCTGTATCGTTACATCTGGATGCTCTATGGTCTGCTAATGACCGTCTTCGGCGTCCAACAGATTCTGCTGTTCCTCATCCACATCCCCGGCAACATTATCGGACAATTCGGACGCGAAACAGTCGTCAACGGGACAGCGCTGTTGGTCATTGGAACGCCGGTCTGGGCGTATACCTGGCGCATCATTCAGGACTCTCTAACTGATCCCGCCGAAATGGGCTCGACTCTCCGCCTCGGCATTCTCTACATCCTGGCGCTTGGCGGGGTGCTAACAGTCGTGAACGCGGCAATCAACCTGATAAAGACCATCATGATGTGGGCGCTCGGCACGGACTGGACCCTGCAATATTTCATCCAGGAACTCGGCAGATCAATTTCCGTCGGCGTGCCGCTGGGAATAGTGTGGGCATATTATGGCTTCTGGCTGAACCGTCACATCGAGGCAATTGGCGACAAGGTGCGTCAGGCGGGGATGAAGCGGCTGTACCACTACGTTTTGGCTTTCATCGGGCTGGCGGTCGCGTTCAGCGGCGCGGCAAGGCTGCTTCAATTCATTATAGATGTGATCACTGCCAACGCCCTCCTGACGGATGATTTTCAACGTTCGCAACTTGCCAGTGCGATTGCCCTGCTTGTGGTTGGCTTGCCGCTCTGGCTGATGACCTGGCGCCCGATGCAGGCAGAGGCGCTGGCGCAAGGCGAGATGGGCGACCACGCCAGAAGGTCGGTGCTTCGCAAGACGTATCTGTATCTGGCGTTGTTCGCTTCGGTCATCGGCGTGATGGTCAATGCAGTGGGGTTGGTCTATCAACTCCTCCGCGCGGCGTTGAGCGGCGACATGGGGGGGGATTTCGTCAACTCCCTGCTCAACACCCTGCAACTGCTCTTTCTGTTTGGCGTGGTGATGCTCTATCATCTCAATGTCCTGCGCAGGGACGGCGCTTCACTGGCAGATGCGCTTGCGGAAAAACAAAGGACGTTTGCGGCGCTGATCATTGACTCGGGCGACGGACTGGCGGCGGCGGTGCAGGCGGCGCTGGCAAAATCGGGCGCGAAGGTGCAGGTGGCTGTGACAGCGCCGGAGGTAAAGCCCGATGGCGATTTTCAAACCGTCATCCTGAACGGGAGTTTGGCGGCAAATGCCCCAGAGTGGATTCGCTCGTTTGGCGGGAACAGGATCATCGTCCAGAATGAAGCGCAGAATCTCGTTTGGGCAGAGGACGCGGCGCAGGCGGCAGAGTCAGTGCAGAGGCTGGCAGAAGGTCAGGAAGTCCAAAGGAAAAAGCCGGCGCGTTCGGCATGGACTTATGTGGCGTATGTGTTTGCGGCGTTGTTTGCGCTCGAGGTGTTGTTCCTGCTGCTGGCGTTCGGAATCTCGGCGTTTACCGGGTTCTAGAGTTTCGTTTTTATGATGTAAAATACAAGGGTCATCATTCACCGAGGAGACGCATCATGAAAGTGACCGTGCTTCAGGAAAATTTAGCCCGCGGTTTGGGAATTGTTTCGAAGGCTGTTTCGCCGCGCAGTACCCTGCCTGTGCTGGCGAATATTTTGATTGCTTCGGACGAGGGACGGCTGCGTCTCTCTGCCACCAATCTCGAATTGGGGATTACGTGTTGGATTCCGGCGCGCATCGAGGAGGAAGGTTCGACCACCGTGCCGGCGCGCACGTTCAGCGACCTGGTCAACAACCTGCCGGGCGATCAGGTGAGTTTGAAACTGGACGTGCCGACGCAGACGTTGAATGTGCGCTGTGGAACTTCAACAAATGACATCAAGTGCATTGATGCGCAGGAGTTTCCACCGTTGCCCGTGCCTGATTTGGAAGACGCGGTGCAGATCAATTCGGGCGATTTCCGCGAGATGATTCATCAGGTGGCGTTTGCGGCTTCGACAGACGAAGCGCGCCCGGTGCTGATGGGCGTTTTGATTCAGGTGGAGAAGGATAAGATGACGATGGCGGCGGCAGACGGTTTCCGTCTGTCGGTCCGCAAGGCGGTTCTTGCCGCGCCCGTGCCTGCTCCTGTTTCGGTAATCGTCCCCGCCCAAGCCTTGAAGGAACTGGCGCGCGTGGCAGGCGACGGCGAGGAGCCGATTTACATGGTGATGCCGAAGGGACGCGGTCAGGTTATTTTCCGCGTGAAGGATGTGGAGGTCGTTTCGCAGTTGATCGACGGGACGTTCCCCGATTTTCAGCAAATCATCCCGCGCTCGTACAAGTCGCGGACGCTGGTTTCGACGGCGTCGCTGTTGAAAGCGTGCAAGCAGGCGGAAATTTTCGCCCGTGAGGGGTCGAATGTGGCGCGGTTGAATATCAAGAGCGCACAGGGAGACCTCCAGCCCAGCGAGGTGGAGATTTCTGCCATCTCGGAGGAGACCGGCAAGAATGAGACCATCGTCGAGGCGACGGTGGACGGCGGCGGTCTGCTGATTGCGTTCAACGTCAAGTTCCTGCGCGAGGCGCTGGAGGTGATTCGCACGCCGAATGTTGCGCTGGAAACATCCGCGCCGAATGCGCCGGGAGTAATCCGCCCGGTGGGCGATGATGATTTTCTGCATGTGATCATGCCGATGCATTTGGGATGATTGGTAAATGGTAACTGGCAATCAAAAGCGCCCGTCGAGAGACGAGGCGCTTTTTTGTCGCAGACTGTCGGGTTACGCTTTGGGCAGTGTCACTTTGAAGGTCGCGCCTGTGCCGGGACCTTCGGATTCCGCCCAGATTTTGCCGCCCTGCACTTCGATGATTCCCTTGGCGATGGTGAGACCAATTCCAAGCCCGCCATAACTGCGCGTGTTGGGCGGTTCGATCTGATAAAAGCCTTCGAAAATTTTCTGCAATTTATCGGCAGGGATCCCCTTACCATGATCCTGCACCCAGGCGAGGACGTGGTCGCCCTGATCCACTGCGCCGACTGCAATTTGACTTCCTTCGGGAGAGAAGCGGACGGCGTTGTTGAGCAGGTTGACAAAGGCGAGAGTCGTCTTTTCCTGATCCACATACACATAATGCGGCAATGCGCCGAAGGCGTAGGTCAGGTTCAGGCTGCGGCGCGCAGCGGAGTACATGATTTCGTCGCAGGCGAGGGTCAGGATATCCTGAATGGAAATTTTCCGCGGGCGCATTTCCATCTGCTCCGCCTGCAGGAGGGTGAGATTGCTCATCTGGTCGAGCAGGGATTTCATTTGCGAGGCGGCAGTCAGCACGTGATGGGCATGCTCCGAAAGTTCGCCTTTTGCATCCTCCTGCAAAAAGGTGGCGTAGCCGATGATAATGCCGAGAGGCGTCCGCAGTTCGTGAGAGGCGAGGGCAAGGAAGTTGTTCTTGATTTCGTTTGCCTGGCGGGCTTGTTTGAGCGCCTGACGCGTGGCGTGCAGGAGGCGGGCATTGTTGATGGCGATGGCAGCGTGCGCGGCAGTGACCGAGAGAATCGCCACGTCGCGCTCGGTAAATTTGCCGTCGCGTTTATTGACCGCCTCCAGCACCCCCACGACGCGGTCCTTGATGGGCATGGGAACGCCGAGGAGAGTGCGCGTTTTGAATTTGATTTTGTCGGCAACGAGGGAATAGTGACGCGGGTCCTGCTCGACGTTGTTCAGGATCATCGGCTGGTTGGTACGGAAAATCGTCCCTGCCAGACTGCCCTCGATGGGGACGGGAATTTTGGCGAGTTCCGCCGGGTCCGAGCCGGTGGCGGCGGCAAAGTAGAGGCGCGGATTTTTCTCGTCATAAAGCAAAATGGACGAGCCCTCACAATCCAGCAGTTCGGTGGCGGTGGCGGTAATCTGCTGGAGGAGTTCGTCCAGGTCGAGGGTGGAGTTGAGGATGACGCTCAACTCCACAAGCCGCAGTAGTTGATTTTGTCTCCCCTCGAGATCGCGCAGCCTGCCAGTAGTTGTGCTCATGGATATAGTGTACTGATTTTGCAGGCTCGATTCAAGCGGCAATTTCACTTTTGCAGTTCATAGACAAGGTATTTGCGGTTTTCGTACACCAGTTTCAGCGGCAGGCGGCAATTCTGAATATCGCCGGGCAAAATTTGACTGTACTCCCAGTTTTTGTGCAGAATGACATAATCGCCCAGAAGCAGGCGGTCACATTCGATGGACATGATGGCATCGCGATTGGTAAAAAGCCGCAGAGCGCGCGGTTTGAAGAAGACCATCACGCTGTCGGCGGGGGTGTTTTCCCTGACGTATTCGTACATCTCCATGCTGAACGATTCGAACGGACCGTTGATGCGGCGGTTGTTTACCAGATTTGCGTAGGCGTGATTTGCTGATGTAAAAAGAAAAATTCCCGTCAGCGCAACCCAGAAAAGGGCATGGAGAGTTCGCCCAATGGGAAAATACCTTCCGGGCAGTTTTGCAACCGCGCCAAGCATGCCCTGAAAGGCGAAATAAATCAGGAGCGGAATCAACGGAAAGATAAACCGTATCCCCTGCCACTCGGGCCAGAGAATCATGACCGCAAAATAGAAGATAAAGAAAATAATCAAAAGCCGATCGGCATGGCGGCGCATCCATGCGCCTGCAAGGAAAAAGGCGAAAAGAAAATAGTAAAGGTACGTCCATCCCGCCGCTGCGTTCGGGTCGAAGAACTGGACAAAGAGATAAAAATAATTGATGAGATTGCTTTGCAGCGTATCGAACGTTAACCCCGCAAGTTGACGGAAATACGAGCCTTGCCCGCCGGGAAAAATGAGGGAGGAAATCAACCAGAGCAGAACAAATACGCCGCTCACCACTGCCGCGCCGGTCAGAATTTCCTTGCGGCGGGTGCGGTCGCTGAGGAAACGCCATCCCTGCCAGGCAAAATAACTTGCAAGCAGAACAAACCCCGTCGTGCGAAAGAAGAACGAAAGAAAGATGCCCGCACCCACCAACACTTCAGACCATTTCCCGGCTCGAACTTCTGCGTTTTCCATGAGCCATAATGTCAGAAACACAGAGAACAGGAATGGAATATCAGAGATGACGTAATCGCCGGATTTAATCAACACCGGGCTGAAGGCAAAGAGTGAAAGGAGAAGCAGGCGCTCGGCCCGCGAGAGGCGGGTTTCCGTCAACAGATAAAAACAAATCAAAAATCCTGCAAAGAAAAAAAGCCCCGGCAGTTTCAACGTCAGCGGATGAACACCACGCAACAACAGCACGGGCGCGAGCGTCAACGGGTATCCCCAGGGGTATGCCACAGGTCCGATCTGAACCGAAGATTCGAAGATAGTGAATGAGTTGCGCTCGATGAATTCATCCATGTTCCCATTCAGAATGCTTTGCGCCTGCATCACATACGACGCCCAATCGTCGCCCCATTCGTGCCCGCGAGTCAGTGTGGACACACCAAGCGCAAGGCTCACCAACAGCACAACAACAAGGAAAGGATCTCTGATCTTGTTCATGGCGGTAATTGTATCGCTGACGGACAAAAATATCCGCCCACTTTGGGACGGATATTCACGCGTCATACGTGACCTGAACCTGATTCTGATTTACGAACTTTGCCTCACCCCCGGCATGGACCTCATCCGCCGCACCCGCTCCGTCAGCGGACGTTTGGCGACGATGGTAATCTTGCCGCTGTTTTCGGGCATGAAGACGTTGACGGCTTCCCAGCCTTCCTCGCCCCATTCATCCAGGGTGGTTTGAATGAGTTCATCCCTGGTGCCAAAGAAACTTCCGATGGTCTGGACACGGTACTCCCATTTTTGATATTCATCCGTCATCTCAGCCTCCTACAATGCCAGTAACACATGCAGGACGATGTCTGCCGAAAAGTGCGCAAACATTGCCGATTCAAGTCCGCGTTTCCAGTACAGCCAGCCGAATGCCACTCCAGCCAGTCCGTTCAAGATGATGGCGCGCGCAACAACCAAAGGCGTGAGCGGGATGAGGTTCGCTGTGGCAGGCAAATGCCCAAGCCCAAAGAGCACCGCGGCGAGGATGTTCGCAGTCCAAAACACTGCGCTGGTCGGTTTGCCCTCCATTGTTTTGCTGATGAACGATCCCAGCCATGCGAGAAATGACATGACAAACAGCCGCAACAAAACTTCTTCGCTGATGCCGCCGTAAAACGAGGCGAGGAATCCCTGCCAGGCGGGTGGCTGTGCAGATTGTAAATTCAGTGTGTTCGCTGAATCTCCCAACTCGCGGAGCAGGGCAGGCTGGAAGACAAAAACATCCAGGGCAACAATGAGCAGTGACGCGACCACGCCAACAATGATGCTCAACAGCAGGACGGCACGGACCCTATCCCAGACTGCTTCACCTCGCAAACGTGCTTCCAAAATCGGGAGTCCCAGCCCGATGCGGTTAGCGAAGAAGAGTCCCAGCGCAGTCAAGATGCCGAACATTACTGTGTTTTGAAGAATCTGCATCGTAATCAGGAGCGGCAATGGAACCGGCAAATTTGCATTTTGCAAAATTCCGCTTTGCAGAGTCAACGAGTAGGGGGTAATGGCAATCACGCCAAAGACCGCGGCGATCCACACGATGAAAAAGACTTTCCAGTTGAAGGGTTTGTTCATTCACTCTCCTATAGTTTTGCAATCAAAGCACTGCGCTTGAAATTGCGAACGCTCAGGTAAATCAATATACCGTCCACGATCCAGATGATTGTCCCAACGATCATCACCGTGCCGACGCCGAGGAACAACACACCTGTAGCCTGACCAACCACCAACGCCAACACCAGCACCACCAGCGACCCCGAAAGTTGATACGCTTCCATGAAGGTCTTGACCCGCGATGAAACAAGCACCGTCGCCGCGATGCCCAGCAATGCAAAGGCGGGCGTCAGCCAGAACATCAGGGGCCACCAGGTGGGCAGGGGGAACCAGATGCGCTGGAACAATCCATAACTCGCAACGTTGACCACGATGATGTAAACCAGATACGTCAACCACGAAAGCGCGATGGCGGGAATCACCGCCGCCAACACCTTGCCGAGGAAAAGCTCCATGTCGGTGGCGGGGGAGTAGAGCAGTGCTTCCATCGTTTTGCGTTCGCGCTCGCCGACAAACGAGTCTGCGCCGACGACCGACGAAAACATCAATGGCATAATGAGGAACAGCGGCGCCAGCATGAAGGCGGTCATGTATAATACGAACGTTTGTTCTAATTTCAACCCTTCAAAGATTGTCTGCATGGATGGCGGCAGATTCTTCATCAGTGTTTCCATGTCCCCCAGTTCGCGTTGAATATCTTCCACGGGCATCACTTGCGGCAGCGCCGAAAACAGGATCGGCATGAGGATCGCAAAGATCAGCGGAATCGCGATGGCAGGTCCCCAGGCGACTTTATTTTGCCGCACTTCTTTCAAGTCCTTGCAGGCAATCGCCCAGATCGAACGCCAGTTCATGCTTCACCTGCCTGCAATGCGAAATAAATATCTTCCAACGTGTAGTCCCTTGGATTGACTCTCAGGATGGATTCGCCGCCATTCACCAAGTGACGGACGACTTCAGGGATCACGTCCTCGTTCTCGACCTGCACCGCCAACGCTTCACGCTCCGCGTCAGCCAACACCTGGATCACACCGCGAAGCGCCTTGAGACTCCCCGCCACACCAGCCGACGGTTTCACGTGAAACGTGATGTCCACCCAAGTGACAGGCCACAACTTGCGCGCCAGTTCTTTCAGGCTGCCCAATGCCAGGATCCTGCCTTTGTTCATGACGGCCACGCGGTCGCACAGACGCTGGGCTTCAAAGAGATTGTGCGTCGCCAGCACAACGGTCTGACCGTTGGCGCGGCTCAGGCTTGCGATCAGGTCGTTGACCTGCTGTGCGGCTTCGGGATCCAGCCCCGATGTGGGCTCGTCGAGAAACAACAGCGGCGGCTTGTGGATTAATGCGCGGGCAAGCGCAAGTCTCTGCTTCATGCCTTTGCTGAAGGTCTCCACTTTATCCTTCGCGCGCGAGGCGAGTTCGAAGAACTCGAGCATCTCATCTACGCGGCGGCTCAGATCCGATTCAGGAATCCCTTGCAGTGTGGCAAAAAATTCCAGGTTCTCGCGCGCGGACAGTCGTTCGTAGAGAGCAGGCGTCTCGGTCAGGACGCCCGTTTTGCGCCGTATGTCCTCGCCCTGAGTTGTGGGGTCAAACCCGAAGACGCGCGCCGTTCCCTCGGACGGAGGCAGAATGCCGCTGAGGAGTCGAACCGTTGTCGTCTTGCCCGCGCCGTTCGGACCAAGCAGCCCAAAGACTTCGCCTTGTTCCACGTGAAACGTCATGCCGTCCACGGCGCGGTTCTGACCGAATACGCGGACCAATGAGGCAGCTTCGATGACGGTGTTCACGGATTTTCGCGCCTCCACAGGATGTACGAGTAGACGATGGGGACGAACGCAGCGAGGAACAGGGCAGCGAGGAGCAGCCAGATGCCGTTCTCGCCGAGGAACGCGCTGACAATGGTCACTGCGCCTGCGAGCATGAAGAGTTTTGCGCCGAGCTTGTGCGTTTCGTCCCAGACCGTCTCGCTGGAAAGTGTCCACGGCGTGCGGATGCCGATGAAGAAGTTGCGTTTTGCCCTGCCCATCATGTAGCCTACGCCAATGAAGAGCAGACCGACGATCGGCAGAAGCGCGTACGTCATATTGAACTGGTAACCAAGTGCGGCTGCCAGAGTCAAACCATAGACAAAGAGCATGTACGCCACAAAGGCTACGATGAACACATTGAAGATGCCGATGAACTTGGCAATATTGGCTTTGAGCGGGTCAATATGCGGGATGACGAGGAACAGCCCCAACAGAACAACAGTGATGACCGGCATCAGGAAAACTCCCCAGAACTTGGGCATGTAGCCGTCAATCTCGCCTGCGGCGTTCCAGTGCGATGGCATAGGATCGGGCAGGCGGTTCCAGAGCAGGACTCCCGCCAGAACTGCGGCAGCGATCAGGATGAGAGAGATGGTTGTGGTGGTACGAGTTGTCATTTTTTGCTCCTTTTGCAGCGCAAGATGACATCTTGTGCTACGATTTGTCTTCTTTTGGCATGTTGTTCTGCGCGAGCGAGATCATGCCGCTCAGCCCGCCGAGGTTCATCGTATCCACAGCCGAACTGGGAACGATGACCATAGCGCCTTTTTCCTTCAAGCCTTCGAAGAGCATGTTCATAGCGCGCAGATGTAGGGCGGTTGGGTTGTTGATGTAGGCTTGGGACGCTTCCGCGAAGGATTCGGCTATCTGTTTCTCCGATTCGCCAAGAATCACGCGCGCCTGACGTTCGCGCTCCGCCTGCGCCTGGCGGGACATGGCGTCTTCCAGATCCTGCGGAATGACGATGTCGCGGATTTCCACGGACTGCACCGACACGCCCCAGGGTGTGGTGCGCTCATCGATGACTTGCTGCAGTTCCTTATCTATCATGCTGCGCCCGACGAGGATGTCTGCCAGCATCATGCGCCCGATGATGTCGCGCAACGCGGTTTGCGCCGCCCAGTCCACGGCGGCTCGGTAATTTTCGACCTCGAGCGCGGCTTTTTCGGCATCCCACACAACCCAGAACAGCACGGCGTCCACATCCACAGGTACGGTGTCCTTGGTCAATGTTTTCTGTGCGGCAAACGGCGTGACCATTACACGGTGGTCAATCCAGGTCGGCGTGGTGTCAATGATCGGGATGATCCAAAAGGGACCAGGTCCTGCCAGTTTCATGAATTTACCAAGCCGCAAAACCACGACCTTTTCCCATTGCGACGCCACTTTCAGAGCAAACAGGATGTACATGCCGAACAGCGTCCAGGCGATGACCCAGCCGCCGAGCACGGCGTCGCTGTATTTGCCGTCGCCGAACACCGCGCCCAGGATGGCAATCACCAATGCGATGGCGAAGATCGTTCCTGCAATCGGCGAGATGCGCAGGTCAGCGTTTTGGGCTTTGTTCTTTTCCAATGTAGATTTGATAAATTTTGTGTCCATTCGTTCTCCTTTTTATTCACTTACAGATTCATCCGATTCTTTCCAAGCCTTGAGTTGGTCATTGACCATCTGCCTGATTTCACTCTTCGAAAACTCCAGCCGCATGGCTTCGCTGATATATCGCTGTGTCAGTTCTTCCAGCGCTTCTCTGCGAAACTTTTCACTGACCTTCGGTGGCGGGATTTCGGTGATGTACGTGCCGCGTCCTTGTTGAGTCGAAATAATGCGCTCCTCGTCCAAAATACGATAGGCTCGCGCCACTGTGTTGAAATTGACGCGTAACTCCTCGGCAAGCGCCCGCACAGTTGGGAGTTGGTCGCCTGGCTGAAGAATTCCGCTGGCGATTTGCGCATGTATCTGGTTGACAATTTGGGTGTAGATGGGCAATCCCGAACGGAAGTCTATCTGGAGGATTAGTCTCTTGTTTGTCATAGATTGTATCTTTGTACTATTGTATAATTGTATCATTGTCACAATTGTATTCAAACAGCAAGTTTTGTCAAGAGGCGTGGAATTGGAGTGGGGGGAGGGGGTGCTAAGGGGAAGAGAAAAGTTTATTGAGGGCAAACCAGATGTCGGCGGGGGGGCGAAGCGTATTGTCCTGCGTGGTAGAATCCCGTGCGCACGATTTATCTATATTTACAGGAGACCGCGCAAGATGCGGAATCAAGGAGTAAAAAATGGAAGTTAAAACTGGAACCTGGACCGAGAAAAAGGGACTGGCGCAAATGCTCAAGGGCGGCGTCATCATGGACGTGGTAACGCCTGAACACGCGAAGATTGCTGAGGATGCGGGCGCGTGCGCGGTGATGGCGCTCGAACGCGTGCCTGCAGACATTCGCGCGCAGGGCGGGGTGGCGCGCATGAGCGACCCCGAATTGATTTTGAAAATCATGGACGCGGTGTCCATCCCCGTGATGGCAAAGTGCCGTATCGGGCATTTCGTCGAGGCGCAGATTCTCGAAGCGATTGGCGTGGATTACATTGACGAGTCCGAAGTGCTGACGCCTGCGGATGAAGCGCACCACATTTTGAAGCACAATTTCAAAGTGCCGTTTGTGTGCGGATGCCGCAACCTGGGTGAGGCGTTGAGGCGCATCGGCGAGGGTGCGGCGATGATCCGCACAAAGGGCGAAGCGGGGACGGGCGATGTGGTCGAGGCGGTGCGTCACGCGCGTGCGGTGATCGGCGAAATCCGCCGCTTGACGACAATGGCAGATGAGGAGCTGATGGCGTATGCCAAAGAGATCGGCGCGCCATACGAACTGGTGAAAGAGACAAAAGAACTCGGTCGTCTGCCTGTGGTCAATTTTGCGGCGGGCGGCGTGGCGACCCCTGCCGACGCGGCGCTGATGATGCAACTCGGCATGGACGGTGTGTTCGTCGGTTCGGGCATCTTCAAGAGCGGAGATCCCGCCAAACGCGCCGCGGCAATTGTCAAGGCTGTGACGCATTACAATGATCCTGTCATCCTTGCAGAGGTGAGCAAGAATCTCGGCGAACCGATGGTGGGGCGCAACGTTTCGCAGATGCCCGAAGCAGAGCGAATTGCAGGGCGAGGCTGGTAAGGACAAACAATCGAGCATTCAGTAAACAGTCCTCAGTAACTGTTTACTGAATGCTTTGAATGACTATCACCATGAAAATAGGAGTCCTCGCTTTACAAGGCGACTTTGCTGAACACATTGCCATGCTCAAGCGGCTGAAGGTGGAAACAGCCGAAGTGCGTCTGCCAGAGCACCTCAGCGGGCTCGACGGCTTGATCATCCCCGGCGGCGAATCCACCACCATCGGCAAACTCGCAGTCGCTTATAACCTGATGGAGCCGCTGAAACAATTCGGTCAGCGTCACGCCATTTGGGGAACGTGCGCGGGCGCGATCTTTTTATCGAAAGATGTGAGCCGCAACCAGCCTTTACTCGGTCTCATGGATATCAAAGTCAGGCGCAATGCGTTCGGGCGGCAGGTTGATTCGTTCGAGACCGACCTGGATATTCCCGAACTCAAACGAGCCACAGGCACAGATACGCCGTACCATGCGGTCTTCATCCGCGCGCCGATTATCGAATCAGTGGAAGGCGATGCAAAGATTCTCGCTTCCATCCCCGACGGGAGGATTGTCGCCGCCCAACAGGGGCATCTCCTGGCTACATCCTTTCACCCCGAACTGACGAACGACACCCGCTTCCACGAGTATTTTCTGACGCTGGTGGATTGAGAACACCCGAACGCTGGCAGGCTTGAACCTTATAATGCCCGGCGTGTATATCTCCAGCGTGTGAACCTGTAAACAAGAATGACTGTCCGCCCGCTTGCCCTGTTGGATTTACCTTATATCTATGGCTTCCGTGAGGAGGCAGTGGGGCTGGATACCGCACGGATGCTGACGCGCGGCAACCCCCTGGGGGCGGCGGGGTTGATGTCGTATGTCAACCCGTCGCGGCACATTTATTCGGCGATTGCCAACGGCGAAAACGCCTCGGTGCTGGGGGGAATCATCCATACGCGCGATGAGACGTTCGCCAAGTTGTATTATCTGGCGCCCGCCTCCCAACTCGACCATCCTCTTCTGCCAGACCTAATTGAACATCTCGCCGTTCAGGCGGGGACGTGGGGGGCGTTCCACGTCCTTGCCGAAGTTGACGAAACCAGTCATGCCTTTGTCGCGTTGCGAAAGGCGGGATTTTCCGTCTATGCGTGGCAGAGGATGTGGAATATGCCTGATGCGGCGGAAACAGGCTCGGGGTCCCGCGCCGAGGCGGACTGCAAAAAAGCCCAGGTTTGGACACGGGTGAAGCCGGTGCATCTTTCTGCGATTCAAAGTCTGTATCATCAGATTGTGCCCCCGTTACTGCATCCTGTGGAACCGCAGCCCAGAGCCGCACTCGGCTGGATGTGCAACGAAGGCGCAAAGTGTTATGTCAGTGCGGCGCACGGGATTTATGGGATTGTTCTGACGCCGCTCATCCATCCCGATGCGGCAAGTGTGAGCGAGAAACTTTTGGCGCTCATCGGCAGCCTGCCCGACCGCCGCAATCGCCCCATCTATCTTTGCGTGCGTTCGTATCAGGCTTGGCTGGAACCTGTCCTGGCGGACCTGGGCGCAAAGCCGGGCGAACGTCAGGCGGTGATGGTGAAACATCTGGCGCATCTGGTGAAGGAGACGGCAGTTGCACGCGCAACCCAGCCTGCGGGGGTGAGCATCCAGCCTTCGAGGGTGAGCAGGGTGGATGAGAAGAAATTGTAAAAGGATTTTTATGTTCAACCTGAAAACGACTCCCTTTCACGAAAGAACATCTAAACTTTGCCAGCCGCAGAACTGGCGCAAGTGGGCGGGATATTTCGTCGCAGGGTCGTATGAACATACGCTCGACCGCGAGTATTGGGCGATCCGCAACGCGGCAGCGTTGATTGACGTGACGCCGCTGATTAAATATGTCATCAAGGGAAAGGATGCGGCGGCGTTACTGCATCGCGTCACCACACGGGATATTTACAAGATGAAAGTGGGGCAGGTCTATTACACGGGCTGGTGTGACGACGACGGCAAGATGATTGACGATGGCACTGTCTCGCGCCTCGACGATTCGACCTTTCGCCTGACCGCCGCCGAACCGAATCTGCGCTGGCTGACGATGAACGCGGTCGGCATGGAGGTTGAGATTACCGATGTGACCGATGACATCGCCGTGCTCAGTTTTCAGGGACCGAACACGCGCAAGGTGTTGAATCTTGTCTGTGAAAAACCGGTTGATGAACTGAAATACTTTCGCATGATGACGAACGCCATCAATGACGCGGAAGTCACCATCTCGCGCACGGGCTACACCGGCGACCTCGGTTACGAGATTTGGATGGACAACAGAGACGCGCTCAAGGTTTGGGATGCGCTCATGGAAGCAGGTGCGGACTATGGCATTGCGCCCGTCGGCATCCTGGCAATGGACATGGCGCGCGTGGAGGCGGGTCTCTTCATGCTGGATGTGGATTACACGTCCACGAGTCACGCCTGGATCGAAGCACAGAAGTCCTCGCCGTTCGAGTTGGGGCTGGATTGGACGGTCGCGCTCGACAAACCGGGCTATTTTGTGGGGCGCAGAGCCCTGGAACGCGAAAAGAAGGAAGGTTCGGCGTGGAAGATGGTAGGGCTTGAAGTGGACTGGGACGGGATGGAACAGATTTACAAGCAGGTCGGTCTGCCGCCGCAAATTCCCAGCATGGCAGTGCGCGGAAGTTTACCGATCATGGTCGGCAATGTTCAGGTTGGGTATGCATCCACTTCGAGTTGGTCGCCGTTGCTGAAGAAGTACATCGCGCTTGCTCACCTGCAAAGGCCATACTATGAAATCGGCACAAACGTGAGAATGGAAATCACGGTCGAACATCACCGTCAGCATGCGCCGGCGAAAGTGGTGAAACTGCCGTTTTATGAGCCGGAGTGGAAGAGGAAGTAACCCAGTGGCTATCTGGTTTACTTTGAGTATTCGCCGCAAAGAAAAACATCTCAATTTTATTAAATTCAGATGTTTTGATATAATGAATTCATGAAAATTAAACGACTGCTTCTCTCCCAAATTCAGACTTCCCTGCAACCCGGCAAAGTGACCGTCCTGTATGGTCCGCGACAGGTTGGGAAAACCACACTGGTCAAGGACTTGATCGAGTCACTTCCTGTCAAAAGCAGGTTTGTCAATGCAGATGAACTGGTTTATCGAGAAGCACTTGCCAGTCAAAGCAGTCAACGGCTTGGTGAACTGCTTGGAGATGCAGAGTTGCTGGTCATTGACGAAGCGCAGCGCGTACCGGAAATCGGATTGAATCTCAAGATTTTAGTTGACACATTTCCTCACGCAAAAATCATCGCAACAGGTTCAGCCTCCTTTGATCTTGCCAGCAAAATCAGCGAGCCGCTGACAGGACGGAAATTAACCTTCAACTTGTATCCTGTAAGTTATGGGGAAATTCAGAATACGTTTGGAAGAATCGAGTCTCGCGCTCAATTGGAACGCTGGTTGGTTTGGGGCGGCTATCCTGCCATTGTTTCCATGAACGAGCCGAACCTGCGGGAACGGCTGCTTGGCGAATTGGTGGGCTCTTATCTTTACCGGGACATTTTGGAGATGGAAGGCTTACGCCGGGCAGATAAGATCGTTGACTTACTGCGCCTGCTGGCTTACCAGATTGGGCAGGAGGTCTCTGTGACGGAGCTGGCGACCAATCTTGCTTTGAATCGTTCAACCGTGGAAAGATACCTGGATCTGCTTGAAAAGGTTTTTGTGATCTTCAAAGTCAACGGTTTCTCGCGCAATCTCCGCAAGGAAGTGACCAAAAACTCGCGCTATTACTTTTACGATAATGGGGTACGGAACAGCCTGATTCAAAACTTCAATCCCCTATCCCTCCGAAACGATGTCGGGCAATTGTGGGAGAATTTTCTTGTTATCGAGCGCCGCAAGGTGAACCAGTTCGCGGGGCGGCATGTCAATTCCTATTTCTGGCGGACGTACGACCAAAAGGAAATTGATTGCATAGAAGAATACGGCGGCAGGTTGTATGGGTATGAATTCAAGTGGCAGGCTGGCGATATCCGCCGCGCTGTGCGGAATGAGTTTATGGAAACTTACCCCAACTCGGAATTGAGAACCGTGAACCGCGAAAATTTTGAGGAGTTTTTGAGTTAATGACTCACCTTACGCAGATTTGAGTAAACTTGGTGCATGAAAAACGACAAACTTCTTGACCTGTACAGCGACTATTTGATAAGCGCCTTTGGACAAACCACG
>JABRVZ010000114.1:0-10491 GCA_039961775.1 Chloroflexota bacterium
CAAGGATGTTGTTTTGAAGCGTACTGGGCGTTCTCTAACGCCCGAAGTTGCGTTAGAGAACGCAAAATACGCAGAATGTTTGAAAGATTGCAACAGAGCAAAATCGTATCTTTGGAAGGGTAAGACATCGTAGAACTTTGTCCTCTATTCGGAGAGGAACTATCCAAATGGAAACATCGAATCGCGCCCCGTCATTCAAAACCTGGCTGCAAGGTCACGCGCAGAAAATCTTTGCGCTGCTTTTCTGGCTTGTCCTGTTTGCCGCCTACCAATGGTATGCGCTCTCCAATCAACTTTCGCCGCTGCAGGTCGTTCAGCGAATGCTGGCGTTCATGCAAAACGGCGTTTGGGGCGTGCTGATTTACGTGATTCTCTACGCCATTCGCCCGCTGATTCTTTTCCCGTCCACCCTGCTGACTCTGGCGGGCGGATTCGTCTTTGGTCCCGCGCTGGGCGTGATTTACACCGTCATCGCCAGCAACATCTCTTCCACCATCGCTTACTTCGTCGGACATTTCTTCGGCGAAGGGCTGCTGAAAGACGACGGCTCGGACGGGCTGATTCAGCGCTACGCCCGCCGTATGCGCGAGAACAGTTTCGAGACGGTGATGGTGATGCGCTTCATCTTTCTGCCGTATGACGCGGTCAGTTATTTGGCGGGCTTTTTGCGGATTAAGTACCTGCCCTTCATTCTAGCGACTGCGCTCGGCTCGATTCCTGGCACGATGGCGTTCATCGGCTTCGGCGCGTCCATCGAAAAATTTGACGGCGCGCTGCCGAAGTTGAATCCCGCCACGCTGGGCGTTTCGTTTGCCATTTTCATCGTCAGCATTTTGCTTTCGAGAATGTTTAAGAAACGCGAAGCCATATCGTAGCGCGACATTTATGTCGCTTTTGATTGGCAAGGCGACATAAATGTCGCAGTACACACATTATTCAAAAGGAATTTTTATGACCGAACATTTTCACACCATCGTCATCGGCGCAGGCTCAGGCGGCATGACGGTCGCCGTCGGGCTGGCGGGACTGGGCAAGCAGGTCGCCTTCATCGAAGGCAAGCACGTTGGCGGCGACTGCACCAACGTCGGCTGTGTGCCGTCCAAGACGCTGATTCATCTGGCGCGGGAGTTCAAGCCTGGCGACAACCCCGACGAAGTCCTGCGCGAAGTCATCCGCAAACGCGACGCGCTGCGCGACAAGGAAACCGAAGAAGTGCGCGAAATGAAAAACGTGACCTTCATCGAAGGCTGGACGAAGTTCGCCGCGCCGAAGGAAATTGACGTGGCGCTCAAGGGCGGCGGGACGCGCCGCCTGACTGCCGAGAACATCGTCATTGCTACGGGCGCGCGCCCGCGTCTGATTGACATTCCAGGCTTGCCCGCAGAAATGATTCTGACCAACGAGAGTCTCTTCGACCTGCGCGACGCGCCGAAGCATCTCGTCATTGTCGGCGCGGGCATCATCGCGCTGGAAATGGCGTTCGCCTTCCAAAAAATTGGCACGCAAGTCACGATGTTTGCGCTCGACCGCCGCCCGCTGACGACTGCCATCCCCGAAGCATCGGCAGCCATTCAGGCGGAGTTGACTCGGCGCGGCATCAAACTCTACTGCGGCACAGTCGCCAAAGCCTGCGATGCGTCCACCCAATCGCTGATTCTGAAATCGGGCGATGAAGAAATCACCCTGACGGGCGTGGACAAGGTTTTGGTGGCAATCGGTCGGGTGCGGAATCTGGAGTCGCTCGGACTGGAGCAGGCTGGGGTCAAGACCGATCCGCGGCTGGGAATTTTGGTCAACTCGTATGGCGAGACCAACGTCAAGGGCGTGTACGCCATCGGCGACGTGACGCCCACGTCCGCTTTCACCCATTCTGCCAACGCACAGGGACGCAGAGTCGTTCAGCGGATTGCCTTCCCCTATCTGCCGCTGGCGAAGAAAGAGCCGCTCTTCCCCAACGCGACTTTCTCCGACCCCGAAGTGGCAACGGTGGGACTGACCGAAAAGCAACTCGCTGAATATTGCCACCCGCAAATCGTCAAGCGCATCCGCGTGGATTTCAAAACCCACACCGACCGCGGCTACACCGACGGCGTCGAAAATGGCTTCATCATCGTGGACGCCGTGCGCCTGACGGGACAGATTTTGCACGCCACGATTGTCGGTCCGCGCGCTTCGGAGATGATTTCATTCTTCACGCTGGCGATGAGCGAAAAAATTTCGCTCTACAAAATTTATCGGCTGGTCTATCCCTACCCGACCTATTCGAGCGGCATTTTGAAAGTCGCCGATTTCTTCATGCGCGAGACGCTGCCGAATCTCGGCAAAGAGATTGCTGCGTATCTGAAATATCGCTTTGCGAAAGCGTAAGTACCATCCACGAATAAAACCACGAATACTCGAATGAAGCGCCATATTCGTTTATTCGTGAAAAATTCGTATTCGTGAAAAATTCGTGGACGGTTTTGCCATAAACAGCAACACCACAATTCTGGCAAAAATAAAAAATTGACCAAAGGAGCAACGATGAATCGCCTCATATCTTTCCTCACTCTATTCGTCATGCTATTGACCGCCTGCGCGCCCGCCGCCCCGAAACAGGCATCGGGCGAATTCGACCTCAACAACTGGGACAGCGTTCTCGCCGCCGCCAAAGGGCAGACCGTCAACTGGTACATCTGGGGCGGCTCGGACAGCATCAACGCCTTCGTGGATAACTTCTATGGCAAGGCGCTGAAAGAACGCTACGGCATCACCCTCAACCGCGTGCCGATTGCCGATACCGCCGACGCGGTCAATCAGGTGTTGAGCGAAAAGCAGGCGGGCAAAGATGTTGGCGCGGTGGATTTAATCTGGATTAACGGCGAAAACTTCTTCACGCTCAAACAAGCCAATTTGCTTTATCCCGACTGGGCGCAGAAACTCCCCAACGCCGCGCTGGTCAATTGGGACAACCCCGCCATCAATCTCGACTTCGGTCATCCTGTGGACAATCTCGAAAGCCCCTGGTCTTCGGCGCAGTTCCAATTCATCTACGACTCGGCGCGCATGAACGCCGATGAACTGCCGCGCTCTTACGCCGCGCTCAAAGACTGGGCGTGCGCCCATCCTGGTCGCTTCACCTACATTGACCCGAATGGCACGGGCGGCTTTCTCGGCGCGCGTTTTGCCAAGGGCGCGCTATACGAAATCAGCGGCGGCGCGCAGCAATGGCTGACCTTCGACCAGGCGCTGTGGGACAAGCAATCGCCCGCCCTGTGGACTTATCTCAACGAACTCAAACCCTGCCTGTGGCGGGATGGCGAGACCTATCCCAAAGATGAATCCGAACTCGTCAATCTCTTCGCCAACAACGAAGTGGACTTCAGCATGACCAACGACATCGCGGGCGCGGGACGCTGGATTGCCGACGGACGCATGCCCGCCACCGCCCGCGCCTTCGTCTTTGACCAGTACATGATTGGCGACTTCAACTACGTCGCCATCCCCGCCAACGCGCCGCACAAAGCCGCCGCGCTCGTCCTGGCGAATCTGCTGCTGGAACCCGAATTTCAAGCCGCGCAGATTCTCCCCGAAAACGGATTCGGACTCGGCTACGCCATTGACGTGACCCGCGTCAGCGACTCTGCGGCGCTGACCGCGCTCGAAGCGGCTGCCGCCAAACTGGGCGACGCCGCCACCCCCGCCGCCGACCTTGCCCGCTCGCTCGCCGCCGACTCCGCCGCCGAATATCAAACCCTGCTCAAACAGGATTGGGCGAAGTTTGTGCTGCAACAGTAGTGAAACGGGTAGTACACAGGTACACACGTAGACAGGTAAATACTTGTGTACCTGTGTACCTGTGTACCTGTCTACCTTCCTACCTGTGTACCTGCTTACTTGTCTACCTTCCTACCTGTTTACTCTCCCCCCCATGCGCTCCCACCCGCTCTTCTCCCCCTGGCTCTCGCTCGCCCCAGCCTTGATGCTCGTCACGGTCTTGCTGGGGGCGAGTCTTGCCTACGGCGTGGCGCAAAGCCTGGGGCTGATGTCCGTCATCGGGCAGAATACGCTCAGCCTGGAGTCTTATCGCAATTTGCTGACGGGTCAGGGCGCGGCGGGGCGCGAGTTCTGGGTCTCGCTGGCGTTCTCGCTGTGGATCAGCGTCACATCCACGCTGATTTCATCCGCGCTGGCGCTGCTGACCGCCGTCTGGCTCTCCGAGCGGCGCGGCGCAAGCGGCAATCTGGACACGCTCGCGCTCAACTGGAATTTGGCGTTCCCGCATCTGGTCTGGGCGGTGGCGATTTTATTGTTTCTCTCGCAAAGCGGATTGCTCGCCCGCTGGGCGGCGGCGCTCGGAATCATCCAAACGCCCGCAGAGTTTCCCGTTCTGGTGCATGACCGTTACGGCATCGGCGTCATCCTGCATTACGTCAGCAAGGAGATTCCCTTTCTGGCGTTGATGCTGCTGGCGGTTTTGCGCGCCCAGCCTGGTGATAGCCGCCCTGTTCGCCTTTTTAATCTCGTGGAGCCAATACCTGCTCACCCTGCTCATCGGCGGCGGGCAGGTGATTACGCTTCCCGTTTTGCTCTTCTCCGCCGCATCAGGCGGCAACCCAGCCACGATTGCAGCCTTGTCGCTATTGTTTCTCGCCCCGCCCGTGCTGGTGATTGCCCTGACCGCGCGGCAATTAAATTCGGTGCCGCAGGATTTATCCCGTTTGTAATGCCTTGACCGCGCGGCAGTTAAATTCCGTACCGCGAGATTTATCTCGCTTGTAATGCGACATAAATGTCGCGGCACACACAAAAAACCATGACCGTCGTCAACATTCTTTCTCTCACCAAAACCTACCCCAATCAGCCCGCGCCCGTGCTGAAAGATTTTTCCCTTTCTGTCCATGACGGGGAACTGGTCGCCCTGCTGGGACCTTCCGGCTCGGGCAAATCCACCCTGCTGAAACTGATTACGGGCATCGAGCGCCCCGACAGCGGCGACATCCGCTTCGACGGCGAATCCATCCTGACGATTCCGCCCAATCAGCGCGGCGCGGTCTTCATGTTTCAGAAATCGTATCTCTTCCCGTTTCTGACGGTGGCGGAAAATATCGCCTTCGGACTGAAAGTGAAGCGCGTCCCCGCGGATGAGATTCGGCGCGAAGTGGCGCGCATGCTCGCCCTGATAGGTCTGCCGCGCATGGAGCAGCGCAAGCCGCATCAACTTTCGGGCGGCGAACAGCAGCGGGTGGCGCTGGCGCGCGCGCTGGTGACGCGTCCCAAACTGCTGCTGCTCGATGAACCGCTCAGCAGTCTCGATACCGAAGTGCGCCTGAACTTGCAGGAAGCCATCCGCGCCATTCAACGCGAGTTGAGCGTGACGACCATCTTCGTCACGCACGACCTGGGCGAAGCGATGGCGATGTCGGACCGCATGGCGCTGCTGCTGAACGGCGAAATTGTCGCGCTGGACACGCCTGAGAACCTGTATCACCGTCCGCGCTCGTTGGCGGCGGCGCGCTTCATGGGCGTATCCACTTTCTTAAGCGGCAACCCGCTCACAGTCAAGAATGAAGCGCCGAACGTCCCGAAGGATTCCGCTGCCCATTTTACGATTCTCTCCGAACCTTCGGGACGGTGCAACGAAAAAATCTTCGCCATCCGCCCCGAACACATCCGCGTCCAGCCAGAAGGCTGTGCCGAATCCATGCCTGGCGTGGTCAGCGACTGCGTTTTTCGCGGCGAGTACATCGAATATCAGGTGGCGGTGGACGGCGCAAGCGTGCGCGCGCGCATGTCCATGCCCGCGCCGACCTTCCCGCACGGCGCGCAAGTCTTTATGAAGTTTCCGCGCGAGAAATTGTTTGAAATTGCCTCTTGACCTTCCAGTTGCTGGAAGGTGTAAACTGATAACGTCCCGAAGGTTCACAACCTTCGGGACGCTGGAAGGAAGCCGCGATGAAAATTCAGGAATTAGCCAAACTGACAGGCGTCTCCGCCAAGACGATTCGTTACTACGAAGAAATCGGCTTGCTGCCTCCGCCCGCGCGCGGCGGGAACAATTATCGCCAGTACGACGAGCGCGACGCGGAACGTCTGCGGCTGGTGGCGGGCGCGCGGCGGCTGGATTTGTCGCTGGACGAAATCGGCGAAATCCTTGCTCTGCGCGAGCGCCGCGAAGCGCCCTGCCGTGTATTGCTGGAACGGCTGGAACACAAAGCCGATGAAATCGCCGAACGCATCCGTGAATTGCAGCGGTTGGAGCGCGAGTTGCGCGCCCTGCATGAATTGGGCTTGACCTTCCCCACCGATGACGTGGACGGCAAGCATTGCGTCTGCCATCTTGTCAGCGAACGCGCGTAGGGCGAAATTTATTTCGCTCTCTTCACGACCTGAAGGTCGCAGTACAGGCAAGCATTGCGTTTGTCATCTTGTCAGCGAGCGCGCGTAACGCAAGTC
The DNA here is from genome assembly GCA_039961775.1 of Chloroflexota bacterium. Classification (GTDB taxonomy): domain Bacteria; phylum Chloroflexota; class Anaerolineae; order Anaerolineales; family Villigracilaceae; genus Defluviilinea. The sequence continues at coordinate 6,436 of JABRVZ010000114.1, forward strand.
TCCGACTTGCGGCGCAAACTGGAAGTTTGCGTTACGTCCACACACAACAGGAGCAACTTATGTTCAAAAACTTCAACCCGCTCAAAACGGGAATCATCGGTTCGCTGGTTGCCGCGCTGTGCTGCTTTACGCCCATCCTTGCCGTTCTGTTGGGCGCGCTGGGGCTGGGCTGGCTGACGGGCTATCTCGATTATGTGCTTTTTCCCGTCTTGTTCATCTTTTTGGGATTGACCGTTTATGGCTATTCCCGCCAATCAACTAAAGGAACTTCCAATGAAAAATAAATTCGACCTCGTCATTCTCGGCTCAGGCTCCACCGCCTTTGCCGCCGCCATCCGCGCTGCAGAGTTGGGCAAGACCGCCGCCATGACCGAAATGCGGACATTGGGCGGCACCTGCGTCAATCGCGGCTGCCTGCCGAGCAAGAATCTGATCGAAGCGGCGCGCATCGTCTGGGAAGCGGCGCATCCGCGCTACCCTGGGCTGGCGCCCATCAAAATGGACGTCAACTTCGCCGAACTCATCGCCCAAAAACAGGAAGTCGTCGAAGTCTATCGCGGCAAGAAATATCAATCCATCATCGCCGATGACGAGAACATCAAAGTCTTCGACGGCAAAGCCGAACTGCTGGACGCGCACACCGTCCGCGTGGGAAATGCCGAATTAAGCGGCGACCAGATTCTCGTCGCGACAGGGACGCGCCCCGTCATCCCCGACATCGAAGGACTCGACCGCGTCCCGTACCTGACCTCCGACCTGCTGACCGTCAACGAAGGCATGGAACTCACCGAATTGCCCGACTCGCTCATCATCGTCGGCGCGGGCTACATCGCGCTCGAACTGGGGCAGATGTTCCACCGCTTCGGCGTGAAGGTCACGATTTTGGAGCGCAGTCAGGTGATTTTGCCGCGCTACGAACCCGAAGTCTCCGACGCGCTGACCTTCATTCTCCGCAAGGAAGGTGTGAACATCGTCACCGAAGCGCAGGCGACGCGAGTCGCGCAGAAGGCAAACGGCGAAATCGAAGTGACGGCAAGCGTGGGCGGCAAGCCGCAAACCTTCAGCGCGCAGAAATTGCTCATCGCCGCAGGGCGCGAGCCGAACACGGACGGCATCGGCCTGGAAAAGGTCGGCGTGGCATTGGACGAGCGCGGCTACGTGAAAGTGAACGACGAACTACAGACCAGCGTCCCGAACATTTGGGCGGCGGGCGATGTGATTGGCAACCAGACCGACAGCCAGCCCGCCACGCCCGTCGGCGCGCACGATGGCGTGATTGCGGCGGTCAACGCGTTGAGTGGGGCGCATCGCAAAGTGGACCATCGCGTCATCCCGCGCGTCATCTTCACCGACCCGCAGGTGGCAGTCGTCGGGCAGACAGACGAAGAAGTGGTCGGCTCAGGCGTGCGCTGCTGGTGCGGCACGATTCCGCTGGAGTATGTCCCGCGTGCGGGGGCGACTCATCAGACCGATGGCATTGCCAAAATCGTGATTGACCGCGACACGCAGGAAGTGAAGGGCGTCTCGCTGGTGATGCCCAACGCGGGCGAAGTCATCCACGAAGCGGCGATGGCGCTGCGTTTCCACGCCACGCTGGACGATTTCATTGACCTGATCCACGTCTATCCTACAATGGCGGAGGCATTGAAAATTGCGGCGATTTCGTATTTCAAAGACCCCGCCAAGTTGTCGTGCTGCGCGGAGTGAAAGAGAACGTCCCGAAGGCTCACAACCTTCGGGACGCTCTCTTCAAGGCAGACTGGCTAACACTTTCAACAATTCATCCACAGGCGGACGGTCAACGGGGTTGTGGCTGGGATAGACCAGCCGCAAAACGCCGTTTTTGTCCACGATGAAGTCTCCGCCGAGTTGGGTGGTGTCATCGCCGTGCGAATCGTAGAATTCGCCGCGCTGAAACCAGCGTTTGACGTAAATCCACACCACGCGCGGATGCCACGAGCGCAGGCGCGAACGTTCCAGACCGTAGGCGTTGTACACGTTCCGCTCACGGTCGAGCAGGACGGTGAAAGACGAGCAGACTTCCTGCATCCACTGCTGAACGCCTGGGAACGTTCCAAACGAGATGATGAAGACGCGGGTATTCAGGTCGGCAAATTCTTGCTGGCGCGCGCACAACTGTGCGGCATGTTCTCGGCAGGGTATTCAGCCAAGGTGACGGAGAAAAACCAGCAGGACGTGATTGCCGTTTTTGAGCACTTCGCCAAGCGTAATTTGCTCGCCTTCGGCGGAAGTCAGGGTGAAGTTGGGGGCGGGGGAATGTAATTTCATAAGGATGAAGGATGAATGATGAATGATTAATGATGAAAAAGTGATCAGTGATCAGTGAGCAGTGAGCAGTTATCAGTTATCAGTGAAGCAGTATCTACCTGCCTGCCTACCTGCCTGCCTACTTGTTTACCTGTCTACCTGTTTACCTATCCACCTGTTTACCTGTTTACCTGTCTACATTCTTCCACGCCCAAACCAAGCGCTGAAGGGTGGTAAAAAAGACCAGGGCAGCGAAAAGGCTGAAGAGCGGGGAGATAAATGCTGGGAATAGCAAAAATATTCCATAGGCAAGGATGGTTTCAAAACCGCCGATGAGACCCGCAGGCATGACAATGGTGGTCTGTGTTTCAGGTTCGCGGGCGGCGCGTTTTTCGAGAATGGCGGCAAGGTACATCCATGAAGCCGCGTTGACGTAGAAGGACGCCAGCAAAATGCTCAGGGAAAAGTAACGCTCAATGGACGGCGACCCAGCCACAAGTCCGATGGGAAGCGCAGCGTAGATGACGAAATCGGTCAGGATGTCCAGGTATCCGCCGAAGTCGGATTGTCCGTTGTGCAGGCGGGCAAGCAAGCCGTCGAGTCCATCCAAGATGCGGTTGAGAATCCAAAGCGCGAGCGCCCAAAGATATTGATTTTTATACGCGGCAAACGCGGCGAGCAAGCCGACCGCCAGCGCAAGGATGGAAATCAAAATCGGCGAGACGCGGCGCAGGCGCAGGGCAAGCGGCGCGCCGAGGCGGTCTTTGAAGCGGCGGAGATAGGAGTCGAACATGGTTTCCTTTGTGGCGCAAGTAAGAGACTTGCGCTACGCCAGCCGATTTTTGGCGCGGCGCTGCCAGTTAAGATACGGCTTGGAATAGCGGATGGCGTCGCGCGCGCCCTTCAGCCCAAGTTCGAGCAGGGACATTTCGCCGAAGAAATGCTTGCGGTATTCGCCGTCGCCCATGAAGCCATCGCGCGGGTTGAAGAGCGACAGGCGGAATTTATTTTTGGGCAGGTGACTGCTGCCGTCGAGAATCGCCTGGAAGGGGCGCGGCAGCCAGCGGAAGGAAGCGAACAGGGCGCGGCATTCGGCGACGACGCGGGCGACGTCCGCTTCGTCTTCGGGGTTGACCGACTCGAAGAGCGCGTCCACCTTTTCCTGAATCTCAAAAAATCGGCTGAAGCCGCCGCCCGCCAGCCGATTGTTGCCCAACAGCGAGAGATATTCGGCGCGGGTTTTGGAACGCATGCGGCTGATGCTGAGATGCAGATATTCGAGATACGCGCCCAGCAGCCATTGCACGGCATAGACGCGCCATAGTTCATAATGCGACCACGACTTGATCGAGTTGGCGACCAGCCTGTCGTGCATGGCAACATATTCCAGCGTGGATTTTTCGAGCGAAGCGAAGGCTTCGGCGGAGTAGTCGCCCGTTTCCTTCGCCTTGAGCAGTAAATCTGCCAGACGCATGACCGCCATGTGCGTGATGTACAGCCCTTTGGAGTAGAGCGGGTCAATAAATCCTGCCGCGTGACCGAGCAACGCGAAGCGCTCGCCGACGACGTGCCGCGATGAAAATTGCAGGCGCTCGGCGCGCACCCAGCCGCGCACGGCTTTGGCGTTTTGGAGTTGTTCCTTCATCTTGGGGAATTGTTCGAGGAAGGCGTAGAATTCCGCTTCTGGGCTAATACTACTTTGTCAGATCGGTGAGGTAAACTTGTGGCATGGCCCAAAGAAAGCGTATTCCCCAGGCGCCGCGAGAGCCGCTCCCGGAGTTGGCGGAG
>JABRVZ010000115.1:0-2671 GCA_039961775.1 Chloroflexota bacterium
CTGCTTTGCGGCGTGATAGCGTATTGTCGTCAGCCCAAGAAACCTTCTCTCGGCTTGGGCACCCTGCCCGCTTTGGTTGCCTAACCCGAACTCACGTTATACTACAAATTGTAGGTGAGAATGAATTTCGATAAACTTGTGGAATCCATCATTAAAGAGGCGATGGAACGCGGAGAGTTCGACAACCTGCCCGGCAAAGGCAAGCCGATTGACCTTTCCGCGTATTTCGATACGCCGGAGGATCTCCGTATGGCATATTCGGTGCTGAAAAATGCCGGGATGACCTCCCGCGAGGTGGAATTGCTGAAAGAGATTGCCGAGTTGAAGCAAATCTGCGCGGCAGTGCTGGATGAAAAAAGAAAGAGGGAACTTCACAAGGAAATCGAAAAGAGGCAAATCGAGTTCAGCCTGATGCTGGAGCGGCAAAGGCGTCAGCGGAGGAAAAATTGACTCGGACGGAGGCAGGCAGGGGCGGAGAAGGAGGCGCGCGGGTCGGACAGTAGAACTGTCCGATTCCGAAAATCATCTGCTTTACAAATCCCCCCTGCCCTGCTATACTTTTGGGCGTTGGAATTGACTTTCGCGGCGCAGAGGCGTCGTTTGTTTATAAGCAACAATCGCATGGTACGGCAGGACCTTCGCGAGCAAGTCAGCGGAGGTCTTTTTATTAGACTTCAACCGCCCAAGGCGGATAAAAATCTTTAACTAAAGGAATAGAAATATCCATGAGTAAGCACGGAAAATTGAAAATCATTCCCCTGGGGGGGCTGGGGGAAGTGGGCAAAAACATGACCGCCTACGAATTCCACAACCAGATTCTGGTGGTGGACGCGGGCATTATGTTCCCGCACAACGACATGATGGGGATTGATTACATCATCCCCGATTTCGAATATCTGCTCGATAAAGCCGATAAAGTGGTGGGGATTGTCATCACGCACGGACACGAGGATCACATTGGGGCGATTCATCACCTCGTCCGTCAGGTTCCCGCCCCCATTTACGCCACCTCCCTGACCCGCGGCTTGATCGAGGTCAAACTGGCGCGGAACAACGCCTCGGGCTTGGTTCAACTGAATACCATCGAAGCGGGCGCTTCGGCGAAGATCGGACCGTTCGAGGTAGAGTTCTTCCACATCTGCCACTCCATCCCCGATGCGGTGGGACTGGGCATCACCACGCCGGCCGGTCTTGTCGTCCACATGAGCGACTTCAAGTTCGACCAGACCCCGGTGGACGGCTGGCCCACCGACTTTGCCAAACTGGCAGAGTTTTCGAAGCGTGGCGTGGATATTCTGCTGGCAGATTCGACCAACTCCGAACGCCCCGGTTGGACGCCATCCGAGCGGATCATCGGTCCCGCCTTCGATAAAGTGTTCAGCGAAGCGCCGGGGCGCGTCATCGTGGCGACGTTTGCGTCGCTCATTTCGCGCGTCCAGCAGGTGGCAGACGCCACCAAAAAACACGGGCGCAAAATGGCGCTGGCTGGCACCAGCATGATTGACAACGTGAAGATTGCCCGCAAACTGGGGTATCTCGACATCCCCGATGAACTGCTCGTTCCGATTGACCAGGCGCTGCAAATGCAGGATCACAAGGTCACTATCATGTGCACCGGGTCGCAGGGTGAGCCGTCGTCCATTGTGGGGCGGCTTTCGGCAGGGACGAACCGCCAGTTCGACTTGAAGCCGAACGATACGGTGGTGCTCTCTTCGCACCCCATCCCCGGCAACGAAGAGACCATCAGCAAGACCATCAACCGTCTGCTGCGGCGCGGTGCGAATGTCATCTACGATTCCATCCTGCCGATTCACGTTTCGGGTCACGCCAGCCAGGAGGAGTTGAAACTCCTGCTCAACATGGTCAAGCCCAAATACTTCATCCCCATCCACGGCGAACTGCGGCAGTTGAAACGTCACGGACAACTGGCAGTGGAAGTGGGCATCCCAAAGGAAAATGTCATCGTCGTCGAAAACGGGCAAATTGTGGAACTCTCCGGCAAGAACATCAAACTTGGCGAGCGCATCCCCGGCGGGTACGTCTTCGTGGACGGGCAGTCCATCGGCGAGGTGGATTTCAGCGTCATGCGCGAGCGCGAGCAGTTGGCGCGCAACGGCATCTTTCTGATTGACATCAGCGTGGACAAGCTCAACGGCAAACTCCTGCACGAGCCGGAGATTATCACGCGCGGATTCGTCTCACAGGAGGAGGCGGAGGAACTGCTCCCCGAAGTCCGCAAGCACATCATGGACGTGGTCAACGACGGCGGCTGGGACAGCGAAAAAGACATCGCCAACACGGTCAAGTCGTATCTCTACGAGTACACCAAGCGCCGCCCGATGGTACTGGTGACTCTGAGCAAGAGTTAACGCGCAATCGGTGTTCTCTCACGCCGGCAACTCCGGCATCCCTGCAAATAAAAAATCCCGCTCTTGCCAAGCGGGATTTTTTATAACTGATGGTACGCAGTTTTTCCATGGCGCCACACATCGTCCCCAAATGGGGATTCATGTCGCCTGAAAATGCAAGATGAATCTCGCGCTACCGCGTAAGGTGAGTTATAAAGCAATTCTAGTACATCAACAAGTTAAAGATGTAGGGTAGTGATCTTTAAAAACGATACGAGCGTCATCAACGGTAAAGTTCCAACGGATGCTGGCATTCTTGGCAT
>JABRVZ010000116.1:0-24602 GCA_039961775.1 Chloroflexota bacterium
AGAACAACTCGATTAGACTATCCATCAGGGGCTCCTTGGAATGCTTGTTTTCGCAAATCCAAGTTTACACCAGGGAGCCCCTTATCCCGAATTCACGTTATTTGATATTCAACAAGGCGTTGCGATATGCTTATTGGTCAAGTTTTCCAGTTCTAAAGAAAACGCAAAAGTATTTCATACTAATTTATTTGGCTTACGTGAGTACAAGTATGAATGGCTAATGACCAACCATAAATACATGGGAACACCTGAATGGATTCAGTTACACCCGCAGACTTCATCTTATTTGTTCACGCCGCAAAACATAAATTTACGGTCTGAATATGAAAAACACACAAGCCTAACTGAAATTATGTTGTTGAATTCTGCGGGGATGGTTACTGCTAGAGATAGTCTGACACTTCACTGGAGCGAAAGCGATGTTTTAAAAACGGTGAAGGATTTTGCTTCATTACCTATCGAAAAGGCTAGGGCAAAATACGATTTAGGAGAGGATGCAAGGGATTGGAAAGTTTCTCTTGCGCAAGAAGATATTAATTCGGAAAAAATCACATCAAAAAAAGTATCAAGAACACTCTACAGACCTTTTGACGTTCGCTTTACTTATTACACTGGACGGACAAGGGGCTTTATTTGTATGCCACGCCCAGAAGTAATGTCGCATATTCTTGCAGGTAATAATTTGGCAATAATCGCAACTCGCCAAACTCGTGACGAGTGGGCAGTATTAGCCACGGATATATTAATCTGTCACAAAGCAATGGCCGCTTACGACATTAACTCACTGTTTCCACTTTATTTATATTCCACAGGAAGGCTTGGAAGGGAATCAAAAAACTTAGAACTCCCTGGTATGTATAAAAGCAGCCGAACGCCAAATTTATCGCCAAAATTCATAAGAAAGATAACTTCCAATATAGGCTTAAAGTATATCGAAGATGGTACAGGCGATCTGCGCAAGACCTTTGGTCCCGAAGATGTTTTCCATTACATGTATGCCGTCTTTCACAGTCCCACCTACCGCAGCCGCTACGCCGAATTCCTGAAAATAGATTTCCCCCGCCTGCCGCTGACGAGCAACGTGGCGTTGTTCCGTCAACTGTGCGGGCTGGGCGCCGATTTGGTCGCCCTGCACCTGCTGGAGGCGGAATATCCGCACGCTTCGTGGCGCAAAGCGGGCGCGCCCGCGCCGTTTTCTTCGCCCATCACGCGCTTCGTCGGCGCGGGGGATAAGGTGGTGGCAAAGGGCTACCCCAAATATCAGGCTGGCAAGGTGTACATCAACGCCGAAGCGCACTTTGCAGGCGTGCCTGAAGAGGTGTGGGAATTTCACATCGGCGGGTATCAGGTCTGCGAAAAATGGCTGAAAGACCGCCGCGGGCGTCAACTCTCGGCGGAGGATGTGGCGCATTATCAAAAGGTGGTCGTGGCGCTGAAGGAAACCATCCGCCTGATGGCGGAGGTGGACGAGGCGATTGAGTCACATGGCGGGTGGCCCATACGATGAGCCCGGCGGGGGATCAAATCCCCGCCTCAGGCTGTGAAAGTCGGCTGGAAGCCGACTCCGAGTCCGCTTCGAGCGGACTTGCATTCCACGGCGATCGGATGGGCTGTATGGGCTGTGAATTTGGCTAGCGCGGCGCAAGTCTCCGACTGGCGCGGACAGGCTGAAAGCCTGTCCTACGTCGCCGCCCGCGACGAAACCGCCGCCCTGACGGATCAAATCAAGCGCCTGGAGCGCGAGATAGACGAGCGGGTGAACGGGCTGTATGAATTATAGAAAAAATAAGGAGGAACCATGCGTGACGCACAAAAGCCTGACCATATCAGTTTGAATTCCCTCGTGGAGAAACTCAAGGAAGGGCGCTTCGTCATTCCCGATTTCCAGCGCGATTTCGAATGGCATCCCTGGGATATTCGCGAATTGATGCGTTCCATCTTCTTGGATTACTATATTGGCGGGCTTCTGCTCTGGAAAGGCGAGAAAAAGAACTTTGAAGCGCTGGCCTGCGAGCCTATCTACGGTTATCGCGGAAACGGTAAGCCAGAGTATATCGTTCTGGATGGTCAACAGCGGCTGACAGCCATGTATTACGTTTTCATGGCGCCAGACGCGCCTCTACCCAACCGCTCAAGCCGGGCGTTCTACTTCATCCGCGTTGATAAATTCATGTCGGAAGCCTACGATGAAGCCTTTTACTACGATTGGCTGAGCAGCCGTTGGCAAAAATTGCTCGCCGATCCGGTCAACCAATATCAGGAGCACATATTTCCACTTTACATCATCGGAGCTGGAGGGTGGGAACTATCCAATTGGGCGCAAGGATACGAACAATACTGGCGCGAACAGGCAGCAGCCGCCAAACAGGCTGGCAACCCCATAGAAGCAGAGCAAGCCGAACAATATGCGCGTGACGCTCATGAGTTTGGTCAGCATTTGCGCAGCATCACCCAGGATTATCAAATTGCCTATGTAGAGTTGGATAAAGATCTGCCAATAGACAAAGTCTGCGACATCTTCACCCAAATCAATAGCCGAGGCATCCGCCTGGATGTCTTCGACCTGATTAATGCGCTCCTCAAACCCAAGGGCCTCCAACTCAAGCACATGTGGCGAGAAGCAGCGCCTCGCTTGAGCGACGTCGAAACCGAGCGCATGGACCGATATGTTTTGCAAACTATGTCGCTCCTGCGGCAGGGGTATTGCTCACCAAAATACCTGTACTTCCTCTTGCCGGGACAAGAAAAAACTGTTCGCGAGCCAGATGGCAAATTACGCAAGGAGGTTTTGCTTCAAAGCACCGATGACTTCGAAAGACTGTGGAATCAAGCCGTTAACGCGCTAGAATCCTCAATTCATTTGCTGACCGACCCTCGCGAATTTGGCGCAATTTCATCGAAATACATGCCGTATGTTTCCATTCTGCCGGTCTTTGCAACAATACAAGCCCACATCCAGCAATTATCTCCAGAGCAAAAGCTGGACGCTCAACGAAAAGTACGCGCCTGGTATTGGGCGAGCGTTTTTACCAATCGCTATTCAGGCGCGGTTGAATCCACAAGCGCCCGCGACTTTATGGATTTCAAAGGCTGGCAGGCCGATGACGTCGCCCGTCCAACATTGCTTGCCGATTTTGAAGCGCGTTTCCACGGGTTGGATTTGCGCCGCGAAGTCAAACGCGGCTCGTCCATTTACAACGGCGTCTTCAACCTGTTTATTTTGCAAGGCGCGCGAGATTGGATAACCGGCCTGGCCCCGCAGTATGACGACCTCGATGACCATCATATCATCCCGGCGTCCTGGGAAGGCGCAAAAAATCTCCAGGATGTCAGCCTGGATACCATCTTGAACCGCACAGCCTTGACAGCGGAAACCAATCGGCAAGTGATTGGTAATCGTCTGCCTAACGAGTATCTGCCTGAGATGCTGCGCCGCGGTAATGAAGCATTAGTTCGCGATCTCTTTGCTTCGCATCTGATTTCACCGAAAGCGTTTGATATCCTGTTGCGCAATCCCTTTACTCCTGACGATTTCCTGGAATTCATCACCGAGCGAGAACACACCATCAAGCAGGCTATCGAAAGTTTGCTTATACGCGGAAGGCTTGATTTACAGCCTCTCTTGCGTGACCTCGATGAGCGCATTGAAAAGGTCGAATTGGGTTTACGGGAAGCCACCGTGAAAGCGCTAAACAATGACCCGGCCCAGCTGCCTGAGCACATCCGCATAAAAATCGAAGAACGTTTGCAAGCAGCCTTGCGTCGCAACCCGGCTTTGAACGGAAACGGCTACGAAATGTTGGTCGGTAAACTGGAATTTGCCGACCTGCGCGACCTTGAAGATATTATCGTCGCTAAAAATGTCTGGCCATCTTTCGAGGCGCGTTTCGGTACAAAGCCCCAACTTGCAAATCGCTTTGCGCAACTAGCCGAACTGCGAAACAGTATTCGGCATACCCGCACCGTCACCGAACTGGTACGCAAAGATGGCGAAGCAGCGCTGTTGTGGTTCGAAGAAGTGCTTGCATAAAACAACGCCGCCCTGACGGATCAAATCGAGCGCCTGGAGCGCGAGATAGACGAGCGGGTGAACGGGCTGTATGGGCTGTGAGTTCGGCCAGCGTGGCGCAAGTCTCCGACTCCAACATTATTTCCGCTTGATGGCTGCCCATGAATATTTCAAAACTGGAACAACTACTTCAGCAAAACGAAAGTGCATCTTTAGAATTTAAGCGAGAACTTGACCTAACCAGCAATGCCGGCAAAGCCAAACTGCTACGCGAAATCCTGTCGCTGGCGAACTCGCTCAACGAGCGCGCCTATCTCATCATCGGCGTAGATGATGAAACCAGACGACCTGTCGGGCTTAAACATCCAATCAGCGAAGAACAAATCCAGCAAATTGTTCAGGGATGGTGTCGTCCGCCAATAGAATTGCAGGTAGAAGTGCAAGAGTACCACGACAGGCAATTATGTATCATTACGGTCATAAGCAGCCGCCCTCCGCACACTACCAAAAAGGATTTTTCAGCGGACGAAAATGGCGGCAAAATTTCGTTGCGAGAAAAAGAAGTTTACGTGCGTCGCGGCTCAACCATTGACGTCGCCACGCCGGAAGAAATTATCGAAATGGCGCAAAAACAACAATCCAATCTGGACGAAATAGATCGGCAGCTGGATAAAACCAATTACTGGCTGGAAGAAATTGCATCAGAAGTTCGAGGTCTGTCGTCTCATCAAGAGACAGACAACGAACCGCCAAATCGCTATCTAGAGACTGTCTTTGTTGGCATGCTCAGCATCTTGTCAGCAACATTATTGCCGGTTCATCCCGACCTTCAGCCATTGCTCTTTCTGGCCGGCTATCTATTCTGGGCGGTAGCCTTGAGCGCATTGCGTCTGACGCACTTCGGCCTAATCAGAGCGCTATTGACCGGCATCGTGTTTACACCCCTGGCAAGCGCTGGTTTTCGCTTGCTCTTTGAAAGATGGACATTTACAAACCATCTCCTGTCGCATATATTATTGGCTATCTTGATAGGCTGGTTCGCAGGTATATTAACAACGGCTATAGCAAGCCGCTTTGAAAGATGATGGCATTGAAACGAGTATGAGGTACATCCCCAAACTTTTTTGCCCTGTAGAAAGCTTAACACCCCTCCCGCTCCAGCAGCTGCAACCCGCTGGAAAAGCCACCTGCCCCGAGACGCGTCGAAGGGTGGCGCTGGGCGCGGCGCCCGCCCCCGGCGGGGGATCAAATCCCTGCCTCAGGCCGCGAAAGTCGGCTGGAAGCCGACTCCGAGTCCGCTTCGAGCGGACTTGCATGGATTTCCAATCCACGGCGATCGGATGGGCTGTATGGGCTGTGAATTTGGCTAGCGCGGCGCAAGTCTCCGACTGGCGCGGACAGGCTGAAAGCCTGTCCTACGCCAACCCGCTCGAAAAGCCACCTGCCGGTAACCCGGAATTCATTCCGAGTTACCGGAGAGCGCGGGAGGAGACGCTTTCTCTGACGGAGGAGGAAATCAGGATGGTGGAAGGGAAGTGACCGTCCACGAATGGGTCACGAATACTCGAATGGGAGCGCGCGCCTTCGTGGTTGTATTCGTGGATGGTTGTCCTTGCGCGAATCCCTGCCTGTCCCGCGCTTCTGGCGGGGCGAAAGCAACCCTCCACGAACCTTTGGCAGGCTCAGGGCAAGTTTTTTTTTCACGAATACTTTAAGAGGGGATGTACGAGTAACGCAGCCTTAAGGCTGCGTTACTGGCGCGACCGATAGATTCGTCCCCTGCCCGCAGGCTTCGCACTCGAATTGGGTGGTGGTGTGTTCGATGCCGAATTTCTTCAGCCGCTTCTTGATTTCCGCCATCACGCCGCCGTTGGCGGTGATGGTCTGGTCGGCGGTCAGGACGTGGGCGCTGAGGGCGACGTGCCCGGAGCAGATGCTCCAGACGTGCAGGTCGTGAACATCCAGCACGCCAGGAACGCTTGCCATGCTCTGCCCGATTTTTTCCACGGAGAGATGTTCGGGGACGCCTTCAACCAAAATGTGCAGGGATGATTTCAGCACGCGCCATGAACTGACGACGATGAGAACGCCGATGAAGACCGACATGAGCGGGTCGAGCCAGGTCCAGCCCGTCCACCCGATGAGCGCGGCGGCAACGATGACGCCGACCGAGGAAATGGCGTCGCCCAGAACGTGCAGGTAGGCGCTGCGGACGTTCAGGTCTTCGGCTTCTTCGTGGGCTTCGGCGCCTTCTTCGTCTTCGTGGTCATGGTCATGCTCGTGGGCGTGTCCGCCGAGGACGAAAGCGACCACGAGGTTGACGACCAGACCGATGACGGCGATGACCAGCATTTCCACGCTTTTGATGGGTTCGGGGTTGAACCAGCGTTTCCACGATTCGCTGAAGATTTCGATGGCAATCGCGCCGAGGGTCACGCCGTTGATGAGGGCGGCAAGCACTTCCAGGCGGTGAAAGCCGTAGGTGTGGCGGTCATCGGCGGGCAGGGCGGAGAGGCGCAGGGCGAGGTAACTCAACCCCAGGGCGAAGACGTCCATAAAGACATGCGCCGCGTCCGAGAGCAGGGCGAGGCTGCCCGTCCAGAATCCGCCGACGACTTCGGCAATCAGGATGGCGAAGGTGAAGACCATCGAGAGGATGAAACGATTTTCGAGCGTTTTGTTGGGATGGGGGTTCACCTGATACTCCTAAAAAAATTTTCCCAGCCAGCCAAAGACAAAGAGGGTGATCAGCGACCCCGCCAGCGCGCCTGCAATCAATTGCGGGACGTCGTGCTTGCGGCGATGCAGGCGCGCCCAGGCGACCAGCGGCAGGGAGAAGAACGCCCACCCTGCCGCGGCGCCAAAGACGAAGACCAGGGCAGTGGAAAATCCGCCCACGCCCGCCATGTGCATACTAATTTTCCAAAAACTGGAGATGCTGAACATGACAATGGCAAGGCAGAAGTAGGTCAGCACGAGGAGAGTCAGCAGGTGCGGGCCGCCCAAAAGATATAGGACGAGCAGCGCCAGCACATCGCTGCTCAGGCTGACGAGGATAAAGCGCGGGCGCTCTTCGCGGCGCGAGAGTTCCATGTCGCTAACCCAGCCGCGCCGAATGCCGATGAGCAGGTAGGCGAGCGGAATCCCCGTCACGATGAGAAGAGTCAGAAGCGCCCAGAGCAGGCCCGAGGTCCGCGCCGAGGCGTAGCCGAAGGCAAGGAAAATCGGCAGGGACAGAATCGAACTGTCGAAGAGGATGGAAATCCAGCGGGCGAGTCGGTCAGACATGGTCACGCTCCCTGTTACCGCAGCGCCATCATCAAAAAGCGGACGCCGACCAGGACGAGGATGGGCGAGATAATCCAGGTGACGATTTGATTCAGTTTGGGAGTCCAGAAGCGTTTGACGACCAGCGCCACGCCGACGATGAGGACGAACTCGTAGATGGCGACCAAAATCTGGCTGACGGTGGGGGCGGCGCCCAGCCCGATTTGGGTCGCCAGGGCGACGGGCGCGGCAACGCTGACGCCGAGCGCGGCGAGGGCGTAGGCTTGCTTGGGGTGGCGTCCCAGCGCCATGTTAAAGAGCGGAACCTGAAAAACTTTGGCGCCCGCCGAGAGCATGCCCGTCAGCAGGGAAGCGCCAAAGGCAATCGGCGCCAGCCAGGCGGGGTGGGCTTTCGTCTCTTTTTCGGGCAGGGGGCGGATGAATGCGAGGCGCAAGCCTGCCAGCAGGGCGTAGGCTCCGAGCAGAATCGTCAAGACTTGTGCGGAAACCGAAAGCCCGATGACGCGCCCCAAAACAGCGCCGAGGATGGCGGGGAGGATGACCAGCGCCCAATCCTGACGCACGGAGGTCAATACGTCCGTTTGGCGCAGCGCCATCATCAGCGCGGCGAGCGAGACGACCATCAGGTTGATAGTGACGGCGTCCGTGATGGGCAAGCCGACGATGCTCACCAAGAGAATGACGAGGAAGAATCTATCCACCCAGGATTGGATGGAGGCGGTCACAAAGCCGACAATCAGCGCGGCGAGCAGCCCTTTGAGCAGTAACGGTAAAAGCATGGGTAAAGTCTCCTGGGGCAAGGGTTTAGTGCAGTTTTTCTTTGTGGTCTACGATGACGCCCTGCGCGACTTCCAGCGCGGCTTCGTCAATGCTGGCGATGTCGGTGATGATGGGCTTTATGCCGACCTGTTCCATGCTGTAGTACGCGCCCGAACCCATCCCGCGCGCCAGCAGGAACTGGCAATCCTTGATGGCTTCCGCCATGCGGAAGTGACGGTCTTGCTCGGCGGGAGCAAAGCCATGACCGCGCGGGTCTTTTTCTTCGGCGTGTTCTTCGCCTGCGAAATGGGCGTGACCCATTTTTTCGCGCTGCTCGCGGGCGATGATTTGCCCGTTTTCGATGGTCAGGACGGCGTAGTATTTGGCGCGTCCGAAGTGCTGGCTGATGGTCTGGCCGTCATCGGTGACGGCGGCAATTTTGATGGACATGAGAATCTCCTTTTGAATTTTGTAGGGCGACATTCATCTCACCCTTTGCGACATGAATGTCGCGTTACGCTTCGATGACGAGCGAGCCTTGCGGCGTCAGCCCGTTGACGACGGTGTTGGTGACCGTGCCCCACTTGAAGCACAGGTCGGCGAGTTCCTGCAATTTTTCAGGCGGCTCGGGGCTTTTGAGAATCAACTTGTAGCGGATCTCCGTTAACGCGGGCGGTTCGTCGCGGCGCGCCGCGTCAAACTCGATGCGGGCGGAGTCAATTTGCAGGCGCATTTTCTCCCCGATGGCGTTGACGTTGGTCAGCAGGCAGGCGCCCAGCGCAGCGAGCAATGTCTCCGCAGCGTTGAAGCCCGCTTCGCCCGAACCCTTTTTGACGTTGAGCGTCAGTTCGTGTCCGCGCGTGGTCATGCGGGCATGCGATTTGTCCAGAATTTGGGCGGTGACGTGGTAGGTCATGGATGGGGCGTCAGGCATGAGAGAGTCCTTTCAGCATTTGTGCAACTTCTTCCGCTTTGGGCGGATTTTGCGAAGCAATCAATTCATCGCCGATGTAAAGGCGCGGCAAACTCAGCGGGTTGACCTGAGACAGGCTTGCGGTATCGCCGATTTCGGTGATGCGAATCTCTATGCCGAGTTTTTGCGCTTCGGCGAGAATCACATCGCGCATTCGCTGATAGCGGCGGCAGGAAGGCGTTCCCATCAACCTGACTTCAATCATCGCTTATCCAACCTTTTCGGCGGTGAGTTTGCGGCGCAAGTCTCAATGACTTGCGCTACTTAATCAAATCGAAAATCATCTTCGCCGCGACGAAAATCAAGACCAGCCCGAACAGGCGCTTAATCAAGACGGGCGAGGCTTTGCTGTGCATCAGGCGAGCGCCAATCTGCGAGCCGACGATGACCGCCGCGCCCAGCGCCAGCGCCAGCGTCCAGTCGAAGTGACCGACGGTCAGATGGCCGAAGACGCCCGTCAGCGAAGAAAAGACCACCGTGAAGGCGGTCGTCGCCGCGGCGGTTTTGGTCGGGTAGCCCATCCACATCAGCAAGGGGACGATGAGAACGCCGCCGCCCACGCCCAACATGCCCGAAAGCAGACCAATCGCCAGCCCGATGAGTCCGCCCCACAGGGCGCGCTGCCGCGCCGTGCCGCGCACCTGCTCTGGTTCGGCGGCGTTGCTGCGGAAGAGCATCTGCGCGGCGGCAAACAGGATGAAGAGCGCCAGCATCCACAAGAGCGCGGCGACGGGCAGGTATTCGGTCAGGTAGGCGCCCAAAAACGCGCCCAGCGCCGAGGTCAGCATGAGCGGGACGCCGATGGCGAAGTCAATCATCTTGCGGCGGTAATAGACCCAAGTCGCCGAAGCCACGGTTAGCACGTTGAGCAGCAAGCCGGTCGGGATGACGACGGCTTTGAAGTCGTAGCCAAACCAGACCATCAGCGGGTTATAGACCAGCGCGCCGCCCAAGCCCAGCATGGAGAAAACCAGCGCCAGCGCGCCAATCAGCAAAATCAAAAGAACAAACATGGGGCGTCCTTGTCGTGTTCCGAAGCCCGCGCTGCGGTTGAGTCGCCTTCAGGCGGCTTCGGTAGATTAGCCCGGACATTTTATGTCCGGGCGGGTAGCGGTGACATGCGGTCGGCGTCTTAGCCGTTCTTCGCCTGCAAGGTCTTGCGAACCTTGCCGGGCCAGACTTCTGGAATCACGCTGGCGTAGCCGCCCGAAATGATGCGGACGTTGTCGAAGCCTTGCGTGTGCAGGTAGGCAAACGCCACATTGGAACGGTCGCCGGCAGTGCAGAGGGTCGCCACGATTTTGTCGCGCGGAATTTCGTTCAGGCGGGCGGGCAATTCGTTGATGGGAATTTCCAGCGCGAAGGGAAAGGACAGAAAGCCCCTTTCTTCGGGTGCGCGCACGTCCAGCAGGACGGCTTCACCCTTCGCCCACTTCTCGAAGAAGACGGCGGGTTCAATCTTATGCTGACCGGTGCTCCAGTATTCGAAGTTCAGTCCGCTCAGCCATTGGGAAAAGGTATCGTTGGTCATGGGAATCTCCTTGATTTTTCGTACTGCGACGTAGCGCGACATTAATGTCGCGCTATACAGTTAAGCCAACGGAATCATGCCGCTGGGCTTGCCGAGGGCTTCGTTCAGCCATTGGCTGATTTGCACGGGCGAGGGAATCCGCCCGGCGGCGAGCAGTTTTTCGTTCACGACCAGCCCCGGCGTGGACATGACGTTGTACGCCATGATGTCGGCGTAGTCGGTCACTTTGACGATTTCAGCGGGGATGTTTTCCTTTGAAATCACATCGCGCACGAGGGCTTCGAGTCGTTTGCAGTTGGCGCAGCCAGAACCGAGGATTTTGATGGTGAGCATGGGGTCTCCTTGTAGTTGGTAAATTGGTGAGTGGTAAATTGGTAATTGGTAATTGGTGATTGGGGTTACATGACCAGATTGAACAAATAGCCCGTGAGGATAATTGCCAGCGCCACCGTGCCGATGAAGATGGCAATCAGTTGCGGTTTGAGCACGCGGCGCAGAATGACCATCTCCGGCAGGCTGAGCGCCACCACCGACATCATAAACGCCAGCACCGTGCCGAGCGCTGCGCCCTTTTCCATCAGCGCGCTGACAACGGGGATGATGCCCGCCGCGTTGGAATAGAGCGGCACGCCAAGAATGACCGCCGCCGGAACGCTCCACCAGGCTTGCTTGCCGAGAATATCCGCCAGCGCGCTTTCGGGGACGTAGCCATGAATCCCCGCGCCGATGGCGATGCCGACAATCACATACAGCCAGACTTTGCCGACAATTTCTTTTGTGCTTTGCCAGGCGATTTGAAAACGCTCCGCCCAGGTCGGTTGTTCGGGCAGGTTTGCGCCCTTGCCGACTTTAATTTGCCAGACGAAATCTTCGACATGGCGTTCGAGTTTCAGCCGCCCGATGACGATGCCTGCCAGGATGGCAATCGTCAACCCAGAGAGGAGATACAGCCCGGCAATTTTCCAGCCGAAGAGACCGAACAGCATCACCAGCGCGACTTCATTGACGACCGGCGCGGAAATCAAAAACGAGAAGGTCACGCCGAGCGGAATGCCGCTTTCCACAAAGCCGATAAAGAGCGGAACTGCCGAGCAGGAACAAAACGGCGTGATGATTCCCAGCGAAGCCGCCAGCACGTTGCCAACGCCTTCACGTTTGCCGCCCAGCCAGACGCGGGTTTGTTCCGCGCTGAAAAACGAGCGCAAGGTGGTGATGAGAAAAATCATGCCGCCCAAAAGCAAAATGATTTTCGGCACATCGTAAAAGAAGAACGCCAGCGATTCGCCCAGATGCGAGCCTTGCGGCAGGGCGAGCAAGCCGTAAGCCAGCCAGTCCGCAAAGGGTTGGATGACGTTATAGAGCGCGAACCAGAGAATGGCGGCGGCTATCACCAGCGCCCACGAGCGAACATCGGGATTGGAAAATGAGAACTTGTCTTGCCTGGTCAGGTCGGTTTGCATAAGGTCTCCTTGATTTTTTGTGCCGCGACATTCTTGCCCTGAGCCTGCCGAAGGGTATGTCGCCTTTGAATTGCGACTTAAATCCCCCATTCGGGGACGATGAGTCGCAGCACTTTTATTCGCTATTTTGAATATAGTTCTCCCAAAAAAATTCCCCTAAATTTGAATCAGGGAAACTTCGCCCGCGCAGTTGGGGCAGGTGCAGACGCTGGCTTTGGCGGGCAGGGCGGGCTGAGTTCCGGTCAGAGCGCGCATGGCATCCATCACCGCGAAGATTTCGGGGCGGATGACGCGGTAGTAGATGTTCAGTCCTTCGCGGCGCATTTCCAGCAATCCCGCTTCACGCAAGACCATCAACTGCTGGGAGATGTACGCCTGACGGTAGCCGAAAACCGCTTCCATGTGACAGACGCATTGCTCGCCTCCCCGCAACAGGTCCAGGATGGCGAGGCGGGCGGGGTGCATCAGGGCTTTGTAGAGTTTGGTTTCTTGTTCGTAAATTTCCATTGGTTCACCTATATTCAAAATCTTGAATGAGTATACACCTGCACAAAAATCTGTCAAGTATGAGTTTTGTCAGAATTTTCACGTGAACATGTCACGGCAATTGTAGGGATTTTCCCCACACATTCAGAAAAATCATCCGACTTTTCCCGCTATGGAAGATTTGCCTTCGGGTGGAAAATCAGGCTGGCATGATTGGACGGTTGTCCAAGTCTATTTCAAGAAGGAGAAGCACAATGTCAAATGAGTTGTTAGGCAAGTATGCTTCCGAGGTCTTCGCCGGGCTGGTTGCGCCAGTGGCAGAGGGGCTGGAAATCTCCGCCCTCGCCGCCGACGACCCGCTGGCAAAAGAGGACGTGCTGGTGCGCATGAACCGCGAGTTGCAGCGCGCGCTGGAAAAGCCCGCCTCGGAACGGCGCTGGGTGATGGTGATTGACCTGCGCCGCTGTATCGGCTGTCACGCCTGCACGGTGGCGTGCGTGGCGGAAAACAAACTGCCGCCGGGCGTGGTCTATCGCCCCGTCGTCACCGAAGAAATCGGGACTTACCCCAACGTGACGATGAAGTTCCTGCCGCGTCCGTGTATGCAGTGCGAAAACTCGCCCTGCACCGAAGTCTGCCCGGTGACCGCCACCTACCACAACGAAGAAGGCATCGTGGTGGTGGATTACGAGCAGTGCATTGGCTGCCGCGCCTGCATGGCGGCTTGTCCCTACGGGGCGCGCACCTTCGACTTTGGCTACAACTACGTTGAGCAGTTGCCCGTCTTCGACGGCGCAATCGTCGGCGGGGAAACTGCCGCGGGGTACGAGCACGCCAGCCAGGAGTACGGCGAAGCGTGGAAGCGGGAAGGGCGGCATGAGTCGCCCGTCGGCAACGTCCGCAAGTGTCACTTCTGCCTGCACCGCATCAAGGACGGCATCCTGCCCGCCTGCACCACCACCTGCATCGGGCGCGCCACCTACTTCGGCGACGCCAACGACCCCGACTCGCTGGTGTCGGAACTCATCAGCAAATCCAACGTGGTTCGCCTGAAGGAAGAACTCGGCACCGAACCGCGCGTCTATTACATCGTGTAGGAGGATGACATGCTAAAGAAAATCTCTTACGCTGTGGGCGCGCTCGCCCTGCTGTTTGGGTTGTGGGGCGTGTACATCCGCCTGTTTGAAGGCGAACAAAGCGCCAATTATGGCTCCTACATCGGCTGGGGCTTGTGGGTTGCCATGTATCTATTTTTGGCGGGTCTGGCGGCGGGAGCCTACATGCTCGCCGCGTTCGATTACCTGTTCAACGTGCCGCAGTTCAAAGGCACGGGCAAGACCATGCTCTGGGCGGCGCTCGTCACCCTGCCGGCGGGACTCGCTTCCATCGGTATGGACCTCGGTCACATGGAGCGCATCTGGAAGGTCTATCTCCAGCCGAACTTTACCTCCTTCCTTGCCATCATGGTCTGGGGCTACACCATCTTCCTGATTTTGATTGCGGTCTCGCTCTACTTCGCCTTTACCGCGCCTGAAAAGAAAGCGATGAAAGCCGTGATGTGGATTGGCTTCGCCGTTTCGATTTTGGTGGCGGGCGGCGTGGGCTTCCTGCTCGGCGGGAACGGCGCGCGCCTGTACTGGCACGTCGGTTTGCTCCCTGTGCAGTTCCCGGTCTTCGCCATCGCTTCGGGCGCGGCGCTGATGCTGCTCATCGTCGGCTGGTTCATGCCCAACCTAGAAGAAAAACAGCGCGGCGACCTTCTCTGGCTGCTGGCGATTATCACCATTGCGACCAGCGTGACGAAACTTTACTTCCTGTTCGCGGACTTCACCCAATCGCTCTACGGCGGCGCGACCGACAACCTGATTGCCGTCAATTACGTTCTGAACGGACCGCATGCCTTCATGTTCTGGGGCGTGCAGATTGTGTTGGGAATCCTCATCCCCGTCATTGTGCTGGCGCAGCCCAAACTAGCGAAGAACGGCGCCATCGCGGGCTTGATGGGCGTCTTTTTGCTGATTGGCTACGCCGCCGCCCGCATCCTGATTGTGGTGCCGGGTCAGGTGGCGGAAATGCTGCCCGGTCAGGCGGCGGCGTTCCACGGTCCGAAACTGACGCTCGATTACGTCCCCAGCCTGATGGAATGGTCGGTCACGTCTGCCGTCATGGGCTTCGCCATCCTCGGCATTCTGATTGGCATGGACTACTTGCTGGGTTATCTGGCGCGCTTTACGGAGGCAAAGAAATGAAAACCGATAAACAACTTTCACGGCGCGACTTCCTCAAACTGACTGGCGTCACCGGCGCGACGGCAGCCTTCCTCGGCAGCCTGCCACAGGCGCAGAAAGCCATCGCCAGCGCCATGAAGGAAGGCGCGGGTAATTTTGAAGCCAAGCCCGAAAACCAACTCTACACCGTTTGTCTGCAGTGCAACACGGGCTGCGGCATCAAGGTCAAAATTTTGGAAGGCATCGCCGCCAAGATTGACGGCAACCCCTACAGCCCCTGGACGCTCTGGCCCCATCCCGCCTACGAAACCCCCGTCAAGGATATGGCGACCGTCGAAGGCGCGCTCTGCCCGAAGGGACAGGCGGGTATCCAGACCGCCTACGACCCGTACCGCATCGTCAGCGTGCTGAAGCGCAAGCCCGGCACCAAACGCGGCGAAGGCCAGTGGGTCACCATCCCGTTTGAGCAGGCGATTCAGGAAGTCGTCGAAGGCGGCGACCTGTTCGGCGAAGGCAACGTGGAAGGCTTACGCGCGGTGCGCGCCCTGACCGACCCCGAACTCGCCAAAGAGATGAAAGCCAAAGTAGACGCCATCTGGAACGAGAAAGACCCCGAAAAGAAGAAAGAACTCGTCAAGGAATTTCAGACCGAGTTCAAAGACCATCTTGACGTGCTGATTGACCCCGAACACCCCGACCTGGGTCCCAAGAACAATCAGTTCATGTTCGTGTGGGGACGCATGAAGGGCGGACGCGAAGATGTGGTGGAGCGCTTCGTCAAGGGCGCGGTCGGCTCGATCAACATGAACGGGCACACCACCATCTGCCAGGGTTCGCTCTACTTCACGGGCAAGGCGATGAGCGCCAAGTGGAACGAGACCAAAGGTTCCTTCGACAGCGGCGACAAATTCTACTGGCAGGTGGATACCGCCAACAGCGAATTCGTCATCTACGTCGGCGTGAACCTGTTCGACTCGAACTACGGACCCCCGCAGCGCGTCCCCAAAGCCACCGACGCCATCGTCAACGGGCGCAAATTTGCGGTGATTGACCCGCGCCTGAGCAAACTCGCCGCCCGCGCCTGGAAATGGGTGCCCATCAAACCCGGTCAGGACGCCGCTTTTGCGCTCGGCATGATTCGCTGGATGCTGGAGAACGAGAAAATCAACAAGTCCTATCTGGCGATTGCCAACGTCGCGGCGCAGGCTGCGGCGGGCGAACCGAACTACACCAACGCCTCCTGGCTGGTCAAAATCGGCAAAGACGGCGCTCCCGGCAAGCACCTGCGCGCCAGCGAGTTGGGCTTACTCACCAAACAAACCGTCCAGAAAGACGGCAAGGATGTGACCGTCTATGTGGACGCGAACGGCGTCGAATTCCCCGGCGATACTCCTGTCGCGCTCGTCGGCGGCGTCCCGACCCCCATCAACGTGCTGAACCCCGAAGCCGCGCCCGTCGTCGGCGACCTGTTCATCAACCAGAAGGTTGGCGAGTTCCAGGTCAAGGACGGAATGCAAATCCTGCTCGAATCGGCGCAGGAACACACCCTCGCCGAATGGGCGGAGATTGCGGGCGTGAGCGAGAACGACATCGTGGAACCCGCCGCCGAATTTACCTCGCACGGGCGCAAAGCCGCCGTGGATATTCACCGCGGACCCTCGCAGCACACCAACGGCTTCTACAATAACAACGCCTGGTATGTGGTCAACCTGCTCATCGGCAACTTCGATTACGCGGGCGGTTCCATTAAAGCCAGTACCTACGACCGCAAAGGCAGCAAGAAAGGACAACCCTTCCCCGTGCTGAAGATGTGGGGCGAAGAAGAAATGACCCCCTTCGGCGTGGACATGCTGCGCACTGCCACCACCTACGAGAAGTCCACGCTGTTCGATGGGACGTATCCCACCAAACGCCCGTGGTTCCCGCTCGCCAGCGACGTCTATCAGGAAGACATCCCCTCCATCGGCGACGCCTATCCATACCCGGTCAAGATTTTGATGACCTACATGGCAGCGCTGCCCTACAGCCTGCCCGGCGGACAAAAGGTCATCGAGATTCTCGCCGACACGAAGAAGATTCCGCTCTTCATCGCCAGCGACATCATGGTCGGCGAGACCAGCATGTACGCCGACTACATCTTCCCCGACCTCTCCTATCTCGAACGCTGGGAGTTCCACGGCTCGCATCCCTCCGTCCCGTGGAAGGTGGAAAACGTACGTCAGCCCGTCATCTCCATCCCCGGCTGGCCCACCGTCAAGGTCTACGGCGAAGAAATCGCCATGTCGTTTGAAGCGGTCTTCCTCGCGCTGGCAGAAAAACTGGAACTGCCCGGCTTCGGTCCCAACGGATTTGGCGAAGGCATGCCTTACATCCGCCCCGAAGACTTCTACCTGAAGCAGGTCGCCGACATCGCCTTTGGCGAGAAGGAAGACGGCTCGGATTCCGTCCCCGAAGCGGACGACGAAGAACTGCGCATCTTCCTGGAAGCGCGGCGGCACCTGCCCAAGAGCGTCTTCGACCCCGACAAGTGGAAAGCCGCCGTCGGCAACGACGAGAGCCTGTGGCGCAAGGTCGTCTATGTGCTCAATCGCGGCGGACGCTACCAGGCATTCGAGAAAGCCTACAAGGGCGCGCAGGTGGCGAACAAGTACGGGCGACTCATCAACCTGTATCAGGAGAAGACCGCCACCTCCATCAACACAATGACCGGCAAGCCGTATGTCGGCTACACCAAGTACATCCCGCCCGCGCTCTCCTCGACGGGCGAAGAAATCAAGAGCGACGGCTACGACCTGCATCTCATCACCTTCAAGACGATGACGATGGCGAAGGCGCGCGGCATCAGCAACTACTGGACGCTGGCTGTCGTCCCTGAAGGCTACCTGCTCATCAACTCGCAGGACGCCAGGAAACTGGGCATCAAAGACGGCGACATGGTGCGCATCACCTCGTCCAGCAACCCGAAGGGCGTGTACGACCTGAAGAACGGACGCGAACACCCCATCGAAGGCAAAGCCAAAGTGACCGAAGGCATCCGCCCCGGCGTGGTGGCTTTCCCGCTCGGATTTGGTCACTGGGCGAGCGGCTCCGCCGACATCGAGATTGACGGCAAAGTCGTCAAAGGCGACCCGCGCCGCGCGGTCCCGCTGATGGCAAACGGCGCCATGCAACTCGACCCGGTCATGGGCAACGTCACCCTCAGCGACCTGGCTGGCGGCTCGGCGGTGTTCTATGACAGCAAGGTGAAGGTGGAGAAGGTGTAAAGCCAGTTGTCAGTGAACGCGTATCAGTAATCCGTGTGGGGATGAGACGCAAGTTGCCTCATCCCCCGTTTTTTTTATCGGTACAATTGGCGTATGAAAAAAGTCGCTCCTGTTTTGCTGACCGCCGTTTTCCTCATCTTGCTCGTGCTCATCCTCCGCCCGCGCTGGTATCTCAACCTGACCCAGCGGGTGGAAGTCTCCCCGCAGGCGGGCGCGACGCTGGTGGAAAAACACGACTGCCGCAGTTGTCACGTCATCGGCGGGAGCGGCGTGCTCAAAGCCCCTAACCTGGATGACGCCGCCCAGCGCGAAAGCGAAGAGACGCTCTACCGCTGGCTGGCAAATCCGCGCGCCATGCGCCCCAATACCCCCATGCCCAACTTTCATCTCTCCGATAGCGAAATCAACGCAATCATCGCCTATCTCAAATCCAACCCGTAGCGCAGCGTAAGTAGCGCAAGTCTCCGTGTAAAGTCTCATAAATTCGTACCTTACCAAGTCTCATAAAATCATACCCCTTGCAAGGGAGTAGGCAGTGGCAGTTGAAACGGCTTTGGCGTCTGAACGGGTAACGGGACAAAGCCCAGGGTATCTTCCTTGCTCAAGCCACGAGCGGGCAGATCGCGAATAAACTCACCCTGAGCCGTGCGAAAACGGAAAACGACCTGCGCTGGGATGAATTGTGCCGTGACGGTTTGCCCGGCATATTTGGCGCCGACAGAGTACTGGTAGTCGAGCAAGCGAACTGCACCGTTTTTTGCCACCTGACGGACGGCGGTGTATGCACTGACGAACTGATAGGCGCGCTGCAGGTCGAAGAGCGCCCACTCGTGTTCAGCATCAAAGGGGCGTCCACTGTGACGAGCCTGAGGAAAGGCTTGTAAGGACGGTCGTCCCCGGCACTGACCGGCTTGAGAAGGGTAGTGTTCGTTATAGAAGACATGTTCGCGGTCCAGTGCAGACTGGAGCGCAGAGACTTCTTCAAAGACGCTATCCTTCCAGGCCAACTCTGCCAGGGTACGGTGGCTGCGCTCCATTTCTGCCTGGTCGGTAGGACGCGCCGGGCGGCTGGTCAGGTGGCGAATGCCCAAACCAGCCAGCCAGACGCTAAACAACGAAGGGTAGTTGCTCTCCCCCGAGCCAACATAGACCGTTTCGTGGTCGGTCTGGATTTCTTCGGGCAGTCCCCAGCGGGCAAATGCGGCTCGCAAGGCAGTTTGCGTTTCCCGCAAGGTCAGTTTGCGCCAGCGCTTGGGGGTGGTGGTCACAAACGCCTGGGAGCCAATCATGATGCCGATCGGGTCATGAATGTTCAACAGGTTGACCTTTTCTCCCTTCACGGCGGCAATCCCTTCCTGGGCATCCAATTGCCAGCGTTGATTGGGATAGCCTACTGCCGGGGGGCGTTTCTCGGAATAAGCACGCGGTTGGCGGCTTTGTACCGCTTCCGGACAACGTTCCTTGAAGAGCGCCGCCAGCCGGGCGCGGCTGGGCATTTCGGCAACAGGGCGTCCCAACTGCGCCGCCAGTTTGACCTGCACGGTGGTCGCACCCCAATGAGGATGCGCTTTTTTCATGGCAAGGGCTTGCTCCACCCACTCCGACGGATAGGTACTCAATATCCCAGTGGCTGGACGACCGCGTTTGGGGGGTGTGCTTTGTTTTAGGCGCCTGCGCCAATGCTTGCGCACCGTGTAGAAAGAACAACCCAATTCTGCGGCAATCTCACGCAAGGAAGAACCAGTCTGTTTGCGCCGCTCTATCTCTTCTTGCTCCGCCAGCGTCAGCGTCTGCTTTCGACCTGTCATTGGCTTGCCTCCTTACGCAGCAAATTCCGCACATAAGGGGGCACGATTTTATGAGATTGTCAAGGTACGAAATAATAAGACTCTACACACTGACTTGCGCCACGCCACGGCTTGCTCCACACGCAAAAACGCTTGCAAAAGCGTTTTTTGTTTGAAAGGTATAATCGCCTCATGCTGTTAAAGCTGCGCCGTTCCCTTTTGCTCTTGATTTTGCTCCTCTCTGCTTGCGCCCCGCGCCCCAACCTGACGTTACACCTGGACGAAAACCGCCGCAGCGACGCGGTCTGGATTGCCACGCCGACCCGCGGGGCAGGCTGGCGTATCGGCTTCGACCCGCGCCTGGAGCCGAAAGACGATGTGCGCCAGGCGGCGTCCCTGGCAGATTGGCTCTCCCGTCAGACGGGCTTGTCCTTCTCCGTGTATATCACCGAGCAGGACGGCAACATCGTGGATGATTTATGCGCAGGGAAGGCGGATTTCGTCGTGGTGGGCACGGTCTCTTATTTGCAAGCCAACGACCAGTGCGGCGCTTCCATCCTTGTGCGCGGGCGCAATATGGAGGGGGAAGATACCTACCGTGCCGCCATCATCGTTGCTCCCGAAAGTTCCATCCAATCGTTAAAGGATTTGCGCGGTGTTTCGTTTGCCTTTGGCGCGCTCAACTCCACCCAGGGGCATCTCATCCCCCGCCTCATGCTGCAACAGGCTGGAACACGGCTGGAGGATTTCTCCGCCTACACCTACACCGGCTCGCACGCCGCCACAGCCAACGCTGTCACCAGCGGGCGCTATCAGGCTGGCGCCTTGCAGGATACCCTGGCGCTCGACCTCGCCCGCCGTGGTCTGGTGCGGATTCTTGCTCTCTCGGACCCTTACCCCTCCAGCGGCGTCGTGGCGGGACCTCATGTCCCCAGCCAGACGGCGGAGATGGTACGCCGGGCGTTGCTGCAACTTGACCCCACCACCGCGGCGCTCTATCAGTGGCAGCGCACCGAAATGCCGCTCGGCTTCGTGACCGCGCGCGATGACGAGTACGAAGACCTGCGCCGCATTGCGCGCCTGATTGGTCTGCTTGCGCCATGAAGCAAAACTGGCTGCTCCTTCTGAACCGATGGCTGCCCCGCCGCCTGGTGACGCGGCTGACGCTGGGCATGATTTTCATCGTCGTTGGGGCGGGTCTCGTCACAACGCTGGCAATCAACCAGATTCTGGCGTACAACCTGCGGCAGGAATTGAGCAATTCGGGGCGCGCCATCACAACCTCGTTAGGCGAGAACCTGGCAAATGCTCTGCTGGAAGGCAGCCTGGCAAGCATTCAGGATACGCTGGACAATGCAGTGCGCGCCAACAACGACGTCGTTTATGCTTTTGCCTACGGTCCCCACACGCCCGTTGTTCACACTTTTCAGGATGGTTTCCCGCTCGACTTGCTGCGGCTGACCGGACAGTCCCCCGCTTTGGATGAAACGCTCATCCTGACCGAACAAGGCTTGCTTCACGATTTTTCCTATCGTCCGCTGGATGGCATCCCGGCGGAAGTTCACCTGGGCTTCAGCGAAAAGCGCATCCTGGCGGAACAGTCAAAAGTGACCGGCATTGTACTGGGACTGACCGCGCTGGGCTGTCTCCTGGCGACGGTTATGGCGTACGCCGTGAGCCGCGTGGCGACCTCCCCGCTGGTGGAACTCACCCGCCGCGTCCACCGCATGGACGAGGGGCGTCTCGACGAGCGGCTCTCCCTGCCCCTCGGCGATGAAGTGGGGGAACTGGCAGCCGCCTTCAACGCCATGGCAGACCGCATCCAGGCGGCGATTGAACGTCTCACCCGCTCCGAGATGGGCTATCGCATCCTGCTCGAAGCGGCGGGCGAAGTGGGCGAGGGCATCGCCCTGCTCTCCGATTCCCCCGGCGAGGAGGGGAAACTGCTTTTTGTCAACGATACCTTCGCCCGCCTGACGGGGTTCGCCCCCGCCGATTTGCTGGGGATGAACGTTTCCAGCCTGCTGGCGCCCGATTCGGTGCAGACTGCCGCCCAGGTCTGGGCAGCGATTCGCTCCGGCGCGGCGCGCTCCGGGCTGACGGAATTGACCCTCGCTACGCGTCACGGCGAACATCTCACCGTCGAAAGCGCCGCCACGCGCATCGAATATCGGGAACAGCCCGCCCTGGTCTGGTTCGTGCGCGACATCAGCGAGCGCAAACAGCGTGAGCGAGAATTGCGCCTGCGCAACCGCGAACTGGCGGCGCTCAACGCGGTGGCTTTTGCCATGTCCGAGCCGTACTCGCCCGATATGTTCCAGCGCGGACTGCGCGAAGCCCTGCAGGCGCTGGGCTTGGAGATTGGCTGGGTGTTCCTGTTGAACACGAACGGCGCAAGCGAAGTGGTCGCCGCCGAAGGCGCGGAGTTTCGCTCCCTGCCGCCGCGCTTCCCGGCTTGTGAATGCGGAAAAATTTTGAGCACTGGGGAGGCGGCGCTTGTCGCAGTGGGGGAAGATTGCCTCCTGCGCCGCCTGAGGGCGTCCTCTACCCAGGGCTGGCGTCATGCCACTGTCCCGCTTGGACGGGCGGGAAGCGCCCTGGGCGCGTTGAGCGTCGCCATCCCGCCTGGTCACGCCTTTGAGCAGGAGAATCTGCGCCTGCTGGCTTCCATCGGACAGCAAATGGGCGTCGCTTTGGAAAATGCCCGCCTGTGGGAGGAACTGCGCCAGAAAGAGCAGTTGCGCGCCGAATTGCTGGCGCGCGCCCTTCAGGCGCAGGAAGGAGAGCGCAAGCGCATCGCCCGTGAACTGCATGACGCCACTGGTCAATCGCTCAACGCCATCCTGTTCGGCTTGAAAGCCGTCGAGAGCGCTGCCCAAAACGACCCCTCGCAGATTTCCAACCTGTTGACGCGGCTGAAAGCCTCCGTCAGCGACACGGTGCGTGAGTTACAGGAAATCATCTACGCCCTGCGCCCCAGCGTGCTGGATGACCTGGGTCTCATCCCCGCCCTGCGCTGGTACGCCGAAACGTTTCTGGAAGCGGAGGGGACGCGCGTCGAATGGCAAATTTCCAACGGCGAGCGCCGCCTGCCCCCCGAAATCGAAACCGCGCTTTTTCGCATCGGGCAGGAAGCCATCACCAACATCCGCAAGTATGCCTCCGCCCGCCGCGTGCTCATCAGCCTGGCTGTAAATGAACGCAGCGCGCGCCTTCAGGTGGTAGATGACGGCGTGGGATTTGACGTGGAAGAAGCGCTGGCGCACACCCGGCGCGATGGGCGCGGCTTGGGTTTGTTGGGTATGCGCGAGCGTGCCGAATTGTTGGGCGGCTGGCTGCGGGTAGAATCAAGCCCCGGCGGCGGCACGCGCGTTACAGTGGAATTATCACTCGATGAAGAAAGAAGCCATGAAAAAGATTCGCATTCTGCTGGCAGATGACCATGCCGTCCTGCGGGCTGGCATCCGCGCCTTGCTCGAAACACAACCTGACCTGGAAGTGATCGGCGAAGCCGGGGATGGGCGCGAAGCCATCCGGCGCGCCCGCGAACTTGAACCCGACGTGGTTGTCATGGATATTGGCATGCCCGGCCTGGACGGGTTGGCTGCCACGCGCGAGATTCTCGCCGCCAACCCGCAAACGCGCGTTTTGTTTTTGACTCAACATGAAAACAAGGAATACCTCCTGCCTGCATTGAAACTGGGCGCTGCCGGCTATGTACTGAAGCGCGCGGAAGGAGATGAACTCATCACTGCCATTCGCACGGTGCACAGCGGCGGCACCTTCCTTGACCCGGCGGTGGCTGGCGCCCTGGTCCAGGAGATGAACCGCCCCTCTCCAGCCGCAGCCGACCCGTTCGACAGCCTGAGCGAACGCGAGCGCGAAGTGCTGGTCATGTTGGCGCGCGGCGAAACGTATCAGCAGATTGCCGAGAAGTTGTTCATCAGCCCCAAAACGGTGGATTATCACCGCACCAACCTCATGCGCAAACTTGGGCTTTCCAACCGCGCTGAATTGACCCGTTTTGTCGTCGAAAGAGGGTTGCTGTAAGCGCAACTCACTGAGTTGCGCACACATGTCACTATGACCACATTCTTCCGCCGCAACCTGCCTCACTACCACCTGCCCAACGCCGCCTATTTCATCACCTTTCGTCTGGCGGGCAGTTTACCCTTTGAAGCGACTCAGCGTTTGCGTGAAGAATATGAAGCCGAAATCCGCCGCCTGGAAGCGCAATTCAGCGGTGCGGCGCTTTACGAAGCCCATTATCAGGCGCAAAAACGCTACTTTGCCCGCGTGGACAGCGTGCTGGACAAGGCATTGCACGGTCCGCGCTGGTTGATTCAGCCGGAGTGCGCCAAAATTGTGATGGAACTCTTGCATTCTTTCCACGAACAGGAATATCACCTGCACGCGTTTTGCCTGATGAGCAACCACGTTCATGTGCTGTTGGACCAGCAAGATATCCCCGAACCGGCGCCCCGTCACGATGGCAAGCATTACACCGCCCTTAGCCGCGCCCTGCGTCTGCTCAAACGGCGCAGCGGTGCGCTTTGCAATCAGGCGCTGGGGCGCTCTGGCGCGTTCTGGCAGCACGAAAGTTATGACCATGTTGTGCGCAATGAGCGGGAATTTGAGCGCATTCTGGCATATATCGCCAATAACCCGGTAAAGGCAGGGCTGGTGGAAAATTGGGAGGATTGGCCCTATACGTATATCAGGTGGGACAACTCACCGAGTTGTCCCACGTCCCACGACTAGTACATCAACAAGTTAAAGATGTAGGGTAGTGATCTTTAAAAACGATACGAGCGTCAT
>JABRVZ010000117.1:0-9311 GCA_039961775.1 Chloroflexota bacterium
CACCGAGACGACCACGCCTCCCCCCACGCCCGCGCCTGCTCCCCGCTCCCTGACCGTTTGTCTCGGCGAGGAACCGAACACCCTCTACCCCTACGGCGACCTCAACGCCGCCGCCCGCAGCGTCCTCTCCGCCATCTACGACGGACCGATGGACCTCTCCAACTACCAGTACGAAGCGGTCATCCTCGAAAAAATCCCCAACCTCGATGACGGCGACGCTCAAGTTGCCCCCATCACCGTCCGCGCCGGCGACCGGGTGGTGAATTCCAGCGGAGAAGTCGTCACCCTCAAAGCCGGCGACCGCATCCGCCCCAGCGGCTGTCGCAGCGACTCCTGCGCCATCGCCTACGACGGCGTCAGCGAAATCCAGATGGATCAAATGATCGTCACCTTTGTCATGCTCGACGGACTCACCTGGTCCGACGGCGAACCGCTCACCGCCGAAGACTCCATCTACTCCTTCACCCTCGCCTCCAGCCCCAGCACCCCCGTCAACAAATTCCTCATCGAACGCACCCAAACCTACGAAGCCGCCGACGACATCACCCTCCAATGGTGGGGACTGCCCGGCTACCTGGACCCCGCCTACTACACCAACTTCTGGATGCCCCTGCCCCAACACAAATGGAACGAATTTACCCCCGCCGATCTCCTGCAAGTGGACGTTTCCACCCGCGCCCCGCTCGGCTGGGGACCCTACCTCCTCGAAACCTGGAAACCCGGCGAAAGCATCCGCCTCGTCAAAAACCTCAACTACTTCCGCGCCGGCAGCGGACTCCCCAAATTCGACCAACTGACCTTCCTCTTCAAGCCCGACCCCAACGCCGCCCTCACCGCCCTCGTCGAAGGCGACTGCGACATCCTCGACCCCTCCATCGCCCTCGACGGGCAGGTTGCCCTCCTCCGCCAAATGCAAACCGACGGACAGGCGCAACTCCTCACCGCCCAATCCGACACCATGGAATGGCTTGCCTTTGGCATCAAGCACGCCTCCTACGATGACGGCTTCAACTCCACCGGTCTCAACCCCGACCGCCCCGACCTCTTCAGCGACGTGCGCATGCGCAAGGCAATCGCCTACTGCCTCGACCGCCAGCGCGTAGTGGACACCGTCCTCTTTGGGCTTTCCCGCGTCCCCGATAGTTACCTCTCCTTCAACCATCCCCTCCACAACGGCAGCCTCCAAACCTACGCCTACGATCCCGCCTCCGGGCGCGAAATCCTCCAGCAAATCGGCTGGGTGGATCACGACAACAACCCCGCCACGCCGCGTCAGGCGCTGGGCGTCACCCGCGTTCCCAACGGCACACCGCTCATCCTCGACTACCACACCACCTCCGCCACCCAGCGCCGGCAGGTGGTCGAAATCCTCACCCAATCCCTCGCCGAATGCGGCATTGGCGTGAACCCCATCTACCACACCGCCGCCGACCTCTACGCCCAGGGACCCGACGGTCCCCTCTTCGGACGCCGCTTCGACCTCGCCCAATACGCCATCGGCGCCAACACCCTCGAGCCGCAATGCGGATGGTTCACCACCAGCCAGATCCCCAGCGCCGCCAACAACTGGGTGGGCGCCAACATCAGCGGCTACTCCAACGCCGACTTCGACAAAGCCTGCGCCGAAGCCTCCCAGTCCCTGCCCAACGAAGCGGGATACACCTCTCACCAAAAAGCGCAGACCTTTTTTGCTTTCGACCTGCCCGCCATCCCCCTCTATATGCGTCTCAAAGTTGCCGCCGCCCGCCCCGACCTCTGCGGATTTGAACTCGACTCATCCTCCCTCTATGCCCTCGCCGGCATCGAGACCTTCGACTACGGAACCGCCTGCAAATGACCTTCGCCTCATCCCGCCCCTCAGCCTGTTTCGAACACCCCCAGCCTTTCCCCCGCCGGCAGTTTGACGCCCGCGCTTCAAACTTTGCTATAATGCCACCAATTCTCAACAAGGGAGCCTCCCTCGATGAATGACAGCAAACCACTGTTGGAAGTCAAAGGACTGAAAACCTATTTTCACACCGAAGACGGCATCGTCCGCGCAGTGGACGGCGTGGACTTCGAAGTCTATCCCGGCGAAGTGCTGGGCTTGGTCGGCGAATCAGGCTGCGGCAAGAGCGTCACGTCGCTCTCCATCATGCGTCTGATTGCCAAACCCGGGCGCATCGAAGCGGGTCAAATCCTGTTCGATGGCGAAGACCTGCTCGAATTCTCCGAAGAAGAAATGATCAAAGTGCGGGGCAACCGCATCTCCATGATCTTCCAGCAGCCGCAAACCGCCCTCAACCCTGTCTTCAAGGTTGGCGACCAACTGGCAGAAGTCCTGAACATTCACCAGGACCTTGGAAAAGAAGAAGGCTGGAAACGCGCCATTGAACTCCTGCGCATGGTCGGCGTGCCAGACCCCGAACGCCGCGTCGAAGCATACCCCCATGAACTCTCCGGCGGCATGGCGCAGCGCGTCATGATTGCCATGGCGCTGGCTTGCGTGCCCGAACTGCTCATCGCCGACGAGCCCACCACCGCCCTCGATGTCACCATTCAGGCGCAAATCCTCGACCTGATCCGCGACATGCGCAAGGAAATGAACACCGCCGTCATCCTCATCACGCACGACCTCGGCGTGGTCGCCGAAATGGCGGAGCGGGTGGCGGTGATGTATGCCGGCGAAATCGTCGAACAGACCGATGTGTATCGGCTGTTCGATGAGCCTCTCCACCCCTACACCCAGGGGCTGATTGGTTCCATCCCCGTCCTCGGCGAGGTCAAGGAACGGCTCGAAGTCATCCCCGGCTCGGTCCCCAACCTGATCAACCTGCCGCCGGGCTGCCGCTTTGCCCCGCGCTGTCAGGCGCGCCTCAAATACAACCTTGCCATCTGCACAGAGCAAAAACCCGAACTCGAAGAAGTCAAAGCGGGACACAAAGTGCGCTGCTGGTTATATCAAACCGCCGAAGGGCACACCCCTCCGCTTGCAACTGCCTAATCAACCCCTTTTGGAGCATGCCGTCATGCCAAATCATAACAATCATAAAGGGGAAACCCTTGTCGAAGTAAAAAACCTGGTCAAATATTTCCCGGTGCGCAAAGGACTGCTTCAGCGCGTGGTCAACCATGTCAAAGCGGTGGACGACGTTTCCTTCTTCGTGCGCAAAGGCGAGACGCTCGGCTTGGTGGGCGAATCGGGCTGCGGCAAGACTACCGTCGGGCGCACCATGCTTCGCCTCGTCGAACCGACCGCCGGCTCGGTGCTGGTGAACGGCCGCGATGTCTTCCGCATGAAGGGAGAGGAACTCAAGGCGGCGCGCCGCGACATGCAAATCATCTTCCAGGACCCCTACGCCTCGCTCGATCCGCGCGTGCCCATCGGCGAATCGGTGATGGAAGGTTTGCACATTCATCAGGTTGGCACTCCCCGCGAGCGTGTTGCCATCATGCTCGAGACGCTGAAAAAAGTCGGCTTGGAGGAATATCACGCCCGCCGCTACCCTCACGAATTCTCCGGCGGGCAGCGTCAGCGCATCGGCATTGCCCGCGCCCTGGCGCTGCGACCCAGTTTCATCATCTGTGATGAACCGGTTTCTGCGCTGGATGTTTCCATCCAGTCGCAGGTTTTGAACATCCTCAAGGACCTCCAGCAGGAGTTTGGTCTCACCTACCTGTTCATTGCGCACAACCTCTCGGTGGTGGAGCATATTTCGGACCGCGTGGCGGTGATGTACCTCGGCAAAATGGTCGAGTTGACCACCCGCGATGAATTGTTCCGCAACCCGCTTCATCCTTACACCCAGGCATTGATGTCTGCCATCCCCATCCCAAATCCACGCCTGAAGCGTCAGCGCGTCATCCTCAAAGGCGACGTACCCAGCCCCCTCAACCCGCCGAAGGGATGCCGCTTCCATCCGCGCTGCCCGGTGGCGATGGAAAGATGCTCTCAGGAAGAACCCGTCTTCAGGGAAGTTTCCCCCGATCACTGGGTGGCGTGCTGGCTGGTGGAATAGACGTTATGACCGTACCGTGTGTTCTGATTGTTGACGACCAGCGCGACATCGTTCGCCTGCTCCACTCCACCCTGCAAACGCTGGGACATCAAATGGAGATTGTGGATGCGCCCTCCGGCGAGGAAGCCTTGCTCGTGGCGGCGCGCCGCAAAGTGGACCTGTTGGTTGCCGATTATCTCCTGCCCGGCATCTCCGGCGTGGAGTTGATGCGCAAGGTCAAGGCGCGCAACCCGGAGATGCGCGTCATTTTCATCACCGGCATGACCGACCGCAAATCGCGCGATGAAATGCTGAACGCCGGCGCGCTTGCCATCTTCGATAAACCCATCCCCCTGGCTGATTTTCTCGACGCGGTGGAACGCGGTTTGGGATTGGTGCGCACCATCTTCCCCATGGAAACCGCCAAAGAGACCGAAGTGCACCGCCAGTCCCTTGCGGAACTGCTGGGCGGCTTCCGCCAGAAAATCAAGGCGGATGCGGTCTTCCTCATCAACGACCGTGGACGTGTCCTGGCGCGGGCGGGCGACCTCTACGACAGCAGCATGGAAGTCTCCCTGCTGGCGGCGCTGATGGGCATCTATTCCGCCGCGTTCAAAGTCTCGCGCATCATCCACCAGGAGCATTTGGATAACTTCCACGTCTTTCGCGGCGGCGACCATGACCTCATCCTCATCCCGGTGGATGGTTCCCATGCGCTTCTGCTGGCAGGCAGAGGACTTGCCAATTCCGACCGCATCCTGCAAACGGTGGATGGCATGCTCTTCGTGCGCGGCGACGTGGAGAACATCCTGCGGTCGCTTGGGGTGGCGCCTCAGGAAGCGGGCGCGGAATCAGCCGTCCCTGAGGAGGAAGCGGCGGAGCCTGTCCCGCCCTTTGTCTTGCCGTCTCAACCTGCCCCCGAACCGGAGGTGGATGTCGAAGCCTTGCTCGCCGCGGCAAGCAAGAAGAAGATCGCTCAGGATGCCGATGCCTTCTGGGAGGAGGCGGTCGAGAAAGCCGGCAACATTCCCATCAGCCCCGATGTGATTACCTATGCCGATGCGCAAAAACTGGGGTTGAAACCCGGCGAAGCGCCCATCAAAACCACAGGACCGTTGAGCGCCACCGGCGCGCTGAAAAAAAAGAAATAGTCCCGGTTCTTGTGATAAAATATCGTCCGCATTGGGGCATGGTGCAATGGCAGCACACCGGCCTTTGGAGCCGTGG
Organism: Chloroflexota bacterium; assembly: GCA_039961775.1. GTDB lineage: Bacteria > Chloroflexota > Anaerolineae > Anaerolineales > Villigracilaceae > Defluviilinea. The sequence continues at coordinate 5,205 of JABRVZ010000117.1, forward strand.
ATCTTGGTTCGAATCCAGGTGCCCCAGCAAATTCCCGCTTTTGCGGGGCTTATTTTCAAGACAGGCTTCGCAGTGTGGGAGCCTGTTTTTATATTCCCTCACCTCACCCCTCTCCCGCCAGGAGAGGGCGAAGAGTAAGGTCATTCGGAGACGGATATGAAAATCACCGCAGTATTGCTCGCGGCGGGACAGGGAACCCGCATGAAGTCGGATTTGCCGAAGGTGCTTCATCCGTTGTGCGGCAAACCCATGCTCTGGCATGTGCTGGAGGCGCTGAAGGAAGTGACCACCGAGCCGCCCGTCGTGGTAGTGGGACACGGCGCGCAGGCGGTGATGAAATACCTTGGCGATTCCGCCCGCACGGTCCTGCAGGAGCCGCAACTCGGCACGGGGCATGCCGCCATGCAGGCGGAGTCCCTGCTGCGCGGCAGCACAGACCTGGTCATTTTGACGTATGCCGACATGCCCCTGCTGCGCGGCGAGACCTTCCGCCGCCTCGTGGAGACCCAGCGCCTCAACCCCGGACCGATGAGCCTGCTCACCGTCATCGCCGACGACCCGCGCGGCTTCGGACGCATCGTCCGTAAGGCAGACGGCACCGTGCAGGCGATTGTCGAGGAATACGTTGCCACGCCCGAACAGCGACAGATCAAGGAATTGAACGTCGGCGCGTACTGCTTCAACGCCGACTGGCTGTGGCAGGCGCTCAAGCGCATCGAGAAGAATCCGAAGAAAGGCGAGTATTACCTGACGGATGTGGTGGAGATTGCGGTGAAAGACAACCTTCCCGTGCAGGCAGTTCTGCACGACGACTTCATCGAAACCATCGGCATCAACACCCGCGTTCATCTCAGCGAAGCCGAAGCCGCTCTGCGGGCGCGCATCAACCAGGAGCACATGCTGAATGGCGTGAGCATGACCGACCCCGCCTCCACTTACATTGACGCTGGCGTAAAAATTGGGCGCGATACCACCCTCCTGCCCAACACGTTCATTCATGGCAATACCGTCATCGGCGAAAGAAACGTCATTGGACCGAACACCATCATCCGCGATACCACCATCGGGAACGGGTGCAAAATTCTCGCCTCGGTGCTGGAAGGGGCGGTGCTGGAAGATGACGTGGACATGGGACCGTTTGCGCGTTTGCGGAAGGGTGCACACTTGAAGAGTCACGTCCACATGGGGAACTTTGGCGAGGTCAAGGATTCGACCCTGCACGAAGGCGTCAAAATGGGGCACTTCTCCTACATCGGCAATGCCGTCATTGGCGCAAACACCAACATCGGCGCCGGTACCATCACCTGCAACTACGACGGCGAAAAGAAGCATCCCACCGTCATCGGCGAAGACGTGTTCATCGGTTCGGACACCATGCTGGTTGCCCCCGTCACCCTGGGCGACGGCGCGCGCACCGGCGCGGGCGCCGTCGTCACGAAGAACGTGCCGGAAGATACGCTCGTGGTCGGCATGCCAGCCCGCGCCATCCGAAAGTTGGAGCGAAAGAAAAAAGGCTAACGTCATTGCGAAGCGATAGCCCGAAGCACTCTCCTGTTACACGAACGGGTTGCTTTGGCGGGCATTGCCATCCTCGCAGCGACAGGTGGACTCTATGACCCTTACAAAACAAGAAAAACAATCCCTCGTGGACCTTGCCAACGCCGCCCGCCGGCGCGCCTATGTGCCATACTCGCACTATCCCGTCGGCTCTTCCCTGCGCACTAAATCGGGACGCGTCTTCACCGGCGTCAACGTGGAGAATGCCGCCTACCCCCAAACCATGTGCGCCGAACGCATCGCCATCTTCAAAGCCGTTTCCGAAGGCGAGACCGAGTTCGAGGTCATCACCGTCGTCACCGAGAACGGCGGCTCCCCTTGCGGCGGATGCCGTCAGGTGATGGCGGAGTTCGGGCTGGATACGGTTGTCATTCTGGCAGATGGAAAAGGGAACATCCTCCACGAGACCACCGTCCGCGAACTTTTGCCAGACGCCTTCACGCCGGAGAAATTGGTGAAGTAAGTTTCTGCCGCTCGCACAGGCGGGGTCTCGACAGGGACTTCGTCTAGGCGACCGCCGCAGCCTCAAGACCATGCCCGAACCCAAATTCCGCTCCTTCCGCGTGGATGCCGTCGTGATCCGTCACAGCGACTATGGCGAAGCCGACCGCCTGCTCACGCTCTTCACGCGTCAACTGGGCAAAACCCGCGCCATCGCCAAAGGCGCGCGCAAGATCGCCTCGCGCAAGGCGGGTCACATCGAACCGTTCACCCACGTCAAACTGCAACTGGCTCAGGGGCGCGACTTGTTCATCGTCACCCAGGCAGACACGGTGGACGCCTACCTGCCCCTGCGCGACGACCTGTTCCTCACCGGGCATGCCGCCTACGTCCTCGAACTGCTCGACCGCTTCTCCTACGAAGACCAGACCGAAAACCCCAGCCTCTTCCGCCTGCTCACCGATACCCTCGCCCGCCTCGCCTCCCGCCACGACCCCTGGCTGGTTGTCCGCTACTACGAGATGCGCCTGCTCGACCAGGCCGGCTTCCGCCCGCAGCTCTTCGAGTGCGCCAATTGTGGGCGCGCCGTTCAGCCCGAAGACCAGTTCTTCTCGTTCAGCGCGGGCGGCGTCATCTGTCCGCGCTGCGGGCAGGGATTGAAACACCTGCACCCCATCTCGGTGGATGCGCTCAAGTACCTGCGCCACTTTCAGCGTTCGAGTTATGCCGAAGCCGCTCGCGCGCGTCCCAGCCCCGAGGTCCAGAAAGAGGCGGAAAGTCTCATGCAGGGCTATTTCACCTATCTGCTCGAACGTGAGTTGAACACGCCCGGCTTCCTGAAAAAGATCAGGGAGTAGGCATCCGTTTCCCCCAATTCAAAACGAACATCCATGCCGCGAGCAGGACGAACGGTTTCAACATCCGCCACAACAGGATTTGGAACCAGCGCCACTTGAGCGGGTAGATGACGTTGGCGATGACCCAGCGCACGAGGAGCGTCTGACCGAGCGCGCTTCGCGCTACCCGACGCTTGAATCCGCGAAATGAAAATTCGCCACGCTGAAACGCCTCGCTGATCTCGCGCGCCGCGAGCGCGCCGTACCCCAGCGCGATGCTGATGCCCTCGCCGAAGATCGGGTCTGCGCCGGCGGCGTCGCCCACCAGCAAAACCCGCGGCGCAGACAGGCGGTTCTGCGGGCTGAACCAGCGGATGGGGTGACCTTTGAGTTCGTAGTCGTTCAGGTCGAAGCCGAAGCGCGCCATCTCTTTGGCGAGCGGCTCTTTCAGCGGCGGGCGTTTGCCGTTTGCGAGCAGGTTGGTATCGTAGATGCCCCAACAGCGCATCGGCTCGCCTTTGACTTGCGTGGGGAAGTCCCAGATGTAGCCGGCGATGTTGTCTGGCACGGGGGAGAATTCGAAGCAGGCAGACCCCCACCGCCCTGTGGGCGGGGAGGGGGTGATTACCTCCAACACCCTCGCCGTGTAGAGCGGATCTTTGGGGAAGATGCATCGGCGGGTAATGCCGTTCGAGCCGTCGGCGCCGACGACGACTTGCGCATGGAAGGTTTCGCCGTCGGTTTCGACGAGGACTTCATCCTCCTGCGGAAGGACGTTTTTTACCGTCACCCCCTGGCGAATTTCCACGCCTCTGCTCTGCGCCTGTTTCGCCAGCCAGTGATCGAACTCGTCGCGGCGGATGACGCGCAGGGCGTGCCGGTTTGGGTTGCGGATGCTCAGCCCTCTGGCTTCGAAGTCGAAGCGGATTTCTGCGGCGAAAGCATGCGGGACTTCGTTCACGTCGAGACCGAGGCGTTGGAGGAGGACTTCGGCGTCGAGGGTGAGCCCGCCGGCGCAAAGTTTCAGGCGGGGATAATGCTCTTTTTCGAGAATCAGGATTCGGCGAGTCAGATGCGGAGCGATCCGTTGTAGATGCAGGGCGGTGGAAAGTCCGCTGGGACCGCCGCCGATGATGAGGACGTCGTACCTGAACGTGTCGCTGTGCATGCGGGGCTAGTACCTCAACTTGATTAAGTTGTAGGGTAAAGATAAGATGGACGAATGGCAAACGAAAAACACGAGGTCCATCTGAAAGACGAAGAGCGACGGAAA
>JABRVZ010000118.1:0-3196 GCA_039961775.1 Chloroflexota bacterium
TGACTACTGCTCATCGGCGGCCTCCTTTGGTCGTCAAGCAACCAAATTATGCCGCATTCGGTGAGCAGTAGCCTTTTTTTCAATCTGTAAGGGTATCAGAGGCGTCATACAAAATTCCAACATGGCAATTGTGACGATTGTCGTCCAGTTAGGTGACATTTAAGCCTGTGGACGGGTTTTAGGATTGGGTATCATTGGAACGTTATCCTGGTCTCACCATTCCTCGGAGGAATTCATGCAGTTTATACCCAGTGAAACCCTCACCATTGACCGCAAGGCAAGGGCAAACATGCCATTCTTCGATCTCGACCTGCGCCCTCCCGACGAGCGCACCTGCGATTTCGACGATGTGGTCATCGAGTTCGACCCTGAACGCGCCATGGTCGAGGCGTCACGCTGTATCCACTGCCCCGATCCCGCGCCCTGCATGCTCGCCTGCCCCACCCACAACGACATCCCTTCCGCCATGTGGCTCATCGAGCAGGGACGCTTCTCCGAAGCCGCAGACCTTTATCACCAGACCAGTTCCCTGCCGGAAATTTGCGGACGAGTCTGCCCGCACGAGCAACTCTGCCAGGGCTCCTGCGTCCTCAACAAGCATCAAACGCCGGTCCTGTGCGGAGAACTGGAAGCCTTCACCGTGGACTACAAACGCCGCCACGAAGGGCGGGTCATTCCGCTCGCCCCGCCGACGGGGAAGCGGGTCGCCATTATCGGCGCAGGACCTGCCGGTTTGGGCTGCGCAGACCAACTCGTCCAGCGCGGACACGAAGTCACCATCTTCGACGCCAAGCCCGCGCCCGGCGGTCTGCTCGTTTACGGCATCCCCAACTTCAAACTCCCGAAGGAAATCTGGCAGGAAAAATGGGAAGAATTCGAACGCGCCGGCGTCAAATTCGTCCCCAACACCTACATCGGCAAGGACAAAACCATTGACGACCTCTTCGCCGAGGGCTTCGACGCCGTCTTCATCGGCGTCGGCTCCGAGGTGGACGCCAAGATGGAAGACACACCCGGCACCGACCTGCCCGGCGTGTACGAAGCCACCGACTTCCTCATCCGCGCCAACGTGGACCCGCGCCTCCTGCCGCCCGACATGCGAAAACCGCTCGAAATCGGCAAACGCGTGGTCGTGGTGGGAGGCGGCGACACAGCCTCCGACTGCCTGCGCTCTGCCATACGGCTGGGCGCTGAGGAAGTTACCTGTCTATACCGCCGCACCGAAAAAGAAATGCCCGGCGGCAAAAAAGACCGCAAACTCGCAAAAGAAGAAGGGGCAAAGTACCGCTTCCTTACCCAGCCCGTCAAATTCATCGCCGGCGAAGATGGAAAACTCGCCGCCGTCGAATGCATCGAAATGAAACTGGGCGAACCCGATGCAAAAGGCAGGCGCAAACCGGTACCCGTCGAAGGCTCCAACTTCAGCATCGCCTGCGATACCGCCATCCTCGCCCTGGGCTACTGGCCCGACCCCGTCATCGGAAAGACCACCCCCAACCTCGAAACCCACAACTGGGGCTTAATCAAAGCCGATAAGACCACCGGCGCCACCTCCCGCGAAGGAGTCTTCTCCGGCGGCGACTGCGTTACCGGCCCCGACCTCGTCGTCACCGCCATGGTCGGCGGGCGCAAAGCCGCCTGGGCAATTGACGAATACCTGCGAAACAAAAAATAACACCGCTGAGGGCAGGTGCAAGAAAGAGACGCTCCGCGCTTCGCGGGGCGTCTCTGCTTTTGCCCGCATCCCAAGGGTATAATTTCCTCCATGTTGCATCGACTCGGACGACTCCTCGACCTCCTCAGCGTATTCATTCTGCTGCTCATCGCCGGCGCCAGCGACGCCCCGCGCTTCACCGACAGCGCCGACCGCACACGCCTCTATACCCGCGAAATCGAATTCGATTACCCCAACTGGGTTTGGGACGCCTTCCGCCTCAAACTCGAACAAGCCGCCATCCACTCCCCCTTTATCTTCCAGCGCGGCACAACCCGGCAAATCGTCTTTGAATACCTGCGCGTCACCCGCGACCTCCAACAAACCGAATACCGCCTCGAACAACTCTACGCCGACCCGCAAATCGCCGACAAGGAAAGCGCCAGCGCCCTCCTGCGCACCCAGCGCGACCAACTCCTTGCCCGCCAAAAAAGACTCGCCCCCTTCGCCGAAGCCATCCTGCAAAACCAGGTCAGCGAAACGCTTGCCCGCCTCGACCTCACCGCCCTCGGTCAGCCGATTCCGCCCGTCCTCTACCACAGTTCCCCCACGCCCCTTGCCCTCATCGTATCCAGGCGCGAAGAAATCGTCCAAATCGCCAACATCTCCATCCTCCCCACCCTCACCCTCGACGAACAAATCGCCCTCGAAGACCAGGTGGCAAACTCCCTCAACGTATCCACCCTCGTCGTACCCGTCGGCGGCGTCGGCGTGTACCCCACCATGGTCATGGAAACCACCAACCTGCCCTGGATGCTCAACACCATCGCCCACGAATGGACGCACAACTACCTCAACCTGCGCCCGCTTGGACTCAACTACAGCACCACCCCCGAACTCCGCACCATGAACGAAACCACCGCCAACATCGTCGGAGACGAAGTGGGACTCCTCCTCCTGCAGACATACTACCCCGAACTCCTCGCTTCAAACCCCGACCTCAGCCTGATTGCCCTCGACAAACAGATTCCACCCTCCAGCCGTCTCGGCGACAGCCCCACCTTCGACTTCCGCGCCGAGATGCGCGAAACGCGCGTCACCGCGGATAAACTCCTCGCGGAGGGAAAAATCGAGGAAGCCGAAGCGTACATGGAGGCGCGCCGCCAGGTCTTCTGGCAGCACGGCTACCTGATTCGCAAACTCAACCAGGCATATTTCGCCTTCCATGGCGCCTATGCCGACCAGCCCGGCGGCGCGGCAGGCGAGGACCCGGTCGGTCCAGCCGTGCGCGCATTACGCGCCCAAAGCGCCTCGCTGGCAGATTTCCTGCGTACCATCGCCCGCATGACCTCCTTCGAGCAGCTCCAGCAAGCCATTCAACAATAACCCCATGCGCAAAATTCACCAATCGCTGATTGTCTCTTTCCTGGTTTTATTTTTGCTTGCTTCCTGCGCAGCCGCTCCCGCAGCGACGGCGCAAGCAAGCCCCACCGTCACCCCCCTTGCGCAAGCCGCCCCGCCGCCGTGCAACTCCATCGCCGC
>JABRVZ010000119.1:0-9968 GCA_039961775.1 Chloroflexota bacterium
CCCCCGCCGACGGGCTGACCGGGCACATCGTCTTCACCTGTCAACTCTTCAAAGTGCAAGCCCGCAACCAGATTTGCATCATGAACGCCGACGGGACGGATTATCGCCGGCTGACCACCGACGACACGCGCCAGCACTTTTACCCCTCCCTCGCCCCCGACGGACAAAGCGTGGTCTATGCCGCCTTCTACGAAACCGACAACTACGAAATCTACGAACTCAGCCTCGCCGACGGGAGCGTCAAACGCCTGACAAACGGCTACGGCGTGGAAACTGCGCCCGAAATCTCCCCCAATGGCAATTTCATCGTTTACACAAAGTTCAACACCGCCACCGGCAACTACCAGATCATCATTGCCCAACGCAGCGGCGCGGACGCCGACAACATTCCCCGCGTCAGCGGCTGGGACCCCACCTGGTCGCCGGACGGCAAACGCATCCTCTTTGCCTCCGACCGGCGGGGAGCCGTGCAGCTCTATACCGTCAAACTGGATGGCAGTGAACTGCAAACCATCACCAGCCTGCCCGCCATTCGCGGGCGGAGTGACTGGTCGCCGGACGGCAACTTCATCGTCACCTATTCCGGTCCCGCCTGGAACCGCGAACTCTACATCATGAACGCCGACGGCTCGAACGTCCGTCAACTCACGCCCAGCGGAGGCAACAGCCAGGGACCGTCCTTCTCGCCGGACGGCAAATGGGTGGTCTTCACCGCCTACTTCGACCGTTACGGCGACGACCACGGCTGCGAAATCTACGTCATCCGCACCGACGGCACCGACCTGCGCCGCCTGACCAACAACGACTACTGCGACTATCAGCCGCGCTGGGGTCCATGATGGATATTCACTTTATTGTCATCGGCAAACTGACGCGCGAATTTCTCCTGCCGGCTGTGGGTGAGCCGCGTCTCGATGCGGCGGGCGGAAGTCTGCTCTATGCGGCGGGAGGGCTGGGGGTGTGGGAAACAGGCGTCGGCTTAGTGGGACGCGTCGGCGACGACTATCCGCGCGCCTGGTTGAACGAGGTCAAAAAGCGCGGCTTCGATACGAGCGGCATCCGCATTCAACCGCAGGCGCTGGATGTGCGCGAGTTCATCGCGTACAACGAGGCGTTCGAAGCCAGCCGCATCAACCCGGTGGCGCATTTCGCGCGGCGGGAGATGACGGTGCCCAAGTCGCTGCTGGGGTATCAGGCAGAACGAAAAGCAGACGAGGTGCTCCGCCTCACCGTGCGCGACATCCCCGACGACTACCTGACCGCCCGCGCCGCCTATCTCTGCCCGATGGAGTTGGTGACGCAAACCCAACTCATCGCCGGGCTCAAGCGCGGCGCTGTGCATACGTTCATCCTGGACCCCGCGCCTGCCGCCATGACCCCCGCTTCGCGCCGTGAACTCCCCGCCCTGCTCAACGGCGTGACGGCTTTCCTGCCTTCGGAGGAGGAAATCCGCAATCTGTTTCAGGCTGAGACCCACGATTTGTGGGAGATGGCAGAGGCGGTTGCGCTGTATGGCTGTGAATATGTGGTCATCAAGCGCGGCGCGCAGGGGCAACTGCTCTACGATGCGGCGGCAAAACGCCGCTGTGAGATTCCCGCCTATCCCTGCCGCGTGGAGGATGTGACCGGCGCAGGCGATGCGTTTGGCGGCGGGTTTATGGCTGGTTTCTGCAAAGACTACGATGCGCTGGAGGGGGTGCTACGCGGTAATGTCTCGGCTTCGTTGAAACTGGAGGGGCTGGGGGCGTTTCATCCGCTGGATGTTCTGCCGGGGCTGGCAGAGGCGAGGCTGGAGGCGTTGAGGGATATGGTCAGGAGGGTGTAGGCGATTTTCGGTTGCCTGTTATCAGTTGTCAGTTGAGGGGGAAGCGGGAGTGAGGAGTTGGTACAATAGCAGTCATGACTGACATATTTGACCGTATCATCGAGCTTGCGATTCAGATTCAGCAAATCGCTGCGCCGACGTTTCACGAGCAGAAGCGGGCGGAATTTGTGCGCGGGTTGTTCGAGCAGGAGGGGCTGCAAAACGTGGAAATGGACGAAGCGGGGAATGTGTATGGACGGTGGACAGCGGACGGTGGACAGCAGACAGCGGGAGTCAAGCCGCTGGTCGTTTCGGCGCATTTGGACACGGTGTTTCCGTTCGAGATGGATACCGCCATCCGCCGGGAGACGGGAAGGATTTACGGTATCGGCATCGGCGATAACTCCATAGGCGTAGCGGCGTTGGTTGGGCTGTTGTGGCTGCTGAGGGAGAATCCATCACCCCTGGGGAAGGGTGACATCTGGTTTGTGGCAAATACCGGCGAAGAGGGGCTGGGTGATTTGCGCGGGATGAAGGCAGTGGTGGAACGATTCGGCGGCGATGTGACTGCTTACCTCGTGCTGGAAGGCATGGCGCTGGGACACATCTACCACAAGGCGGTGGGGGTGAAGCGCTACCGGGTCACGGCGCGGACGCAGGGCGGGCATTCGTGGTCGGATTATGGTCAGCCCTCGGCGGTGGTGGAGTTGTCGAAACTGGTGGTGCAACTCTCGGCGTTGAAATTGCCGTCCAAGCCGCGCACTACGATGAACGTGGGCAAAATTCAGGGCGGGACTTCGATCAATACCATCCCGGCAGAGGCGTGGCTGGAATTGGATCTACGCTCGGAAGGTCAGGCGGAATTGGCGGAATTGGTCGAGGGGGTGGAAAGGCTGATCGAAGCGGGGAACAAGCCCGGGGTCCGTTTGGAGGCGGAGGTCATCGGGTCGCGTCCCGCCGGGGAGATGAGCGCCGAGCATCGGCTGGTGAAACTGGCGCAGAAATGTCTTGCGGAGCAGGGGTTGGAGGGCGTGTTGACGTCAGGCTCAACGGATGCGAATATCCCGTTGAGCAGGGGGTATCCCGCCCTGGTGCTGGGGGTGACGCAGGGCGGCGGCGCACACACGAAAGGTGAGTTTATCGAAACGGAGCCTGTGGAGAAGGGGATGGCGCAGTTGGTGAGGTTTGTGAGGGCGGTAATTGATGGGTGGTAATTGGTGATTGATAAGTGGAGCATTGGTCGTTCTTCAATTGCCCCAATCCCTCAATCGTAAATCGCAAATCCAAAATCGCAAATCCAAAATCGAAGATCGCAAATCTACCCCCCTTTCAACCCCAACACTTCGAATACTTCCAGCGGCTGGGTTTTCCCTTTGGCGGCGACGGGGGCGAGAGGTTTGACTTCCACGTGTTCTTTCACACGGTCATACGCCACTTTGCTGAGGATGATCTGGTTCTTTGCCGAGTTTTCCTGCAGGCGTTTGGCGGTGTTGACGCTGTCGCTGATGGCGGTGTATTCCAGGCGTTTTTCCGTGCCGATGAGACCAAGCACGGCGTCGCCGTAGTGAATGCCGGCGCCAAAAGCGAGATGTTCCTGCGGGGGTAATTCCTGATAGAGCCTTTCGAACGCCTCGCGGATGGCAAGCGCGGCTTTGACCGCCCGCAGGGTGTGGTCGGGCTGGGGGATGGGGGCATTGAACCATGCCATGATGGCGTCGCCCATGAACTTGTCAATGGTGCCTTCTTGTGAAAGCACGGCGTCTGCCATGGCAGCAAGATAACGGTTGAGGATGGACACGAGTTTCTCCGGCTCCTGCGATTCGCTGAAGGAGGTGAAGCCGCGCACGTCGGCAAACAGCACGGTGATGTCGGTGCGCTTGCCGCCCAGTTGCAGGCTGTCGGGGTCGAGCTGCTGGATGACGGCAGGCGAGACCATGCGCTCGAACAGTTTGCGCTGCGCTTCGAGACGTTTCTGCTCGGTCAGGTCGTCCAGCACAATTGCCACGCCCTGCGTCTTTTGCCCGGCGTCTTTGAGGGGAGAAAGGTTCAGCCGCCAGTCCACGCTGCCGCGTTCGGGCAGTTTGCGGCTCAGTTCGAGCCCCACAATGGGCTGTTCCTTTTCGCGCACGGCTTGCAGATGCGGCTGGATGTCACTGGCGAAGGCGGGGATAATTTCTTCGAACTTTCTGCCGACGATTTCGGCTGAGGCATGCCCCAAAATGGACGCCGCGGCTCGATTACACAGGGTAATCTGATCCTGCACATCGGCAGTGATCACGCCGGAGGCGATGGAGGCGAACACGTCGTCCATCAGGTTCTTGAGTTCGGTCACTTCGGCGAGGGTCTGTTTGAGGGAGGAGAAGAGGCGGGCATTTTCGATGGCGACTGCGGCTTGATTGGCGAAGGCAATCATCAGGTCGCGGTCTGCTTCGGAGAAGATGCCGGTACGGATGCGGTTGTCGGTGTAGATGACGCCGATGAGGTCGGTTTTGACCATGAGCGGAACGCACAGGATGGAACGCAGGTTGAAGGCAATGATGGATTCCTGCCCGCCGAAGCGCGGGTCTTCGCGGGCGTTGGTGGTCAGCACGGCTTCGCCCGTATCAATCACGCGCTGGACGATGGTGCGGCTGATGGCAAACTCGCTTTTGTTGATGGATTCCTGCTCCCAGTTGCGGGCGATGCGGGTTTGCATTTCGCCGTCTTTATCGCGGAGCATGAGGAAGCCGCGTTCGGCGCCGGTCAGGCGCACGATGGTATCCATCACAATTTGAAGCACTTCGTCAATTTCGAGGGTGGAGTTGACCACCTGCCCAATCCCTGCCAGCGCCTGCAGATGACTGAAGCGCAGTTCGAATGGCACCAGCGTTTCGCTGATGAGCGAGAGGGAGTTTTCGAGCTCCTTGATGCCTGCGACGGCTTCGGGGCAGCGGCTGGCATCCAGCGAGGCGCGCAGTGTGGCGGCGCGCTGTGTGACAGCAACCAGTTGGTCATTGATGGTGATGGATTTTTGTTTTGCCGTAGCCATTTTGCATCCTTCGCCCTTTCATGGCTGAACGCGGAAAGGGCTTTCTAGGGGCTTTCGAGAGGTCTGCCTTCGAAGGTGTAACGGACTCGTTCGAGCAGCGCCCGCCAGCGCAGGCGCAGGGCGGCGCGTTTGGCGCGCAGAACGTTTGCCGTGCGGAAAGTATAAAGTGATGTTTGATGTTCGTCCAGAAGAGCTTGGATTTCTGTTTTGGCGGAGGGAAGCAGGCTGATTAACCGCGCCGCGCGCTCGCTGGGGGTGGCGTTCACGGGAAGAGACTTGTCGAGCAGACGCAGGCTGAAGTTGACGGTTTCGAACGCGCGCTCGACGGGCGAGGCGGCTGTCCAACTTTCCCAGCGGAGCACCCAGGCAGGGGCGGAGACGCCGTTCCGTTCGTAGGCAGTGCGGAGCAGAACCGGCACGCGCTCCGCGAGAGCATAGCGGCGGCTGAAGTAGGCTGTCAGCGAGGCAAAGGCAAGGAGAAACAGGAGCAGGTAGAGGCGGGGGTCGACCGGCGAAGCGTCCACGGTTTGTTCTGGCACGGCGACATCCCCTTCTTCCTGAAGTCCGCGGAAGTTTTCGCGGGTGTTTTCAGCATCATCCAATTGCGGCAGGTTGCGGAGGGGCGCGCCCAGTTCGCCCGGTTCGCGTGGCGGGAGGGGGCGGGAGAGGGCAGGCTGAGCGGCGGTGGGTTCGAATTCGATCCAGCCGATGCCGGGGAAGTACACCTCGGGCCAGGCGTGCGCGTCTTTTCTGCGGACGATGTATTCGGCTCCCGCTTCCGCGCTGACTTTTCCTTCGCCCTGGGCGAATCCGACTGCGAGCCGGGCGGGGACGCCCACTGCGCGCAGCATGAGCACTTCGGCGGTGGCGTAATAGACACAGTATGCCTGGCGGTTTTCGAAGAGCATCCATTCGAGGGGGTCGCGGTTGCGGGGCGGTTGAGGGAGGGTTTCGACGTATTCGATGTTGTCGCGCAGGTAGCGTGTGATGGCAACGGCTTTGTCGTAGGGGGTTTCGGCGTCCACTGTGAGTTCCATTGCAAGCGCGATAATACGCGGCGAAAAATCGCTTGGGAGTTGCAGGTATTTATCGGTGACCCAGGCGGGGTAGGAGGGGAGAGCTTCGCGCAGTTGCCGGGTATTGGGGTTGTTGAGGACGACATCCACCTGATAGGCTTCGCCGCCGCGCAAAGGCGGCGATGCGTACCAGCCGATGATTTCTGCCCGTCCGCCGGCGGGGCGCACGCGCAAAGAAGCGTTTCGGCTGAGCCTGACCGGCTGGGAGGGGGCGTAGAGCAGGGAAAAGGTCTCGTCACCGGTCAGGAAAACGAAGCGCGCCGGGTCGGGCGGGTCGAAAGGCAGCGGTACGAAAAGCGAATCGTCGGGCGAGTAGTCCACCAGCATGGAATCGGTGGTGTACCATTGCCCGTCTGTGAAGTAGTCGTAGGTATATCCGCGCCAGTAGTAGCGGGGAGGCTTTGTCTCTGCGGGCAGTTTGGGCGCTTGCACGCGGAACATGACCGCGTCGGAGAGTGGGAAGCCGCGACCGAGAGCGATTTCGGTGCCGTAGAATTCGCCGCTCACGCCGCCGCTGGGCGATTCGAGCGCAGAGACGGCGTTTTCCATGCGCTTGGTGAAGTCGCGCCAGGGTTGGGTGATGCGGTTCCAGGTGCGGACTGCAGACTCCGCGCCGGCGAGCGAGGCGGGCGGCGTCCATGAAATGACGAGGATGAGCGCCGCGGCGACGGTCATGATGCCGGTCAGGTCAACGCTGGTATCGGGGGAAAGGAAGATGCGGCGTTCGCGCCAGGATTCGCGGTTCGAGAGATACGTCAGCCTGCCGAGCAGGAGCAAAGCCAGCAGGAAGAAAAAAGCAATAATCCAGACGCGCCATTCCTGAAAATTATCGTAATTTTGAATCACGAGCAGCACAACAGCAGAGGGTAAGACCGCCGCAAGATAGTTCCGCCGCCGCACAAGTTGAAACGCTGCCGAAGCGCCGATCACCCAAAACCCCAGTGTAATCAGCGAGATGAAGAAGATGGGGTCTTCGACGGGGCGTCTCGCAAAGAAGTCTGCATACGAAAGGTACAGCCGTCCGCCCACGCTCACAAACTGCTCCTCCAGCGAAACCTTCTGGTCAATCAGCAAGGTCCACAAGAGGGGCAGGAAAACGAGCATGTAAAGGAAGGAAATCCAGCGCGAAGCGCGCCTGGAAAACCGCGAATACCCCAGCGCCGCGCCGACGGTGAAACCAATATACGCCGCCGTCTGCCCAAGATAGAGAGCGTCCGTCCAGTTCGTGGTGACAAGACGGGAAGCGGAAGTCTCCACCAGCAGGAACAGGAGCGTAATCGAAGTCCAGTCCCACCAGCGGGATGCGTTTTTTTCCATGGCAGAAGTGTACACTAAAAAAATGCGCGAAAGTCAGGTACTCTGGAGGGGTTTTATCCGCTTCAAGATCATGTTCTCCCCCCGCTCACTCTGCCGGCGCCATCACGGCTTCGACCTTTTTCTTCGGGTAGGGCCAAATCTCGCCCTTCACGCCTTTTGCCAGGTAAAAATCCCCCGCCCGCACCGTCTCCGCGCCTTCCAGCGAAACCACCGTCACCAGGCGGTCTGGGTCGCCGTCGGTCAAGTCGGTGAGGGGGACGAGCAAAGTCACCGCGCTTTTGATGCAATAGCCGGGGCGCGTAATGCGGTAACTGGCTTCGAAAATATGCGGGTCAATGGGCCAATAGTCGTTTGGGGTTTCCACTTCACTGACGAGGAAATAACCGGGCTTGGCGGTCAGCACGGCGCCCCAGCGGGTTTTCACTTCGAGCGTTTGCGGGTCGCCGGGTTCCGGCAAAAATGGAATCACCCGCCGTTCCACCTTACTGCGATAAGGCTTGAAATTCAGCGACGACAGTATCGGATCATCGGACGTGATGACAAGCGGTTCGCTCATATTGGCTTAATCGCATTCTATCACAGGCAAACACACGAAAACATTAAAACACACGAACCCATTTTGTTATACAATCCCCTAAAATCATGAACAAACTCGTTATTGTCGTCGGTCCCAGCGGCGCAGGCAAGACGACGCTCGTGCAGGCGCTCGCTCGAACCGGGCAGTTTCAAACCGCCCTCGAACAGCACGCCGAACGTCCCTTTCAGGCAATGGCAAAGACAGATTCGCGCTTCACCTTTGCCAACCAGATGGATTACCTGCTCCTGCGCGCCGAACAGGAACGTGAACTGCGCGCCGCATCCAAAACGGGACTGATGGATGGCGGACTGGACCTCGACTTTCACGGCTTCACCCGCCTCTTCCTTCACCGCAGCCTGCTCAGCCGCCCAGAGTTTGATCTGTGCCGACGCTTTTACACCCTCCTCCGCGCCTGCCTGCCGCTCCCCGAACTCATCGTCCGCTTGAGAACGGATGAGGAAACAGTGGCAGACCGAATGTCCAGAAGGAAGCGCATCAACATCGCCAGCGCCGAAGATACCGCCCTGTTCGAGTCCTTTCTGGATGAATGGCTCGCCGGCCTCCCCTCCAGCCAACTTCTCGAATTGGATGTCACGCACGAAACTTTGGACTACAATCGAAGCGTACAGGCAATCCTTGAAAAATTAACCCAACTCAGAGGAGAAGACGATGTACACCACCGACCAGTATGAGGGCATCCTTGCAGAGACCGTCACCCTGCCCGGCGCAAACGGCGACTGGATCAACGCTTTCTTTGCCCGTCCGCTTGGTAAAGGTCCCTTCCCCGGCCTGGTGCTGGCACACCACATGCCCGGCTGGGACGAGTGGTACCGCGAGACCACTTTCAAATTCGCGCTTCACGGCTACGCAACCATCACGCCCAACCTGTATTTCCGCGCCGGACACGGCACGCCCGAAGACGTCGCCGCCAAAGTCCGCGCGGACGGCGGCGTGCCGGACGACCAGGCAGTAGGCGACCTGGCAGGCGCGATGCAATACCTGCGTTCCCTCCCTTTCATCAACGGCAAGGTGGGCATCTTCGGCACCTGCTCCGGCGGCAGACATGCCTACCTCGCCGCCTGCCGCGTGCCGGGCTTCGACGCCATCGTGGACTGCTGGGGCGGGAACGTGGTCATGCCGCCCGAAGCGTTGAACGAAAAACGCCCTGTCGCGCCGATTGACTACACCAAAGACCTTTCCTGCCCCATCCTGGGCTTGTTCGGCAACGACGATACCAGCCCCAGCCCGGAACAGGTAAATCAACATGAAGCCGAATTGAAAAAATACGGCAAAGACTACGAATTTCACCGCTACGACGGCGCCGGGCATGGATTCTTCTACTACATCTACAAAGCCTACCGCCACGAACAGGCAATGGACGGCTGGAAAAAGGTGTTTGCGTTTCTGGAAAAACATCTATCCAGCCGGGCGAACTGAGAGGATGTCTCATGTGCACCATGATTGTGGAAAAAGTAAAAATCGAAGGCAGCGGCAAAGGCGCGAGCGGCTGGTTCAAACTGGAAGGCGCCAACGTCTCCTATGACCATCCCTTCGACGCGCCCTACGAACACGCCCTCAACATTGACTTCGTCAACGAATCGCTCGGCCCCTCCGCCCGAGTCGCCGTCGAACTCAGCGAAAGCGCCGCGCGCGCCCTCGTCCAAACCATCCTGAACGTCCTCGAACAGGCGGAGGCGGGCGGACACCTCGCGCACCGCTAGCGCCGGCTCACAAGGAGCAACCATGACCTCAAAAACCATCATCGAAATGGAAGCCAAACCCGGTCAACGGGGCGACCTGCTCAAAGCCCTGGACGACCTGCATGAAAAGCGGCGAAACGCCCCCGGCTTCATTGGCTTCACCCGCTACGAAGTCATAGACGACCCCGACAAACTCATCGAAATCACCGAATGGGAAAGCCCCGAAGCGCGGCAGGCATGGCTCGAACAAAGCATGTCCTCCGGCGTGTTTCAGCGGCTAATCGAAACCCTCAAGCAACCCTTCAAAGCCGTCACCGTCCGCCAAATTGAATGACATGCGACTCAACCCAGCGCGCCTTGCTCTCTTCCTGACTTTCTGCCTCCTCTTCACAGGATGCGGGACGCCCGCCGCTTCTCCCGCCCCGACAACTGTCTCTGCCCCCTCGCCCACCGCCACGCTGACGCC
>JABRVZ010000120.1:0-14139 GCA_039961775.1 Chloroflexota bacterium
TCCCGCCCTCCTACGGTCTTTATGGCAAGCCGACCATCGTCAACAACGTCGAAACGCTAACCAACGTCCCGCTCATCCTTGCCAACGGCGCGGAATGGTACAAATCCATGGGCACCGCCGACAGCGCCGGCGTGAAAATCTTCTCGCTTTCGGGCCGCGTGCGCAAACCCGGCAACTACGAACTGCCTTTCGGCACCACCTTCCGTGAACTGATTTACACCTACGGCGGCGGCGTGCAGGATTCGCGCAAGGTCAAAGCCATCATGCCGGCCGGCGCATCGTCCTCCCTCATCCTGGTGGACGACGAAAAAGTCCTCGACACCCCGATGGACTACGCCACCGTCCGCACCCTCGGCGCAGACCTTGGCTCAGCCTCCGTCATCGTTGTGGACGATACCGTCTCGATGGACTGGCTTATCAACAAAACCGTTCACTTCTTCCGCCACGAATCGTGCGGTAAATGCACCCCTTGCCGTGAAGGCACCTACTGGATGTCGCATCTCACCGAGCGTATTCACGAAGGGCGCGCCACCCGCGCCGATGTGGACTTGCTGTTGAGCGTTGCCAAACAGATGCAGGGCAAATGCCTGTGCGCCCTCGGCGAATTTTCCACCATGGCGGTCGTCACCGGCATCGAACGGTTCAGACAGGATTTCGACAAAGCAGTAAAAGAGTAATTCGTAATTGGTAATTTACTAACTCACCTTACGCGGTAGTGCGAGATTTACCTCGCCTTTTCAAGCGACATGAATGTCCTACGGGAAAACTGCGTAACAATCAGTTGCAAATTACCAATTACTCTCGGAGAGTTATGGCAAAACAAATCACCTTAACCATTGACGGAAAACAGGTCACCGTACCCGAAGGGACGGTAGTGGCGGATGCCGCCAAAATGGCAGGCATTGATATTCCCGTTTTCTGTCATCACCCCAAACTCGAACCCGTCGGCATGTGCCGCATGTGCCTTGTGGAAATCGGTCGCCCCGTGCGAGACCGCGCCACTGGACAGTTTGTGATGGAAAACGGCGCGCCGAAGATTCAATTCATGCCCAAACTCGAAACCGCCTGCACGAACAAGGTCGAAGAGGGCATGGTGGTATTGACCCGTTCGCAGAAGGCAGTGGAAGGGCAGAAAGGCACCATCGAATTTCTGCTCACCTCCCACCCGCTCGATTGCCCCATCTGCGACAAGGGCGGCGAATGCCCGCTTCAAAACCTGACCATGGCTTACGGTCCTGGCAAGAGCCGTTTCCTCTACAACGACAAGATGCACCTCGACAAGCAGGTGCCGCTGGGCGAACTCATCTGGCTCGACCGCGAACGATGCATCCAATGCGCGCGCTGTATCCGCTTTCAGGATGAAATCGCCGGCGACCCGGTCATCGGCTTTGACGAACGCGGACGCGCCACCCAAATCGTCTCTTTCTCGGACCCCGGGTTTGATTCGGTTTTCTCCGGCAACACCTCCGACATCTGCCCGGTCGGCGCGCTGACCACTGCCGACTTCCGCTTTGGCGCCCGCCCCTGGGAATTGCAGGCGCACGCCTCCATTTGTACGCAATGCCCCGTGGGGTGCAACACCACGTTGAACACCCGCCGCGAGGCAAAGGCAGGCGGCAGAATCGTCGTCAAGCGCGTCATGCCGCGTCAGAATGAGGAAGTCAACGAAATTTGGATTTGCGACAAGGGACGCTTTGCCTACCACTACACCGAAGGGAAGAACCGTCTGACCAAACCCATGATTCGCAAAGACGGCAAACTGACGCGCGTTTCGTGGGATGCCGCCACCCGGCTTGCCGCCGAAAACTTCCAGAAGGCAAAAAAGAACTTTGTCATTCTGGCTTCGGGCAGGCTTGCCAACGAAGATTTGTTCAACCTGAAATCGCTTGCTGAACATGCAGAAGGCAAGGCATACCTGTATTCGCACATGGGCGGCGGCGAATTGACCTCCCTCGTGGGGGTGGGGGAGGGGACGAACTTCGGCAAGATGGGCGCAGGCACGACGATTGTCGTCGTTGCCTCCGATCTGTATGAAGAGGCGCCGATCTGGTATCTGCGCGTCAAACAGGCGGCGGCGCGTGGCGCAAACCTGATTGTGATGAACGCCCGCGAAACCAAACTCGACCGTTACGCCTCGTTTGCCGTCCGCTATGCCTATGGCGATGAGGTGAAAGCAATCAATGACCTCGGCAAAAAAGGCAAAATCGGCGATTCGTTCCTGAAATCGGAGAATGCCGTTATTTTGTATGGCAGTGATGGGCTGGGCGTTTCCGGCTCGGCGGCGGTTGCCTCTGCCTGCGCGAAATTACTGCATGACAACGGTTTCACCGGCAAGCCCAACAACGGTCTGATTGGCGTTTGGGGGCGTGCAAACGACCAGGGCGCCTGGGAGATGGGCTTCGAAGTGGAAGAAGACCTGGCGAAAGCGCTCAAGGGCAAGACGGTGTATATCGCCGGCGCCGACCCTGTGGCGGACGACCCGAAACTGGCGAAGGCGCTCGAAGGCGCGGAATTTGTCGTGGTGCAGGATGTGATGAACACTGCCACCACCGAGATTGCCGATGTCGTTCTGCCGGCGCAGGCGTTCACCGAGCGCGAAGGCACGCTGACCTCCGGCGACCGCCGCGTACAGCGTTTTTACCCCGCCGTTCCGGTGACGGGCGAGGCGAAAGCAGATTTTGCCATCACATCGCAAATTGCCCGTCACATGGGCATTGTGCTGGAGGGGACGTCCGTTTCGGCGGTCTTCGACATTCTGGCGGCGTCGGTCAAATCGTTCGAGGGGTTGACCTATGCCAAACTGGCGGAAGTCCGCCCGCAGTGGCCCATCGTTGGGCGTGAAGATTTGTATTACGGCGGCACAACCTACGAGAACACGCAAGGGATGGGGGCGCAGTTGTCGGCGGCGGCAGGGCGCGGGGAAAAGGTCAGCATCCCCAGGGTCGAGAGAGAAGCGGTTGTTCGTCCCAAGGAGAAGGAACTGCTGGCGGTGCCGGTCACCAAGTTGTATGACCGCGGCACAACCGTCTTGCCCTCCGAGTTGCTGCATCCGCGCATCGGCGAGGCAAGGGTCATCCTGCATCCCGAAACGGCGAAGAGCCTGGGCGTGGAGGAAGGTCGGAAGGTGAACGTCAGCTTCAACGGCGTGAGCGGCGAGGCGGTGGTGAAATTGAACGACACGATTTCTGTGGGTGTGGCGCTGATCCCGCGTTCGATGGGGCTGGCGATCCGTGAACCTGCGGCGGTAAAGGTGAAATGATGTTATCGGATTGGTCTCTCTGGCTCGAGTGGTTGATCAAATCGCTGGTGGTGACCCTGGGATTGCTGACGGGGTTTGCCTACCTGACGTGGTACGAACGACGGGCGCTGGCGCGTATTCAGGCGCGCATCGGTCCGAATCGCGCGGGACCTCAGGGCTTGCTCCAGCCCATTGCCGACGCGGTGAAGTTGATTTTCAAGGAGGAACTCGTCCCCGCCAAGGCGGATAAGACGCTGTTCTTCTGGGCGCCCATCATTACGATGATTCCTTCGCTCATCATTGCGGCGGTCATCCCGTGGGGACCTGCCATTGAGATGTTCGGGCGAGTCGTCCGGCTTTCGATTGCGGACATCAACGTGGGGGTGTTGTATCTGATGTCCATCGCTTCGATTGCGGTGTATGGCATTGTGCTGGCGGGCTGGTCTTCGAATAACAAGTATGCCATGCTGGGCGGTTTGCGTTCTTCGGCGCAGATGATTTCGTATGAACTGGCGCTGGGGCTTGCGTTCGCTACGTCCATCATCCTTGCCAACTCGATGCGCATGCTTGATATTGTCGAGGCGCAGAGGGGATTGTGGTTTGTGGTGGTTCAGCCGGTGGGGGCAGTCATCTTTTGGATTGCGACGCTGGCGGAGGTCAACCGCGCTCCGTTCGACATGCCCGAAGCCGAGCAGGAACTGACCGCCGGCTATCACGCCGAATATTCGGGCATGAAGTTTGCCCTGTTCTTCATGGCGGAATACCAGAAGATGATTGTAGTTAGCGCGATTCTGGCGACGCTGTACTTTGGCGGCTATCTCGGTCCGTTTGTGGATCGCTTCCCCTGGCTGGGACCGATTTACATGATCGTCAAAATCATCATCCTGTTGTTCGTGATGATTTGGGTGCGCGCTACCTGGCCCCGCATCCGCTATGACCGCCTGATGGCGTTTGGCTGGAAGATTTTGCTTCCGCTTTCGCTGGCGATTGCGTTCATCACGGCGGCGGGCATTCTGCTGACCGAGATGTCGGGCAACCCCTTGTATTTTTGGTCAATCCCGGTGATTTCGATTCTGGTTGGTCTATTTACTGTTGCGGTCATCTACCGTGAGTTGAGGAGAAAAGCCTATGGGCGTGTTTGATCCCCTGGTTGAGTTGCTGCGTGGTCTGGGTACCACGTTCAAGATGGCGCTGGAGAAGCCGGTCACGTATCAGTATCCCGAAGAAAAGCGACCGGTGCGCCCGCGTTTTCGCGGACGTCACGTGCTGAAGCGCTACGAAAACGGACTGGAAAAGTGCATTGGATGTTCGCTGTGCGCCGCCGCCTGCCCGGCGGATGCCATCTTCGTGGAAGCCTCCGAAAACACGGACGAGAAACGCTTCTCGCCCGGCGAGCGGTACGCCTCCACTTACGAAATCAACATGCTCCGCTGTATCTACTGCGGCTTTTGCGAGGATGCCTGTCCCACCGAGGCGATTGTGCTGGGCGACAACTACGAACTTTCCTTCTACGACCGCCGCTCGGCGATCTACACCAAGGAAATGCTGTTGGAGCCGGTGCCGTCTGTCGAAATGGCGACCCCGCGCAAGGTGGAGCCGGGCGTCTTCACGCGGTCGGTGCCGGAGATGAAAGACCCTGAAGACTAGTAAGTGGAATCAGTGATCAATAATCAGTGACTGATAACTGATTACTGAACGCTGGGAGCGACTATGACCATTGACCTCATCCTCTTCCTCATCCTTGCCCTCGTTGCCGTGGCAACCGCGCTGGGTATGTTGACCAGCAGGAATGCGGTGTACTCCGCGTTGTTCCTCGTGCTGAATTTCGTCACGGTGGCGGTCTTTTACCTGTTGCTGGGAGCGCCGTTTATCGCCATGGCGCAGATCACAGTGTACGCAGGCGCCATCATGGTGCTGTTCCTGTTCGTCATCATGCTGCTCGGCGCGGAGCGACTGCCCGCCAGCCGCGTGCTCCCCTGGCAGAAACCGCTGGCAATCACGCTGGCGGCGATTCTGGCGCTGGAATCCGTGTATCTGTTGTGGACGAAAGCGCGCCCACTGGGAAGTGTCCTGCCGCCGGGCGCGGAGGTCAACACTGTGGACTACCTGCGCTCCATGGCAATGACGTTGTTCAACGACTACCTTCTGCCCTTCGAGGTGACGTCTGTGCTTTTGCTGGTTGCCATGATCGGCGTCATCGTGCTGGTGCGGAGAGAGAAAGGCGGGCAGAAATCATGATCCCTGTCGAATATTACATCATCCTTTCGGCAATATTGTTCGCCATCGGCGTGGCGGGCGTGCTCATCCGCCGGAACGCGCTCATCATCTTCATGTCCATCGAACTGATGTTGAATGCGGCAAACCTTGCCTTTGTAGCGTTCAGCAGTACGCTGAAATCGTTCAGCGGGCAGGTCTTTGTGTTTTTCGTCATTGCGGTTGCGGCGGCGGAAGTGGCGGTTGGGCTGGCGCTCATCGTCGAAATCTTCAAAACCAAACACAGCATTGACGTGGATCAGATGAGTTCTTTGAAAGGATAATGACTAACTGGTCGCGGTAATTGCCGTTTACCGTGCACCGGTGACCCATTACCGATCTCGGAGAAATTATGCACTTCAGCGAAACGGTAAACACAGGCTTCTTCTTCCTCGCCCCCTGGCTGGTCTTTGCGCCGGTCATCGGCTTGCTCATCAACATCATTTTTGGCGGCAGGTTCAGCGAAAAAGTGATTGGCACGATAGCAAGCCTGGCTTCGGGCGCGTCGTTCGTTGTCAGCGTGCTGCTGGCTTGGTCGCTGGCGGCAGGTCACGGCGAGGCGGTGACCGTCCCCTTCCTCGAGTGGATTCACATCGGCAGCCTTGAACTCGACTGGGCGTTCCGCGTGGACTCGCTCTCGACCACGATGATGCTGGTTGTTTCGGGCGTCGGGACGCTCATCCACATCTACGCCATCGGATACATGCACGAAGACGTGCGCTTCAAAGGGGACCCCGGGCGGTTCCGCCGCTTCTTCGTTTTCCTCAACCTGTTCATCGCCATGATGATGATCCTCGTCAGCGGCGACTCGTACCTGATGCTGTTCGTCGGCTGGGAGGGGGTGGGGCTTTGCTCCTTCCTGCTCATTGGCTTCTGGTACGACATGGACACGCTGGGCAGACCTTCGTGGGCAAACTCGAACGCTGCCAAGAAAGCGTTCGTCACCAACCGTGTGGGCGATTTTGGTTTCCTCATCGCTGCTTTCATCATGTTCTGGGCGTTTCGCAGTTTTCAGTTCGATGAAGTTTTCGAAGCCGCGCACGCCGTTGCGCCCGGCGTGATTGTGGCAATCACCCTGTTCATGCTTGTGGGTGTGGCGGGCAAATCGGCGCAGATTCCGCTCTACGTCTGGCTGCCCGATGCGATGGCAGGTCCGACGCCAGTTTCGGCGCTCATCCATGCTGCGACGATGGTGACGGCGGGCGTCTATCTCATCACGCGCTCGGCGGAACTTTATACGCTCGTGCCGCAGGCGCAGTACATCGTGGCGATGACCGGCGCCATCACCGCCCTGTTTGCCGCGACGATTGCCGTCGGTCAATACGATATCAAAAAAGTGCTGGCGTACTCCACCATTTCACAACTGGGCTTCATGGTAGCGGCGGTTGGCATGGGCGCGTTTGTGGCGGGCATGTTCCACCTGGTGACACATGCCTTCTTCAAAGCCTTGCTCTTCCTTTCGGCTGGCTCGGTGATTCTAGGATTGGAACGCGGACATCACCACGCCGAACATGCTCATCATGACGATCACAGCAAAGGAAAGAAGGGCAAGAAGACCGAACATCGCGAAGAGCATCACGAGGTCTTCGACCCCGGCGACATGCGCAACATGGGCGGGCTTCGCAAGACCATGCCGGTCACTTTCTGGCTGTACATGATTGGCACGCTGGCGCTTGCGGGCATCGTCCCGTTTGCGGGCTTCTGGTCGAAGGACGAGATTTTGCTCGACGCCAAATTGCACTATCCAGCCGTGTACGTCCTCTTGAGTATCGCCGCCTTCTTCACCGCTTTCTATATGGGGCGGCAGGTCTGGATGGTCTTCTTTGGCGAACCGCGTCACGAAGCCGCCGCCCACGCCGAAGAGAGCAAGCCCATTATCACCGCCCCGTTGATGGTGCTGGCGGCGCTTTCCCTGCTCGGCGGCGCGCTCAACCTGCCGTTCGAGGGTTTCCATCAACTCGGTCACTGGCTGGAATACACCCTGCGCGAAGTGGAAGCGCTTCCGCTCAACCTGCAGGTGGCGGGCATTTCGACCCTTCTGGCGCTCTTTGCCATTTTCCTCTCCTGGCTGATTTACGGGCGCAATCCGCTCAAGGCTGGTCAATCCGACCCGTTGAAGAAGCCGCTTGGTTTCCTCTTCACCGGCATGGAAAACAAATGGTTCGTGGATGAAGGCTACTATGCCGTCATCATCAACCCGTTCAAAAAACTATCCTACTTCCTTGCCGATGTCGTGGACTGGCGCTTCTGGCACGACTGGTTCCACGAAACCGTCATTGCGGGAACCTACAACTGGCTGAGCAACACCGCCCTCAACCTCTACGCCGACCAAAAAGGCATTGACGCCTTTGCAAACTGGCTTGGGACGGCGACACAGTCCCTTTCGGCGACCCTGCGTAAAGTCCAGAACGGATTCGTGCGCTCGTATGCGCTCTCCGTCCTGTTGGGCGTTGTCCTCATTCTTGGATATTTGATCGTGAAATAGGAGAAGGTCGGTTCCTCCTGGACCTTCAACCTGCGACCTTCGATCTAAAGGATTGAACATGGAATTTCTTCTGCAACCTCTCACTTTGCTGACCTTCTTTCCGCTGCTGGGCGTTCTCGTCATCCTCTTCATCAACGCCGAAGCGAAGAACATCATCCGCTGGGTGGCGTTGGTGACCTCGCTGCTCACGTTCGGCATTTCCCTCTGGGTGCTGGCGATGTTCGACGCCTCGAACGTGAACCTGCAACTGGTCGCCCGCTACGACTGGATCACCATCGCCGGCTGGAACATCCAATACTTCCTCGGCATTGACGGCTTGAGCATCCTGCTCGTCCTGCTGACCGCCTTCCTGACGCCGATTTCCATCCTCTCCACGTGGACTGCCATCGAGGAGCGCGTCAAGGACTTCATGATCTTCTTCCTTCTGCTCGAAGTAGGCATGATGGGCGTCTTCCTGGCGCAGGATTTGTTCCTGTTCTACATCTTTTGGGAGTTCACGCTGGTGCCGATGTACTTCCTCATCGGCATCTGGGGCGGACCGCGCCGCATCTACGCCGCCATCAAGTTCTTCCTTTACACCATGGCTGGCTCCATCCTCATGCTGTTAGCCATCCTGTGGCTTGGAATCTACGGCGGCACTTTCTCCGTGCCAGACCTGGTTGCGCTGGGGAACATTCCCGCGAACATCCAATGGTGGCTGTTCCTGGCGTTTACCGCCGCCTTCGCCATCAAAGTGCCGATGTGGCCCCTGCATTCGTGGCTTCCCGACGCCCACGTCGAAGCGCCGACCGCCGGTTCTGTCATCCTTGCCGGCGTCCTGCTGAAGATGGGCACCTACGGCTTTGTGCGCTTCAACCTGCCGCTCTTCCCCGAAGCGGCTGTCCGCGCCGCCCCGTGGATTGCGCTCTTTGCCACCATCGGCATCCTCTACGGCGCGATGGTCTCCTACGCCCAAAAAGATGTCAAGAAACTGGTTGCGTACTCCTCCGTCAGCCATCTTGGCTTTGTCATGCTCGGTCTCTTTGCGATGAACCCGCAGGGCATCGCCGGCGCCATTTTGCAGATGATCAACCACGGTCTCAGCACGGGCGCGTTGTTCCTCCTCGTCGGCATGATTTACGAACAGACGCACACCCGCGAAATCAAGGTCTATGGCGGCTTGTGGAAGATTACCCCGGTCTTCGGCTCGATCATGCTGATCGTCTCGCTCTCTTCGATGGGCTTGCCCGGCTTGAACGGCTTCGTGGGCGAGTTCACCATCCTGCTGGGCGCGTTCGGCTCGCAAGCCATCGGCAACACCGCCTACGCCATCGCCTCGGCGTTGGGCGTCATCATGGCGGCAGTGTACATCCTCTACATGTTCCAGAAGATGTTCCTCGGTCCGCAGGGCGAGATCGTGGACGAAGTCAAAAAGCACGGTCACGGCCTGCGCGACCTGAACTGGCGCGAAATCGTCACCGTCGTCCCCATCCTCATCTTCATCTTCTGGATTGGTTTGTATCCCAAGCCGTTCTTCGCCCTCATGGCTCCGGCGGTTGAACATCTTGTCGGAATGTTGCCCATCCCTTAAGGCTGTTCGCGGCTGGTTGAACACGGCTGACCGCTAATTGCCAACGGCTGAATGCTATGAACCTGACACCTCAAGATTACCAAGTTCTCACCCCCTACATCCTGCTCACCGCCTGGGCATGTGTCCTCCTGCTGGTGGATCTGTTCATCCCAAAGGAGCGCAAGAGCCTCACCGCCCTGCTTGCCGCCCTCGGGTTGGCGGTTACGCTGGGCTTTACCCTCTCGCAGATTGGCATCGAGCAAACGGGCTTCTTCGGCATGGCGGCGCTCGACGGCTTCTCGACCTTCGTCAACGTCCTGCTTCTCCTCAGCGGCATTCTCGGCATTGCCCTCGCGCACGGTTACGTCAAGCGCATGGGCATCGAGCGCGGCGAATACTACACCATGCTCCTCTTCAGCGTCAGCGGCATGATGCTCATGGCGCAAGCCGCCGACCTCATCATGGTCTTCATCGCCCTCGAACTGCTCTCCATCCCGCTGTACGTGCTCGCCGCCTTTGCCCGTCCGCAACTCAGTTCCGAAGAAGCGGGCGTGAAGTACTTCCTGCTCGGCGCCTTTGCCACAGGATTTGTCGTCTATGGGACTGCCCTCATCTTCGGCGCGACCGGCTCCACCAACCTTTACGCCATCGTCCAATCCGCCTCAACCGGGACCTCGACTCTGCTCCTGACCATTGGGGCGGCTCTCGTCCTTGTCGGATTCGGCTTCAAAGTCGCCGCCGTTCCCTTCCACATGTGGACGCCCGACGTTTATCAGGGCGCACCGACGGCGGTCACCGCCTTCATGGCATCGGGCGCAAAGATCGCAGGCTTTGCCGCCCTGTTGCGTGTCTTTGCCACCGCCTTTCCCTCCATTGCCATGGACATGACTGACGTCCTTTGGGCGCTCGCCGCATTGACCATGATCCTCGGCAATATCATTGCCATTTCCCAGACCGACATCAAGCGCATGCTGGCATACTCCAGCATTGCCCACGCGGGATACATTCTCATGGCGTTTGTGCCATACGGAAACCCCGCCGTCCGCGACGTGTCCATCGCCGCGGGCTTGTTCTACCTGGTTGCCTACGCCTTCACCAACTTCGGCGCATGGAGCGTGGTCATTGCCCTCGAAAAGAACGAAGAGAAGGGTCTTGCCATCGCCGATTATGCCGGCCTTGGACGCAAACACCCCGCCCTCGCCGCCGCCATGACCGTCTTCATGCTTTCGCTGGTTGGGCTCCCTCCCACGCTTGGCTTGGTGGGCAAGGTGTATCTCTTCCGGGCTGTCATTGCCGGCGGGTTTACCGGTCTCGCCATCATCGGCGTGGTGACCTCCCTCATCTCCGCATACTACTACCTGCGCGTCGTCGTCACCATGTACATGAAGGACGGCGAACCCGAAACCGTGCGCGAGACCTGGCTTGGGTTTACCACCGCTGTGACGGCGGTCATTACCGTTGTGTTCAGCCTCCTGCCGCAATCCTTGTTTGCCTGGGCAAGCGAAGCGGTGCTCAAGTTGTTCTAAATTGCCAGACTTCCGAAGTCTCGAAGACTTTGGAGTCCAAACGGTGTCGAAACAACGGGAATGTGTTCAGCCACAATCCCGTTGTTTCGATTAAACTCATACCGCAAACTTCTACCCAACCTCCCCCTTCTTCCAGTTGCGGGATTAGCCTGATAGTCTTATAGTTTGATAGTCTGGTAGTCTGGCAGTCAGGTGGTCTAATGGTCAAAAGATTATCTGCCCAACGACTACGGGACTATTGACTACGGGACTATTGACTACGAGACTATTCGACCATGCGACTATTTGACCAGGAGACCAAATGCACGGATACGGCTGGTGGCTGTCAATGCGTCAGGGCGACGAAAAGCCCAAAGTAACAAAAGAACTTTTACTCCGCGTCCTTTCCTACGCGCGCGGATATTGGTGGCATATCGCAGGCATGCTGGTGACGATACTCCTCACCACAGGCTTGTCCCTGCTCACGCCGCTCATCTTCCGCAACATGATTGACGTGGTGATTCCCGCCAAAGACACGAATCGACTCGTTCTGCTCGGCGCGGCGCTGCTGGGGATTCCCGCCCTGACGGGCGTCATCAACGTCTTCCAGCGGCGCTTGAACGCGACCGTCGGCGAAGGCGTCATCTACGATTTGCGCTCGGCGCTCTTTGCACGTTTGCAGCGCATGTCTCTGCGTTTCTTCACCAATACCAAAGTCGGCGAGTTGATGTCGCGCCTCAACAACGACGTGGTCGGCGCGCAGAACGCCATCAGCAACACCATCGTCAACATCCTGACCAACCTCATCGAAGCGGTGGCGCTGCTGGCGGTCATGCTCACGCTCGAATGGCGATTAACCATCGTCAGCGTGTTGATTCTTCCGCTGTTCATCATCGCCGCCCAGCGGCTTGGCACCGTCCTGCGCGACATTGCCCGTCAGGCAATGGACATGAACGCGCAGATGAACGCGCACATGAATGAAACCCTCAACATCGGCGGCGCGCTGCTGGTCAAACTTTTCGGGCGTGCGCGCGAGGAGGAGAAACGCTTCCGTCAACGCGCCGCCAACGTGCGCGACATCGGCATCCGCCGTGCGGTGGTCGGCTCCACGTTCTTCGTCATCTTCGGTCTGGTCAGCGCGGTGGGCACGGCGCTGGTCTATGGTCTCGGCGGCTACTTCGTCATCACCGATGTCTTCACGGTCGGCACTATCGTGGCGTTTGGCTCGTACCTCGGTCAACTCTACGGCGCGCTCCAGGGACTGGCTGGCGCGCCCGTCGAGTTTTCGACCAGCATGGTTTCCTTCGAGCGCGTGTTCGAGGTCATTGACCTGCCGCAGGACATCGCCGAAAAAGAAAACGCCATCGAACTGCGCGATGTGCGTGGCGAACTCGAATTCGATAACGTCACATTCACATACAAAGTGGACGAGTCAATTCTGCTCAAACAAGTCAAACGTTACGGGCGGCATGAAGACGTGGGCGCGGTCTTGTCTTTGGCGGATAAAGACCGAGGACCGAAGACAGTGGACGGTCAACGGTCCACCGTCCATGGTCGGAATGGAGACGGCTCGGACTCATCCGAACCTGATTCCACATCCCAAGCCCGCGAGGTCGCTTTGGAGGGAATCTCCTTTACCGCGCGTCCCGGACAGTTGGTCGCGCTCGTCGGTCCTTCGGGCGCGGGCAAAACCACGCTGACCTATCTCATCCCGCGCCTCTATGACCCCACCAGCGGCGTCATCCGCATTGACGGGCATGACCTGCGCGAGGTCTCGCTCGAATCGCTTTCGCAGGCAATCGGCATGGTGACGCAGGAGACCTATCTCTTCCACGATACCATCCGCACCAACCTGACCTACGCAAAGACCGACGCGACGCAAGCCGAGATCGAAGCCGCGGCGCGCGCCGCCAACATCCATAACTTCATCATGGACTTGCCCGACGGCTACGACACGATTGTGGGCGAGCGCGGCTACCGACTCAGCGGCGGCGAGAAGCAGCGCATTGCGTTGGCGCGCGTCATCCTCAAGGATCCGCGTATCCTGGTTTTGGACGAAGCCACCAGCCATCTCGATAGCGAATCCGAAGCGTTGATTCAAGAGGCGTTGAAGCGCGTCATGGCTGGGCGTACTTCGATTGTGATTGCCCATCGCCTGTCCACGATTTTGGCGGCGGATATGATTTTGGTAATGGATCGGGGAAAGATCGTCGAGCGCGGCACGCACGAGGAGTTGCTCACGCTGCGAGGACTGTACAGTCAGTTGTATGAGACGCAGTTCAACCGCGAAAAGGTTTGACGCTGTTGGTTTGCTGATGCACATTAAGCACACATCCCGCAGGCAGATGCTGTCCTGCGGGATGTGTTGTTTTTGCAAGCGTAGTTTCCGCCGTTTATGGGCAGTTGTTCAGAATGGTGACTTTATCGTATTCCTGATATTTTGGCGCGGTGACGATGAATTGAATCCAGCGCGGGTTGGGGCTGTCGCCGCGTCCGATCATCCATTCGCGGCTGAAGGTCTTGCTGCCGGCCTGGGTCATGGCGAATGTGCGCACGCCGCTTTCGTTGCCGTCGCTTTGGTCCCAATAGTAGTCGAATTCGAGCGGACCGTTGGTGGTGACGGTGGCATAGACGGTGTAACGAACGTTGGCGGGGCATCCCTCTGCCGGGTCGCGGACAAGCTGGTACTCTACGCTGGTGATGGCATATTTGGGTTTGGATGAGACCTCAATCTCCACGTAGAAGGAACTGCTGAGCGGACCGGAGCCGAAATCTGCCCCCCAGGGGCTTTTGAAACGCCAGTAACCGGTGTACATTCCATCGGCGGCGGGCGCCTGCAGGTAGATGGAGATGTCCATGGTTTCGTTGGGCGGGACGACCTCAGAGAGCGGGTAGGAGACCAAGCCGCCCATGCGTTCGCCGCTCCAGAAGACGAGACTATAGGAGGGATCCCAGGTGCAGGTGCCGGTGTTGACGAACGTCCACGTTTTCCAGAAGTATTCGCCGGGCAGGTAAACCGTTTTATCGGGAGGGTTTTCGCTCACCAGCAATGCCGAGGGGGTGCAGAACTGGTTGGGCGCCGTCTGTGCCGCCGGGGTGAGGGTGGGGG
>JABRVZ010000121.1:0-4891 GCA_039961775.1 Chloroflexota bacterium
GTTTGTCCAAAGGCGCTTATCAAATAGTCGCTGTACAGGTCAAGAAGTTTGTCGTTTTTCATGCACCAAGTTTACTCAAATCTGCGTAAGGTGAGTTAATCAATTCGCTTGTGAGTTCGAGCAGGCGCTGGAGGGGAACTGCCTGCAGGAACGCGCCATTCTCAAGGTTCACGCGGCGGGTGTGGGGGAGCAGGTAGGGTTCGATGGCGTTGAAGCCGGTCGAGTCGCCGGGGTAGCCGGGACATTCGACGATGCGCCCGCCCGTCACCGCCCAGCGGACGAATTGCTTCCGCCCGGCAAGTTTTTCGCCGTAGTGAATGCTGGTGTTCGCCGAGTGATCCACGTTGATGAGCAATGCCCAGCCGTCTTTTTCTGCCAAAGCGCCGATGGGGGCGAGCGGGTCGAACAGCGTTTGCGTGAGCAGAATGCCGTCCACATCCACGCCGGCAAACGAGAGGATGGGGTGAGAGGTGCGCAGAACGCCCTCCTCGCGGAGCAGTTGCAGGGGCAGCGCGCCCATCAGCGGGTCGGGCGGCATGGACGGATGGAACGATTCCGCCATTTTGTTCAGGTCTCTGCCGTTGCCGTAGGTGATGCCGTTGTTGGGAGGTCCGACGCCCGGCGTGACCATCGTCTTGTAGGTGAAGGTGGGCAGGAGGAAGCCGCCGAAGGACTCGCGCAGGACGCGGATGAGGGTGACCGGACCGCCCTGAACGCCGCCGAATTTCCGCAGGGCGGCGTGGACGATGAGCGGCTTGCCTGCCAAACCGAGTTGACGGCATGCGTCGCGCAAGTCGGCGTAACCTACCATGCTATCTGCCCGTCCACTGCGGGGCGCGTTTTTCCACGAAGGCTTGCATGCCTTCCTTCTGGTCGGCGGTGTCGAAGAGGTCGTAGAATGTCTGTTTTTCCGCGTCAAGCCCGTCGTTGAGGGGGAGTTCGTAAGCGGCGTTGATCATTTTCTTTGCGGCGCGAACAGCCAGGGGGGCGCGTGAGGCGATCTCTTCCGCAAGTTTGAGCGCCTCGTTCAGATAGTCGCTTGCCGGCGCGACGCGGTTGACCAGCCCGTATTGCAGCGCCTCCTGAGCCGAGAGCGTGCGGTTGTTGAGAATCATCTCCATGGCAAGGGCTTTGCCAACGGCGCGCGGCAGGCGCTGGGTGCCGCCGGCGCCCGGAATGACGCCGATGGTTACTTCCGGTTGACCGAATTTAGCGGTCTCGGAGGCGACTATCATGTCGCAGGCAAGGGCAATTTCGCATCCGCCTCCCAACGCCCAGCCTGATACGGCGGCAATGACCGGTTTCTGCACCGCGCGCAATCTGCCAAAGACCGCCACGTGGTCTGCCGCCTTCATCTCGTGCGCCGATTTCCCCGCCATCTCTTTGATGTCGGCGCCGGCGGCAAAGGCTTTTTCGCTCCCTGTGATGACCATCGCGCCGACGGTGTCGTCGCGGTCGAAGGCTTCGAGCGCGTCCATCAGTTCGGTCATGAGGCGGTTGTTGAGGGCGTTTCTCGCTTCGGGGCGGTTGAGCGTAATCAGCCCCACGCGTCCGCGTATTTCAGTGAGGATGGTTTCGTATGGCATGGTTTCTCCTGTGCCATTTGATTTTACATGAGATTATGCTACCATTGAAAGAAATCTTTACCACAGGAGACAACATGGATTTCTTACTGACGCTTCACTCCATCATTCGCTGGGCGATTGTGCTGGTTGGGCTGGCGGCGCTGGTCAAGTTTTTGATTGGCTGGCTGCGCAGGAGCGAGTTCACCAAAATGGACCGCGGGCTCTCTGCTGGCTTTAGCGGTTTGATGGATTTGCAGGTCACGCTGGGATTCATCCTGTTCTTTTGGAGCGGTCTGAGCGGCGCAGGGTTTCCCCTCTATCGCATCGAGCACATGACCGTGATGCTGGTCGCGGCGATTCTGGGACATTTGCCTGCCTTTATGAAAAAATCGCCGAACAGATTTGCCGTTGCGCTGACGGCGGTTGTCGGCGCGCTCGTGCTGGTGTACCTCGGCGTGGCGCGCCTGCCCGGCGGCTGGAATCGGTAAGAGACTTTGCAAGTGTGTGATGTTTGTTGATGTGGAATTGACTTTAGAGGAGAAGAGCAACCATGACCGAAAGAACAAAAAAAGCGACAGGTATCACACGTTCCAAACGCCTGCTCACCACGGCAGAGATTGCAGAAGCCCGGCGGTATTTCGCATCGAACCCCCTGCTGCTCAACCCGCCCATCAAGCGCGCGGCGTATTCCGACCGCACCGCCTGGGTGATGGCTTCGCTGGCGCAGTTGGTCTACGAGCGTTTCGAGCGGGGCGGCAAAGAGCGGGAACTGCTCATCGAAAAACTCAAGGGCGGCGGCTTCAAACTGATCGGTGAGTTCAACTCCCCCGAAACGGATACCCAGGCGTTCCTCGTCTCGAACGATGAGTACGCTGTGCTTGCCTTTCGCGGCACGGAAGTGACCAAAACCAAAGACGTTATTACCGACGCACGGGTGTTCAAAATCTCTGCCATCGAAGGCAGGGTTCACAAAGGATTTGCCGAGGCATATCACAGCATCGAGCCGCAAGTGCTGGAAGCGCTGAAAAAAGTGCGCGGACTGCCGCTGTACATCACCGGTCACTCGCTTGGCGCGGCGCTGGCGACCATCGCCACCCAGCACCTCGAACACGACCCGGCCCTGCGCGACGACATCGCCGCCTGCTACACCTTTGGCAGTCCGCGTGTGGGCGACGACGAATTCGACCGCGAATTCAAATCGTCCATCTATCGCGTTGTCAACACAACCGACATCGTTACGGTCATCCCCCTGCTCTCCATGGGCTTTATTCACATCGGCGACGTGCGCTTCCTCGAACCCGGCATGGGAAACATCCGCCGCGGTATTCCGATTCTGCGGCGGATGTTCTTCTTTCTCATGGCGGCGCTCAGGCTGTTCGGTCCGCTGGTGGGCGATCATGCCATTGCGGAGTACCGACGGAAACTCGAAGCGGTTGCCCAGGACCGTAACATTGACCTTTATTTCGACATAGGCGCAGTTGAAAAATAACTACACCACACTCGCTGCCACCTGCTCGCCGTAGCCCAACAGCGCCCGCACCATATCCGGCGAGCGCCCCTCGGCATACACCCGCAGCACCGGCTCCGTACCCGAAGGACGGATCAACAGCCACGAATCATCTGCCATGATGTATTTGACCCCGTCCAACTGGCTGATCTCGACGACCTTCTCGCCTCCGATCTCCGCCGGAGCCTGCTTCGTCAGAAAATGCGTCATCTCCGCCTTGGCAACGGGACGGCTCAACCGCAGGTCGGTGCGCTCGTAATAGGCGGGACCGACATCCTTCAGCAGGTCATCCACCAGCGCGTTCAGCGTTTTCCCCGATTCTGCAATCATCTCCACCAGCAACAACCCCATGATGGGACCGTCGCCTTCGGGGATGTGCCCCTTGAACGAAATCCCGCCCGATTCCTCGCCGCCAATCAGCACATCCTCCGACATCATATAGTCGGCGATATGGTTGAAACCGACGGGCGTTTCCCGCAGGGGCAGCCCATATCGTTTGGCGAGACGGTCAATCATGCGCGTGGTGGAAACGGTACGTACCACCGAGCCGCTCAACCCGCGCTTTTCCACGAGATATTTCAAAGAGAGCGCCATGATCTTATGCGGGTCTACAAAGTTGCCGCGCTCGTCCATCGCGCCGATGCGGTCTGCGTCGCCGTCGGTCACCACGCCGAAATTGCCCATCCCCGAACTGACGGCGGACGCCAACGCTCCGAGATATTTGGCAATCGGTTCCGGATGCACACTGCCGAAGCCGGGGTTCATCTCGCCGCGGATTTCGGCGATTTCACAGCCCGTTCCCTGCAAAAAGGACTTGATCACCCCGCGCCCCGAGCCATACATCGCATCCACCACGAAGCGTTGAGGGTTGTCGGCAATGATGTCCGTATTAATGAGCGTCCGCAGGTGGTCAAAGTAGGCGGGCAGGGGGTTGAACTTCTGGATTAAGCCAGCCTCGCGCGCCTTCTGGAAATCCATCAGGTTGGGTCCGCGCGCCTGCTGTTCGTTGTCGTTGATGTACACTTCCACGCGGCGGCATTGTTCCGGCAGAGCAGAGCCGCCGAACGCCCCCTTGAGTTTGACGCCGTTATAACGCGGCGCGTTGTGAGAGGCGGTAATCATCACGCCGGCGACGGCTTTTTGATGTTTGACCGCATAGGAGATGGCGGGCGTGGGCGCATCGGCTTGCGCCAGCAAGACGGTGAAACCATTGGCGGCAAGGACGCGCGCCACTTCCCCGGCGTAACGATCGGAGAGGAATCGGGTGTCGAAGCCGACTACGATTTTTTTCGGGTCGGGGGCGTGTTCGCCGTTGCCGGATTTGTCCCAATATTCCGAAGCGACTGCGTCTGCAATGGCTTGGGCTACCATGCGCAGGTTGCTGAATGTGAAGGTGTCTGAAATGACGGCTCTCCAGCCGTCGGTTCCGAAGTGAATAGGCATGTGAGTGTTCCTTGTAGAGAAGAATACATCCTTCGAACCCGTTTGGGCATTGAAGGACGCCAATTATATATGGTTATGGTTTGGGAGTGGCGGAAGGCTGCCAGTTTGGAATGGGGGTGGCGGTCACCAGTAAGGATTGCAGCACCCAGCCCTCCACCCGCTCGCCGTTGATGACGGTGAAGACATGCACCCAGACTACGTTGTTGACCTCCTGAAAGTCGTCGGGGATGACGGTGACGGTGGAGCCGTTGCTGAGGGTGAGCAGTACCACTCCGCCGGGTCGCTCGCGGATGTTGGCTCCGCCTCCCTCTGCGGCGCGGATGACGGCGATGATGGGTGTCGGTTCGGCGGTGACGGTGAAGGTGGGTGTTTGGGT
>JABRVZ010000122.1:0-4292 GCA_039961775.1 Chloroflexota bacterium
ATGGTGGGGGTGGGGGTGCCGTCGGGGAAGAAGCGATAGGCTTCTCGAATCGCCTGTTCCACTTCCGCGTCGGAGACGGTGATGCCGCGTTTTTCCGCTTCCTGACGAATGAGGGCTTCGTTGATTAACTGGTCAATGACCAGTTGCCCGACCGCTTCGGGAGTCTGCAGGTAATACCCAATTTCCTGAAGCTGTTGGGACATGTCCATGCCGAAACTCTGCTGATAGAACTGATATTGCTGGTACATGTTGACCAGGTTCACGCGCTGGAGTTGAACGCGCTCCTGAAATTGTTTGATGGTGATTTTTTCGCCGTTGACTTCGACCGCCGGCTTGCGTAGTTGCAGGTAGTTGACATCAAGCAGACCGTAACCG
This sequence comes from Chloroflexota bacterium, assembly GCA_039961775.1. Lineage (GTDB taxonomy): Bacteria > Chloroflexota > Anaerolineae > Anaerolineales > Villigracilaceae > Defluviilinea. The sequence goes on from JABRVZ010000122.1 coordinate 376, forward strand.
ATCAAGCCAAGGACAATGACAATCACGGCGATTGCCACACTGCGGACGATGGTGACCTGTCTGCGTTCGCGCTCGAGGCGGGCGATGTGTTTTTTGGTGAGAACTTTGGGTTTCTTTTCCTGATTTGACATGATGAATGCTCCAAAACGAAAATGCGGGGCATGGAGACCCACGCCTCGTGGGCGTCTCATACCCCGCGCGCTGGTTAGTAGAGTTTAGCGCATCTCTTCGGCATGTTTGCCGGTGAAGGGGAGCAATGCAATGTGGCGGGCTTGTTTGATTGCCGTTGCAATTGCGCGCTGATGCTTGGCGCAGGCGCCGGTCTGCCTTCGCGGGCGGATGGAGCCTTCCTCGGTGATGTATTTTCTGAGCAGATCAACTTTTTTGTAGTCAATCGTCAGGGTTTTATCGGCGCAAAACTGGCAGAACTTGGGCTTGGCGAAATAACGCGCTCCGCCCTGGGTCTGCTGCTGCGCTTCCTGTGGTTTTCTGTCGTCAGCCATTTCTTACTCCGCTTGAAATTTAGAAGGGAAACTCTTCTTCGTCGGTGGTTTCCGTAGAACCTTCCGCCGAGGGGACATCGGCGTTGTTGTTATGGTCGCGGCGTTCGCCGAGCATCATCATTTCGCTGGCGACCACCTCGACGCTGGTGTGTTTGCCGCCTTCTTTGTCGTCCCAGCGGCGGGTTTGCAGGCGTCCTTCCACATAGACCTGCTGACCCTTTGCAAGATATTGTTTGCAAATTTCCGCCAGGTTGCCCCAGGCAACCACGTTGAACCATTCCGTCTCGTTGTGACGCTCGCCGTCTGCTGAATTCCAGGTGCGGCTGACCGCCACGGTGAAGGTGGTCACAGGTTTGCCCGAAGGCGTGTAGCGCATCTCCGGGTCTTTGCCCAGGTGACCGATGATCTGGACTTTGTTCAATCCTCGGCTCATATTAAATAACTCCTTGCTGGCGCCAGATCGTTCAACGATTTGGCGGGAACACTAGACAACCGTCAGCATGTGACGGAGCACCGGCTCGAGGTAGCGGATGTTCCGCTCCAGTTCGCTGGTGGACTTGGGGTCGAGCGTGACGTTCATCAGAACGTACTGACCGTCGGTCTGTTTGCGGATGGGGTAGGCAAGTCTGCGGCGACCCCAGACCTCGGTCTTGTCCACGCTGCCGCCTGCATCTGTCACCCAGCCTTGAACGCGTTCCAGAGCGCTTTTAAAAGCGCTCTCGTCCAGTTCGGGCTGGAAGATGCAGATCAACTCGTATTTGCGCATGAGGGGTTTCCTCCTTTCCTTGGGATTGCTCCCGTTCGAACCGTTGGCTCGCCGGGAGCGGAAAGGCACGTTGTTTGACGTACCTGTTATTAAGCGGGCGGAAGTTTATCACAAATCGCCGAAATGGGGAGGGTTATAATAGCCTCCGTTCGAGTGAACACCCATCCATAAAGAACACGAAGCGTCACGAAAAACTCTACTGGAGAACCATGTTTGACCTCCCCGATAACGAAATTCTGCCTCTCTCGAAAGAACATATTTTTTGGACCTGGTCGGCGCAGGCAAAGGTCAGCCCCATTGCCGTCCAGCGCGCAAAAGGCGTGTACTTCTGGGATGTGGACGGCAAACGCTACCTCGATTTCAACTCGATGACCATGTGCGTCAACATCGGTCACGGCGACGAGCGCATTATTCGCGCCATGCAGGAGCAGGCGGCGGAACTTCCGTATGCCGCCCCGGGCATGACGACCAAAGTCCGCGCGCTGGCAAGCAAAGCCGTGGCGGACATTACCCCGCATCAAGCCTTGACCAAGGTCCTGTTCACGCTCGGCGGGGCGGATGCCAACGAGAACGCCATCAAACTCGCCCGCGGATACACCGGTCGGCACAAGATCCTGACCCGCTACCGTTCCTACCACGGAGCGACCGCCGGCGCGATGGCAGCCACCGGCGACCCGCGCCGCACCGCCTGGGAACCGAACCTGATGACCGGCGTCGTGCATTTCCTCGACCCGTACCGTTACCGTTCCACCTTTCACCGCACGAATCCCGATATTTCCGAAGAGGAATTTGCCCGCGATTACGTCAATCACCTCGAGGAAATCATCCAATATGAGGGGCCGGAGACCATCGCGGCAATTCTCATGGAATCGGTGACCGGCACGAACGGAATCATCATCCCGCCCGAGGGCTACATGCAGGGCGTGCGCGCGTTGTGCGACAAGTATGGCATCGTCATGATTGCAGACGAGGTGATGAGCGGCTTTGGGCGCACGGGGAAGTGGTTTGCTGTGGAGCATTGGGACGTGGTGCCGGACATCATGACCATGGCAAAGGGGCTGACATCGGCATATGCGCCGCTGGGCGCGGTGGCGATGAAGCCGGAGATCGCGGCGGCGTTCAACGAGACGCCCTTCGAAAGCGGGCTGACGTACACCTCCCACCCGGTCTCGCTGGCGGCGGCAGTGGCGAACATCCAGGCAATGAGGGAGGATAAGGTCGTCGAGCACGCGGCAGGCATGGGTCCAGTGTTGAAGCGGATGCTGTCCGATTTGGGCGAGGCGCATCCCTCCGTCGGCGATGTCCGCTCGATTGGGTTGTTCGGCATCATCGAACTGGTCAAAAACCGCAAAACGAAGGAGCCGATGGCTCCCTGGAACGGGTCGTCTCCCGAAATGACCGCCCTGCGAAAGTATTGTCTCGATAACGGCTTGTTCCTGTACACGCACTGGCATACCGTGCTGATTATCCCGCCGTTGATTATCACTGAGGAGCAGTTGCAGGAGGGGTTTGCAGTTCTCGACAAGGCGCTTGAAATTACCGATAAGGCGGCGAATGGAAAATAAACCCTCCCTCGACGCCGGCTTGCTAACGCCTCTCCTGCTTGGCGCGCTGTCCATTTTGGGCATCGTGGTGATTTTTTTCTCCGTCCGCGCCGCCTCGATGCGTCAGGCGGAGATTCCGCCCACTGCCACGCCCTTTCGCTTTCTCTACCTGGGGACAGAGCCCGGTCTTTCCACGCTCACGCCTCAGCCGACGCCCACTTTTATCATCATCGAAGAATCGCCGGCGCCGCCCAAACCGCCCGCCGGAACATCTGTCCCCGATTTCCCGCCGTTCACTCCATCGCCGGGGAGCCCAGCCTTCCCAACCCAGCCTGCCAATCAGACCCAACCGGTCAATCAAACCAAGCCCGCCGGGCAGCCCAATACCCCCACCTTCACCCCCACCATCCCTTCCGTGCTGGCAAAGTACGACGATACCTATTTCGGCATCCTCTACGATGGCGAATGGACCAGCCAGACCAACGTGACCGGCGCGTATCAAAACACCCTGCACATTTCTTTTACAATCGAAAATTACGCCCTGTTCACGTTTGTGGGTCAGCAGGTTGTCCTCACCTATCAGGCGGGACCCAGTTTGGGGACGATCCGCATTGACCTGGACGGCATCGAGTTCGAGGTCAGCCAATCCAGCCCGCAAACCCAACTGGTGGACTGGGCTTCTCCTATTCTCATCATGGGTTCGCACGACCTGGTCATCGAGCATTTGAGCGGCGGTTCGGTCAACATTGACGCAATTACCATTCCCGACATCCGCACGGCTACTCCTGCTCCATGAGGCGGTCAACATCTGCCCTGGCAAAGTAGGCGCGGTAAGCGGCGGTCTCTGCCAGGATGCCCTTGACGGCGATATACAACTCCTTTTGGAGATACTGATTCGCCTCGCCGTTCCCCCTGGATAAGACCAGCGCTTCTCCCTCGCCGCTTACTGCGAGGTGACCCCCAGCCGCCAGCCACTCCAAACCGATTCGCACGGCGCTCTCGCGCGCCGCCATGGCGGCGGCAAGTTCCTGCAAGGTGACCTTTCCCCGACGCTGATTCAGCACAAACTTGCACAGCCCAGCCAGATGGGTGAGGAACTCATCG
>JABRVZ010000123.1:0-18204 GCA_039961775.1 Chloroflexota bacterium
CTCCGCCAACTCCGGGAGCGGCTCTCGCGGCGCCTGGGGAATACGCTTTCTTTGGGCCATGCCACAAGTTTACCTCACCGATCTGACAAAGTAGTATTAAGCAGGAACTTGCCACACTTGGAGAAACCATCAATATTAATGCCTTGAATAATTGGGAGGAGAATGTGGTCGAATTCTTGGCTGACCTGAGAGCCGGCGTTGAGGAGTTAAAACTTGTTGCTCCCCAGACGCCTGAGGAGCAACATGATATTTTTGTGCTTAAGAAACGGGTTGTTGATACTTTAGTTGAGCGTGTTGATATCGATATAGACCGAAATCTTTTTGTACAGATCCGACTGAATCTTCTCGATATTCTACGAAAAGATGCTGAGTCCGGAGGCTCTACTGCTGGGGTACAAAATTTTGAGGTCGGAACTTATACCCATACACAATCAACCCTCGCTCATCCCCATCATTTCGCATCTTGCGGGTGACCATTTCCACGGGCATGCCGATTTGCACTTCAGAGTTGTCCACATCGGTCAACTGGGCGGTGACCATGGGACCCTCTTCGAGTTTGATGAGGGCAACCGTATAGGGCGCGGCAGTGTCGTAGCCGGCCGGGGCTTCATAGACGGTTGTGTAAGAGTACACCTCGCCTTTACCGCTGAAGGTGTAAAGTTCCTTGGCTTCGTCGCCGCAGTTCGGGCAGACATCGCGCGGCGGGAAGATTTTGTAATCGCAGTGCGGGCACACTTCGCCCACCAACCCATAGCGTTGTTTCTTGAGTCTCCAGTGTCGTGGGATTTCCATAAGTAAATTCCTTTCTGCGAGCGTAATTCTATGCAGGCAGACTCTCAAAGACTATCAGGATGGCTTCCTTGCGGAATTGCAGGGAAGGATGAGAGTTTTTGACGCCTGATCTGCGCGTAGCCAGATGGAAATTTCAGACCGGATACGCTCTTGCACAGGCGATGTTCTCTACCGTCGAATGACTTGTGCCAGAGGGACAATTGGGAGGGAGCGGCTCCAGCGTGGACGAAGGCTTTTTGAGACGAATCCGCCTCCCGCTTAAGCCCGAAGCGGATTCTCCTCCCAATGCTATAATCCTCCCCCGATGCGAATCCTACTCATCAATCAGGCGTTTGTCTCTCCCGAGGAGCCCGGGCATACCCGCCACTTCGAGATGGCGAAATTCCTCCAATCGCGCGGACATGAACTGGTCATCGTCGCCAGCGACCTGAACTATCAGACCGGTCGGCGCACGGTGGCGCGCAAGGGTGTGTTCGCCGAGCAGAATTTCGACGGCGTGCGGGTGCTCCGCTCGTATATTTATCCCGCTCTGCATCGCAGTTATTTTTGGCGGGTGATTTCCTTTTTTAGTTTTATGTTCAGTTCGATTTGGACGGCGCTGCAAGTGCGCGATGTGGATTTGGTGATGGGCACCACGCCTCCCATCTTTCAGGCGGTTTCGGCGTGGTTCGTTGCGCTGATTCGGCGCAAGCCCTTTTTGCTCGAAGTGCGCGACCTGTGGCCCGAGTTTGGGGTGAGCATGGGGGTGCTGAAGAACCCGCTGGTGATTGCGCTGGCGCGCTGGCTGGAGCGTTTTTTGTACGCGCGTGCGACTCATATTCTGGTCAATTCGCCCGCCTACCGCGAGTATATGATTTCCAAAGGCGTGCCGGAGAAGAAGGTCACGTACATCCCCTACGGAACGGACGTGGACATGTTCAACCCGTCGGTGGATGGGTCGTCCATCCGCGCGGAGTTGGGGTTGCAGGAGAGGTTCGTCGTGTTGTACGCCGGGGCGTTGGGTCAGGCAAACGATATTGATACGCTCCTGCGCGCGGCGAACCGGCTGAAGGTCGAGGAAAAGATTCGCTTCGTCCTGTTCGGCGACGGAAAAGAGCGCCCGCGTTTGGAATCCGAAGCGCGGCAGATGGGTCTTTCCAATGTCATCTTTGCCGGCGTGCGCGCCAAAAAAGACATGCCGCGCGTCATCGCCGCCGCCGATGCCTGCCTCGCCATCCTGCAAGACATCCCGATGTTCCGCACCACGTACCCAAACAAGGTCTTCGATTACATGGCGGCTGGACGCGCCACCGTGCTCGTCATTGACGGCGTCTCGCGGCGGCTTATCGAAGAGTCGGGCGGGGGGGTGTTTGTCCAGCCGGGGGATGACGCCATGCTGGCAGAGACGGTACTCGAACTCTCGAAGGACTCGCGCCGTCTCCAGCAAATGGGACGGAACGCCCGCGACTATCTTGTGAAGTATCTTGACCGCCGCGACCGGTTGAACGAAACCCTGGATTTGCTGGTCAGGCTGGCAGGGGGCTGAACCGTGTACTCCGTCCAAACCCGCACCTTCACGCTCGACCCGCAAAGCCCCGACCCGTCCATCATTGCCCAGGCGGTGGAACGCCTGCGCGCAGACGGGCTGGTTGCCTTTCCAACCGAGACCGTCTATGGATTGGGCGCCAACGCCTTCAGCCCGCTGGCTGTGGGGCGCATCTTCGAGGTCAAAAAGCGACCTTCCTATGACCCGGTCATCGTACACCTTTCAGCCATCGAACAGATCGAGCGCGTCGCGCGCGATGTGCCTGCGCTGGCGTATGAACTGGCGCAGGAATACTGGCCGGGTCCGTTGACGCTCGTGCTGAAAAAAGGCGCACAGGTTGCTCCGAACGTTTCAGCGGGCATGGATACGGTTGCCGTCCGCATGCCCAATCACCGCATCCCGCTTGCGCTGGTCGAAGCCTCCAGCCTGCCCGTTGCCGCGCCCAGCGCCAACCTGTTCACCCGTCCCAGCCCTACCTCCGCCCGTCACGTGCTGGAAGACCTCGACGGTCACGTGGACATCATTCTCGACGGCGGAGACTGTCCCATCGGGCTGGAATCCACCATCCTGGACCTGACCGCCTCTCTCCCGACCGTGTTGCGGCCGGGCGGTCTCTCGCTTGATCTACTCCGCGAGCGGATTCCCGATCTTCAGGTTGTACGGCGTTACATCGCGACCGACGAGGGCGTCCCCGTCTCTGCGCCGGGGATGCTTGCCAAACATTACTCGCCGAAAGCCCGTCTCCTGCTCTTCAGCGGGCATACAGACGCCGCCCTCACCCGCCTGCGCGAGTTGGCGTCTGCGCTGGCGGAGAGGGGGTATCGCGTCGGCGTCATGTCCACAGCGGAGGACACCGCTCATTTTGCAGGGCTGAACCTTGAACTCGCCGACCTGGGTTCCGCCGCCGACCTGCCGCAAATCGGACGCCGTCTCTTTGCCCAAATGCGCCGCCTCGACAGCCTGCATGTGGACGTTATCCTCGTCCGTGCGCCGCTGCAGGATGGGCTGGGGCTTACCATTTGGGATCGTCTCTTCCGCGCCGCCGAAGGGCAGTTGTTCGACCTGGACAAGCCGCTGGAGACGGAGGGGATTATGCGGGCGATTACGCTGAGAAAACCCGAATGAAAGGATGAGCCAGGGTTTTTGTCTGCCGTCTTTTGGAGCGCATTCTCGTTTAAAATGATCCCAATGTCCCCCATTCCCTTCTTTTTTCTCCTCGCTTTCCTTTCTTACTTTGGCGTGTGGATCATTCGCCGTTACGCGGAACGCCGCCAAATCCTCGACCATCCCAACGAGCGAAGTTCTCATTCCATGCCCACGCCGCGCGGCGGGGGGCTGGCGATTGTGCTCCTCGTAACGGGAGCAGGCTTATGGTCCATGAGCGAAGCGGATTGGAAGCGCAGCCTGGTTTACATCCTCTGCGGGCTGGTCATTGCCTTCCTCGGCTGGCGCGATGACCTCCATTCGCTTTCGCCGCGCGTCCGTTTTGCGGTGCAGGGGCTGGTCGCCGCCGCGTCCATTTGGGGGCTGGGATATTTCGAGTCGGTCACCATTCCGTTGTTTGGCAAACTGCAACTGGGCGCGGTGGGCATTGTCATCACCTTCCTGTGGATCATCGGGCTGACCAACGCCTACAACTTCATGGACGGCATTGACGGCATGGCAGGCGGCGTGGCGTTTGCCGCAGGGCTGGGCTGGGCGCTGCTCACGGCGAACATTTCCTACCTGACAAACTCGTTCGTGTTTTGGGTCGCGCTGGCGATTGCCGCGAGCAGTCTCGGATTTCTCCTCCACAACTGGCATCCCGCCAAAATCTTCATGGGCGACGTTGCCAGTACCTTTCTGGGGTATAGTTTTGCGGTCATGCCCATGCTCGCCTCCAATCAGGAAGGCGATGCGCTCATGCTCGGCACGCTCCTCTTGTGGACGTTCATCATGGACGCCGGCGTCACGTTCATCCGCCGCGCGCTCAAGCGCGAGAATGTCTTTGCCGCGCACCGCACGCATCTCTATCAGCGTCTCGTAATTGGCGGTTATCCCCATTCGCAGGTCAGCGTCATGTACATTGTCCTTACGCTGGTTGCCCTGCGTCTCGCCTCCGCGTGGAGCACCGGGAGTCAGCCTGCCTCCGCCATCATCCTCTTTGGGCTTCCGTTCATCTACTACGTGTTGAACCGCCATGCAAATACTTTGTTGTCTGCGAAGAACGCGAGGGATTCGTAAGAGCCTTTCGCCTTTTGCAGATGACCTCCCCAAAAATGTTGAAGAAACTCCGTGCATTCGCCTCTCTCTACCGTGAACTTGGTCTGCGCTGGACGCTTTTTCGCCTCGCCTATGCCTTCCGTCTGCGCACGGGGCTTCTCCGCTTGCAAATGCCGATGGGGGGGTGGGATGACTACAAAGAACATCTCACAGCGGCATCCTCCCGTCCTCACTTCCCAATCCCCGGCAAGATTCCGCCCACTGTTCCCTGGGACCCTCAAGCCGCCGTCGCCGAAGCCGACCGTCTTCTCAACGGCGAAATCAGATTTTTCGCCCATACCTTCGTGAAAACGGGTTTTCCTCCCAACTGGCACCAAGACCCCCTCAGCGGCTTTGCGCTCGAACCGTTCCAACACTGGTCTCAATATTCCGACGACGCCGACGCCGACATCAAATTCATCTGGGAGCCGAATCGCTTCTTCTTCGTGTACACTCTCGTCCGCGCCTACGCTGCCAGCGGCGACGAAAAATATCCCCAAGCCTTCTGGACTCTCATCGAAGACTGGGCGCAGCGCAACCCTCCCAACACGGGACCCAACTGGATGGACGGGCAGGAAATCGCCCTGCGCCTCATGGCATGGACCTTCGGCTTTTACGCCTTCCAAGCCTCTCCCACGTCCACGCCTGAACGCCTTGCCCGCTTCAGTCTCTATCTTGCCGCCCAAGCCGAGCGCATTTACCGCAACCACTCCTTTGCCGTCTCCTCTCACCACAACCACTGCATTACCGAAGCCTTTGCCCTGTGGATGGTTGGCATCCTGTTCCCTGAACTGAAAAACGCCTCGAAATATTTCGCCCTCGGTAAAAAATCCCTCGAACGTGAAGCCCGCCTCCAGATTTTCCCCGATGGCGCGTACTCGATGTATTCGCTCAACTACCATCGTTTTGTCCTTCATCTTTATCTGTATGCCATTCAGTTGAGCAAAAATTACCAAGTACCATTTTCCAATCATCTCACAACCTCTGTCGCCAACTCCATCGAGTTCCTCGCCCGCCTCATCGAACCCCAAACGGGACAAATGCCCCTCTACGGCTCGAATGACGGGGCGCTCGTGTTGCCTCTCAACAACTGCGACTTCACCGACTACCGTCCGCTTTTGCAGTTGGGCTGGTACCTCATCAAGGGCGAGCGTCTCCTCGAGCCCGGTCCCTGGGATGAGGATTTATTTTGGTTGTGTGGTGAGACTGCCCTCACTCCCAGCCCTTCTCCCGCGAGGAAACGGGCGCCAGAGTTCCCCTCTCTCATTAGGAGAGAGGCTAGGGGCGAGGGAGAAATCTCTTTCCCCAATGGCGGAATCTACCTGCTGCGCTCCGCCGATTCCCGCGCCGTCATCCGCTGCACAGACTTCGCCTCCCGCCCCTCCCACGCCGACCAACTCCACGTGGACTTGTGGATTCACGGTCACAACCTTGCCATTGACGCGGGGACCTACCTCTACAGCGGGGAAGGCATCTGGCGCAATGGCTTGGCGCGCACCTCCGTGCATAACACTGTCACCGTGGACGGCAAAGACCAGATGACCCTGCTCAGCCGCTTCACGTGGACGAACTGGTCAAAGGGCAAAGTTCTCAAACACGAAAAGGATGTTTGGCAGGGGGAGCATGATGGGTACAAACCCGTCATTCACAAGCGGACGGTCATGGCGCTCGACGGCGACCGCTGGCTGGTGATTGATCATCTCCATGCGAAGGAATCCCATCATTACGCGCTTCACTGGCTGCTGGGCGATTTTCCCTTTGAGCAAAAGCATAATTCGGTTTTGTTGTCGTTGAATGCAATGAAATACAAAGTTCAGGTCGGAATGACCGAGGGAAGCGGCAGTTTCTCCATCGTCCGCGGTGACGCGAACTCTACCCGAGGCTGGCGTTCGCGTTATTACGGTCACAAGGAACCAGCCGTCTCCGTGAGGCTCGAGGCGACCCAGCCGCAGGTCACATTTTGGACGTTTTTTGGGTTTGAGGGTGATGTGGTGGAAGCAGCGGGAAATGAATTGAAAATCAATTCAAAACCATACCGGTTGGTCGAGGGCGGATTCAGCCTTTTGAAAGAGAAGCAGCCTCCCCTGAGTCCGAAGCGGGTTTTGCATCCAGTTCCCAATCCACCCAAATCGGTTGAACGTTGTCAGGGATGACCGTATATGCCTGTCCCACAGGGATGCCGCGGGCGCGGCAGAGTTGTGTCATTTGTGGAAACGCTCCCGATAGGCGGGGATGGTGATCATCGGCGGGCGTTCGCGTTCCGCCACCTCCTCGACTTCGAGGAAATATCCGCCTTTGGCATATTTGATCAACTTCATCGTCTTGTTGACCTCCTCGATGATGGAACGCTCGAAGCGCGGTTCGAGTTTGCGGAGCACCGTCTGGATGATGGCAAAGGACATTTTGCCCAGCGCCTCCAGTTCCTGGTTGTGATGGATGCGTTCCAGCAAATCCACCTGCGCAATGGCGCGCAGACCGTAGCGCTCGAAGAGGTCAATCAGCAAGCCCGTTTCGACGCCGTACCCCGAAGCAAAAGGCACTTTTTCGAGCGCCTCGCGGCGTCCCGCATATTCGCCCGATAAAGGCTGAACGACGCCCGAGAGTTCGGGATAGAAAAGATTCAACAGCGGACGCGCCGTGAGTTCGGTCACGCGCCCGCCGCCGCCTGCCTGCACCTTGTCTCCCACTTTCAGCGGACGCCGATAAAAGCCCTTCACGAATTGAATTCTGCGGTTCAGCAAAAGCGGACCGATGATTCCGTACACAAAGCGCGGGTGGATGTTGATGATGTCGGTGTCAATCCAGGCGAGGATGTCGCCTTTGGTGACGAGCAGGCTTTTCCACAACGCCTCGCCCTTGCCGCTCCGCGCACCCAGTTCGGGGAGCAGGTGCTGATGGATGTACACGGGAACGCCGAGCCCTTTTGCGATCTGACGCGTGCGGTCTTTCGAGTTCGAGTCAATCAGCACGATTTCATCGAGCAGAGGATATTTCTCCATCAACTCTTTCTTGATCGTGCGAATGACCTTGCCGACCGTTCCCTCCTCGTTCAACGCAGGCAGAGCGAGGCTGATGGTGGAACCCTGTTTTTCTTTCAGCGCCAGCAGGTCTTTCAAATTGGAAAATTCCTCGGCGTGGAAGGTGTTTTCGGCAAACCATTTATCCACCAGAATGGAAATTGCCTTATACCCCGCGCTTTCATCCAGCATGGATTCGGACATTGGGCGGCGCGTCTTGACGAGAATCAGGTTGGCAGACGATTCGTTGATGAGCTTCTCGGCGACAGGTCCAATCATCGTGGCGCCTGTCGTCTTCGCCGCCGTTGTGCCAAGTACCACTGTGTCATATTGCCGCGCTTCCTCGAGGATGGTGCGTACTGTGTCAGCGGTGGTGAGTGAACGCAGATTTGCCTCCGGGATTTGAGACAGGATATGCTTCAAACCCTTGAACGGCGCGTCTGTTTCCGCGCCCGTGAGCGCAATGTGCAAAACATCCAGCTGTTTCGAGCGCAGGCTCATCCCCACTTGAAGCGCGAGTTCGGCGAAGGGTCCGCCGCGCGCCAATACCAGCGTCCGCTCCGGCTCGGCATGGAAATTCCCGCGCACGATGGCGATGTTGCTCACAGGGTTGACGAGGATGTTCGAAATTGGATCGCCCCAGATCGTCCTTCCATCCTTCCATTCCAACACGAGCAGTTCGGGTTCCTCGTTGGCGATGATTTCCTGCAGGTCTTTCCACACAGTGGGCGAAACGACGACCCTGGATTTGAATCGGACGTTCAAATTGCCCATGGACATCAATCGTTTGCGAATCTCCCGTGCCTGTTGCGCCCCCGCGCTGATGGGTTGCCCTCGTTTGATAGACACCACGCCGACCAACATCACCTCCTCGGCGATGCGATGCGCGGCATGAAACGCATTTTGCCCATCGTTCCCCAAACCAATTGGAACGAGCGCCAGTTTGATTTTGCGTGTCTTTGTCATTGGTTTACCTCTTCGAGTAACGGTGCGATATGATGCAAAAAAATCTGCTCCCAGGCATATCCGCGTTTTGCACGGCGCGCCCAGCGTGACGTGGATTCCGCTTCCAACCGGACCTTGACCTGCCTCGCCACCCCAGGCGGATCTGCCTCTGGAGCAAAGTACGTCACGTCCTCTCCGCCAAGTTCACGCAGAACGGGAATATCGGCGCAGAAGACCGGCATTTTGCTGAACGCCGCTTCGATGATGGGAATCCCGAACCCCTCCTCCTGGCTTGGAAAAAACAGAGCATCGGCGAGACGGTAGAAATCTGCGATGACCGCATCGGGCATAAACTCAGGCGTGACCTCCGCCAGGAAGTGCGCCGCACCCTGCAACTTCAATTCATCGCGCAAAGCGAACAACCTTTCCTTGTATGCCTGGTTGGCAGGGTTGTGCGAACCTTCGGGTCCCGTGACGAGCAGCATGGCTTTGGGATACTCCCTGCGCAGTTCCGCGAGGACGCGCAATGCCAGCTCGATGTTCTTGCGCGGCGTCAGGCGCACCGGCAGGAGCAGCAATGGGTCTGCATCCAGCAGGTTCAGCCGCTCCATGAATTCGATGGTCTGCGGTTCGAGCTTGAAGAAGGCTTCGATGTCCACGCCGTTGGGAATGACCCGAATCGAGCCGTTTGTAATCCCTAGCAGCCCGGAAAGTTCCCGCCTCCGCAACTTTGAAACGACAACCTGGGTCACGCCCTCCCAGTGCGTGCGCAATAAATCCCACGGATAGCCCTCGTGCAGTTCGTGGCGGTAGCGCGGAGTCGTCCATGCCAGGTCGTGATGCCAGAGAATCAAGCGGGGAAAGCCCGGCGTTTTATAGAGGTCGTACAGTGTAGCGGTCAACGCCAGGTTTTTGTGCAGCGAGGCGACGTTGTGCGCGATAAGCGCGTCGCAGCCCTCCAATTCTTCCAGCAATTCGCGCTTGATCCTTTCTCTCAATTCCTCGAAGGCAGGCGTGCGTTTCCCTGCATCGAGAAACCCTTTGACTTCCATCACGTCTGGATGGCGCGAGTCGAGCCGCGGCAGGATGCGCACCCGGATTCGTTCGTCGAAGACCTCGCCGCGCCCCGCCAGGATGGTCACTTCATGCCCAGCCTTCGTCATCAGCCGCGCGTGATGCGCCAGCACGCTTTCGACCCCTCCCACGATGGGCGGCGAGGAGTAATGCAGCAATGTGATTTTCATGCAGTTTCTCCCGATGCCTGCAAGGGCAGTCCCTACGCCGCCTCTCCGAAGCAATCGGAGAGCAGCAGGCTCAAATGCCGTTCGAGCATGGTGTACGAGTAATAGCGCCGCGCAAGCATGTAATTGTGTTCGGCGTGTTCGGCGGATTCTTCGGGGTGCTTCAGCACATAGCGCGTCTCCTCCAGCGTGGCGCTGCTGATGAAACCGTCGAACTCGATGACCTTGAACCCCTTTGGCTTGATGTCCGCTTCGTAAATGGAATAGTTGTTGACCAGCAGAGGACGCTTGTAGTAAATCGCTTCGAGGAAAGCGTTGCCAAAACCTTCGAGCGCGGAGGGATAGGTGACCAGGTCGGCTTTCTGATAGACATCTCCCAGCGAGTAGATTTTGCGCCCGTCGGCTGTGACGCCTCGTGTCTCGCCGATAATGTCTGATTCGAACCGAATTACCACGTCCAACAGACGTGCAAACTCGCGGACGCGTTTTTCGTAGTCGGTGCCTTCGTCTCCCGCCGCATGCGAGATGACCAGTTCGGCGGGCATGCCGATGCGCCGAGTCAGCTCGATGGCGTGTTCGATACCCTTGCGCTGGATGATGCGCGTCGGCTGGAGAAAGAGATATTGACCGGGAGCAACTCCGAGGTCGGCGCGAACCGTTTCCGCATAATCATCCATCGGCGGAGGCGGGGAGTCGAAGTCCATCACGTTCGGGATGATCATCGCATTGACGCCCTTCCGCCAGGCGAGCTGCTGCGCTTGCACCGAATTGATGACCACATGCCGTACCGCCGGCAGGTTGGGCGGAAATGCCGCCGCAAGATAATCGTGAACCGAGTTGTTCATGAAGCGCTGGCGTTCCCAGTGGAAGTCGTGATGATGCGCGATGACGGGGTAGCCGGTCTCGGCGACGAACTCGGTGATGGCAAGTCCCAGCGGGATGTTGAGCGGAATGGTCAGCGCGTTCTCCACGATGAGCAGTTCAAGTTTGAACTTGTGCGCGAATTTGTAAAGTTCCTCTTTGAGGTAGAAGCGCAGTTCCTGAATGCGCTGGGTGACGTGCGCGGGACGGATGTACACCGAGAAGAAGTCCTGGCGGTGCACGTGAATTTCGGGGTGCATTTTGCGCCCCTCGTGCAGTCTGCCCCATGTCCCCTGATACGCAATCTGATTGATGGCGTCAATTTCCGGGTGGCGGTAAAACGCTTCGGGAACCACATAACTTTTTTCGGCGGGCCGGTCGCATTGACCGCAGAAGTAAAAACACTCGTGTCCCATCCGTTCGAGGACGGTTGCCCATTTGCTCGTTTCCAGCGATACGCCGTCTGTGCCTGCAAAGCGGGTGGAAATAAAACCGATTCTTCGCGCGGGTGTCATGTTGTCTCCTTACTGATAAGATGTTCCCCTGTGTCATGAAGTAGAATAGACTTCTTACGAAAGTCTTTTTTTATCCACGAAGAACACGAAACAACACGAATTTTTTTAAATTTTCTCTGCGTGAATCCTCGTGGAATTCGTAGATAAAGGGTTTCTCTTTTACTTATGCAAGAGGTCTAATGTAACGCACCATGCGAACGTTTTATACCACAACTCTGCGGGAACTCTACGGCGATGAACTTGCCCCTGTCGTGCATCAGCGCCTGCGTGAACTGATTCATCGTTATCGCGGACAAATCCCTCAGCCCGAAAACTCCTCATTGACCGAACGCGACTCGCTCCTCATCACCTACGGCGACCAGGTGCAAGAGAACGGCAAACCGCCTCTGCAAACCCTCGCCGAATTCTGCGAAACGCACCTGCGCGGCGTCGTCAGCGGCGTTCACATCCTGCCGTTCTATCCCTGGTCATCTGACGACGGCTTTTCGGTCAAAGAGTACCGCGCAGTGGACCCCGCCCTCGGCAATTGGAGCGACATCGAACGCCTGGGCAAATCCTTTCGCCTGATGTTCGACGGCGTCATCAATCACGCTTCGGCGCAAGGCGAGTGGTTTCAAAGATTTTTGCGCGGCGAAGCGCCCTACCGCGATTACTTCGTCACCGTGGAGGGCGACCCCGACCTCTCGCAAGTCGTCCGTCCGCGCGCCCTGCCTTTGCTCACCGAATTTGAAACCGCCTCGGGCAAACGCAAAGTCTGGACGACTTTCAGCGCCGACCAGGTGGACCTCAACTTCAAGAACCCCGATGTCCTGCTCGAAATCTTCGATATCCTGCTCATGTACGCCCAGCGCGGCGCGCAGTTCATCCGCCTCGACGCCATCGCCTACCTCTGGAAGCAAATCGGC
This sequence comes from Chloroflexota bacterium, assembly GCA_039961775.1. Taxonomy (GTDB): domain Bacteria; phylum Chloroflexota; class Anaerolineae; order Anaerolineales; family Villigracilaceae; genus Defluviilinea. The sequence goes on from JABRVZ010000123.1 coordinate 12,043, forward strand.
ACGCCCTGTATCCACCTGCCGCAAACGCACAAGGTCATTCAACTCCTGCGGGCGGTCTTCGATGAAGTCGCGCCGCACGTGTACCTCATCACCGAAACCAACGTCCCGCACGCGGAAAACCTCTCCTACTTCGGCGACGGCGCGAACGAAGCGCAACTCGTCTATAACTTTGCCCTACCGCCGCTCACGCTTCACACCTTCCGCACGGGCGACGCAAGCGTTTTATCGGGATGGGCTTCGACTCTGACGCTTCCCTCTGACCGAACGACCTTCTTCAACTTCCTCGCCTCACACGACGGGATTGGGCTGAATCCTGCCCGAGGCATCTTATCCTCCGCTGACATTGACGCGCTCGTCGCACAGACCCTCGCTCACGGCGGCTTGATCTCCTACAAGCACAACGCCGACGGCTCGACCAGCCCCTACGAGATGAACATCAACTACTTCGACGCGCTTTCCGACCCCAACAGCAGCGAACCGCTCGATCTGCAAGTGGACCGTTTCATGGCGGCGCAGGCAATCATGCTCTCCCTCGTCGGTGTGCCGGGGATTTACTTTCACAGCCTGTTCGGTTCACGTAACTGGCGCGAAGGCGTGGAAATTACCAGACACAACCGCGCCATCAACCGCCAAAAGTTGGCGCGCGACGAACTCGAAAAACAGTTAGCCGACCCCGCTTCCCTGCGGTCAAAAGTCTTCGCACGCTACCGCCGCCTGCTCTTGGCGCGTTCCTCTTCCCCCGCCTTTGACCCTCACGGCGGGGGACAAGTCCTCGATGTTGGCAGAAATGTTTTTGCCCTTCTGCGGATTTCCCCCAACGAGACCAAACAAATTCTATGCCTGCAAAACGTTACAGCGCAGGAAGTTCAGATTGATACTCTTGTAATGCGGAATTCATTCCGCTCTCATATCAAAAATAAGATAACAAAAACAGTTCGCAACCTGCTCACGAACCGCCTCCATACTGCCTCGCTGACCCTCGCGCCGTATCAAACTGCGTGGCTCGAAACGACCGAATAGAGCGTTGGTCTAGGCGGTTTTGCCTGCCGGCGCCAGCCCTGCCTCCCTCACAATCCTTGGAATGACCTCATCCCAACCCACAGGCATGAGGTGGATGCCGTGAATGCCCTGCTTCTCGTACTTTCTGATTTTGGCGATGGTTTCCAGCGCAATTTGAACCCCCTCTTCCTGCGCGTTGCCTGCCAGGTCGGCGGCTTCCATGCGCTGAAAAACATCCCTGGGCAGATACACGCCCGGAATCTCCAGCAGTTTCTGCGCCATCTTCAAACTCTTGATAACCGTCACTCCCGCCAGAATATACACCTTGTCCAGCACGCTCCGTTTGGCGAGTTCGTTCAGCCAGCGTTCCATGCCCTCCACATCGAAGATGAGATTGGTCTGGAAGAACTGCGCCCCCGCATTGACCTTCTTCTGCTCGCGCAGCGCCTGAAACTTGACGTTCGACGAGAACGGCGAAGCCGCCGCCCCCAGGAAGAACATCGGCGGATGCTTGATTTCGCGCCCGTCGAGATACTTCCCCTCGTCGCGCATTCGCCGCAGAACCCACAGCATTTGAATCGAATCTAAATCGTTCATGTCCATCTGGTCGCGCGGATGGGGCGAGAGTTTGGCGCTGTCGCCCGTCACGCACAGCACGTTCCTCACGCCCAGCGCAGACGCGCCGATGATTTCGCTTTGCAGGCTTCCGCGCGAGCGGTTGCGCGCCGACATTTGCAGCACCGGCTCCGCCCCCTGCTTCATCGCCACCTCACTGCACGCCCACGACGACATGCGCGGGTTTGCTCCCTGATTGTCTGTAAAATTGACGGCGGCGACTAGCGGCTTGACCATCTCGATGTTGCGGATCAACTTGTCGGTGGAGGCGGAGAGGGGAGGCGTGATCTCGCAGGTCACGACAAATTGACCGGCGACCAGCCTCCGTTCCAGGCCTGAAGCGGGTTCGGTATAAGCGGGAGGGTGATACTCCGAATCACCCTTCCACCAATCAGGCTGACGGACCGGACGGAAAATCCCATCCCAGGTTTGGGCGCGGGTTTCCTTCGAGAGCAATCCCGCCACAACTTTCCTCACACCGATTTTGCCGATGTTGCGAAAAATCGCGCCCCACGAATCCTTCCCCACTTGTTCCCAATCGAGCGGCGGCAGCACTTCGAGCAGTAAATCTTCGCGCCCCCACGCATGCGCCCGTTCGTAAATTTTGTACCACACGCACGGGCGGCTTTTATCCACGTAGCAATATTCGGGGGTCGAGCCGCCGCACGGACCGTTGCGCAAACCCTTCGGGCATTCCATCGGGCAGATGAGCGCGGTCTCCTGCAACAGACAGTTGCCGCACATGCGGCACCCGAACAACGGACCCTTCACGCTGTATTCGAGCACCCTCAGCGCACGTTCGCCAAACGTTTCTTTTTGAAAGGGGAGGTAGGGAGGCTGCCAGCGGCGGCCAGGGGTAAGCCCAGGCATTCGGTCTCCTTACTAAAATTATATATAATCCGAATGCCCCGATTTTACCCGATTTTGCGTTATTCGACCCTTTGTAAAATGTGACTGACCGCCGTGGACGCCGGACCGCCGAGACTTTGAATCAGCCCCGTCTTTGCGCCCGCGATTTGATTCGCCTCTGCCCGACCTCGCAACTGGGTCGCTGCTTCGACAGCCTGATACACACCCGCGGCTCCGCCGGCGAATCCCCGCGCCTTCATCCCGCCCATCGTCGCGCACGGAATTTTGCCCTTCAGGCTGATTTCGCCGTCTGCCGCAAGTTTCCAGCCTCTGCCTTTGATTGCAAAACCGACCGCTTCGAGTTGCAGCGCGGCGTAGATGCTGAAGGTGTCGTGATATTCGAAGAAGTCAATCTCATCCAGAATCACGCCCGCCTGCTTCATGGCTTTGCCCGCCGAAAGTTGAGCGGTGTCGAAGTAGAGCATGTCCTTGCGGTCGTGCAGGGCGAGCGTGTCAGACGCGGCGGCGGAGCCGGAGATTTTCACGAGTGGATGATGAAAATCGGACGGGAGCAGGTCGCGGCGGGTCAGAACGAGTGCCGCGGCGCCATCCGCGTTGGGCGCCATGTCGAACATGTTGAGCGGGTCGCTGACCATCTCCGCTTTGGCGTAGGTCTCCGGCTTGATGGCTTTGCGGAACATGGCGTTTGGGTTGGCGACTGCGTTGGCATGGGCAGTGAGGGCAAAACCCGCGAAGCCGTCGGCGGGAACCTGATACTCGTGCATGTAGCGCTTCATGAGGAGCGCGGCTTGTGCGGCGGGAGTCATGCCCTGCACGGCTTCGAAGTCGGCGTCGCCGGTGTTGGCGAGGGCGGCGTCCACGCCCGCACCGACCTTGTCGGTGAATTTTTCCACGCCGACCACCAGCGCCACGTCCACCAGCCCGCTTTTGACGGCGAGATAACCCTGCCGCAATGCCGCGCCGCCCGATGCCCCTGCCGCTTCGACGGTCACGGCTTCGATGCCGATCAGTCCCGCAAAATCGGCAATCAACACGCCGAGATGCGCCTGATTGGAGAGGTTCGGCGCGAGCATGTTGCCCACGAACAATGACTGCGGCTTCAGCCCGCCCGAATCTTTGATTGCATCCTGGATGGCGGCAAAGGCAAGGTCGCGCAGACCGATGTCCCAATGCTCGCCGACTTCCGTTTGTCCGATACCTGCGATGATTACGTCTGTCATGAATGAGTTCCTGGTTTATTGTTTGATATTACGAAGTTTCCCATAACGTGACATGTATGTCGCCTGAAAATACGAGATAAATCTCGTGCTACTGCGTACGGTGAGTTACTGTCATTCCGAATTCAATTCTTCTCTTATCCATCCAAGCACGTCGCCCGGCGTGCCAATTTTGATTCCTGCTCGTTCCGCCACTGTGGGATCGTCAAGGAAATGTTTTCGGTCATGGGTGGCAAGATAATCCACTTTTGCTTTGATTGCCGCAAGCAGGATGGGAATGTCATGCGGGTCGTCCATTAAGTACAAATTTGCCTGAACTTCATCCTCCGAAGGGTCGGGGACGATGCGGAATTTTGAGGCGATGATGGACTTCCGTAGTGCTGCGGCGTTTTTGGGTGATTTTCTGTGGATTGCCTCTTCCGTTTCAAGCACCACCCACTGACTTATTGTCAGCAAAACGCTTTCATCTTCGCCTAAAATCAGCAGGGCATGCGCCGCGCCTGCGGTGGACAAGACCCCCGCTATTAGTGCGCTGCTATCGAGGAAGATATTAACTTTTTTCATTCGACGGAATGTTCACTGTTCCGTAGCGTTGCGCGAACAACTCTTTTCTCACCTCCCCAAGCGTTTCAAGTATTTCTTCCAGCGACACGCCATCTTCTTTGAGAGTCTTTTCCGCCTTTGCGGAAATTTTGTCCACTTCATAGATTCTAGGCTTAAGCAAAAATGACCCGTCGCCCAGATCAATGATGGTGAACACTTCCCCTTCCTGAAGTTTATATTTGTTCCGTAATTTGGCGGGAAATGTAATCGTCCCTTTGCTGCGTATTTGCACGGTAGTCATCGTTTTCTCCAGAAAATCGGAAATTCAGAATTTCTGACATTTTACCATAGCACCGCAACCGCTCATTCTTTGAAAAGAAACGGAATGGTCTCGCCCGTTGGCTCGTTCAGGCTGACGGTTGACGGTTCAACGAGGGTCAATCCGCTGTCTTTCGGCGCTTCCATGCGGGCGGTGACGGGATACTTCACGCGGCTGGGAACGGTGATGAAGGCTTTGCCGCTTTCAGCGGTCTGTGCGCCGAACTCTGCGCCGCCGGGAAGCGTGACGATGAAGGTCGCGCCGGCGATGGGGGTGTCTTCCGGGTCAATCTGCCCGTTGCCGTTGACATCCAGCAGCGCCTGCGCGGAGAAAAAGGTGTCCGTCAGGGGGGCAGGGGTGGCTGCCCTCCCCCCCGTCCCCTCTCCCACAGAGAGAGGGGAGGCACAGGCGGTGAGCGCCGCAGTCACAGCGGCGGTAACGAGCAGGAGGATGCTTTTTCTCATTTCGCTCCGAGCAGATAGCCGAAAAACTCGAACAGGTTGTCTACCCTTACCTGTGTACCTGTCTACATCCTATTTCATCTGCAATTTGCCGCGGAAGCGCACATAGGTGGCGTAATCAATCTCGGTGCGGCGGGCGATGTATTCCTGCGTCTTGGGCGCCAGCCCGGCGCGGGCGGTAATGGCGTCCGTGACGGTGAGGTCGAAGGCGTCGGAGCCAGCCCCGGATCCGAATGAGACGACGAGGATCCGGTCCCCGGGTTGGGCGATGTCGAGGGTGGCGGTGAGTCCAATCAGCGCCGCGCCGGCATACGTATTCCCAATCACCGGGACGAGAAGCCCCGGTTCGATCTGCTCCATTTTGAATCCGAGTTGCCCCGCGACGCGCTGAGGGAACTTGGTGTTGGGCTGATGGAAGACCGCCCATTTGTAATCTTTGGCGGTGGTGCCTGAGGCTTCCATCAGATGCGTAGCGGCTTCGGTGATGTGTTTGAAGTAGGCGGGCTCGCCCGTGAAACGCATGCCGTGTTCGGGATATTTCGCGTCGGCGCGCCGCCAGAAGTCGGGTGTGTCGGTGACGTAGGAGTACGAGGCGTTGATGACCGCCAGCGCCTCTTCGGCGGGACCGAGGATGTATGCGCCGCCGCCCGCGCCTGCGGTGTATTCGAGCGCGTCGCCGGGCTTGCCCTGAGCGGTGTCCATGCCGATTGCCATCGCATACCTGCCCATGCCCGACCCGACCAAGCCCATCGCAGCGACCAGCGCTTCGGTGCCGGCTTTACAGGCAAACTCCCAGTCGGCGGCTTGCGTGTTGGGGACCGCGCCAATCGCTTCGGCGACTAGCGTTGAGGTGGGTTTCACCGCATAGGGGTGGGACTCAGACCCGACCCAGACCGCCCGCAATTCGGTCGGGTCAATTTGAGCGCGTTTCATGGCGTTGCGCGCCGCTTCGATGGACATGGTGATGACGTCTTCGTCCAGCCCGGGGACGGCTTTCTCCTTGATGGGGAGTCCGCCTTTGCCGCCTGTCCATACGCGCGCGACTTCCTTGGCGGGCAGGCGATAGCGCGGCACGTACGCGCCGTAGCCAATGATGCCAACGGGCTTGGCGGGTTTGAGGAGGGTGGGGGAGTGGGGG
>JABRVZ010000124.1:0-27313 GCA_039961775.1 Chloroflexota bacterium
GATAGGTCTGCTGGGGGGCGGTGGAGGAGGTCTCTGCGGTAGGGGTGGCAGGGGCGGTCAGTTTGGGCAGGTTGGGAGCGCCGCCGCAAGAGGTGAGGAGCAGGCTGATGAGGAGGAGACAGTTCAGGGCGAGGGGGAGGCGGAATTTCATCATGAGTCCTCGGGGAAGTTGGAAGTCTTCGTCCGCTGTCATTATAACGCTTGAACCCCGGCGGGGAATCAAAAAAGGGACGCGCTGGGCGTCCCTTTTTGGTGGGAGGGAATTATTCGCCTGTGCCGGCAACCGCGTCCACGGCGACGGCAATCTCCTGGAAGGTGGGGATTTTGCCCGGCTGACCGACCTGTACGCCGTTGACGAATGCGCTGGGCGTGCCGCTGACGCCGAGTTCTTCGCCGCGGTCGAAGTCTGCCTGGATGTCGGCTTTGTATTTGTTGGCGCTGAAGCAGTCGTTGAAGGCGCCCATGTCGAGTTTGACGGCTTCTGCCATGGCGGTCAGGCGGCGGTTGTTGAGGTTGCCGCGGTTTTCGCCGTTCCAGTTGGCGTAGAGGATGGCTTTCATTTCCCAGAATTTGCCCTGTTCGTTGGCGCACATGGCGGCGTTGGCGGCTTGATCCGATTCGCCGCCGTTGCCGGCGCCGGGACCGTCAATGAAGGGGTAGTTGCGGAAGACCAGCCGCGCTTTGCCGGTTTCGACGAGGTATTGAAGGATGAGAGGTTCGATGTTTTCGGAGAAGTATTGGCAGGCGGGGCATTGGAAGTCTTCGAAGACTTCGATGACGGCGGGTGCGTTGGGGTCGCCGAGGCTCAAGCCGTTGGGGTTGGGGAGGGTCTTTGCTTCGGGGACGATGAGGTCGTCAATGGTGGTGAATTGGGGCCAGATGACGGCGATGACCACCAGCAGTGCGCCGGCGGTGATTAAGCCGATGGTGGCAAGGCGGTTTTTCATTGTTTGTTTGCGTAGTTTTTCGCGCCGTTCCTGGCGTTTGCTTTTCTTCTCGATGGACATGCAGCAGGCTCCTTTTGCTAATGTTAGGTTTAGATTTTCCCATGCCGAAAAGGTTTTGTCTAGGAAAAGGTTAGCGAAGGATTAAGGACGCGTAGGGTTATCGTTGATTGACATAGGCAAAAAAGGTCTCTAGAATTTTCCTTGTTTGCGGACTTGGAGAGTGAAAGAACAAGGAGATTTTATGCCACCTTTCCAAAAAATCATCACAATCTTTATTGCTGATGATCATCCCGGCTGGATCGAAGGAGTTCGTACCATTATCAACAAGGCTTCCGATATGCAGGTTGTTGGCGAAGCGCAGGATGGTGATCAGATTAAACAAAAGGTTGCTGAATTGCAGCCCGATGTTCTGCTATTGGATTTGGTAATGCCCAATCATAACCCCATCGAACTTGAGAAATGGGTGAGGGATAATTATCCTGAAACCATCACGCTGGTGTTGACCGCTCATCACCGGGATGCGTACCTGGCGGATATGATGGATGCTGGCGCGACAGGTTATCTGGATAAAAAACTGAAAGGCAATGACCTGCTCAATGCCATTCGGCGGGCGGCACGCGGTGACTGGTTGTACGATAAGGAGCAGATGGGGCGGGCGCGACGCTGGAGGGAGGAAGTAGGCACAAAGTGGGAGAGTTTGTCGCTCCGCGAGCGGGAGGTGTTGAAACTGCTGACGAACGGTGCAGATAACAAGGGGATTGCCGCTTCTTTGAATGTGTCAATCAATACTGTGGAGAAGCATTTGAAGAATATTTACAAGAAATTGGGGGTAACTTCGCGGTCTGAAGCCATTTTATGGTGGGTGGAAAAAGGTACGGATTTCCGTACTTGAAATGGGGTTATTGCATTTGCTATAGTGCGTTGCAGAATTACAAACACAAGGAGAAAATCATGCAAAGATAAAACCTGTTTTGATTCTGTTGCTCACTATCTTGTTTATGCTGGCAAGCAGTTTTCCGCTTGCTTCGGTTGTTTTTTAGCAGCAACCTGCAGCGGCATAGGGTGTAACGGCTCGTTTGCTAGTTCTACAGGTTGTGGTAATTCTGTCACGAATGTGAAGACGATATATCCCGCAAGCAGCAGAGTTGATTTGCGGTATTCGACCAATTGTTATACGCTCTGGGCGAAGACCACAAATACGGATGGGTTGGGAAGGTCTTTTTATGCAAATGCGACCTTGTGGTTTCAGAGTTCGCCCTATTACTATTCGGTCTCTTCGGGCGGCAAAATAGCAGTCAATAAGACTGTAGTCAGCCAGCAGAGATATTCTGGGATAGCCAATCCGCCCGGATGGCTGGCGTGTGGGCATATATCTGCCAATCCCATTTCAGCGCCGGTTGGATCGCCATGCACACCTTGATTTTAGATAAGGAGATGAAAATGTTTCGCAAATATTTCGATATTGCCTTGATTGCACTTTTAATTGCCGGCGCCTTGAGCGTTGCGGTCATTGTGGTTGTTGCAAATCGTCCTGCTTCTGCAGCGGCTATGCCGGTCGAGAAAGCGTTAATTCTCCAGACCACTGATTCTCAAAACCCTCCTGCCAGCGCAGATAATCCTTTAGCAAATACTGCTGCTTTGCCAAAGAACGCCTATCCTATAGCGCAGACGAAAAACAATATAAAAATCGAGTTGCTGGGCGTAAAACTGAAAGCCGGCTTCTTGTATGCCGACCTTTGCTTTGACTTCCCGTCCGATAATCCCGCCTGGGAACTAGGAGGACCGGATAATTTGAAATTGAGCAATGGGGTGGCGGAAATTGGGGTCTATTCCATTGAAATGATTCCCGATCCACAAACCGGTCTGTTGAAAAAGGACGATCAAGGCAGGTTTGCAGGACGGTGCGATCATGTGGGTTTCCCTTTGCCGCAAGGGTTTGCGCTTGAAAACTTGAAAATCTCGATAGAGAAATTGGTAACCGCTATGCCCGAAAGTCCCGATTGCAGCCAGGCGCAGGCAAAGTTGGATTCGAAAAACCTGGGCATAAAAATCAAATGCCCCGCTGAGCCAGGTTTGAGCGGGTTCGAGATTATTGCCAAGCCCAACGGCATGGATCAGACGTTGGCGCAAACGATGGTCACGGAAGCCCTGGTGGAAAGTGTGGAGGGTCCCTGGGAATTTGAGATTGGGATTCCGTAGAATTGCAATGAAATAGTGTGCTAAATCATGGCGACCGCTTGCGGTCGCCATGATTTTTATGCCTGCCTGTTTGTATCATTTTTCCCACCTCGCATACACCGCTTGCGAGAGCAGCCTCCCCGCGCTTTGCTCGCGTGTGACCAGTTCGCCCATCTCGATCTTTCCCCCAAAACCTTTCATCATATCGTCCAATGCCTGCGCCGCGTGGACCGCCGAGGCGCGCACCGCATAAATGGTCACAGCCACAAAGAGGGGACTTTCGCTCAAACATGCCCGGCACGCTTCCAGCAGCCCTGGCAGCGATTTGTACACTTCCCACACCTCGCCTTTCGGTCCGCGCCCGAACTTGGGCGGGTCGAGAAGGATGCCTTCGTACTTCACGCCGCGCCTCGCCTCGCGCTGGACGAACTTCAGCGCATCGTCCACAATCCAGCGGATGGGACGCTCTGTCAGGTTGGATAAAGCCTGATTTTCGCGCGCCCAGCCCACCGATTTCTTCGAAGCGTCCACATGAGTCGCTTTGGCTCCCGCCGCCGCCGCGGCGAGGGTGGCGAGTCCCGTGTATCCGAACAGGTTCAAAACGTTAATTTCCCTGTGTTCTCTGTGCGCCCGGTGGTGAATCAAATTCGCAAACCAATCCCAATGCGCCGCCGTTTCAGGAAAGACGCCGAGATGACGCCCGGGCGTCGTCATCGTCCAAAACTTCAGTTCCCTTCTCTCTGTGGTTGAGGGGTTGAGAGGGTATTTCATCTCCCAGCGCGCCTCCACCTGCTTCTTGAAATCCCAATGACCGCCGCTTTCCTCGCCGGTAGGGACGAATACCGCATCGGCATTCTTCCACTCGGAGACCAGTGTGCGCCTCCACATCGCCTGCGCTTCGGGGCGCACAAAAACATATTTGCCAAAACGTTCTAGTTTCAGCCCGTCGCCGCTGTCGAGCAGGGCGTACTCTTTCCAGCGCGGGGCTTCGAGAAACGTGAAAGGGGAGAGGGTTGGCATGGCGGGTAGGAAATTAGAGGGATGGGAAAAACGGCTCAAACTACTTGATTTTTCTTTTGAAAAGGTTATAATGTGGTAAGAAGTGGTAGAAAGTGGTAAGAATTAGCAGGACGCCGGTTGCGCCGGCGTTCATCCATTAAAAGGCAGTATAGCACAAATGTTCTTGGGTCAGTTCCAGCACAACCTCGATGACAAAGGACGCCTGATGGTTCCGGCGCGCTATCGTGACTTGCTGGCGGCTGGCGCCTACATCACTCAGGGCTTCGATAAATGCCTGATGGTGATGACCGAATCGCACTTCAACGAGGTGTATGCCATCCTCAACGGCTTGAACATGGCAGACCCCTCCGCCCGCATGCTGCGCCGCCTCATTCTCTCCAACGCCTATCCTGTGGAGGTGGACAAGGTCGGGCGCATCCTCGTTCCGCAAAACCTGCGCGAATTCCTCGGCGTGGCGAGCGGTGAATTGATTGTGGCTGGGCAGGGCGAATACTTCGAGGTGTGGACGCCCGCCGAGTGGAAGGCTCAAATGGACAACCTGCACGACGTGAACGCCAACGCCGAGCGCTTCGCCACGCTCAACCTGTCGAAGAACAATAACCCGTAGTGACGACTTCAGTCGTCGACGGCTGAAGCCATCACTACAAAATGAACGATACGCCGCACCAACCTGTACTTTACAAAGAGATTATACACGCGTTGCAACCCAAACCGGGCGGGCGCTATGTGGATGGAACTCTGGGCGCGGGCGGGCATGCCCGCGGCATTTTGGAGGCGTGTGCGCCAGATGGGCAGTTGCTGGGTCTCGATGTGGACCCGCAGGCGCTGGCGATTGCTCGTAAGACCTTGGCTCCTTACGAGGGTCGCATCCATCTGGCGCAAGCCTCCTACACGACTCTCGCCGCCCAACTCCAACGCCTCGGCTGGGATGGGGTGGACGGCATCCTGCTCGACCTGGGCGCCTCCTCCATGCAGTTCGATACGCCCGAGCGCGGCTTTTCCTTCCAGCACGACGCCCCGCTCGACATGCGCTTCGACCCGCGCGCCCCGCAAACCGCCGCCGACATCGTGAACGGGTATTCAGAACGGGAACTGGCTGACCTGCTCTACAAATACGGCGAAGAACGGGACGCCCGCAAGATTGCCCGCGCCATCGTCCGCGCGAGACCGCTTCACACCACCCGGGAACTGGTCGCCGTCATCGAAGCCGCTTCTCCCCGAAGAGGGGAACGCCTTCACCCCGCCACGCGGACGTTCCAGGCGCTGCGCATCGCCGTCAACGACGAGTTGGCGTCAGTGAGGGCGGCGCTTCCGCAGGCGGCAGCAGGTTTGAGGTCCGGAGGAAGAATCGCGGTCATCTCCTTCCACTCGCTGGAAGACCGCATCGTCAAGGAATTCTTCCGCGAGCAGAGCCGCGACCTCGTCAACCCGCCCTACGAACGAATTTACGAGGAGGAACGAAAGGCAACGCTGAAAGAAATCACTCGAAAACCCATCACACCCTCGGAGGAAGAGATTCGGAATAATCCGAGAGCGCGCAGTGCGAAACTCCGCATTGCCGAAAAACTGTAGTGACGACTGAAGTCGTCACTGCACGACCCATCGCCCAAATGTAAAGGTCGTCATGCAGGCTTCACAAATCATCCATGCATATAGACAGGCTCCCTGGCGGGTACAGCGTCAATACGTTGGCGCGTTCCTGCTGACGGTGGTTGTGTTGTCGCTGGTGGCGGCTTTGTACCTCGATGTGACCTCGCGCACAGCCCTGGCAGGACGCGAAATTCAGGAGCTGCGCGCCGCTCTTGCCGCTTTGCAGCGCTCCAACGCCGACCTGGAGACCGAACTTGCCAACCTCACCTCCTCGGCGGTGATGCAGAGACGCGCCCTCGAACTGGGATACCGTCCCGTTCAGCCCGGCGAATTGGAGTACGTCTTCGTTCCCGGTTACGTCGCTCCCGAGCCGCCCCTTCTGCTGGCGGCGGCGGATTCTCCCCTTTCCCCGCAAACGCTCCCGGAGGAGTATTCGCAGTCTCTGCTGGAATGGCTGGATGAACGCCTTCAGGGCAGGGCAGGGCTTCCATGAGACAGCAGTACGCCATCCGTTCGCTGGTGGTCATGGCTGGGCTGGTCTTCGTGGGGATTGCCGTCATCGTCCAGATCCTTCGCATTCAGAACAGCGAACAAGCCAAAATCTTCCTCGCCAATGGCGATATGTACGCCGGCGAGTTTCGCACGTTCTACCCGGAGCGCGGCGAAATCTATGACCGCAACGGTCACCTGCTGGCGGGCAACCGCACGGTCTATGAAGTGGGCGTCAGCCTGCCGGAGATGAAGGACGTGAACGCGCTGGCTTACGTCCTGAGCGTGTACCTGAACATGACCGAGGAAGAAATCAAAGATAAACTGCTGAACTCCCCCGAAACCTGGACGTACATCGTCGTCAAGGACTATGTGGACACCGGCGCAGTGGACGCTCTTCAGCAGGTTGTTCAACAACTGGAAGAGGACGGCGACAACCGCCTGGACGGCTTGTGGTTCAAACCGCACTTTACGCGCAGTTATCCCGAAAAGACCCTCGCCTCCAACGTGCTGGGCTTTGTCACGCGCGATGGACGCGGTTACTTTGGCGTCGAAGAAAAATACAACGACCTGCTGGCGGGCAACCCCGTGCAGGTGTGGGTGCCGCGCGACCCCAACAAAGCCCTCGAAATTCCCAAGGTTCCCAACGGCACCACCCTCGTTCTCACCCTGCACCGCGACCTGCAGGCAAAGGTCGAGGGCATCCTCGATAATGCGCTCAGCGAATACGGCGCGAAGAACGGCGCCATCATCGTCATGGACCCGAAGACCGGCGAAATCCTTGCCATGGCGTCCACCCCGCGCATGGACTTGAACAACTACACCGACTACTTCCAAATCTACGATAACGGCAGCGCCTACAACCGCTCGATTGGCATGGCATACGAAGCCGGGTCGGTCGTCAAAATTCTGACCATGGCTGCCGCCCTCGACGCCGGCGTCGTCACCCCCGACACCACGTACATTGACACCGGCGCCATCATCGTAGGCGGCATCACCATCCAAAACTGGAACCGCCAGCCCTGGGGACAGCGAAACATGACCGAATGCCTCCAGCACTCGCTCAACGTCTGCCTGGCATGGGTCGCCACCCAAATGGGCTCGCCCACCTTCTATTCCTACATGGACCGCTTCGGGCTCGGTCACCGCACCGGCGTGGACCTTGCCGACGAAGCCATGGGCAGGCTCAAGGTCCCCGGTGACTCGGACTGGTATCCCGTAGACCTCGGCACGAACGCCTTCGGTCAGGGTGTCACCGTCACGCCGCTGCAGATGATGATGGCGGCGACCGCCATCGCCAACGACGGGCAAATGGTCACGCCGCACGTGCTGTTTGCCATGATCCGCGACGGGCATCAATACAACGTCCCCTCGCAGTACGCCGGCTCGCCCATCAAACCCGAAACCGCCCACACCCTCAACGAAATGCTCGCCGTCTCCCTGCAAAACGAATCCGCCAGCGCCCTCCTGCCCGGCTACCGCGTGGCTGGCAAGACGGGCACCGCCCAAATTCCCACCCCGCAGGGCTACGACCCCAACCATACCAACGTCTCCTTCATCGGCTGGGGACCGGTGGACGACCCGCAATTCATGATTTACGTCTGGCTCCAGGAACCCACCACCTCCATCTGGAGTTCAGAAACCGCCGCCCCCGTCTTTTCACAGGTCGCCGAACAAACCGTCATCGCCCTCAACATCCCGCCCGACCTTGTCCGCCTGCAATACGGATCCCGCTAATGCTTACCCTTGCCGACGCCCTCGAAGCCCTGACGAACTTCCGCCCGCCAGCCGCCTCCGTCATCACCGAAGCGGTGATCGACTCGCGCCAGGTCATCCCCGGCTCGCTTTTTGTCGCCATCCCCGGCGAAAAAGTGGATGGGCATGATTTTGTTGGAGAAGCCTTCCGGCGGGGGGCATCTTTCGCTTTAATCCAACGGGATGTCCCCGCTTCTTTCCGGACCCTCGACCTGCGCGCCGTTTCCTCAGCCGACTCCTACGCCGGTTTCGACTTCTCCCCTCCCCTCTGCCTGCGCGTGGACAACACCGTCTCCGCCCTCCAGCAGATTGCCCGCTTCTGGCGGCGCAAGTTGAATCTGCGCGTCATCGGCATCACCGGCAGCGTCGGCAAATCCACCACCAAAGAGATGATCGCGGAGGTGTTGAGCACGCGCTTTCACACGCTCAAGACACCGGGCAACCTCAACAACGAAATTGGTCTGCCGCTCACCGTCACGCGCTTGAGTTCCGGCTACCAGCATGCCGTGATGGAAATGGGGTTTTACACCATCGGCGAAATCGCCTTCCTGTGCGACATCGCCCTGCCGCAAGTGGGCGTAGTGACCAATATCGGCACCGTCCACGCCGAGCGCGCCGGCTCGCAGGAAAACATCTTTATCGGCAAGTCCGAACTGGTGCAAGCCCTGCCGCCCGCCCCCGAAGGCGTTGCCATCCTCAACTTCGACGACCCCTGGGTGCGCAAAATGGAAGAAAAGACCAAAGCGCGCGTCTTCTTCTACGGCTTGTCGCCCGAAGCGCATCTCTGGGCAGACCAGGTCGAAGGCTTGGGGTTGGACGGCATCCGCTTTCGCCTGCACTACCAGGGCGAGACGCTGTACGTCAAAATCCCGCTGATTGGGCGTCACTCCGTGCATACGGCTTTGCGCGCCGCCGCAGTGGGACTGGTGGAAGGCATGAACTGGCAGGAAATCCTCGAAGGTTTGAGCCAGGGACACACCCAACTGCGCCTCGTCGCTGTGCGCAGCGAGAGCGGCGCGCTGCTGCTCGACGACACCTACAACGCCTCCCCCGAATCCATGCTCGCCGCGCTCAACCTGCTCGACGAACTGGACGGGCGCAAGGTGGCGGTGCTGGGCGACATGCTCGAACTCGGTCCCTACGAGCGCGGCGGACACGAGATGGTCGGTCTGCGCGCCGGGCAGGTGGTGGACGTCCTGCTCACCCTGGGCGAACGCGCCCGCATCATTGCCGAAGCCGCCCGCCGCGGCAACGGCAGGAAGAAACTCATCCTTGAGTTCGATTCTCAGGAGCCGCTTTTGGACTGGCTGAAGAACAACCTCACCTCGAAGGACGTGGTTCTCATCAAAGGCTCGCACGGCTTGCGCATGGACCGTCTCACCAGCGCGCTGGAGGTGCGGTCATGACCCAAAACAACGCCTTTGTGCTGGGACTTGCCATGTTCTCCTTCGTGATGACGGTCATCTGGGGTCAACCGCTTCTGCGCGTCCTGCGGCATTTTCGCATTGGCAAATTGATTCGCGTCGAAGAACCCGGGCAGCACCGCATCAAAATGGGAACGCCCACCATGGGCGGCATCCTATTCATCATCCCCATCCTCCTGCTGACCGGGCTCCTGAACGCCGCCAACTTCATCGGGCTGGATGTCATCGGCAGTTCGGTTCTCGTGCCTCTCATTGTTCTCGTAACCTATGGCGCGCTGGGCGCCATTGACGACTGGGAGGGCATTCGCGGCAAACGCAAGGGCGAGGGCATGCGCGCCCGCACGAAGTTTGCCGCTCAGGTTGTGCTGGCGCTGGGAACCGCCTACGTGCTGAAAGTCTTCCTGGATGTGCCGGAACTCATCCTGCCGGGCGTCAAAGGAGAGATCGAACTGGGCTGGTGGTACATTCCGGTGGCGGCGTTCATCATCGTCAGCGAATCGAACGCCGTCAACTTCACCGACGGGCTGGATGGTCTCGCCGGGTTGATTGCGGCAACCGCCTTTGTGGCGTTCGGCGGCGTCGCCCTCCTGCAGGGACAAATCTTCCTGGCGCGTTTCTGCTTCACGGTGGTTGGCGCGCTCTTCGGCTTTTTGTGGTTCAACGTGCATCCCGCCGAATTGTTCATGGGCGATACCGGCTCGCTGGCGCTCGGCTCCACACTGGCAGTCGTCGCCCTGATGACCGGGCAATGGCCCCTTTTGCTCATCATCGGCATCATCCCCTTGAGCGAAGCGCTGAGCGTGGTCATTCAGGTTGCCTACTTCAAAATGACCGGCGGCAAACGCTTCTTCAAAATGGCGCCTCTTCACCTCCATTTTGAACTGCTCGGCTGGAGCGAAACGCAGGTCGTCCAGCGCTTTTGGTTGATTGCCCTGCTGGCTGGCATGGTCGGCATTGGATTGGCGCTTGTTTAAGATGAAAACAAACTGGAAGGACAAACGCGTACTCATCCTCGGAGCCGCCCGTCAGGGGCTTGCCTTGGCGCGCTGGCTTTCGCTTCATGGCGCGCGCGTCACCCTCAGCGATATGCGCGGCGAGGACGACCTTCGCGCTGCCCGGCAGTCGCTTGCCCAATTCGAGATTACCTGGGCGCTCGGCGGACACCCGCTCGAACTGCTGGATGCCACCGATGTGCTTTGTCTTTCTGGAGGAGTCCCGCTCACGCTCCCGATTGTGGCTGGTGCGGTCTCGAGGGGCATTCCCCTCTCGAACGACTCGCAAATTTTCATGGAGGTGGTTCCCTGCCGGACCATCGGCATCACCGGCTCGGCTGGCAAAACGACCACCACGACACTGGTCGGGAACATGGCAAAACTGGCTTATGGTTCGAAAGCCTATGTCGGCGGGAACATCGGCGACCCGTTGTTGAATTATGTGGATGAGATGAAACCCGATGACCTCGCCGTCCTCGAACTCTCCTCCTTCCAACTGGAGCAGATGACTCTTTCGCCGAACATTGCCGCCATTCTGAACATCACACCCAATCATCTCGACCGTCACGGCACGATGGAAGCCTACACCGCCGCCAAGGCGCGCATCCTGGAGTTCCAGTCGGAGGAAGATACCGCTGTCCTCGGGCGCGATGACCCGGGCGCATGGGCATTGCGAACTCGCGTGCGCGGCAGACTGCTCACCTTCAGCATGAACGAACTGGAGGAAGGTTTGGACGGCGCCTACCTGCACGACGGTTTGCTGAATCTGCGCGAAGGCAACGCCTACCTGCCTCTGCTCCTGCGCGAGAAGATTCAACTGCGCGGCGACCATAACGTGCAGAACGTGCTGGCGGCGTTTGCCATCGGTCACGCGGCGGGCTTTCCGCTGGATGTGATGCTCGAAGCGGTGGAGGAATTTCGCGGCGTGCCGCACCGCCTGGAACTGGTGCGCGAATGGAAGGGCGTGCGCTGGTACAACGATTCGATTGCCACCGCGCCGGAACGAAGCATGGCGGCGATTCGCTCGTTCGAGGAACCCATCGTCCTTTTGCTCGGCGGGCGCGACAAAGACCTGCCCTGGGAAGACCTGCTCCGCCTGGCGAATGAGCGCGTGGATCACATCGTGCTGTTTGGCGAGGCGGCGGAAAAGATCGAGAAAACAGCGACAGGCTTGGGGTCCGGGACGATGCGGTTTTCGATGACGCGCGCCGGCGGTCTGCGCGAGGCAGTCCACAAGGCGGCGGAGATCGCCGAGCCGGGCGATGTCGTCCTGCTTTCGCCGGGCGGCACGAGTTTCGATGAATTCAAAGATTTCGCAGAACGCGGAGAGAGGTTTACGGCATGGGTGCAGGAACTTTCGTAAGTGAGCGTGTGATGCCTGCGGTGGAGCGGCGCCGCCGGCGCGGCGTGGATGTGCCGCTGGTGCTGGCGGTGATTGCCTTGCTCGTGTTCGGCTTGATTATGCTGTATTCGGCGTCCTTCGATTTTTCGTTCAAGGAATATGGCTCGGCGACTTACATGTTCAAGCGTCAGTTGCGGTGGATGGGGCTGGGCGTGCTGACCGCTTTTGTGCTTTCGCTGTTTGATTATCACCATTGGCGGCGCATGGTTCTGCCGGCGATGCTTGCGACGATTGGTCTGCTGGTGACGGTGCTGGTGGTGAATGAGATTCGCCTGGGCGCCTCGCGCACGCTCGTCAACGGTTCGTACCAGCCTTCGGAACTTGCCAAACTGATGGCGGTGATTTATCTCGCCGTCTGGCTGTATGCCAAGCGTCAATTCCTGCACGATGTGACCATCGGTCTGATTCCGCTGGGCGTCATCCTGGGAATCATCGGCGGTTTGATTTACCTCCAGCCCGACTTGAGCGCCGCGGGAACCGTGCTTATCCTCGGCGGCTTGCTCTTCTTCCTGGCAGGCGCAGACCTGAAGCAGATTGCCTTTCTGCTCATCCTTGCCGTGGTCATCGGCTGGGTGGTGGTGCAGTTCAGCGAGACGGGTCAGGACCGCGTGGCGAAATTCATCGCCGGCTTTCAAGACCCTACCAACGCCTCGTACCATGTGCAGCGGTCGTTCGAGGCAATCATCAAAGGCGGCATCTTTGGCGTGGGGCTGGGACAGGCAGACACCAAGTTGACCGGTTTGCCCTTTGCGCCCACCGACAGCATCTTTGCCGTGGTGGTGGAAGAACTGGGCTTGTTTGGCGCGGTCTTGCTCATCTCTTTGTATGGCGTTCTGGTCTGGCGCGGGCTGGTCATTGCCCGACGCGCGCCCGATATGCTTGGCACCCTGCTCGCCTCAGGCATGACCTTCTGGATCGGCATCGAGGCGCTCATTAACATGTCGGTCATGGTGGGGCTGATGCCGTTTGCCGGTAACGCCCTGCCGTTCATCAGCGCCGGCGGCTCGAACCTGGTCTCGACTCTGAGCGCCGTCGGCATCATGTTGAATATTTCGCGGCAGAACAGCGAGCAAACCCTGCTCGAAGAAAACGAATGGAGGTCCTTCGGTGCGGTTATTGATTTGCGCCGGTGGAACGGGAGGCGGCGTGTATCCCGCCCTCGCCGTCCACAGCGCGCTCAACGCTAGACTGCGCGATGTAGATACGCTGTGGGTGGGCGGCGAAGGCGGCATGGAAGAGGCGCTGGTCACACGCCAGGGCATCGCCTTCCAGAGCATCCCCGCCGCCGGTCTGCATGGCGTCGGTCTTGCCCGCCTGCCGCGCAACCTGCTCAAACTGGCGCGAGGCGTGTTTGCCGCACGAAACATCCTCCAGCAATTCCAGCCGGACGTGTTGTTCTTCACCGGCGGATACGTGGCAGTGCCTGTGGCGCTTGCCGGGCGCTCCATCCCCAGCCTGCTCTATGTGCCGGATATCGAACCCGGCATGGCGCTCAAATCGCTGGCAGGCTTTGCAGATGCGATTGCCGTCACAACGGAACAATCGCAGAGGTTCTTCAAGAAAAAAGTGATACCAACAGGCTACCCGCTTCGCCCCGACCTCGCGCTTTGGGACCGCGAAACAGCCCATCGCCACCTCGGCATTACCGGCAAACTGCCCGTTCTGCTGGTGCTCGGCGGGAGCAAAGGCGCGCGCTCCATCAACCTGGCGGTGCTCAACCACCTGCGCGAACTGCTCGAACGCTTCGAACTCATCCACCTGTGTGGCGACGCAGACTGGAACTACGTGCGCCATCACCGCGAGCAGCTGCCGGTGGAACTCGCCGCCCGCTATCATGCCCTGCCCTACCTGCACGAGATGGGCGCGGCGCTGGCGGCAACCGACCTGGTCATTTCGCGGGCGGGCGCCTCCTGCCTGGGCGAATATCCGCTCTTTGGGCTGCCCGCCATCCTTGTGCCGTACCCGCATGCCTGGCGCTACCAGAAAGTCAACGCCGATTACCTGACCAGCCGCGGCGCGGCAATCATCCTCGAAGATCAGGTTCTGAACGACGAATTGATGAACACCTTGAATGTCCTGATGGAAAACCCGAACAAACTGCGCTCCATGCGCGCCGCCATGTTCGAACTGTCCCATCCGCGCGCGGCGGAAAAAATCGCCGGTATGCTGATGGAACTGGCAGGAGTGTAAAACCTATGATGAGCATAGTTTATGTCTTTTGGATGTACGTCATCCTGTTTGGCGTAATCGGCGCTATGCGCGGCTGGGCAAAGGAACTGCTGGTCTCCTTCAGCGTGATACTTTCCCTAGCGGTCAGCCATGTCCTCCGCAAGTACGTTCCGCTCGCGCGCGACCTTCCCGATACCGACACGACCCTCTTTTGGGTACGCGTGATCATTCTGCTGGTGCTGGTTTATTTCGGGTATCAGACGGTAATCAGCATTCCGCGCCTTGCCTCCCGCGCGGCGCGCGAGCGCCTCGAAGACACGCTCTTTGGCGCCATCTTGGGCGGCATCAACGGTTACCTGATTGCCGGTTCGATCCTGTACTACATCAACGTCGCCGATTATCCCTTCGACCACATCATCTCCAAGCCGACCGACCCGAACATCCTGGCGACGGTCACTCGAATGATGCAATACATGCCGCCCCAACTGCTCGGCGAACCCGGCATCTACTTCGCCATCATCCTGGCATTCGTCTTCGTATTGGTTGTGTACATCTAAAGCCTGAAATCTGAAATCGAAAATCGAAAATCGAAAATCTGAAATCTGAAATCTGAAATCTGAAATCTCATGACACACGTCCATTTCATCGGCATTGGGGGAAGCGGTCTCTCCGCCATCGCCCGCCTCCTGCTGGAGAGCGGCTACGAGGTGAGCGGCTCTGACCGCGCGCTGACTCCCTTTGCCGAAGAAGTCCGCAAAGCAGGCGCGCAGGTGTACATTGGGCATCACCCGCGCAACATCGGCAACGCAGATTGGGTGGTGCGCTCCTCCGCCGTGACCGACGACAACCCCGAGGTCCAGGCGGCGAAGCGGGCGGGAATCCCGGTTTACAAACGCGCCGACTTCCTCGGTCGCCTCATGGAAGACAAGACCGGCATCGCCATCGCCGGCACACACGGCAAGACCACCACCACCGCCATGACCGCCTGGGCGCTCAGCAAACTGGGACGCGACCCGTCCTTCATCGTCGGCGGCGTGATGAACAACCTGGGCGTCAACGCCCGCGCCGGCAAAGGCAAACTCTTCGTCATCGAAGCCGACGAATACGACTACATGTTCCTCGGGCTGAAACCGCAGATTGCCGTCGTCACCAGCATCGAACATGACCACCCCGACCTCTTCCCCACGCCCGAAGCCATGTACCTCGCCTTCGAAAAATTCGTGGACCTGCTCCCCGAAGACGGTACGCTCATCGTCTGCGCCGAAGACCCCGGCGCGGCGGCGCTCATCCCGCACGTCCGCCACAGCGGAAGGAATGTCATCTCCTACGGCATGCAAAACGAGATGACCATCAACACCCCCTTCTGGGTGCAGGCGCGCGATGTGCAGCCCAACCAGCGCGGCGGATTCGATTTCACCGTCACCTCCAACCTGGGCGGCAAGACCTCCAACTTTGCCCGCGTCTCCCTGCAGGTGCCGGGCGTGCACAACGTTCGCAACGCCATGGCGGTTTTTGCCATTACCGGCGTGCTGGGGCTTTCGTGGACGAAAACTGCCGAAGCCCTCGCCGAATTCAGCGGCACGGGGCGGCGCTTCCAACTGCGCGGCGAAGTGAACGGCATCGCCATCTTCGACGACTACGCCCATCACCCCACCGAAATCCGCGCCACGCTGGCAGGCGCGCGCGCCCGCTTTCCCAACCGCCGCATTTGGGCGGTCTGGCAGCCGCACACCTACTCGCGCACCCAAACCCTCTTCCTCGAATTCTCGCGCGCCTTCAAAGACGCCGACGAAGTCATCGTCACCGAAGTCTATGCCGCGCGCGAACCCAAACAAGACTTCACCTCGGCGGAAATCGTCAGCGCCATGCCGCATCTTTCCGCCCGTTATCTTGCCACTCTGCCCGATGTCACCCGCTACCTCCTCGAAAACCTGCGTCCGGGCGATGTGGTCCTCGTCCTCTCCGCCGGCGATGCCGACCAGGTCAGCGGCGACG
Organism: Chloroflexota bacterium; assembly: GCA_039961775.1. GTDB lineage: Bacteria > Chloroflexota > Anaerolineae > Anaerolineales > Villigracilaceae > Defluviilinea. The sequence continues at coordinate 15,962 of JABRVZ010000124.1, forward strand.
TGCTCAAAGGATTACAGGAAAGGCAGGCAGACCATGCTGAATAAAACCCCGCTTCGGACTCACCCCTCGCTGCTCCCGCTTCGAGCGGCTTTGACCTTCGCTGAAAGCGGAACCCCCGCCCGCCCCCGCCGCATGGACGCCGACGAACGGCGCGCCATGCAGTTGATTGCCCGCATGCAAGCCCGCTACAAAAAAGTCCAGCCGTTCGTTGCCCAGCGGGACCCCTTTCGTAAGCGGCAAGGCAGGGCGGCATGACCGACAAGACCAGGCTTCGTACCCGCGAGGTCACCTTCCTGCCGCCGCTCAGCATGCCGCTGACGTTTCTGGAGCGCGCCTCCCGCATGCCCCCAAAGCAGGCAGAGCGCGAGGAACAGAAAAAGACCGTTGAAAAGAGTATCGAAAAACTGATCGAGAAACTGAGTGAAAAAGAAGAGTAAACCGTCCATGATCGTCTCCGCCCGCCCGCTCGATGTTTTGCGCGCCAAATTCGGCGACAAGGTAAGGGAAAACGTCCCGCTTGCGCCGTTTACCTCCGCGCGCATCGGCGGTCCTGCCGACATTCTGCTCACAGCGGATACCTCGACGGAACTGGCGCGCATGGTCAAACTGCTGTGGAAGCATGAACTGCCGTTCATCATTTTGGGCGGCGGCTCGAACGTCCTCGTCAGCGACCGGGGCGTGCGCGGCGTGGTCATCCTGAATCGGGCGAAGGGAGTCAAATTTCATTTGGGCGACCAGCCGTCCGTTACGGCGGAATCGGGCGTCGTCTTCAGCAACCTCGCCAACCGCTGCGCCTCCAAAGGTCTGGCGGGACTCGAATGGGCGGCGACCGTCCCCGGCACGGTGGGAGGCGCGGTCTATGGCAATGCCGGCGCATTCGGCGGCGACATGGCTGGCAATCTCATCCGCGCCGAATTACTGACCGAAAACGGCAAAGAAACCTTCACCGTTGAGCAGATGGGCTACGGCTACCGCACGAGCGTCTTGAAACGCGGCGAGGTGAAGGCGGTAGTACTTTCGGCTGAGTTGGCGTTAAAAAACTCAACCAAAGAGGAAGTGACCGTTAAAATCCAGCAATTCAGCGCGCACCGCAAAGCGACTCAACCGCCCGGCGCGAGTATGGGTTCCATGTTCAAGAATCCGCCCGGCGACTATGCCGGACGGCTGATCGAAGCGGCTGGGCTGAAAGGCGTCCGCATTGGCAACGCAGAAATCAGCCCTCTGCATGGCAACTTCTTCATCAACCATGCCAACACCAAAGCCGAAGACATCCGCGCCCTGATCGAACTGGCGCAGAAAAAAGTGAAGGAAACGCAAGGCGTCGAGTTGGAATTGGAAATTGAAATCATCGGCGACTGGTAATTGCCCATTACCAGCCAAAAGATAGAGATTGATTTTGATGACAGACAATAAACTTCGCGTGGCAGTGCTTTTCGGTGGTCGTTCCGGCGAACATGAGGTTTCGCTCATGTCCGCGCGGAATGTGCTCTCGGCGCTCGACCCCGCCAAATACGACGTGACCCAAATCGGCATTACGCACGATGGCGTCTGGCTGACCGGTGAAGACGTAATCGGCAAATTCGAGCAGGGCGACCTTCGCGCTCTCGAACAGGTCATCGTGGCTCCCGACCCCACGTTGAGCGGTGTGTATGTGGTGCGGGACACGAGGCACGTCAAACTTGCGGATGTGGATGTCTATTTCCCGGTTTTGCACGGCACGTTTGGCGAAGACGGGACGATTCAGGGCTTGTTCGAACTGGCAAACGCCGCCTACGTGGGCGCCGGCGTGGTCGGTTCGGCGGTTGGCATGGACAAGGGTATCTTCAAGGATGTGATGCTCGCCAACAATATCCCGGTGGTGGATACGCTGGTCGTCCGCCGCGCCGAAATCGAGCAGGATATGGCGTCCGTCATCGAAAAAGCCGAAGCGCTCAGCTCATATCCGCTCTTCACCAAGCCTGCCAACCTCGGTTCGTCGGTCGGCGTGACCAAGTGCAATAACCGTTCCGACCTGCAGGAAGGCTTGATGGAAGCCGCCTCCTTCGACCGCCGTGTGCTGATTCAAAAAGGCATCCGCAGCCCGCGCGAAATCGAAGTCAGCGTGCTGGGCAACGACAACCCGATTGCCTCCGTGCCGGGCGAAATCCTGCCGAGCCGCGAATTCTACTCTTACGAATCCAAATACATTGACGGCACTTCCGGGCTGATCATCCCGGCGCCGTTGCCCGCCGAAGTTGCCGAACAAATCCGCGAATACGCCGTCCGCGCCTACCGCGCCATTGACTGCGCCGGCATGGCGCGCGTGGATTTCTTCCTCGAGAAGGACACCAACCAGATTTACCTGAACGAGTTGAACTCCCTGCCTGGTTTCACCAAAATCAGCATGTATCCCAAACTTTGGGAAGCCAGCGGGCTGCCATATTCCAAACTTGTGGATCGTCTCATCGAACTGGCGCTGGAGCGCAGGGCAGAACGCGCCCGCACTTCGCACATCTACCGGAGGCGCGCATGAGCGGCAAAACCGAACCCACCCGCGCCGAACTCGTCCGCATGCGCCGCGAGCAGGAACGCGCAAAACACTTACAGCGCGCCTCGAAGGTTGCGGAACGCCCTGTGGTGGTCACGCGCTCCCGCAAGGACATCACCAAGCCCATTCGCAAACCCGCGCGCAGCGCCCGCCGCCGTTTTCAAATTGCCATTCCACACCTGCCGCGCACCAACGCCCGTTCCATCAGCATCCCTCGTCCGCGGCTGGGGTGGCGGCTGTTCTCCTTCCTCCTCCTTGCAGCGCTGGTGAGTCTCCTCTACCTCGCCTTCACCCGCCCCGAACTGCGCGTCACCGAAGCGCAACTGACCGGCAGCCGCATCGTCACACAAGCGGAAATCAACGCCGTTCTGGGCGTTTCGGGACAACCCATCTTCCTGCTCGACCCAGCGGATTTGGAAACCCGCCTCCGCCTCGCCTTCCCAGAATTTGTCTCCGTCCGAGTGAGCGTTTCCCTGCCCAATCTGGTCTCGGTCAACGTGACGGAGCGTCAGCCGCTCATCCGCTGGGAGCAGGGCGGCGGCTACACCTGGATTGCGGAAGACGGCGTTGCCTTCCGTCCGCGCGGCGAACTGGACGGGCTGATTTCGGTGGTGGCGCTCTCTGCGCCGCCAGCGCAGGAAGGCGGTGCTGCCGATGCCTCGTCGCCGGCGCCGTTCATTTCGGCAGAGATGGTTCAGGCGTTGAAGGGGCTGGCGGCGCATGTTCCAGCGGGAACGCCCATTCTCTATGAAAGAGGATCAGGTTTCGGCTGGAATGATCCGCGCGGGTGGCGGGTCTATTTTGGGACGAGGGCAAGCGACATCGAGTTGAAGATGCGCGTGTACGAGGCGATGGTCGGTGCGTTGACTCAGAAGGGCATCCGCCCGGCGTTGATCAACGTCATGTACCCGACCGCGCCCTATTACCGACTGAGTGAATAAGGATTTATGGAAGAGATCATCGTAGGCATAGATGTAGGTACGACCAAAGTCTGCACGCTGGTGGGGCGCGTGGAGGACGATAAATCCATCCGCATCCTCGGCGTGGGCATCGAGCCTTCGGAGGGCATCCGCAAGGGCGTCATCGTGGACCTGGGCGCGGCGTCGCAGGCAATCACCCGCTCGGTGAAGAAAGCCGAGTCCACGTCGGGCTTGGAAATCACCTCGGCGCTGGTGAGCATTGCCGGCGCGCACGTTTCCTCGGTCAATAGCCGCGGCGCGGCGGCGGTGAACGGCAACGTCATCGAGCAATACGACATCGAACGCGCGCTGGAACAGGCGCAGGCGGTGGCGATTCCGTATGACCGCGAAATCATTCACGTCATCCAGCGCGGCTTTTCGGTGGACGGGCAGGACGGCATTCGCAACCCCAAGGGGATGCACGGCTACCGTCTCGAAGTGGAGGCGCACATCATCACCGCCTCTGCTGCAACGGTGGAAAACCTGCGTCAGTGTGTGGGCGCGGCGGGCGTGGAGATTCAACAGTTCGTGTTGAACCCGCTCGCCTCTGCCGAGACCGTGCTGACCGAACAGGAACGGCAGATGGGTGTGGCAATTTGCGACATCGGCGGCGGCACCACCGACCTGGCGATCTACGTCAACGGCGACGTGTGGCACACGATGGTGCTGGCGGTGGGCGGCAACCACGTCACACAAGACATCGCTCACGGCTTGCGGCTGCCGTTTGCGCAGGCGGAAGATGTGAAAAAACAACAGGGTCACGCCGTGCGCGCCGAGGTGGGCGCGGAGGAATACTTCTCCATCCGCCCGTTCGGCGAGGAGCGCCCGGTGCAAATCAACCGCAAGGAACTTGCGGAAATCATCGAAGCGCGCGTGGAGGAGATTTTTGCGCTGACCCTGCAGGAGATCAAACGCTCCGGCTATGACGGTCTCCTGCCGGCTGGGATGGTGTTGACCGGCGGCGCCTCGGCGCTGCCCGGCATCAAGCGGCTTGCCTCGCGGGTGTTGAACATGCCGGTCCGCATAGCGCAGCCCGAAAACCTGCTGGGGCTGGTGGACCGCCTGAACTCGCCCGCCTATTCCACCAGCGTAGGCTTGCTGCGCTGGCTGATGTCCATGCAGGAGCAGGACCTTGGCATCACGCGCGAACGCCGCATGAAAGGAGAGAGACGTGTGGGCTTGAATTTCGTCAAGAAAATCATCGGCAGGATTTTGCCCTAGAAAGCATAGAGGACGTCCCCGACGCCTGATTGTCATCGAACCATCGGCTGAAATGCAATCGCATTAAAAAATGGTACAGCCGAATCAAAAGCAAGTATCATCAGACCAATGTTTGAATGGAGGAAGCAATGGACTCGACGTATAGAAACAACGCAGAACCGCAAGCAGAAGCCTACGCCCGCATCAAAGTGATCGGTGTGGGCGGCGGCGGCTCGAACGCCGTCAATCGCATGATTGACGAAGGAATTCAGGGTGTCGAATTCATCGTCGCCAACACCGACGCGCAGGCGCTGATGCTGGCGAAAGCCCCCACCCGCGTCCGCCTGGGCGATAAACTCACTCGCGGGCTTGGCGCCGGCGGCGACCCGGAAGTGGGACGCAAAGCCGCCGAAGAATCCTCCGACGAACTCTATAACGTGCTCAAAGGCGCGGATATGGTCTTCGTCACTGCCGGCATGGGCGGCGGCACCGGCACCGGCGCAGCGCCCATCGTGGCGCAAATTGCCAAAGAGAGCGGCGCGCTCACCATCGGCGTCGTCACGCGCCCCTTCACCTTCGAAGGCATGCGCCGCATGCAGGCGGCGGAAATCGGCATCGGCAAGTTCAAGGAACACGCCGACACCCTCATCGCCATCCCCAACGACCGCCTCCTGCAAATTGCCGACAAACGCGCCTCCCTGCAGGATGCCTTCCGCCTGGCGGATGACGTCCTCCATCAGGGCATTCAGGGCATTTCCGAACTGATTACCACGCCCGGCCTCATCAACCTCGACTTTGCCGACGTGCGCGCCATCATGTCCGAAGGCGGCGCCGCACTCATGGCGGTCGGAAAAGGCTCCGGCGACGACCGCGCCAAGAAAGCCGCCGAAGACGCCATCTCCAGCAAACTGCTCGACATCACCATTGACGGCGCGCGCGGCGTCCTCTTCAACGTCACCGGCGGTCCGTCCATGACCCTCTTCGAGGTCAACCAGGCGGCGGCAATCATCCGCGAAACCGCCCACCCCGACGTGAACATGATCTTCGGCGCCGTCATAGACCCGAACATGGGCGACGACATCCGCGTCACCGTCATTGCCACCGGCTTCGAGCGCAGTTCCATGCCGCGCCGCCTGCTCGAACGTCAGCCGCGGACCGAAACCCGCCGGGCGGACAACTCCTCCTACATCCGTCCCTCCGAACCCGTTTCGGTTCACGCCGACCTTCAGCCTGGTGAAACCAAACCAGCCTCTTCCCAGCCTTTGCTCAACACCGACGACCTCGACGTTCCAACTTTCCTGCGCAATCGCAGGTAACATGCAAGGGGCGAGGCAATCTCGCCCCTGCATGAAAATAATTTATCACTGATGTTACGCAGTTTTCCTGTAGCGCGACATTCATGTCGCTTGAAAATGCGAGATAAATCTCGCACTACTGCGTAAGGTGAGTTTATCAGTCAAGTCCAGTTCCCCCATCAAGCCGGAGCGGTTCTGTGCGCCTGGGCGAGGCGCGCGGAATCGCTCTGTGCGTTTCTGCCCCGTCGTGAGCGGAAAATCCTGCCCCGTTTTCATTGACACCCTGCCGCCCTCATGTTATCCTTGCGCGCGTAGGATACCAGTAGTTTGCTTTGGAAGTACCAGGTCGGCTCACGGTAGGTCCGTGAGCCGATTTTGTTTCACCGCCGTTGAGGCGGCTCCGATGCAACATCCAATGAGTACCCTCCACAATTCTTTTTCTTGCCAAGGAGGCAAAAATGTCGGATCGTATCAACGGTACAGTCAAGTGGTTCAACGGAACGAAGGGCTACGGATTCATCGAACGCGAAAGCGGGCCGGATGTCTTCGTCCACTTCTCCGCCATTCAGGGCGATGGTTTCAAGAACCTGCAGGAAGGTCAGAAGGTCGAGTTCACCGTCGAACAGGGACCCAAAGGTCTGCAGGCTGCCAACGTCACCGTAATTGGCTGATTGACTGAAGCCTGAACGACGAAAAATCCCCGGAGCATTGCTTCGGGGATTTTTGATTCGCGTTCTGCAAACCGCTCTAGCCGTATCTTTGCATGAAGCGTTCCATGCGGTGCAGGGCTTCCTCGATTTTGCTGTATTCGGTGGCGTAACACATGCGCGCAAACCCCTCGCCGCCCGGCCCGAAGGCGTTGCCCGGCACCACCGCCACATGCTCCTCGCGCAGTAACTTCTCGGCGAAGGTCTCGTCGTCCATGCCGGAGGCGCGGATGTTGGGAAAGGCGTAGAAAGCGCCGCGCGGCTCAAAGGTCCGCAGACCGAGGCGGTTGAGTCCCGTCACCAGTAGTTTGCGGCGGCGGTCGTATTCCGCGACCATTTCCTGCACATACGGTTCTCCGCTCTTTAGGGCTTCGATGGCGGCATCCTGCGCGGTGGTCGGCGCGGACATGATGGTGTACTGGTGGATGCGCACCAGCCCCTGGATGATGTCGGCGGGACCGCAGGCATAGCCGATGCGCCAGCCGGTCATTGCGTAGTCTTTAGAGAAGCCGCCGAGCAAAACGGTGCGCTGTTTGAGGCTTTCACCGAGGGAGGGGAAACAGACGTGCTTGAAATCGTAGACGAGACGGTCATAGATTTCGTCCGAGACGACCAGCAGATCGTACTCTTCGGCGATTTTTGCAATCTCCAGCAAGACCTCGCGCGTGGCAACCGCGCCTGTTGGGTTGGAGGGATAACCGATAAAAATGCACTTGGTGCGCGGCGTGACTGCCCGGCGGATGTCGTCGGGGTCTACCATGAAGTTGTTTTCTTCGCGCGCCACCACTTCCACGGGGACGCCGCCCGCCATGATGACTTCGGCCTGGTAGGAGACGAAACACGGCGTGGGGATGATGACTTCATCGCCGGGGTCGAGGATGGCGGTAAATGTGAGGTACAGCGCCTCCGAGACGCCCACTGTGGCGACAATCTCGGTGGCGGGGTCGTACTTCACATTGTAGAGCCGCATCAGGTTTTCAGAGATTGCCTGACGCAGTTCCAGCCTGCCCCAGTTGGATGTGTAGTGCGTCTCGCCGTTTTGCAAGGAGCGGATGCCCGCTTCGAGAATCGGCTTGGGTGTGGTGAAGTCCGGTTCGCCGATGCCGAGCGAGATGACATCCTTCATTGTGGCGGCGATGTCGAAAAACTTGCGGATGCCGGAGGGTTTGAGCCCTGCCACGCGTTTGGAAAGACGGCTTACGTTGGTTACTTCCTGCATTGCGCCTCCATGTGATTAGATGGGTTGAACGTGCCATTCATCGGGGATTTCCCGATAGGTGATTTCAAAAGCCTGCCCGTTCGTCGTCTTGACGCGGAAGCCGCGTTCTGCGGGTCCGCGCCAGCGGGCAAAGATTTCGGCAATCTTGTAGCGGCATCCCTGCCAGGTGAGCGAGAGCGGACGTTCCGCAAAGGTGGAATCGGAGCGGCATTCGACGGTGTTCATTTATTTCGATACAACCGAACTGTCGTCGCCGATGTTCAAAATCAACGGCTGCTCTCTGTTCGGTTGTCCTTCCACATAACAATTGCGCCCAATGAGAGAACGGCTGAGCGCCGTGCGTTTGACGGTTGTGCCAGCCTCGATGATGCTTTCCTGAATGACCGCCTGGCTGATTTTGCAGTTGGCTCCGATGGAGGCAAAGGGACCGATGACCGCCTGTTCGATCTCCGCGCTGGGATGGACAAAGGATGGGGCATGGATGAGCACAGTTCCCCGCCTCTCATCCTGCAGCACGTTTGCCGCGCCGCGTTCGAGGAGGATTTTGTTCGTTTCCAGCGTCGCTTCGATGGTGCCCGTATCGAGCCAGGTGTCAATTTCGTGGACGCGGATCTTTGCCCCGCGTTCGATCATGATGGTCATGGCGTCGGCGAGGAAGTACTCGTTTTTGAGCATGTGATTGCGGCGGAATTGTTCCTCGATGGCGGCAATCAGTTCCTGCCCTTCGCGGAAGTAGTAACAGCCGGCGATGACCAGGTTGTTTTCCAGGGTTTGCGGCTTCTCGATGAAGCGTTTGACGAAGCCGTCCGCGCCCACCTCCGCCACGCCGAAGCGGCGCGGATCGGGCACCGGCATCACCCAGGCGACCGAATCAGCCGTTTCATTTGCGAGGAACGAGAAATCCGTCTCGATGAGGGTATCCGAAAAGACCATCTGCATCGGTCCGTGCAGATATTCGCGCGCCAGCCACAGGGCGTGCGACTGTCCCTTCATTTCGTGCTGTACCACGTAATGCGCCTTGATGTGCGGGTATTTCTCCTTGATGAAAGCGGGGATTTGCGTCTCTCCGAGAAACGGACCCACGATGAACACATACTCCAAATTTTCGGGGTTCGGCATGGTGGTGAACATGTCGAGCAGGTGTTCAAGGGTGGTTTTCCCCGCCACGCTGACGAGCGGTTTGGGTTTGCTGTACGTATGGGGTCTCATGCGGGTTCCCCAGCCTGCCATGGGGATCGCAATTTTGAAGGTTTCAGTCAATGTACGGCTCCGTTTGGAAGGATTTGCCCTGCTATTGTACCAATGAAAAGACGGGGAACCCGCCTGCCGGTTACCGCGTTCCCGTCTGCGGTTTTGCAAGGCGCGCTACGAATGCCCAAGAACCGGGTGCGGTTTGTAGGGTTCTTCGAGCCGCTTTACTTCCTCATCTGTGAGTTGGATGTCGAGCGCGGCGATTGCCTGGTCGAGATGTTCCATTTTGGTCGCGCCGATGATGGGAGCCGTGATGTGCGGTTTGTTCAACAGCCACGCCAGCGCAATCTGCGAGCCGCTCACGCCGCGTTCCCGGCCGATCTCTCGCGCGCGGTCTGCCACAACGAAATCCTCCTCGCGGAAATACAGGCGTTCGGCAAAGGCATCATTCCTCGAGCGCGGCGTTTCCCCGCCTCCGCGTTTGCGGTTGCCGGCGAAAAATCCGCGCGCCATGGGGCTCCACGGAATCAGCCCCACCCCCTGATCGAGGCAGAGGGGAATCATCTCGCGTTCCTCCTCGCGGTAGACGAGATTGTAGTGATTTTGCATGGAGACAAAGCGCGTCCAGCCGTGACTTTGGGCGGTGTACTGCGCTTTGGCAAACTGCCACGCGAACATGGACGATGCTCCAATGTAGCGAGCCTTGCCCGCGCGGACAACGTCGTTCAACGCCTCCATCGTCTCCTCGATGGGGGTCTGGTAGTCCCAGCGGTGAATCTGGTACAGGTCCACGTAGTCCATGCCGAGGCGCTGGAGGGATTTGTCAATCGCATCCAGAATGTGCTTGCGCGAAAGTCCGCGATCGTTGATGTCGTCGCTCATTTGCCCGTGAACCTTGGTGGCGATGATGACGTTTTCCCGTTTCACCCCCAACTCGCGGAGTAGTTTGCCGGTGATGCGCTCACTCTCGCCGTTGGAATACACGTCTGCCGTGTCGAAGAAGTTGATGCCCGCCTCCAGCGCACGGCGTACAAAGGGTTTGGCTTCCTCTTCCTCCAAAATCCAATCGCGCCACTGCCTGGAGCCGTAACTCATCATGCCCAGACACAGCCGCGAGACCTTCATTCCCGTTTTGCCAAGATTGACATATTGCATGGATGAACCTCCTGTATGGGTTGCGCCGGATTATACAACCATCGAAAAGGAAAAAACCGCCGGGGCGGGCGGTGCGGCTGGGGTTGGGGGAGCAGGTTGAAGGTCAGGGGAGAGGCGCGGGGCGCAGGGCAAAGAGGATGTTTTCGCGCAGGTCGGTGAAAAATCCGAGCGGGAGGCGGATGGGGGCGATGTTGCCCCGCTCCGTCAGCGGGATGTAGTACAACTCTGTGCGGCTGTCTGCCCCTTTGTCAATGTCTTGAAAGGCGAAGAGGAGGTAGGCGCCGTCGGGGCTGAAGGTCGCGCCGCGGTAACAGCATTTGCCCTGCACGGGGTTGAGCAGGGTTTCCTGTGTGGTTGAGGTGTCGTAGAGGTAGAGCGCGCCGTAGCCGCCGTTGCGGATGAAGGTGTTGAAGAGGAAGCGGCTGTTGCCATCCCAGTGGTAGGAGGGGATGAGGGGATAGTTGGTGTAGCCTTCGGGGACGAAATGCCTGCCGGGGAATTCGTCAATCACCAGCGGGTTCACGGCGCTGCAGCGCTGCAAATCCACCTGAAGGATGCGGAGGGTGTTGCCGATGCGTTGACCGATGGCGCTTTGATAAAGCACCGCCAGCCGTGAGCCGTCTGCCGACCATTGTGCGCTTTTGACCGCTACAACGGGATAGTTGATGCACAGGTTCGGCAGGCGCTGGAGCTCGAAAGCGGATTTGGCGGTGGAGAGGGTTTCCACGTCGTAGGGGACGATGATGAGCCGCCGCTCGATGCTGATGGCGGCAAAGCGCCCGTCGGGCGAGAGGCGGAAGCCCTCGAAGTATTCGGCGTTGAAGCAGAAGAGCCGCTCGGGCTGGGGTTCAGCCGCTTCTGCGCTTACCTTGTAAACGCATTTGCCCTCGCCGTAGAGTAAGTCGTTTGCGCCGGGCATCCATTGCAGGTCGAATTTGGGGAGGCGGGTGTTGGTCAGTTGTTTGAAGGTTTTGCCCTCGATGTCCATCAGGTACACCTCGCGGTTGGAGGTGAACGCCAGCCCCACCGCGCCGCCGGGCGCAACGATGGGGACGGGGGTGGCGTTCACCTCCAACCGCGAGGTGTACCTGATGGACAT
>JABRVZ010000125.1:0-1605 GCA_039961775.1 Chloroflexota bacterium
GGAGGGGCGTGAAGGTGGAGACGAGGGTCGGCGCTTCGATGGGGATGTAGTTCGCGTCGGCAGGCTGGAAAGGCGTCGGCGTGGGCGAGGCTTGGGGGTTCGAGGTGACAAGTATCAGCGTGGGAGGAACCGTCTGCGCGGGGGTGGATAAGGTGCAGGAGGTGAGAAAAATCAAAAGGAAGAGAAAGACGCGTTGAAGAGGGAATCGCATAAAAAATGTGTGAAAAGACCGCCCTCGCATCTCAATAGGTCTTCTGAAAATACTTTGCCAGCAAATCCGAAATATCGGCGGCGGAGTTTTCGCGGAAGACGCGGAAGAAGTCGGCTGCCGTGGCGCGTTTGCCGGCGAAGCGGGCGTAGTAATCGCGCAGGAAGGTGAAGAAGATGTCGTCGCCCACGCGTTGACGCAGGTCTTCCATGAAGCGCGCGCCGGTCAGGTAGGTCTTGTCCCAATACGGGCGCTGACCGCCGCCTTCGTAGATGGGCGTATCCACAAAGCCCGCTTTTTGAAATTCGAAGTAACGGTAGCCCCACCACCAATCCACCAGGTCGGGGTGGACGGTTTCGTAGTAGATGCGCTCGCTGTACGTGGAGAGCGTTTCGTCGAGCCAGGGTTCGAGCGCCTGGTCGTCGGCGACGGCGTCGAACCACCACTGATGCGCCGTCTCGTGCGCGGCGATGATGACGAGGTAATTCTTCGGCGTGTTATCGTACAGGTTGAAGTAATCGCGGCTGATGAAATAGAACGCCGAATACTCCATGCCGTCGTTGAAGTCGCCCTGCACGGCGGTCATCGTCTTGTGGCGGTACGGTCCGAACTTTTCCTGATAGACCTGCAGCGCCTCGACGGTGGTCTGGAGCATGGCTTCGCCGGGCGCGTCGTAGAACGCGAAGTAGTAGGCATAGACGGTCACATCGCCGACCTGACGCTGGGCGACTTTATAGACTGTGCTCATGGACAGGGCAAACGTGCGCCCCGCTTCCAACTTAAACCGACGGCTGCCGGCTGACCCCGAAGCCGCCTCTGCCCCTGAAGCCGCAATCTGCGGACTCGACCCGTCGGTGAACGTGACCGTCACGTCGAAGTCTGCCGTGTCGTAGACGAGGTGCTCGCCGTAGAACCAGGGGTTGTGCAAAATCCAGCCTTCGCCGGGCTGATACGGCACGATGAACGGATACCAGTCCACCAGGTTGAGTTGGCGCTCGGAGTAGCCGTAAATCTGCGGGCGGACTTCGTTGGGGTTGCTGTACGCCTGCATCGGCGGCAGGATGAGTCCGTAGGTCATGGTGAGGGTGAGTGTCCCGCCGGGGCGCAGAGGTTGAGGCAGGGGGATTTCGAGGCGCTGGCTTAGATTTTCCAGTTGGTAATTGGTAATTGGTAATTGGTCAACGGCGAGGGATTTGAGGCTGAAGCCGCCGCTCCACAAATTGGGCTGAACGGCAAGGACGAGTTCCGTGAGCGTTTCCCCCGTCCAGTTGGGGTAGGTGATGGTTTGATTGACCGTCGCGGCTTTGGTGGTGTAGTTGAGTTGCAGGTCAATCGCGTACTGCGGACGTTCCAGCGAGGGCTGAGGCAGGGGCGTGGCAGTGGGGGTTTCGGTGGGG
>JABRVZ010000126.1:0-20981 GCA_039961775.1 Chloroflexota bacterium
CCCCCGCCCGCCCGCAGGAGATTCCCCCCTCCTACCAGCGCGCCGCCGAAAACGAAAACTTCACGCTCTATGTCGATTCGTCCACGCTTGCCTTCAAACTGCTGGACAAACGCAGTGACTACCTCTGGCACTCAGGCATAGACGAACTTCAGCAGGGCGACCGCCTGAACAAATCGTGGCGGGCGTTTGCCCAAAGCGGCGTCAGCATCGAGTATCTCGATGAGAAGGCGGTCAGCAAACGCATTTCCATCACCAACGCCGAACATACGCTGAAGGTCACGCCCATCGAGGCGGGAGTTCAGGCGGAGGTAAAGTTCGAGGAAGTCGGAATCAGCCTCCAGGTCCAATTGCGGCTCGAAGCGGACGGGGTGCGGTTGGAAATCCCCTCGGAGTCCATCCGTCAGGAAAATCCCGCCTTCAAACTGGGGCTGGTCTATCTCTACCCGTTCCTCGGCGCGACGCGCGGAGGCAGTACGCCTGGCTATATGTTCCTTCCCGACGGTACGGGCAGTCTCATCCGCTTTGCCGATTCGACCAAAGCGAAGAACATGTTCTACGGGCGGTACTACGGCGCGGATTTGGGCATGATTGCCGTGATGCCCTACAACCCGTCCATCAACCGCCCCTACCCCATTTCGTTCCCCGTCTTCGGCATGGTGCATGGTGAAAATGAAAACGCCTTTTTGGCAGTGGTGGAGGACGGTGCGGCATACGGCGAGATTCAGGCGCATCCTGCGGGCGTCCTTACCAATTTCAACTTTCTCTACAATGCCTTCATTTACAACGAAAGTTATTTTCAGGCAACCAACCGCTCTGGAGCAGGCGTGACCACCATCCAAAAACAAACCAATGACTTTGACGCGGTGGTGCATTACCGCTTTTTGTCTGGCGATGCGGCGGATTATGTGGGGATGGCGCGCAGTTACCAGCAGTACCTTGTCGAAAAAGGCATATTGCAAAAGGTCACCGACCCCAATCCGAACATCGGCATTCGGCTGGAATTTTTGGGCGGCGACAAGGAGAAGGTCTTGTTCTGGTGGCGTTTCGTCCCCATGACCACCCTGCGCCAGATGAAATCCCTGCTCGACGATTTGCAAATCGCCAACCCGCAGGTCATCTACTTTGGCTGGCAGCCGCTGGGGGCTTCGAGCATGCCTCCCGTCTCGCTGAAACTGGAACGCAGCCTGGGCGCGCTCGATGAACTGCGCTCCCTGGCGGAAAACATCGCGGCGAACGGCGGGCGCTTCTCGCTCTACCTCGACCCGCAGGCGGCGTTGTGGAAAGAAAGCGGCTACTCCCCCCGCCGCGACCTGGCGATGGCAATCACCAGCCTCAATCTGGAAGGCTATAACCGTTACCACAACTATTACTTCACCCTCGATGCCCTCCAGCGGCGTTACATTGCGCTGACCGATGACCTCGCCTCGCAACTGAACGCCGACCTGGCGCTGGATGGAATCGGCTTCACCCTCTACAGCGACTTCAGGGAGAGCGCCCCGCTCAACCGCCAGCAAGCCATCCGCGCCTATCAGGACGTGCTGGGCAAATCTCCCGTGCGGCTGGGGTTCTACCGTCCCAACGATTATCTCTGGAGCCTGATGTCCGCTTATTACGATATGCCGCTGGGCGACAACGGATACATTTACACTTCCGAAGCCGTGCCGTTCCTGCCGATTGTACTTTCGGGCTATGTGCCCTACTACGGCGCGGCGCTCAACTTCTCGCCCAACCTCGAGGAGGACATTCTGCGCCACGTGGATTACGGCATGTACCCCTCTTACTTCCTTACCTACGAGCCCACCGCCAACATGCTCGATACCCGCTCGAATTGGATTTACACCTCCTCCTACGAACAGTGGGGCGCGCAAATCCGCCGCACCTACGAGCGGATGAACGCCCTGCTTGCCCCCGTGCGCGGACAGGAAATCACCGCCCGCCAAAAGTTGCGTGAGGGCGTCTTCGTCACCACTTACGCCAACGGCAGGCAAATTGTGGTCAATTACACCGACCAGCCCGTCAATTATCGAGGCGTCGTCGTTCCAGCCAGAGACGCCGCGCTGGTGGAGAGTGCGCCATGAAGACACCTCGCAACCTCATCACGCTGCGCTTGCGTGAAGCCCTGCACGGCTACGCTTTCATCGCGCTTTGGATGGTGGGCTTTTCGCTCTTCACCCTCTTTCCGCTCCTTGAGACTTTCCGCTATAGCCTCCACCAGGTCACTGTCACCGCCGAAGGCATCCGCCTCGACTTCGTGCAATGGGCAAACTACACCCGCGCCCTGTTCACCGACCCCAATTTCATCGAACTGGTCATCGCCTACGCCATCGAGACTCTCGTCTCCGTGCCAATTGTGCTTATCTTCTCGATGATTATTGCGTTATTTCTCAATCAGAACTTCAAACTCAAAGGTCTTTTTCGCACCATCTTCTTTCTTCCCGTCGTCATCACCAGCGGACCCGTCATCCGCGAACTGACCGCTCAGGGCGCCACCTCCGCTCCGGGCATTGCCAACCTGCCGGCGGTGGCGGAATTCATCGCGCAACTGCCGCGCACGTTCCGCAACCCTGTCGAATACCTGCTGACCTCGTTCATCCTCATCCTGTGGTTTTCGGGCGTGCAGATACTCATCTACCTCTCCAGCCTGCAAAAAGTGGACAAGAGCATCTACGAAGCCGCCGCCATTGACGGCGCCTCTGCCTGGGAGGCTTATTGGAAAATCACCCTTCCCTCGCTTTCCACAGCCAACCTCGTCAACGCCGTCTACACCATCATCACTCTCTCACACTTTTCCGAGAACAAGGTCATCCAATACATTTATAACCAGACCTATGCCGTTCAGGGCGGAATCGGCTACGCCAGCGCCATGGCGTTCCTCTACTTTGCCGTGATGGTGATTCTGCTGGGCGTCGTCTATCTCTTCCTGGCGCAGCAGACAAATCGAGAAAGGAACTGACATGCAAACCCTGCGCCGCCTCAACCTTGACTGGTGGAAGAGCCTGCTCTTCGGAAACCGTACCCGCAGCGGATTGCTCTTCTCTGCCCTCCTCTACGCCCTGCTGATTGCCATCGGATTCGTCTATCTCTACCCCCTGCTCTTCATGTTCGTCACCAGCCTCAAAAGCCCCTCCGACCTGCTCAACCCGATGGTGCAATGGGTGCCAACCGAACTCTATACGGGCAACTACCAAAAAGCCTACCGCGTCCTCAACTACCCCAACACGCTCATGGCGTCCATCCTCGTCAGCGTGGTTCCCTCCCTTCTGCAAACCTTCGTCGCCTCTGTGGTCGGCTACGGACTGGCGCGTTACCGCTTCTGGGGCAGGAACCTCGTTCTGTTGCTCATCCTTGCCACCTTCATCATCCCGCCGCAAAACACCCTCATTCCGCAAATGCTCGCCTACAAGGAACAGGGCTTGCTCGGCAGCCCCTGGGCGCTCATCCTGCCTGCCATGCTCGCGCAGGGCTACCGCAGCGCCATCTTCATCCTCATCTTCTACCAGAGTTTCATTTCGCTCCCCAAAGTGCTGGAGGAAGCCGCCCGCCTCGACGGCGCCTCCGACCTGCGCATCTTCCTGACCATCGCCGTCCCCTCCGCCCTGCCCGCCTTCATTGTCTCCTTCATCTTTTCCGTCGTCTGGTACTGGAACGAAACCTTCCTCACCTCCATCTTCCTCGAAGGCGGCGTGACCACCCTGCCCATGCAACTCTCACGCTTCGTGCAGGCATACGAAAGCCTCTACCCGCCCGGCACAGTCAACATCTTCGACCGTCTCAACGAAGCCGTCAAAATGAGCGGCACGTTTCTGAACATCGCCCCGCTGCTGGTCATGTACTTCCTCCTGCAGCGCTGGTTCGTCGAATCCGTGGAAAGGACGGGTATCACCGGTGAATAGGACTTTTCCCCTCCTTGCCGTATTTCTGCTCCTGCTGACGAGCTGCGCCTCTCCCTCGACGCCGCAGCCTGTCTCTGCCACCCCGACTTTTCCCCCCGCTCCAACCTTTGCCCCCACACCCAGCCCTGAGCCTGTCACCCTTGAAACCGTCATCGAATACGAAATGAGAGGCGCCTTCGCCTTCTTCTGGGAGCAAGCCAATCGAGACCTCGCCAGCCCCGGCTACGGTCTGATCCGCGACCGCTTCCCCGGCTCGCCCGGCATCTCCAGTATTGCCGCGGTCGGATTTGCCCTCAGCGCCTATCCCATCGGCGTTGAAAAGGGATACGTCACCTATGAGCAAGCCTACGAGCGCGCCGACAAAACCCTCGATACCCTGCTCGGCATGGAACGCACCGAGGGCTTCTTCTATCACTTCGCAGACATGCAGACCGGCAAGCGCGCCTGGAACAGCGAAGTTTCGAGCATAGACACCGCCATCCTGATGATGGGCGTCCTGACAGCGGGCGAATACTTCGGCGGTGACGTACAAACCAAAGCCGACCAACTCTACCGTGACGTGAACTGGAACTGGTTCGTGGACGACTCGCGCAACATGTTCTACATGGCGTACCGCCCCGAAAAAGGCTTCGAGGGTCACTGGGATTTCTACGCCGAGCAGTTGATGCTCTACGTGCTGGCGGCGGGGTCGCCCACGCATCCCACCGATGACCGCCTGTATTACGGCTTCACCCGTCACCTTGCGAGTTACGGGGAGGGGGAGCCGTTCATTCACTCATGGTTTGGCTCGCTGTTCACCTATCAGTTCAGCCATGCCTGGCTCGACTTCCGCAATACCACAGACCGTGACGGTGTGAACTGGTTCGAGAACTCCGTCCGCGCTGCGCGGGCGCACTATGACTTTGCCGTCAACATGGATGAAAAGTACCTCACACTCGGTCCCTCTGCCTGGGGCTTGAGCGCCAGCGACGGACCGGGCGGCTATAATGGCTTGTATGGCGCGCCGCCCTCCGGCTACGACAACCGCGCCCACACCGTGGACGACACCGTCCCGCCGTATGCCGCCATCGCTTCCCTCCTCTTCCTGCCCGAAGAATCCGCTCACGCCATGCTCAACTACTACAGCATCGAGCCGCTCAAAGGACAATACGGCTTCCAGGATGCCTACAACCTGACGAAAAACTGGTATGCGGCTGATGTCATCGGCATAGACAAAGGTATCAGCCTGCTCATGCTGGCAAATTATCAAAACAACATCGTTTACAATATCACGATGAAAAACGAACCTCTGCGACGTGGACTGGAACGTCTGCAAATTACATCCCTGCCGTAGCGCGACATTGATGTCGCGCTACAGAGTAACTATATGACCACCATCCGTGATGTCGCCAAACATGCTGGAGTC
Organism: Chloroflexota bacterium; assembly: GCA_039961775.1. GTDB lineage: Bacteria > Chloroflexota > Anaerolineae > Anaerolineales > Villigracilaceae > Defluviilinea. The sequence goes on from JABRVZ010000126.1 coordinate 5,299, forward strand.
AGCATCACCACCGCCTCGTATGTGCTGAACAATACGGGCAACATCAGCGAATCTACTCGCCTGCGCGTTCTCGAAGCGGCGGAAAAACTAAATTACCATCCCAACGCCTTTGCCCGCCACCTCAAAAAGGTCAAGACCCGTACCATCGGCGTGTTCATTACCCGTTTTGGCGGCGCATTCTACGAAGAAATCCTCGAGGGGATTCACAGCGTTATCCTCGAAACCGATTACGAGCTCATCGTCAGCCCCGAAACGCGCTCCCCGCGCCGCCTCCTGCACTACCGTCAAGTGGACGGGGCAATCGTGTTCGATTCAAAAATCCCCGACGACTCGGTACTTAAACTGGCTTCACGGCGATTTCCGATTGTGGTGCTAGACCGTCTCCTGCAAAACGACTTCCTCCTGCCGCTTCTGCTCGATAACGCACAGGGAGTGCGCGAAGCCTTCCAGCATCTCTACGGTCAGGGCGCACGCCGAATCGCCTTTGTGGCAGGCGCGCCGGATTCGATTGACAACGCCGAGCGCATGGAAACCTTCCTCGCGGAGGCAAAACGGCACGATGTGACTGTGACGGTCCACCAGGGCAACTTTACCGAACAGTCCGGTTATGAAGCCGCCCAAACCGTTTTCCGTGCCCGCGAACGCACCGAAGCCGTCTTCTGCGCCAACGACCAGATGGCAATCGGCTTCCTGCGCGCCATGCGTGAGCGCGGACTTCAGGCTCCCGCCGATATTGCCGTCGTCGGTTTCGACGACATCCCCATTGCCCGTTATATGACGCCTTCCCTTTCCACTGTGGGGGCTTCGCGATTCGAGTGGGGCGCTTCTGCCACCCGCCAACTGCTCGATTTTTTGGAGAACGATGCGCCCTTCCAGCCGTACCGCATTCCCACGCGCTTCATTCCGCGCCAATCTTCGATGAAGTTCCCTCAACGATGACTATGCTCACCCGCCTCTACTCCCGACTCGCCTCCCCCCGCCTGGCGCTGACCTTCACCGTCCTGGCGGGACTGCTCTTCTGGCTGCTGGCGCGCGGACTGGGCGACCTGCCGCCCGGCGCGCCCTCCATCTTCGACCTGCAACTGGCGTTCAGCGCCGAAAAATTCCAATCCGTCCTCGCTGCCTGGGGCGAGCGCAATGTCGCTGCCTACGTGAACAGCATGTGGCTGGACTACCTCTACCCCATCGCCTACGCCCTGGCATTGAGCGCATGGCTTGCCGTCCTCACCCGCCGCGCCGACCGCATCCCCTCCCGCCCGGCGCTTGCCCTCTTTGCTGCGCCCTTCCTCGCCGCCCTGCTGGATTACGTCGAAAACTCCCTGCACCTGCTCATGCTGGCGCTCCTGCACGCCACGCCTGCCGCCCTGGTCTTCCTCGCCTCCCTCGCCGCCGCCGTCAAGTGGACGCTGGCGGGCGTGTCCATTTTGGCTATCCTGGCGCTGACCGTGCGCCGTTTATTCGCCAAAGGAGATTCCCCCATGCGCATCCTCAAATTAACGCGGAAGCGGTGAACGCGGCGGCGGTTCACACCCTGACCCTGAAGCCCTGACACATTCCCACCGCATGAACATCACCACTCTCCTCCGCCAGGAACTCGAAGGCTCGATTCGCTTCTTCCTCGACCACACCAACCTCGACCCGCACAGTCCCGCCTTCGGTCTGACGCTGGATTCCACCAAAGACCCCGCCTTCGCCTCCATCGCCGCCAGCGGATTTGCCCTCACCGCCTGGGTCATTGCCGCTGAGCGCGGATTGCTCTCCAAACCACAGGCGCAGGACATCACGCGCGGCACGCTCGATACCCTGCTCCACCGCGCCAGCCATCACCGCGGCTTCTTTGCCCACTTCCTGCACATGGACACCGCCCAGCGCTGGGGCAAGTGCGAATACTCCACCATAGACACCGCCCTGTGCCTGAACGGCGTCATCACCGCTGCCGCCTACTTCAATGACCCTGCCATCCGCGACCTGGCGGCGCAACTGCTGGAGCGCGTGGACTGGCGCTTCATCGTCTTCGAGGAGAACGGGCAGGCGCTCTTCCACATGGCGTACAACCCCGATGCGGGCGGCGATTACGTTCATGGCGCGCCTGGATTCATCAGCCGCTGGGATATGGCAGCGGAACAAAAGATGATGTACCTGCAAGCCGCCTCCCGCCTCGACCCCAGCCTGGCGCGCCGACTGTACGCAGGTTTCCGCCGCGACATCCGCCGCTTCAACGGTCATCCCGTCATCGTCAATCCTGGCGGCACGCTCTTCGCCTATCACTTCAGCGAAGCCTGGCTGGATACCGCCCGCTGGCTCGACCCCGACGGCATAGACTGGTTCGAGAACACCCGCCTCGCTTGCCTCGCCAACCGTCAGTTCTGCATCGAACACGCCAGCCAATACAAAACCTACCACGCCCGCAGTTGGGGGCTGAGCGCAGGCGACAGTCCCTTTGGCTACGAAGTTGCAGGCAGCGAACCCTGCCTCGCCCCGCCGCACCACACGGGCACGGTTTCCATTTACAGCGCCCTCTCCTGCCTGCCCTTCATCCCTCAAGAAACGCTAGAGATGATGGAATATCTCATTGCCGAACACCCGCAAACCTGGGGCGAATACGGCTTCTTCGATTCCTACAACCTCGCCGTCAACCCGCCCTGGACCAGCCGCGCCCTCTACGGCATAGACAAAGGCTGTTCGATGATCATGCTCGAAAATCACCTCACCCGCCTGGTGTGGGATGTGTACACCCACAGCGCCCCCATCCAAACCGCCCTTGAAGTGCTAGGGTTTACGCCAAAACAAGATAGACAGGATGAGCAGGATAAAAAACCAAAATAAAAAGGCTTATCTATAAACAAAGTGCAGGTAAACGTTAGAGAACGTTCACTATGCTTCGCGTAAGAGACGCTCTCTAGCGTCGGAATTGGAAAGTGCACGCGCTCTACACATGAGCCAACAAAAAATCCTGCCTATCCTGTACATCCTGTTCATAAAGGACTTCCATGCCCGCTTTCACCTTCCAACACAACCAATTCTGGTTCGACAACCAGCCCCTGCTCCTGCAAGCGGGCGAATTTCACTACTTCCGCACCCCCGCCGACCAGTGGGAACACCGCCTGGGGCTGCTCAAAGCGGCAGGCTTCAACGCCGTGGCGTGCTACATTCCCTGGTTATGGCACCAGCCTCAGCCCCACCTCACCGACCTCAACGGTCACACCCACCCCATGCGGAATCTGGCGGGCTTCCTCGACCTCACTGCCCGCCTGGGCTTGTATGTCATCGCCCGCCCAGGTCCCTACATCATGGCGGAGACCATCAACGAGGGCATCCCGCCCTGGGTCTTCGAGCAAAACCCGCAGGCGGCGTTCCTCGCTCAGGATGGCAAGCTCCAAAACATCGTCAGTTACCTGCACCCCGACTTTCTGAAAAACGTCCAGGTGTGGTATCAGGCTGTGTTTGGCGTACTCAGCCCGCGTCAAATCACGCGAGGCGGCAACATCCTGCTCATCCAACTCGACAACGAGATGGGGATGCTCCAGTGGGTACGCAACCTCGTGGACCTCAATCCCGATACGCTGGAACGCTTCGCCGCCTGGCTAAGGGAACATCACCCCGCCCGCTTCCCTTCTGGACCTTCTGCAGGCGACCTGCAAAATGACCTTTCTCACCCTCAAGCGGAGCGCGCCGCCTTCCTGCTCGAAGCCTACCGCCGTTTCTACCGAACCTATCTGCGCGATTACATGAACTGGCTATGGAACGCCGCCAAAGAGAATGGGATGGAGGTTCCTCCTGTCGTCAACATTCACGGCTTTGGCAACGGCGGCAAGACCTTCCCTATCGGTCTCTCGCAACTGGTAGAGGTGATGGCAATCCCTGGCATGGTCAGCGCAACGGACGTGTATCCGATGTTTATCGGCGATGGCAACTTCCATCAACTCCTGCTGGTCAACGAAATGACCAAAGCCCTGCAAAACCCCGCCCAGCCGCTCTTTTCCATTGAGTTTCAGGCGGGCGGCAATCAGGATTTCAGCGGGGCGCAGACCTCGTTCTACGACCTGCACACCCGCTTGAGTCTCTCGGTGGGCATGCGCGGGATCAATCACTATCTGTTTTTCGACGGCGAAAACGACCCCCTGCTCAGCCCCGTCAAACGCCACGACTGGGGACACCCCGTCCGCAAGGATGGCTCTCTGCGCCGCCACTACGCCCGCTACCCGCGCCTCTCGCAAACGCTCGCCGCCTATGGGCGCGACCTGACCCTCGCCCGCCCCAAAACGGTGACCACCATCGGCTTTTTGCTCGACCAGTTCATGACCGAAGTGAATAACTCCTTTACCGAAGAATCCACAAAGATAATCACCCATCAACGCGAGGTCATCCTGTTCGACTTCCTCGCACGCGGGCTGGCGCTTACGCATCGTCCCTTCGATGCGCTGGAACTCGCCCGCGCCGCTCTCGACCCTGCCCGCACGCCAACCCTGTGGGTGATGATGGAACGTCAGTGCGACGCCGCCGTTCAGCAAAAACTGACAGAGTACGTTCGCGCGGGCGGCAGGTTGATTCTGGCAGGGCGCATGTGCCTGGAAGATTTTCATCATCAGCCCTGCTCCCTGCTCAAAGACGCGCTGGGCATTACAGGCGTCTCAGGCGGCGAGCCGTTCCAAAGTGAACGCATCCGCGCCCTCGGCTACGAGGACATCCCCGCTTCGTTCGTGGAACGGTATGATGGTTCATTCGACGAGGTCTTTGCCACCGCCAGTGATGGCGGCGTGACGGGCTTCGTCAAAACATTGGGACAGGGCAGGGTGATGGTCTTTGGCGCGGCGCTGGCAGCGAACACCCTCGAAGACCTCGACCTTCTGCACAAGATGGCAAACCGCATGGGCATCCTGCCGCTCTTCGCGATGAGCGATTGGGCGGATGTGCGCCTTTCGGAGGGGGAGAACGGCAGGTTCCTGTTTGTCAACAACTATCAGGATGACCCCATCGAGACGACCCTGGAAGCGGCGGGGGAAAGGCTGTTTGGCGGCGCCCCGCTCAAGGTCCCGTCGCGACGCGGACTCATCCTTCCGCTGGAGTGGCGGGCGCGGAACGGCGTTCTCATTCATTATCTGACCTCTGAAGTGGTCGAAATCCAGGAAACGGAGCAAACACTGACTTTGCGCCTCGACCCGCCCCAATTTGCCGCTGAACTCACGCTGAACGGCTTTGCCTGCGCGCCAACGCTCGCGGTGGAAGCGATGGGCAGAGGGCGCTGGAAAGTAAGCGCAGGAGACGGGCGGCTGGAACTGACGAGGGTGACGCCGAATGCCTGAATTCGCCAGCGGCGGATGAGCGGTTAGCCGGTCAACTTCTTCAGGGTTTCCGTCAGCGCTTGCACTGCGCGGGCGTATTCTTCCAGCGGGAGATGCTCATTGGGCGTGTGGTCCAGCGCCGAATCGCCAGGACCGTACACCACAGCCGGGCAGCGCCAGACCGGCGCGACCACGTTCAAATCGGCGGTTCCGGTTTTATAGACGAAGCGCGGCGTCCCTCCCGCCTGCCTGATGCCATGCAGGAACGCCCTCACCAGCGAGGAATTTTTTTCACATTCCCATGCCGGGAGCGGATGACCGCTCCGCTCCACCGTGACCTGAAAGGGTTCTGGAATCTTGATGTTTTTTTCCAACTCCCGATACCACGTCTCTGGCGGCACATCCAGCGGCAGGCGGCAGCCGATGCTTAGCCGCGCCCATTGCTCGAAACCATCCTGCTCCGATTGCATTCCGCGCAGGGTTGGCAGGAGTTGGTCGAAGGCACGGGGCTTGCCGGCGTTGAAGGCGTCGGCATAGGCTTTGATTGCCAGCCAGGCTTCGACGGCGGCTTCGGCGGCGGTCTGCTCCCCGCTGGCGGTGTGACTCTGTTCCCGGCGGACGGTCACCTCCGCCCAGGCTGAGCCTTTGTAGCCCAGCGCCACGCGATCCCAGCGGTTCGGCTCGCCGACAATCAGAAACTCGGGGCGGTATTTGTCCAAGAGAGAGCGCGCCCCGTCCGATTCGCGCTCCTCTTCCACCGCTCCAATCACCACAAACTGCCAGCCCTCCACCGCGCCAAGTTGTGCCACCGCATCCACAAAACATGCCAGTGGACCTTTGGCATCCACCGTGCCGCGCCCGTAGAGCAATTTTCCAATTTGCTCTACCTTGATTTCACCGGGCACGGTGTCAATATGCCCCAGCAAAACCACCTGCCGCGGACCGGCGCCCATCACGCCCACGGCGTTGCCAGCCTCATCCATCAACGCCTTTGCATAGCCGAGCATTTTCATCCGCCCCACCAGCCATTCCACCGCGCCGCGTTCCTGCCCGGAGGGGCTGTAATGGTTTACCAGTTCTATCAGGGTATCGAAAGCCATTCCTGTCATCTAATTTGACCTGAATCTAAAATTTTGTTATACTTATTTTTGTTTCGTTATACTTTTAGAAAAGGATAACCATGAAAACAGCAACCATATCACCAAAAGGATGGGTCGTAATTCCTGCCGAAATGCGCGAGCGCTATGGAATGCGCCCAGGCACGAAAGTTGCTATTCTCGACAACGGCAAAGGGATTACGCTGGTGCCGCTTTCCGACGACCCTATTGAAACGCTGAGCGGCATGTTTGCCGGCGAACCCCTGACGGAGATGCTTATTGCTGAACATCAGGCAGCCTACGACACAGAAAACAAGCGTTTCGGAGAAAAAGCGTGACAGCCATTGTTTTCGACAGTTTTCCAATTCTGGCGCTCCTGCAACAAGAAGGTGGGGAACCGCGCGTCCGGCAGCTCCTGCGGCAGGCGGTAACAGGCGAAGTAGAAATCTGGATGAGCCTGATTAACCTGGGCGAGGTGCTTTACCTGGTAGAACGGCGACGGGGCGAGCAGGCAACTCGCAAAATGCTGGCTGAATTGTTGTCCCTGCCCATTCACTGGGAAGAAGTGGACCTGGCTCAGATACAACGCGCCGCCCATCTCAAAGCGAGTTATCCCATTTCTTACGCCGATTCGTTTGCTGCCGCTCTGGCGCAATCCCTGCGCGCCAAATTGCTCACTGGCGACCCAGAATTCAGCGCGCTTGAGAATGAGATCGTCATTGAGTGGCTGGCAAAGGACTGACCTCTCTCTGTTTTCTCGCTATCGCACCTGCTCGGTCTATGCCAGTTCTCCTCATTCTTCATCTTGTATTTCCCTCCTCAGCACATCCCGCAGCGCCGCGACGACTTCATCCAACTGCTCGCAGGTAATTACCAGCGGCGGAAGCAGGCGGATGACCGTCATTCCGGCGTTCAGGGCAAGGATGCGGCGGTCTTGCAGCGCCTTCAAATAGGGCGCGACTTTTTGCTTCAATTCGATGCCGACCATCAAGCCGAGTCCGCGCACTTCACGGATGAGCGGGGATTCAATCTGGCGCAGTTGGTCCATCAGGTAAGCGCCTTTGACCGCCGCCTGCCCGGGCAGGTCTTCTTCTTCGATGGCGGCGAGGGCAGCCAGCGCCGCGGCGCACGAGAGCGGATTCCCGCCAAAGGTCGAGGCGTGCGCGCCGGGGGCGAGGTTTTTCACGCTCGCGCCGATCAACACTGCGCCCATCGGCAAGCCGCCCGCCAGTGACTTCGCCACGCAGAGCATATCGGGGAGAACGTCAAAATGCTGAAAGGCGAACATCCTGCCGGTTCGCCCGAAGCCGGTCTGCACTTCGTCTATGATCAGCAAAGCGCCGCGCTCATCGCAAATGCGCCGCGCCGCCCGCAGATATTCCACATCTATGGGATAAACCCCGCCCTCGCCCTGGACTACTTCCAGAATAACAGCGGCAGTCTCCTCGTCCACGGTTGAGGCGAGCGCCTCGATTTTGTTGTACGGCACATGGCTGAACCCCGGCACCAGCGGCTCGAATCCGTCGCGGTATTTCTTGTTGAACGTCGCCGAGAGCGAGCCGAACGTCCGCCCGTGGAAGGCGCGCATCATCGCCACGATTTTCGTCCGCCCGCTGGAGAGACGGGCAAACTTGAGCGCGGCTTCGACCGCCTCCGTCCCGGAATTGCAGAAGAAGACCCGTTCCAGCCCCGGCGCGAACGAAGCCATCTTTTGCATCAGGGCGGCGCGCTGGTCGTTGGGATACGTCTCGAAGAGTGTGACCAGCGTGGCGGCTTGCGCGGCAATCGCCGCAGCGACTTTGGGATGGGCATGACCCAAATTGGCGACTCCATGCCCCGAGGAACAGTCAATGTACTCGTTGCCATCCGAATCCCACAACAAAGCGCCCTGTCCGCGCACAATGGACAGCGGCTGTTTGGCGTATACGCCCGCGCCATAGCGGTTTTCGATTTCGTAAAAATCACTCATAAGCCTCCAAACATTCGATTATGGTTCCTTTACCAGCCAGCGCGGCGGAAATAGGTCTTTCCACCCGCCCATCGGCGATGACGACGCGCTTCACGCCGCCCTGCAGGGCTTCTTCTGCGCCCAGGACTTTTTTCTTCATTCGACCCTGCGCCATTTCGAGCGCCGCCGGAAGTTTTGTCTGTGGGAGGCGGCGAATGAGCGTTGCCTCGTCTGGAAATTTTTCCATCAAGCCGGGGACGGCGGTCAGCAAAATCAGGGTTTCAGCCTTCAGGGCGGCGGCGACCATCGCCGCGGCGCGGTCGGCATCCACGTTGAGCGCCTCGCCCTTTTCGCTCACTGCGACGGGGGCGATGACGGGCAGACAGCCCATCTCCAAAAGCGCCCATAACAAATTGCTATTTACCGATTCAATCTTCCCCGTGTAGTCGTCGCGGATGATTTTGCGCCTGCCGTTTTCCACGCTTTGAACCGCCTCCTTGCGCGTGGCAACCATCAGCCGCCCGTCCAGCCCAGAAAGCCCAAAGGCATTGACGCCCAGCCCCTGCAACTGCTCCGTGAGCAGGGAATTGACCTTGCCGTTCACCGCCATCAGAAAAATCTCCAGCGTTTTGCGGTCGGTGTAGCGGGAAGTGTAGCCCGACGGCGAAGTGATGAATTTGGGCGGCGCGCCGAGCGCCTCGCCCAGCGCGTTAGCCTCCGCCGAACCGCCATGCACGAACACCAGCCGCCGCCCGTTTTGGAGCAATTCCACCGCGTCCGCGCAGATGGCGGAAAAATCCACCCCCTCTGTCCCGCCGAGTTTGACCACCGTGATTGGTGATTGGTAATTGGTCATTGGCGATTGATCCGTCATTGAACGCTCCGTCACAAAATCCAAAATCGAAAATCCAAAATCCAAAATCCAAAATCCAAAATCCAAAATCCAAAATCGCAAATCCTAAATCGGATGCAGCCCGGCGAACTCCAGCCCCAGCGTCTCCTCCCAGCCCATCATCAGGTTGAGGCACTGAACCGCCGTGCCAGAAGCCCCCTTCATGAGGTTGTCAATGGCGCAAATCGAGACCACATGGCCGGCCTCTTCGTCCAGCTCGAAGCCGAGGTCGCCGTAGTTCGAGCCAGCCAGGATTTTTGGTTCCGGCACGCGGTAAATGCCGCGCTGTTCTTTGACAACGCGGAGGAACGGATTCTCATTGGCGGCGGCGCGGTAGGCTTTCCACAAGTCTTTCGTCGTCACGCCCGGCTTGACCTGTGCATGAGCCGTCGCCAGCGCGCCGCGTACCACATCCACGGCGGTCATGGTCAGCGAGACGTTGCTCACGCCCAATTCCTGAATCACCTCGGCGGTATGACGATGCCCAAAAGCCGAAAAGGTGCGGATGACGTTGGCGCGCTCGGCGTGGTGCGAACCGGCGTTGCCTTCCGCGCCGCTCTCGGACGAACCGACTTTGATTTCGACATAAATCGGCTGGTCAAGGTCAATCAACCTGGCCTTCACCAGCGGCAAAAGCGCCAGATTCGCAGCAGTGGCGTTACAACCCACTCCGCTGACGTAATCCGCCTTTGCGAGTTCCTCGCGGTGCAGTTCGGGCAAGCCATAGACGAACTTCCCAAGCCAGTGCGGGGCGGCATGTTTTTGGCCGTACCATTTTTCGTACACATCTGCGTCTCGCAGGCGGAAATCCGCCGAAAGGTCAATGATTTTGCCCGCCAGCGCGGCATACTCGTCAATTCGCTGCTGCGCTTTGCCGTGCGGCAATGCCAGGAAGAGCACCTCCGCCGCCTCCACCTGCGCCGGGTCGCTGAATTTCAACGACGTGCGCTTGCGCAGATTGGGATGAACCTGATAGACATACTCCCCCAAATGCGAGCGCGACGTGACCTGTTTGACTTCCACGTTGGGGTGACTGAGCAGCAGGCGCAGCAACTCCCCGCCGCCGTACCCCGAACCGCCGATGATGGAAACGGTTGTTTTCATAAAAATAGTTGCTCCTCTTTTCAGCCATCACTGTTCACTGATTACCGATCACTGATCACTGATCACTGAGCACTGCTCCTCGCCACTTGCATCACATACGCCACAATCTCATCCGCGATGTCAATCCCGCTCAACGGCTGCATGGTGTGAAATTCCATCGTGTGATTGATTTCATTGACCAGATAACCGCGCTCAGGGTGTTCGATCAAATCCACCGCCAGCACGCCGCCGCCCACCGCCGACGTTGCCCGCAAGCACAAGTCCTCGATTTCGGGTGTAATCGGGCAAAGCTCGCCCTCGCCGCCGCGCGCCGTGTTGGTAATCCAATGCTCCGACTTGCGGTACATCGCCGTCAGCACCCGGTCGCCGATTACAATGGCGCGGATGTCGCGTCCCGGCTTGGGGATATATTCCTGGATGTAGAAAACCGAATGCTGCACCGAACCCAGCGTGGACTTATGCTCCAGCACCGCCTCCGCCGCGTCGCGGTCATTGACCTTTGCCAGCAGCCGCCCCCACGAACCGACCACCGGCTTGAGCACCACCGGATAACCAAACGCCTCGATGGCTTCGAGCGCCGCTTCGGGTGAAAAAGCCACCTTGTTATGCGGCTGAGGCACACCCGCCCGCGCCAGCAACGCCGAAGTGGTCAACTTATCGCCGCACACTTCCGCCACCGCCGCTGTGTTGACCGTCGGCACGCCCCAGGCGTTCAGCACTCGCAGCGCATACAGCCCGCTGGTGTAACTGATGGAACGCTCCAGCACCGCATCGAACGCCCGCCAGGGAGCCGGGTTCTCCAGGTCGAACGAAATCGCCCGGTCATCCAGCCGCTCATAATCAATGCCGCGCTTCTCCATCGCGCCAAAAATCCATTTCTCCTCCACCCGCACCCGCGAGTAGAGAACGCCGATACGTAGTCGTTTTTGCATGATATTCTCCGTGACAGACCACAGACCGCGAAAAGACGGTCAGCCGTCCGCGGTCTGTGGTCTATTCCCCCCAATCCTCCTCCTCCATCGGCGCCAGTTCCACCGCCGCAGGGTCGAGCGCGGTCACTTCCAAATCCACGCCGCAATCGGGGCAGACAACAATCTCGCCGACTTCCGTGCCGGCTTCCAGCGTAATTTGGGCTTCACATTCGGGACAAGATACAGTATTCATGATTTTCTCCTTTTGTGGGATACAGCTCTACAAATTTGAATTTGTTTTTTGACAGATTGGGGACTGGCGCCCCCGATGGCATTTCTCCGCTCGACCGACTTTCGCGGGTCGAGGACCTCTTTCACATCCGCATCGAACGGACCCCAAGCCTGCCACTCGTTCAATTGAATTTGATCCAGGCTGACGCCTTTTTCTGCCGCCAGCCGCACGGCTTTCCCTGCCATCCCATGCGCCTCGCGGAAAGGGATTCCCTTGCGGACGAGATAATCCGCCAGGTCGGTCGCCAGCATCGAAGCGTCAATTGCCGACAGCATCCGCTCCTGGTTGACCGTCATCGTCTCCAGCGCGCCAGCCAGCACGGGCAGAATCAGCGTCAGCGTATCGAAGGCCTGAAAGACGGGGACTTTATCCTCCTGCAAATCCTTGTCGTAGGTAGAGGGCAGCCCTTTGAGCGTCGCCAGCAGCCCGGTCAGCAGACCGATCAAACTGCCCGCTTTGCCGCGCGCCAGCTCGAACAGGTCGGGATTCTTCTTTTGCGGCATCAGGCTCGAACCGGTCGAGTAGGCGTCCGAAAGTTCAAAGAAGCCGAACTCGGCGGTGGTGAACAGCACCATTTGCTCGCTCAAACGGCTGAGGTGAATGCCGGTCATCGCCGCGCAGAAGAGAAACTCAGCGGCAAAATCGCGGTCGGAGACGGCGTCCAGGCTGTTGGGAGCGGGTGCGTCGAAGCCGAGGGCGTCCGCCAGCGCGGCGCGGTCAACGGGGAAAGCCGTTCCCGCTAAGGCGCCGCAGCCCAGCGGCAGGATGGCGACTCGGTCGCGCAAATCGTTCAGGCGGTCTTTGTCGCGCTCGAGGGACCAGAAGTGACTCAACAGCCATTGGGCAAGCGTGATGGGTTGGGCGCGCTGCAGGTGGGTGTAGCCGGGCATCAGCGTTTCGGTGTGGGCTTCGGCAAGGTGAAGCAAGGCAGATTGCAGAACGCCGATGGAAGAACGCAGGTTTTCAATCGCTTCGAGCATCCACAGGCGAAAATCGGTGGCGACCTGGTCGTTGCGGCTGCGGCCCGTGTGCAGTTTTCCGGCTGCGGGTCCAATCAACTCGCCCAGCCGCCGCTCGACTGCGGTGTGGATGTCTTCGTCGGAGGCGGCAAAGGCGAAGGAATCGCTCTCGAATTCCGCGGCGACCGCCTCCAGTCCAGAACGGATGCGCGTGGATTCGGCTGGGGTCAGGATTCCGGCGCGGGTCAGGGCTTCGCTCCAGGCGATCGAGCCTCTCACATCCTGCAAGGCGAGGCGTTTGTCGAAGGGCAGGGAGGTGTTCAACTGCCAGGCGGCTTCGTCCAGTTTGCCGGTAAATCGTCCGCTCCAAAGGGTCATATAGGCTCCTTTTGGAGTCCGAAGTCTTACGACTTTGGACTCCGCTAGTCTCTCTTGAACTTCGAGTAATCGGGCTTGGGCAGGTTCATGCCGGCGATGGGCAGGTTGTTGAGCGCGCGCACTTTGAGCGATAAGCCGTAGAGGCGGATGAAGCCTTTGGCGTCGGACTGGTCATAGACATCTTCCTGCCCAAAGGTGGCGAAATCTTCGCGGTAGAGGCTGAAGGGGCTTTTGCGCCCGGCGCTGATGATGTTGCCTTTGAAGAGTTTGAGGCGCACTGTGCCGGTGACGGGTCCTTGCGTGCTGTCCACGAAGGCGTTGAGGGCTTCGCGCAGGGGGGTGAACCACAAGCCGTTGTAGGTCAGTTCGGCGTATTTGAGGGCGATGATTTCTTTGAAGTGCAGGGTTTCGCGGTCGAGGACGAGTTCTTCGAGTTCGTTGTGCGCCCGGAGGAGAATCGTGCCGCCGGGGGTTTCGTAGACGCCGTGCGATTTCATGCCGACCAGACGGTTTTCGACCAAATCCACCCGTCCAATGCCATGCGCGCCGCCGATTGTGTTGAGGTAAGCCACAATGTTTGCCGGGGACATCTTTTCGCCGTTGACGGCTGTGGGTGTGCCGCTTTCGAATTCGATTTCGAGGTATTCCGGCTCGTCGGGGGCGTTTTCGGGCGAGGCGGAAATCTGGTACATGGCTTCTTCCGGTTCGTTCCACGGATTTTCGAGCAAGCCGCCCTCATGTGAGAGATGCCACAGGTTGGAGTCGCGGCTGTAGATGGATTTCACGGTCGCTGTGACGGGGATGTTGTGTTTTTCGGCGTAGGCGATGGCGTCTTCGCGGGAGCGAATCTCCCATTCACGCCAGGGGGCGATGATTTGGAGGCGGGGGTCGAGCGCCATGACGGTGAGTTCGAAGCGCACCTGGTCGTTGCCTTTGCCGGTCGCGCCGTGCGCCACTGCGTCTGCGCCGACTTCGTGCGCCACGTCCACGAGGTGTTTGGCTATCAGCGGGCGCGCCACCGATGTGCCGAGCAAATACTTGCGCTCGTACACTGCGCCGGCGCGCAGTAAGGGGAAGAGGTAGTCGGCGGCAAATTCTTCTTTCATGTCGTGGACGATGAATTGGCTGGCGCCGCTGGCAAGGGCTTTGCCCTCCAGTTTGGACAGGTCTTCGTCGCCCTGACCCACGTCGGCGCAAAAGCAGACCACTTCACAGCGGTAGTTTTCCTTGAGCCACGGGACGATGACGGACGTGTCGAGCCCACCGGAGTAGGCGAGGACTACTTTCTGGACGGACGGTTTTGGTTTGGACATAGGTTCTCCTTTTATATTAGACTTGCAATAAGGCTCAATTCTCTTTCGCATCGAATTTTCACGAATTTCCCGAAGAAAATTTGCCGTATTTGTGTCATTCGATGCGGAGTTGGCTATTGCAAATACTGACTATTTTTTGGGCGTAGCCGATGGACCGTTGACCATTTTTTGCTGTCTCTGATCCGTTGTCCATCGTCTGACAGCGAAAATAAAAACAGCCCTCCGAGAAGGAGGGCTGTCTGGATATACGTTACCTTGGGCTAAGCAATTAGAATGCGCCAGCCTCGTTTCGCTCCAAACAGAACCAGCCCAACCTTCTCAAGGAGGTGGGCTGCGGACGACGGGAGCGAGGGGACTGTTTGATGAACATATTGGGCGGTATTCTACCAGCCAAATGAAATATGTCAATGGTGAGATGCGGGGCGCGCATGGGTTCCTCAAAGCAGGATTCTCTAAACGCAAATGGCGCAAACAGGCGCATGGCGCGAATAAGCCCTGAAAAATTCGCGGAATTCGTCCGTTTGCGGTGTTCGCGTTCCCCAAAACCGCTGATTTGTCAAGCGATAATGAGAAAGCCATAGCGGGGCGGGGCAAAAGGATGAGATGGTTTCAATTCCTCAATTGGGATAAGGGTGGTTCACGCGATACAACAGCGGACTGCGCTTCACGCGCCAAAAAAGTTTCAATCCCTCAATTGGGATAAGGGTGGTTCACGCAGGAGATACTGCCCGCCCTGTCTCTCTGCCGCAGGGAGTTTCAATCCCTCAATTGGGATAAGGGTGGTTCACGCTAAAGACGCGGCGTTAGACCGCAATAAATAAATAAGTTTCAATCCCTCAATTGGGATAAGGGTGGTTCACGCGCGCGCCGTAGGGCCCCGTGGTCAATCCCCCGAAGGGTTTCAATCCCTCAATTGGGATAAGGGTGGTTCACGCTATATAGGCTATATCATCAGGTATCCGCGGAAAGTGGTTTCAATCCCTCAATTGGGATAAGGGTGGTTCACGCATGCAAGGGACTGAATTTATCGCTAAAGCCGAGAAGTTTCAATCCCTCAATTGGGATAAGGGTGGTTCACGCGCGGCATTGGTTCGGGCAGGTGGAGGTGGTGTATAGTTTCAATCCCTCAATTGGGATAAGGGTGGTTCACGCACGTCCCGCCTCCGACAAAATAATGACCATATGCCGGTTTCAATCCCTCAATTGGGATAAGGGTGGTTCACGCAATCCGCCTGCAACAGCATCGCCGTCCCGCCCGCAGTTTCAATCCCTCAATTGGGATAAGGGTGGTTCACGCTTGCGCGAAGCGATAGAGATTGCGACCAACGCGGAGTTTCAATCCCTCAATTGGGATAAGGGTGGTTCACGCCAATTCTGGCAAAAACAAACTTGCGCGCATTGGTGTTTCAATCCCTCAATTGGGATAAGGGTGGTTCACGCCTCAGTCCGCGTCGGGCTGGTTCGTTGTCATGCCCGGGTTTCAATCCCTCAATTGGGATAAGGGTGG
>JABRVZ010000127.1:0-12649 GCA_039961775.1 Chloroflexota bacterium
ACCACGCGCTCTTCGTTCTGCAAGTTGTTCGTTGGTTCCTTTCCGTCTCATGTGCCCATTATGACACAGTTGAGACATTTATTTTTCAAATATCAGTATGTGTGGGGCGGAAACCTGCAACCCGTGCGCAACCTGCCAAATTCGCCAGTGTCCACTCTGCCAAGTACGAGTCTGGGACCTGGCATGTGGGTTGAAGTCACCGTTCCTTATGTAGACTTGATTCTCGATAATCCGCCATCGCGCGCACCGTGGCTCCAATACCGCGAATCGATTGGGCTGCCGGCGCGGTTCGTCTATAGTCAGGTGGTCTGGGTGGATCAGATTCGCGCCGAAGCGGATGGAAGAGTCTGGTATCGGTTGAATGAACGCTTTGGATCCGGCGACCTGTTCTGGGGTCCGGCTGAGGCGTTTCGTCCACTGACTGCGGATGAAATCGCTCCCGTTAACCCGGAAGCGGAAGAAAAAAGGATCGTGGTCAATATTGATTATCAAACCTTATCGTGCTATGAGGGAAAGAATGAGGTGTATTTCGCGCGTATTTCCAGTGGTGCACTGTACGATGCATGGGGCAATCCTGTGGATGCATGGGCGACCCCGGTAGGCGAATTCCCGATCTGGCGGAAGGCGATCTCCTTGCCATTAAGCGGTGGAAGTGCATCAGCAGGCTGGAGTCTGCCGGCTGTTGGGTGGGTCAGTTTATTCGTTGGCTCCGGTGTGGCAATCCATTCCACCTATTGGCACAACAATTATGGTGAACCCTCCTCACGAGGATGCGTCAACGCCAGCCCGGAGGATGCAAAATGGATCTTTCGCTGGTCTCAACCACTTGTATCTTACGACCCTGGGGATGTTACCGTGGAGATGCCAGGTGGAACCCGGGTGAGCGTTGAAAAGAAAGAGTTTTAGCCTATAGCATGAAGGGATAAGTAGGAGCGTTCATGCTGAATTAATTTGACTCGGTAATCTGAGATTACTTCCAGGCATCTTCATAATCTGTTACATATTGCCTGAATGTGATCGGGCTAATCCCAGTTAATCGCTCGACTTCATCTGTGATCGGTTCCGCCATTCCGAAACGTGTGGATGTGTACAAACCCGTCATCACCAGGGCAAACATGAAAGGCGTACCCCTGCGTATCGTCTCGATCAGGAAATAAAGCGGGTTCGGGTTGCGGTAGGTGATTCTTCGTCCCAATACCTCGCTCATGATCCTGGCTGCTTCCCAATAATCCAAGCGTTCACTGCCAGTCAGGTCGTAGTTCCTGCCGGCATGTCCATCCTCCAGCAAAGCCACCGCCGCCACCGCCCCGATGTCGCGCGCATCGACAAAGGCGGTTTTTGCCTTTCCCACCGGCACAAAAATCTCATTCCTTTCCTTGATCTCACGGCGATGGGTGGTATTCAGATTCTGCATAAAGAAACTACAGCGTAAAAAGGTTGTTTGCATGTTGATTGCCTTCAAATAGGTCTCCACCTTGTAGTGGGGGACATATTTTGTGCTCTCGATCCCGATCAGGGAGAGAAACACGGCATGGGTTACACCCGCGCGTTTGGCGGCATCCATCGAAGGAGCCATATCCCGCTGGATGTTCGTGATATGCGGTGGACGCATGTAGAACATCTTCTGTACGCCCTTGAATGTTGCCTCGTAGGTGGTTGGGTCGGTAAAGTCAAAGCGAACCGCCTCGACTGAATCGCCAAGGCGCTCCCTGAGTTTGTTCACATCCATATCCGCCGCGCGCACATTCCCACCTCTGGCGAGTATTTGCCGTACGACTTCCGTGCCGACATTGCCCAGCGCGCCGATTACCAATATGGGGGCTGACATTCATTTGCTCCTGGCTTGACTGTATATAGACCAGTCGTTATAATAATCCAGCAGTCGTCTTTTGGAAAGATGACAAAAGACATCTTTTGGACGGAGATAGACATGAGCAATGCCCGCGAACAAATCCTGCAAACCACCTGCGCCCTGCTGGAAAAACAGGGCTATCACGGCACCGGATTGAACGAGATCATCAAGGAAAGCGGTTCCCCCAAAGGCTCGTTGTACTATTATTTTCCAGAGGGCAAGGAACAGATCACGGCAGAGGCGGTGCTTCAATCTGGAAACCAAACTGCCGAACGGATTCGCCAGGGATTAACAGAAAGTTCCAACGCCGCCAAGGCAGTTTCTGACTTCATTCTGAATATTGCGGAACATGTCGAACGATCTGGTTTTGCGGCGGGCAGTCCGTTGACGGCTGTGGCGATGGAGACTGCGACCACCTCGCCGCGGATTAATGCAGCCTGCCACGAAGCGTATCAAATGTTGAAATCCGCCTTCCATGACAAGTTAATTGAATGTGGGTATTCGAAAACAAAGGCTGATGAACTGGCGACTTTCATTGTTTCTGCCATCGAAGGCGGGATCATCCTGAGTCGCACATCGCATACTACCGACCCGCTGCGCCTGGTGGCAAAACAGTTGAAGGTCCTATTGGCTTTGTAGTTAAGGATAATTTCAAAAAGGAACTCAAAGGAGTGTATATGAAGATCGTAGTATTTGGTGCATCGCGTGGGGTTGGCTTGGAAGTGGTCAAGCAGGCTTTGGAAGCAGGTCACTTGGTGACTGCGTTCGTGCGATCCCCGGAAAAATTTACTGTCACCCATACCAACCTAACCGTCGTCAAGGGCGACTCGATGGACGCCGAAGCTGTCGAGAAGGCGATTGCCGGGCAGGATGCCGTCATCAGCGCCCTGGGACCGACCCGTCCACCCGTTCCCCACATGATGGAGATTTCGGCAAAAAACATAGTAGCCGGGATGAAGAAGCATGGTGTGCGCCGGCTGGTATCCACGACTGGTGCTGGAGTGCGCCAGCCGGAAGATCAACCCAAATTTATTGATCACCTCATCGGATTTCTGCTCAATCTATTGGCAAAAGATGTGGTGCTGGACTCTGCCGCAAATGTGAAGGTGATTCGGGAGTCTGATTTGAATTGGACGGTAGTGAGGTTCCCGCGCCTGGTGGATGGCGAACATAAAGGCAGATATCAGATTGGGTATGTAAGCAAGAGTTCGGGTACGCAACTTTCCCGCGCAGATGGTGCGGACTTTGTATTGAAGGAACTGACCGAAATGAAATGGTTGAAGAAATTACCAGTGACGAGTTATTGACTTAAATTGGTCGGATTTGACTTATCCTAGTTGAAAAGAATAGCGCCTAATGACAAGGCGCTGTTCTTTTTTTATCCAATTCTAAGTCCATAATTAGGCAAAACCGGGCTTGTGGTCACCATATACGGTTCCTTTATGACAACATAGTGAATACTAAATTGGGTAACCAAACCTGTCCTACTATTTCTAAGACAGCTATCACTGCTTGGTTTAAAACGACTTCCTTGCCGACAGGGTAGCAACACCTAGGCATCAAACTTATTAAAATTGGACCGTTGAAGCCAATACTGCGATTTTCCGCCTCACAACCGCAATCTGATCTGTCCGGCGGGGTACATATCTGGTATACGGGTATAAATTCCGCCCCGCCGTCGTGGCGGCGCAATAACCGAAAAAGAGCATACCGTTGTTAAACCACACAGGGCTGTCCCGCTAATTGGACAGCCCTGTGTGGTTCTTCAGCGGAGCACAATCTCCTACCCCGCAAGATTTTCTGCCTCTCCCACCAAAATCACCTGGCGGATTTGCTCCTGATGCTCCGCGCCCCAAGCCTTGAGCGCCTCCAGCACCGGCGTGAGCGAGCGCCCAAATTCGCTGAGCGAATACTCGACACGCGGGGGCATTTCGGGGTATTGCGTGCGGATGATTAACTGGTCCTGTTCCATCTCTTTGAGTTGCTGGGCGAGCATTTTTTCGGTAATGCCGGGTAACCCGCGCCGCAGTTCGCCGAAGCGCAGGGTGCCGTTGTAGAGTTTCCACAAAATGCGGGCTTTCCAGCGCCCGCCAATCAGTTCCAGTCCGGTTTCGACCGGGCAAACGTGGGTTTGCTTAAGGGTAGCGTAATTCATTTTTCTCCTTACTTACTTTTTGGATAGTATATTCCAAAAAAGTGCGTACTTGAGAATTTGAACGTACTGAAATATTATCAGGTATTCTTCCCATCCTATCATGTCCACCCGCTCCGACCTCGCCCTCGAACACGCCGTACAAGGCAAAGTCATCTACCTGCTGGCGCTGATTGTGCTGGTGCAGTTCGCCTACCCCATCACCGCCTACGGCACGCTGGCGCTCATCGCCTACGAACTGCTCTACGCCTCGATGATTGTGGTCGGCATCCTGCTTGGGCGCGATTCGCGCTTCCATACTCTCTTTCTCAGCATCACCGGCGCCATTTACCTGAGCGACAGCCTGCTCTACGCGCTCAATCCCGGCGCCATCTGGACAGTTGTCACCACCTATCTGGCGCTGATTCCCTACCTCGGTATGTTGCTCTGGATTTTGGGACGTTTCCTGGCTGCCGTTCAGACCATCACCCGTGATGTGCTTTACGCGGCAGTGGCGCTCTACCTGCTGATTGGCGCCCTTTTCGTCCCCATCTACGGGCTGTTGGATATCCTGCTCCCCGGCTCTTTCCGCGACGGAACCTTCCCCGACGCCCCGGTGCAGTGGCAGCAACTCATCTACTTTTCGTACACCACCCTGACGTCTTCCGGCTACGGCGATATTTTGCCCGCCTCGTGGTGGGCGCGGTCCCTTGCCAACCTGGAGATGATTGCGGGCGTGTTCTTCATCACCATCGTCATGTCGCGGCTGGTTTCGTTATATTCTGAAAACAAAGGAGAGAATTCATGAAAATTTCCATTATCGGCGCAGGCAACATCGGCAAAACGCTCGGCAAGAAGTGGACGCAAGCCGGTCATCAGGTCACTTATGGCGTGCGCAACCCCGCCGACCCCAAACACGCCGGGCTGAAGGTTGTCCCCATTGCCGATTCGCTGATGGACGCCGAAATCGTCCTGCTCGCCCTGCCCGGCGCGGGCGTGGCGGAATTTGCGGCGCAGTTTGGCGCGGCGCTGTCGGGCAAAATCGTCATAGACGCCACCAACAACCCGCGCAGCCCGCAGATGAACAACCTCGATGCGCTCCAGTCTGCCGCGCCGGACGCCGTTCTCGTGCGCGCCTTCAGCAGCCTCGGCTGGGAGAACTTCGCCGACCCGCAGTTGGGCGGCCAGCAAATTGACCTGTTCTACGCTGGAAGCGAATCCGCCCGCCCCGCCGCCGAACAACTCATCCGAGACGTTGGTCTGCGCCCGGTCTGCCTCGGCGGACTGGAAGCCGTCCCCGCGCTCGATGGGCTGACCCGCGCCTGGTTCGCGCTCGCTTTCGGGCAGGGTAAAGGGCGCCGGGTCGCCTTTAAATTACTGGAAGAGTAACGCAGCGCGGCGCATCTTCGGCATACGGCGATAAATTCCGCCACACTCAGACTGATACCGGAATTTTCTAAAAGAAAACTCCCCCGCCTGTTCAGGGCAGGGGAGTTTTGGTTTCTGCGATTATTCCACAACCCGCGCCAGGACCGTTTCCAGCGCTTCGGGGGATTCCATCGGCGCGAGATGTTTTTCCAGTTCGGCTTGCAACTTCTGCGCCTGTTGTTTGGTCTCCACCGTGCTGGCGGGGTGACGGATGACGGGCAGAACCAACTCCGCCGCCCGCGCAAATTCGCCCCGCTGGATGAAGCATTGCGCCAGTTCCAGAGCGGCGTCCATCGCCTGCGGCAGGGCTTGCGCTTCGAGCGAGAGTTTTACGGCGCGTTTGAGCAGGTCTTCGGCTTCGTCCCAGGCTGCGGAGGCAATCGCCGCCTTGCCCAACTGCGTCAGCGCCCAGGCAATATCCCAGCGAGCGCCCAGGTCGGTGAACAGGGTCAGGCTGTCGGCGAGCAGCCGCCTGGCAGTTTGCGCGTCCCCTTTCCGCAAAGCCAGATTGCCCAAACGCCCCAGCGCCGTACCCATGCCCCAGCGGTCGTGGATTTGCGCGCTGAGCCGCAGACTTTCTTCGAGATAGGCTTGCGCGTCATTCAGCCTGCCAAGTTGAATGGCAATCGGGCTGAGAAAATTGAGCGCAAAGGCGATGAAGCGCGAATTTTCCAGCGCGCACCAAATGGACAAGCCCGCCTGCATCCGCTCGTAGGCGTAAGCAAAATCGCCTTGCTGCCCCGCGATGAAACCCTGGTCGAATTGAGCGAGCGCGGTGAACCAGCGCTCGCCGTGCGCCTGCGCCAGTTGCGCGCCTTCATCCATCAGGGCGCGCGCGAGAGAAAAATCGCCCATCAGCGAAACGACAATGCCGTTGAAAATCAGGGCGGGCGGCAAAGACTGGCTCTCGCCCGCCGCGCGTAAAATCGCAATCGCTTCGTCCAGCGCGGCGCGGGCGCGCAGATAATCGCCCGCGCGAAAGACCAGCATCCCGTGAAAGGTCAGCGCGCGCCCAAGATACACCTGCGCCGCCGTTTCGCGCCGCAAGGCGGCAATCAACGCCCCCGTTTGCTGAATGCCATCGGCAAGCCAGCCATGCACATCGTAGAGCATCCACAAACTTTGCAGGGCGGCGTCCAGCCAGGCGAATTGTTTTTGGGCAAGCGCCCAAGCCCACGCCGCGCTCAAATTGCCCAACTCATCGAAAAGCCTGCCCAGCGCGTTCGACCTGTCCGCCCCAAAAAGTTCCGCCGCGCTTTGACTCAACTGCCCCAGATAATATTCGCTGTGCCTGTCGCGTAAAGTGGATTCGTCTTTCAGATAATCTTTTGCATACTGGCGGATGACTTCGTGCAGGTCGAAGCGCCCGTTGGCGGAACGCCGCAGCAGCGATTTGGATTCCAGGCTCGACAGGACGCTTCGCCCCGCCCCGACAACGGACTCAGCCGCCGCGAGGCTGAATCCACCCTGAAAGATGGTCAGGCGGCTCAGGGCGGATTGCTCGCCTGCGGTGAGCCGCCGCCACGAGTGTTCAAAGACCGCCCGCAGGCTGCGGTGACGTTCTGGCGCGTCGCGCAGGGTGGACGAGAGAAAGTCGAAGCCGCGCTCGATTTCCGCCGCGATTTCGGCGCACGAAAGCAGGTTGACCCACGCCGCGGCGAGTTCGATGGCGAGCGGCATGCCGTCCACGCGCTGACAAATGCGGATGGCGGCTTCGCGTTCCGCGCCGCGCAGTTGCAGGTCGGGGCGCAGGCGGCGGGCGTGCAGTCCAAAGAGTTGCAGGGCGCTGTACGCCGAGTCGTCTTCGTCCATCTGCGGCGGGACGGTCAAGCCGCCGAGTTCAAACGTCCATTCGCCTTGCAGGTTGAGCCGCTCGCGCGAGGTGACGAGAATTTTCAGGTTGGGGGTCTTTTGCAGCAGTTCCGAGAGCAGGGGCGCGCCGTCCATGAGATGCTCGAAGTTGTCGAGTACCAGCAGGGTATTTCTGCCGCGCAGATAATCGGACAGGCGGGTTTGGAGTTCGTCCGCGCTGGCGGAGGGGATGTTGAGCGCGGCGGCGATGGCGGGCAGAATCGATTCGGCTGACTGGAAGGCGGCGAGTTGAATGAAGTACACCCGCTGGTCGAAGGCGGGCAGTTGGGCGCGCGCCGCTTCCAGCGCAAGGCGCGTTTTGCCGACGCCGCCCGGTCCGAGCAGGGTGATGAGGCGCAGGTGCGGGTCGCTGACCATGCGGGCGAGGGCTTCGCTTTCGGGTTGCCGCCCGATGAACGGGGTGGGGGGAAGGGGCAACGTTGCGGCGGAGGGAAAGGCTTCGGGCGCGGCGGGCAGGCTGAGGGTCGGGAGTGAAGCGTCGCTCAGGCGGCGGGAAGCGCTTTCGCCGCGCGCCATCTTTAGGAAAAGAGTCCGCTCGTCGGGGGAAATTTCCAAATGGGTCGCCAGCAGTTCGGCAATTTGTTTTGAGGGGCGGCGCGCGCCGCTTTCCATTTTGCGGATGGCGGAAAGCGAACAGCCGACCAGACTCGCCAGGGCTTCCTGCGTCAGGTCGAGTTGTTTGCGGCGGCGGGCAAGGATTTCGCCAAAGGTTTGCATGGAGTCATTTTACCGTTTGTGGCGCTTTTTGTGTCGGTGGGCGACACCCAAAGCGAAGATGCGGCGCGTATGATGCGGGTAATTCATCTGGCAATCGCGTAGCGCGAGATTTTGCAAATTGACAAATTAATCTAGCAATAACGTAGCGCGAGATTCATCTCGCCTGCAATGCGACATAAATGTCGCGGTACGAATGTCGCGGTACGAATGTCGCGATACGGTTTAAACAGAAAAGGAGAAACCATGAACCAATCTTTGCAAGCCCAACTGCTCGCGCCCGGCGCGGGACCGACGCTCTCTTTTATGGGCGTGGAAATTTGCTACAAAGCCGTCAGCGCCGATACGGGCGGGGCGTGGTCGCTGCTGGAATACAACGCGCCGCCGCGCTTTAAGGGTCCCGCCCTGCACTGGCATAAGGTGACGCACGAAGCCTTTTATGTGCTGGAAGGGTTCGTCACCTTCACGCTCGACAAGCGTTCGTTTCGCGGCGGAGCGGGGGCGTTTGTGCATATCCCCGCTGGAACGCTGCACACCTTCTCGAATCCCGATGACGTTCCGGCGCGTTTTCTGACCTTTTTGCTGCCCGGCGGCTTTGAAGAATACTTCAAGGAACTGGCGGCGCTGGCGCAAAACGAGCCGACCTGGCCCCCCAAAGATATGAGCAAGGTATTGGCGCTGTACGAGAAGTATGACACGTTTTTGCCTTAAGGAAATTTTGAAATTCATTTTCTAACCACAGATGAACACAGATAAATTGGATTTCAATCAAAATCAGCGTTCATCCGCGTTTATCTGTGGCAAATCTTAATTTATAAAACGCTCCATAAGGAACATCATGAAGAAACGATATGCTTTGCTTTTTCTTTTTGCCCTGCTGATTTCCGCCTGCGGGCAGATGAACATCCCCAGCCTGCCTGCGGCTGAAGCGCCCGTTTCATCGGGTGAAGAAAGCGCCGCCGCTGACGGTGAATCGTCCGCCGCCGAAGCGCCGCTCTTTGACGCCGTCATTGCCAACGCCATCGAAGCCTGTCGGGGCGCGGGGCTGAATCAAGCCTGTCACAACGGCGAAGTGAGCGACCTTGCCGCCGGGCAGACCTTCCGCGCCGAATCCGCCGCGCTCGATTCCTACGACGTTTGGGCGTTCCGCCTGCAAGCCCCCGGCGTGGACAGCGACTTCGAGAGCCTGCTGATTCTGGCGGCGGGCAACGCCGAACTGCGCTTCGATGAG
Source organism: Chloroflexota bacterium (assembly GCA_039961775.1). Lineage (GTDB taxonomy): Bacteria > Chloroflexota > Anaerolineae > Anaerolineales > Villigracilaceae > Defluviilinea. The sequence goes on from JABRVZ010000127.1 coordinate 9,229, forward strand.
ATTTTCATCGGGCGCGATGAGACCAACCAGAATCTGCCGCGCCTGACCTTTTCCAGCGCGCACGGCGCGGATTTTTCCAGCGGGCTGGTCATCATCAACGAAAGCGCCGAAGACCTGCTCTCGCTGGAAGTCAACGGCGTGGGGCTGACTCTCGGCTCGACGGCGGTGGCGACTTCCCAGCCGAACGGCGAGATGAAGGTGCGGATGCTGACCGGCACGGTGGCGGCGACCACCAGCGAGACCGTCCACGCGGCGGCGGGTGAAACCGTGCGCGTGCCGATGAGCGCCGAATCCAAACCGCAGCCTGCCGTCGAGTATCAGGGCGTGGAAATTTCGCCGCTGAGCGACAACCCACAGCCTGCTACCGAGTATCAAGGCGTGGAAATTTCGCCGCTGGACGACGACCCGGAAATCACGCCCCTGGTCAGTCCAAGCGTCACAAACAGCGATGAAGACGAAATCATCATCACGCCGCTGACCGGCTCCAAAATCGAGACCACGCCGGAATACTTCCTGCGCAAATTCAACCGCGCCTACAACCGCTGCATGGACGGCGACGCGCGCCAGGTCTATAACGTGATGTATTTTGCGCAATACCTGTTAAACGAATCAAGACCTTATATCCGCAAAACGTTGGGCGACGCCGCCCTGCAAACCGTGCGCGAGCAGGTCAAGCGCTGCGCCACCTTCGAGTTGATTCTGACCGGCAGCCAGCAGGGTTCATCGTCCCTGAGTTGGACGAGCAAGGTCAGCGGCGACGTCGTCAAGTTGCAGTTCGACTACAACGGCAAACTCGTTGCTCCCGCGCAGGGCGACCTGACGGTGACGGAGTTCTCGCCCGAAATGCCCCTGCCGCCCGGCTGTATTCAAAGCGCGCAGACCGATGGCGGGCTGCTGCACGTGCAGGAAATTTCCACGCTGAAGATTCACTACAACACCATGCGCCTGCGTCTGTACATCTGGCCCGACCCGGTGATAGAAAACCTGATTCTCAACTGCCCCAGCGCCGTGCCGGTGCAAATTCAGCTGGATTGGAATACCTACTTCTGGTATCTGCACCCCGACCTGCTGCGGCGGCAAAACCAAAGTTACCTGATTCAAAACTGGGAATACACCGGCGGACAAATCTACGCCGAAGCCTTTTACCTGAACCGCAGCGGAACGATTGAAGACGGCACGGTCACTTCGGACACGGCTTTCACGCTCATGCACACGCCGCAGAAGTAAAAATGTGTAGTGCGACATTAATGTCGCACTACACTCGGAGCCTTCTTATGACTCAACCATCCGCCGCCCAAACCCTGCTCGACCTGCATCATCAGACCCGCCCGCTGATTCTGCCCAACATCTGGAATCCGATTGGCGCGCGGCTGCTGCAAGCCAAAGGCTTTCCCGCCGCCGCCACCGCCAGCGCCGCCATCGCCGAATCGCTGGGATATCCCGATGGCGAACAACTCCAATGGAAGACCATGCTCGATGCGGTTGCGCGTATCGTCCGCAGCGTGGAGATCCCCGTCTCGGTGGACATTGAATCGGGATATTCCGAATCGCTTCACGGCTTGCAGGAGCATACCGCTCAATTGCTGGATACGGGCGCGGCGGGACTCAACATCGAAGACAGTTGGCAGGACGGCGCAAAACTGCGCCCCATCGCGGAACAGGCGCGGCGCATTGAAGCCATCCGCAGCGCGGCGGAAAAGCGCAACATCCCGCTGGTTATCAACGCCCGCGCCGATAGTTTCCTGTCGGACGGATTCGCCACTGGACAGGAACGCATCGAAGACGCCGTGCGCCGCGCCAACGCCTACCTTCAGGCGGGCGCAGACTGCATCTACCCCATCGGCTGCGCGGAGCAAGAGACGCTCGTCATCTTGCGTCAGCGCATTCCAGCGCCCATCAACGTCCTGTTCAGCGCCAAAACGCCGTCCCTGAACGCGCTGCAAGAAATCGGAATCAAGCGCGTCAGTTTTGGACCGTACATCTTCCGCGCCCTGCTGGCGAAAATGTCCGCCCTGTTCGATGAAATTCAGCGGGGCGAAGGCGCGGCGTTCATGGAACATCTCTGGCGCGGCGCGGACGTTCAACCCTATCTGCAATCTGGAAAGGAGCCTTCGGCATGACTCGCAGCGACAACCTGTACGCCCTGCCCGAAAATTTACCCGTCCCCGCCGATGACGGCGCCTGCCGCCACCTGAAAGGAATGCGCCTGCCATTCATTGACCTGCCATCCACAGCCAACCGCGCCGTCCGTCTGGCAGACCTGCCTGGCTGGGCAGTGATTTACATCTACCCCCGCACGGGACAGCCGCATCAGGACCCGCCCGCAGGCTGGAACGAAATCCCCGGCGCGCGCGGCTGCACGCCGCAGTCTTGCGCCTTCCGCGAGCGCTATCAGGAGTTGCAAAGGCTGGGGGCGCAGGTTTTCGGTCTCAGCGCGCAGGATACGGACTATCAGCGGGAAGCCGCCGAAAGGCTGCATCTGCCCTTTGAGTTGTTGAGCGATTCCAGGCTGGCGTTTGCCGCCGCGCTCAAATTGCCGACCTTTGAAATCGCGGGCATGACTCTGTTCAAGCGCGTCACGCTCATTGTTCGGGATGGATTCATCAAGCAGGTTTTTTATCCCGTCTTCCCGCCCGATAAAAACGCCGAAGACGTCTTGCGCTGGCTGGAACGGGAACAAACATCGCGCTTTGTCGTCTAAAAACCTTGTGGCGCAAAGTCAAAGGCTTGCGCCGCATACCACAAAAGGATTTTTCTATGGAACAGGACATTTACGCAAAACTCATCGCCCTGCTGGACGAAGCGGGCGCGCGCTACCGCGTGGTGGAACACGCCCCCGAAGGGCAGACCGAACTCGTCAGTCAGATGCGCGGCAACCTGCTTTCGCAAGCCGTCAAATCGCTGGTTGTGCTGGTCAAGATTGGCAAAAAAGAGAGCCGCTACTATCTGGTCAACATCCCCGGCGACCGCCGCGCCGACCTGAACGCCGTCAAAGCCCTGTGCGCGGGGACACACGTCATGTTTGCGCCCGCCGAAAAAGCCCGTCAACTGACCGGCTGCGAAATGGGCGCAGTGCCGCCCTTTGCCTTTGACCCCGACCTGACGCTGGTTCTCGACCCCGCCCTGCTCGAACACGAAGAACTGGTCTTCAACGCCGGGCGGCTCGACCGTTCGATTTTTATCCACCGTGACGATTATCTCAAAATTGCCAAGCCTCACATCGCGCAAGTCTCATAGCGCGTGGGGCAAGTCAGAGACTTGCCTTGCATTCACATTTAGAAAGGTTAACTGATGTTTCGACGCATTGCCCTTCTCTCGCTCTTTCTTGCGCTGACTCTCTCCGCCTGCAACGGCGTGGCGATTGTCCCGCTGGAAAATACCCCCGCCCCGGCAGTGACGCTTCTTGCCCCGCCGACAACGC